>JAJFHU010000010.1 GCA_021775455.1 Hyphomicrobiales bacterium | reverse complement strand
TACCGCTGATATTGTCCTGTCAGGCGCATATTGCCGGTCAAACAAAGTCAATTACAAAGATATCCGAAAAATTGCGAAACTCGTCGCCACAACAACAATCAATGAAACAGAAAGACTACTTTCCACACAGCCTCTCCGCATTCCTGACTTCCCGTTAAACATACTCATGTCTGCTTCGTGTCAAAAACTTACAATCTTGAACAATCGTGAATTCTGCTAATTGTTCCAGGTTGGCATCAGGAATTATCATGCATCGTCCGCCACCAACCCCACAAACCCTAAATCCGGCTACCCCGCTCCTCATGCGGTGAAAGATCTGACATTTGCAATTTTTCGCAACTGTGCAACTCTTGACCTGCCGGACTGGCTTCGGAGGCAGCAATGGGAGACAAATGGAGTAATGGCGACGCCTATGAATCCTATGTTGGACGCTGGAGTCGACAAATTGGAGACAAGTTTCTTTCTTGGCTTGATCCCTGTGATGGCTTGCGCTGGGTTGATCTGGGATGCGGCACCGGCGCGCTGACTTCACAGGTTTTGAGTCAATGTAATCCAAAATCGGTTGTCGGGGTTGAGCCTTCAGAAGATTTTCTGATGCTGGCAAGGCAACAAATTAAAGATAAGCGAGTTGAATTTCGCCAGGGATCCGGCACAGAAATCCCGATCGGCGACCAGGAGGTGGATATTGCTGTTTCCGGACTTGTTTTGAATTTTGTCCCCGATCAAAAATTGACGTTGGCAGAATTGAGGCGAATTACTGTACCCGGCGGAACAATAGCAGCCTACGTCTGGGACTATGCCGGCCATGTTCAGTTCATGCGTTACTTCTGGGATGCAGCGGTCCGCCTTGATCCCAAAGCCAGGGATAAAGATGAAGGCATCCGGTTTCCGATTTGCCAACCAGAACCATTGATTGAACTGTTTGAAAACGCAGGCTCGAGAGATGTCATAGTCGAACCAATTGATATTCCCACACCGTTTAGTGACTTTGATGACTACTGGGCACCTTTCCTGAGTGGTATTGCTCCTGCCCCGGGTTATTGTATGTCGCTGGACAAAGAACACCGTGAGCGATTGAAAAATCTGCTCAGGGAAACCCTGCCGACGGATGCAGGTGGCAGAATACTTTTGGCCGCTCGTGCCTGGGCAGTTCGTGGAGAAAAAGTTTGAAGGGTTGCCAGCACCAGATTCCATATCAGTTAAGAATTTGCTGATTACCCTAAATCCGGCTACCCCGCTCCTCATGCGGTGAAAGTCCAAACGTTTGTTTGTAGCGCTTTGAGAAACTGGAGGGTGACTCAAAGCCACACGCAAGCGCTACTGAGTAAACCGGCGCGCTGGTAAGCCGCAACATGTTGCGGGCGCTTTCAAGGCGGATCATCCGGTAATGTTGTTGCGGGCTGCACTGCATGTACTTCTTGAACAATCGCTCCAGTTGACGAACTGAAACTCCAAGCTCTTTGGCAATTTGCGTTGACGCCAATGGATACTCCTGATTTTCGTCCATCATTCTTATGGCAGTCCGCAAATGCTGATTGTGAAGGCCGACTTCACCAGTAACGCTGCGCCACTGGATTTCCTGATCGGTGCGCACGTAATTGTATACCATCTGGTCGGCAACCCGGCTGGCAAGACTTTGACCATGTTGTTCGGCAATCAAGTGAAGCATCAAATCTGACGCCGCCAGACCACCCGACGCAGTCGGTGTGGTTTTGTCCGGCACAAAAACCGTTTTCTTAAGCTCTACCTTGGGGAAAGCCTCGGCAAACAAACGATGAAATTCCCAATGGATGGCGCAAGTTTTGCCGTCCAATACACCGGCTTTCGCCAGAATGTACGCAGCTGAACAAATTCCACCAACCCGGACACCGTGGCTAAGCGAATTGCGCACATGATCAATTACCGGACGTGTTGTATGCTGCTGGACGTGATTACCGGAGATCACAAACAGTCGTTCACGTGGATGGTTGAGTTCGAGGCCGCGATCGACCCGGGTTATCGTTCCGTTGGAACATGTTTCTTCAATGCCGTTCTCGGATGCAAGATTCCAGGAATATAAATCCCGCCCAGCCTCAAGATTTGCAATTCGTAGAGGTTCAATGGCACAGGAAAATGCAATGTGGGAAAAATCCCGCACCAACAAGAATGTGATATGTTCGGTACCCTTGATCATCTTCGTGGCCAATATGCCGAGATACTGCAATTTTGTATAACAGAGGAAATTTTCAATCTGGTTTAAAAACGACACTGGTCGCTTTTGGATTATAGGTGAAAATTCAAAAACCGGAAGGCAACTCCTGTGAACCTGCCCCAATCGCCAGAGGAAATACCGACTTACTTTGCCAGTGCATGGAATGCGCGAGATGCAAAGGCATTGGCTTTTCTTTTTGCCGAGGACGCGGACTTCGTGAACGTGGTGGGTCTGTGGTGGAACAATCGCAAAGACATTGAACGCGCTCACGCTTACGGGTTGAGCAGGATATTTTCAGAATCTACCCTGACAGCGGGACGGATAAAAATTCGTCAGGTCGGCGATAAAGCCGCGATCGTTCACGCCCGTTGGCGATTGACAGGCCAAACGGACAATACCGGCAAACAGCTGGACGAGCGCCGCACTGTGATGTTGTTTGTTGCTCACAGTACTGCGGATGGTTGGCAGGTGCTTGCTGCACAAAACACTGACATCGTTCCGGGCAAGGAAACATTTGCTGCAAAAGATGGAAAACTCGACCCTGTAGACTATCGCGACTAGGGAGACAGGCAATCTGAAAAACTGCTGGCGAGTTGTTGCATCATGATTACGTATTGATTTTTACCTGCCTTGATAGAACTACCCATAGGATCAAGTATACCGATCTTCAACCTGGAATCTGTTGCCATGCTTTCAACAATTCCAGGTCCAAACTGCGGCTCAGAAAAAATGCAAACGGCTCCCAGTAGATCCGAACGATCCTGCAATTCCTTTATCCGCGCCGCACCGGGCGCAATCTCTGAGTTGACCGTAAGCGTGCCAACCGCCTGCAGATCATAGCGATGTTCAAAATACTGGTAAGCATCATGAAACACGACGAACGGCATCTGCTGCACTGGTCTCAACTTTTTTCGGATTTCAAGATCCAGCGCGCCAAGTTCTGCCAGAAGCGACCGGGCATTTTCTTGGTATGCTTGCTCGTGATCCGGATCAACTTCGGCAAGCGCGTCAGCAATGGCATTCACCATGACTTTCGCATTTTCAGGATCGAGCCAGACATGGGTATCAATCTGCTCGGCTTCATGCCCAGGGTCATCCGCATGATCATGCGCCTCAAACTTACCGCTATCCCGTAATGGCAATGCCTTCAAATTTTCAAGTTCGAACATCGACATATGCAGCTTGCCACCGCCAAAAGTAGCAAGCGGTTTTTCCAGAAATCTTTCGAGGTTCGACCCCATCCAGAATACAAAATCTGCATCCTGAAGTTTTTGTGCCGCTGACGGTTTCAGATTGTAAGCATGAGGAGAGGTCAGGCCATCAATGATCAAATGGGGCTCCCCAACTCCAACCATCACCCCGGACACAAGCGAATGCAATGGCTTGATCGACACAACAACATTGACCTGTGCCTTTGCTGAAACCGACAAGGCAGCAAACAAGACACATGCCACCACCACGAGTGAATATTTAAAATACTGACCAGCCAAAACCAAACTTCCAGATTTGTAATCTTGAATGTAATAGTATAACATTACATTTGAATAAGGAGTAATGCGTTGCCGTCTGGGCGTCAAGCATCTCCAACCGATGTGCTTCATCTTGTTCTGGCAAATATTCATGAATGACGATCAGCAAAATGACCCGTTCCTGAGCCTGTCCAATGCCGGATTGTATCGCGGCAATCGCTGGCTTGTGCGCGGCGTTGATCTTGAAGTCAGGCGCGGTGAAATCGTCACTCTTGTTGGTCCAAATGGTTCCGGCAAGACGACAACCGCTCGTCTGGCACTGGGCATCGTCAAACCGGATGAGGGCACCGTAACCCGAGCCGAAAACTGTCAGATCGCCTATGTCCCCCAACGTTTCGAGATTGACTGGTCCCTGCCATTGAAGGTGGAGCGCCTGATGCGTTTGACTGCTTCACCCACAAACAAAGCCATGTACGACGCACTTGAGGCAACCGGCGTTGCCCACCTCGCGAACTCCGAAGTAGGTCACCTGTCAGGAGGGGAATTTCAAAGGGTGTTGCTCGCTCGTGCGCTAGCCAGAAACCCGGACCTGCTGGTTCTCGATGAGCCGGTTCAGGGAGTTGATTTTGCCGGAGAGGTGGCGCTCTATCAGTTGATTTCGAAGCTTCGTGATCAACTCAATTGCGGCATACTGCTGATCTCACATGATCTTCATGTAGTAATGGCTGCGACTGATCGTGTAGTCTGCCTGAATGGGCACATTTGTTGTCAGGGCACCCCGCAAAGTGTTTCGGAAAATCCGGAATACCTGAGCTTGTTCGGGAAAAAGGCTGCCCAAACGATGGCGGTTTACGAGCACAGTCACGACCACACACACCTTCCGGATGGTACCGTGCAGCATGCGGATGGCTCGATCTCCGAAAACTGTCATCCCGATGACGGACATCATGACCATTCTCATGGATCGACCAAACCCAAAAAACCGGAGAACCGCGATGCTGGATGATTTTTTTATCCGCGCCATGCTCGCTGGTCTCGGTATCGCTGTCATTGCTGGCCCGCTGGGATGCCTGATAGTCTGGCGGCGGCTCTCCTATTTTGGCGACACTCTATCCCACTCTGCACTTTTGGGGGTAGCATTGGCACTGGCATTTGAGATCAACGTCATCTTTGCCGTGTTTTGTGTCGCCGCTTTGATCAGCATCGTCGTTCTCTTGTTGCAGGACAATACTGCTCTGCCTTCTGACGCAATTCTTGGTCTGTTGTCTCACGCCAGCCTGGCTCTTGGCTTGGTATGCCTGTCCTTGATGACGTGGCTTCGCGTTGATCTGATGTCGTTCCTGCTGGGAGATATATTGGCCGTATCGAGAACCGATTTGCTGATCATATTTGCCGGTGACGCGACAGTCCTCGCTTTACTGCTGTTTCTCTGGAAACCGCTTCTCGCCGGAACCGTGAATTCAGAACTGGCCCGCGCCGAAGGCATGGCGGTGGACCGTAATCGACTGGCATTCATGTTGTTGATGGCACTCACCGTGGCAATCGCCATGAAGATTGTCGGCGTACTGTTAATCACTGCCCTGCTCATCATTCCGGCAACTGCCGTCCGCCGGTTTTCCCGCAGTCCTGAGCAAATGGCGCTCTTGTCAGTTATTGCTGGCCTTGCCGCTGTTGCGATTGGCCTCTTTTCCTCGCTTGAGTGGGATACTCCCGCAGGCCCGTCAATTGTTGTAGCTGCAGCAGCCATTTTCATTACCGGTCAACTCACCGGAACATTACTGGGGAGACAGTCATGAAGCAGATTGGCAATCTCACCCGCAACCAGTCATTCGTGTTTGATACGCTTCGCAAGGCCAAAACACCGATGAGCGCGTATGCTATTCTGGATGCTCTGCGCGATGAAGGCTTTCGGGCTCCGCTTCAGGTTTACCGAGCTCTCGAGAAATTGCAGGAGCAAAAACTGGTACATCGGCTTGAGTCAATCAATGCCTTTGTCGCCTGTTGCGATCCCGCCTGCCAAACCCATGGCGCTGCCGCATTTGCAATTTGTGATGAATGCGGCAACGTCGATGAAATTGCCCGTGCGCCAATTGAAAAGTCACTACAGGACTGGACAGACGCCAACCACTTTGAGGCACAAAGCACTGCAATCGAAATCCGCGGAAAATGCAGGGATTGTCACTGAAGTTGTCTACAGAAGTGCAGCTTGAACTGACTTCGTCCAACCGACGTAGATATCATCACCCGCAATAATCGCCGGTCGCTTCATCAGGCTTGGATGTTCGGCGATCAGCGCCAGCGCTTTCTCGCGATCAAAATCCTGTTTGTCTGCTTCACTCAACCCGCGCCAGGTCATGGAAGCACGGTTGGCAAGCCTCTCATAGCCAACAGCCGCCTCCAACTGTTCCAGCGCCTCACGCGGCACCCCATCCTCCCGCACATCCACAAGTGTTAGTTCATGCCTGGCTTCCTTCAAAGCGGCAATCGCCTTCTTGCAGGTGGAGCATTTGGTGAGATGGTAAATGGTGAGGTTCATAAGTTTTCCTTGAAAATTTGAACTTAAAAACTACCGCAAACTCCCGCGTCGATCCACGGTTGATTCTGGAGAACCCGCCGCTAAATAATGCTATAATCCAGTCACGATTTTGCAAGGCAAAATTATTCCTCTGGCTTAAAACCGGTGCAACTGCTACGCGAAAGAATATTCTCACCGGAGGCTGAAGTTAATGCAGGCGATTGCGATTACAGCAATTTTCGGAACCATCGTTCTTGCGAGCCTTGCAAGTGCACCGCGCCGGGCTACGGTAGCAGGCTTTTACGAAGGAACTTCAGTTTCCGGAAAGCAGCCAGGTCTTTGGGTTCTGGTCCTGAGCCAGGTCACCACCTGGATATTTGCCCGCTCGCTGATGAATGCAGCAATCCTCGGATATTTTTACGGCATTTGGGGCACTCTTGCCTACACAGCCTATTATGGCTCATTCCTGACCGGGGGATACATCGTTGCCCAATTGCGGTCCAAGGGTGCAGGCTCCGTGCAGAACTGGCTCACGGAACACTTCGGGACAACCGGAGTAACGTGCTACAACCTTGTCATTGGTCTTCGGCTGTTATCAGAAGTTTTTGCAAACCTGTTGGTTGTCGGATTGATTTTCTCTGCGGCTTTGCCGGAAATTGCCCACGCAAGGGAATTGTCCATCCTGCTGGTAGCACTGATCGGCCTGGGTTACAGCGCCTGGGGTGGACTAAGCGCAGCCTTGCGTACAGACGTGCTGCAAATGTCGATATTCCTCATCATATTCGTAGCTGCCTTTGTCAGCCTGATTGCGAGTCCGCAATTTGATCTGTCCGCAGTTCTGACTGCTGAAGGCGCATCAGGTTCATGGAATGGCAAAGTGCTGCTGCTCGTCGCCTTTTTACAGGTCTTTTCCTACCCTGCACATGATCCGGTGATGATGGATCGAGGCTTTCTGACTGATCGGGAAACAACCAAGCGTTCTTTTATACATGCATTCTGGATATCAAGCTTGTGCATTATCGGCTTTGGCTTTTTCGGCATTCAGGCAGCATTGGTCGGCGCGGAATATGAAGGGCAACTGATTACAACGTGGATGGGCATGTTCCCGCCATGGGTTTTCGTGGCATTGATCGTGTCGCTGCTGGTCAGTGCGCTCAGCACACTGGATTCAGCACTGGCCAGCTCTGCCCGGCTGGTGGTGGATGAATTGAAACTTGCCTCACGCACGCTTGCCGGGGGGCGCGTGGCCATGTTGGCATTCATGCTGCTGGGCGTGGCATTAACCCTGTGGAACAACCAAACCCTTTTTGATGCGGTCGCGGTTAGCGGAACCGCCAGCATGTTTTTAACACCAGTATTACTGGTTGGTTTGGTAATGGGCAGGGATATCCCGCTTTGGTCTTACCTCGTGGCTTTCACCGCCGCCATTGCCGGAGCCACCGCCTACTTCGCCCGCGAATCCGCATTCTTCACCGCAATCCTGCCTGAAGGCCACAAATACGAGCAACTGCTGGTAATTTGTGTAGCGGTGCTTGTGGTGGGTTTTGTGGCGGTTTTGGCAGGGGTGCGAAAACGGAGGTAGAAAAAGAACAAAAAGAGAACTATTTGTTTACTTCTGGGAATTATTTTGACAATTTGTCAATATTCGACACAGGGATGATTCGCATGGCTATTTCACCGGAACAGTTTCGACACGCGCGACAAGCAGCAAACCTCACAATCAGTGAAGCTGCAACAACCTTGGAAGTTTGCGAAAGAACGATACGAAGATATGAAGACGGGGATTCCAAACCTCTAGCATCACACCTGATGGTATTGAGAACTTACGCCAGCACAAGCATCCACTCACCTGCCGGGGATACATCGTTTACCTTCATTGATTTGTTTGCAGGAATTGGCGGATTGCGCCGGGGTTTTGAAAGCATAGGAGGCAGGTGCGTCTTTACAAGCGAATGGGACACGTTTGCGCAACAAACCTATCACGCCAATTACCCGGATAACCGCCCGGTTGAGGGTGACATACGACCATTTGCAGAAAAGCCGCAAGAAATACCAGACCATAATGTCCTGCTTGCCGGATTCCCCTGCCAGCCATTTTCCATCGCCGGAGTATCGAAAAAGAATGCATTGGGCAGGCCACACGGATTTTTGTGCGATACCCAAGGAACCCTGTTCTATGATACAGCGAAGATTATCGCCGCCAAAAGGCCAAATGTCTTTCTGCTGGAAAACGTAAAGAATCTTGAACGGCATGACGGTGGTAACACGTTCAGAACAATCAGACACATCCTTGAAGATGAACTCGAATACCACATTGACTTTAAGGTTATAAATTCTGCCGGATGGGTTCCGCAAAAACGTGAACGCATTTTCATTGCCGGCTTTAGGGATACAAAGGAATTTTCGTTTAGTGACATGCAGGTCATGGACCCTGCCAAGGGTCCAAGATTGGGTTCAATTCTGGAAGATGAAGTTGACGAAAAATATACCTTGTCTGACAAACTCTGGAACTATCTTCAGAATTACAAGAAGAAGCATGAAGCGAAAGGCAACGGTTTTGGATTTGGCCTCTGTGGTCCTGATGACATCGCGAGAACGTTGTCTGCAAGATACTACAAGGATGGTTCTGAAATTCTGATCAAACAGGAGGGTAAAAATCCGAGAAGACTCACTCCCCATGAATGTGCACGGCTTATGGGCTTCGAAACGATGGGTGGTAAGCCGTTCAACATTCCAGTCTCGGACACCCAAGCCTATCGCCAGTTTGGCAATTCTGTTGTAGCGCCCGTTGTTGAAGCGGTTGCCAATCATATGAAACCATTCATGCAAGGGGAACTTGCTCCAACGCTGCAAGCTGCCGAGTAGATGGCGGATGTAGTCAGCAAGGCTACACGTAGCCGGATGATGTCCGGGATCAGGGGCAAAAACACCAGACCGGAAATCGCAGTTCGAAAGGCCCTGCATGCCCAAGGCTATCGCTTTCGGCTGCATGACAAAAGCCTTCCCGGAAAGCCGGACATTGTTCTCAGAAAGTACAAGACAGTCATTTTTGTTCATGGATGCTTTTGGCATGGCCACAATTGCAAGTACTTCAAATGGCCCAAAACACGCCCTGAATTCTGGCGAGGGAAAATTGAAGGAAACCAAGTCAGAGACAAAAAACACCAATCACAGTTGAAAGAATTGGGTTGGAATGTGAAGGTGATTTGGGAGTGTGAGACACGAAAATCTGAAAATCATTTAACGACGGAATTGAAACCTTGACCACCAGAGGATTAATGCATGCCTGAAACAATGGTTGAACTTGCTCAGATGATGCAGGCTGCAGGTGTCAACCGTCTATACGCCAAGAAGCTTGCTCCTAACGATAACAGCAAAAACCAAGTTTACCTTGGTGGAGACTTTACCGCTCTTAACATACTCCCACACGGTAGTGTTTACACAGATACTGATGAAACTTCTGGCAGCGTACGTAATCGGGCGAAAGCAGTAATTGATTTCTATTGGCTTGGTGACAACGGTAATGTTCAGCATGCACCAAGCGCCCAATTGATCCTTTATCCAAATTATCCGGAAGTTCGGCTTTCAGGTTTTTTGAAAAACTGCAGAAGTGCACCATCAGATATCATGCGTGTAAGGGAGGAGGGACGGGTGATGTTCTTTGGCATCACAAACGATGGGAAAATTATTTCCCATGCTGCCGGTCAAAACAGCAATCTAGCAAAAGCAATACATGCTCAAGACCAACTCGATGAAACCGGTGTATTTTTACGAATCCCTCTGAATACTGACGAAATAGACACTAGGGAACAGTTGCTAACGGTTCTTAGAAAAATACACCAAATGTACTGGGTTGCATCTCAGAAGTTGGGTAAAGACGCGATGTCTCACTCTTACGCAGCCCGTAACGGTGGGGGGTACACTCTTGAAGCACTTTTGGGAATTTCACCAAACGGGTATTCTGAGCCGGATTATCTTGGCTGGGAAATCAAACAGTATGGCGTTCGCGACTTCGTAAATTTCTCCCCGAAGAGCCCGGTAACTTTGATGACACCGGAACCAACAGCAGGAGAATATCAGGATTTGGGAGTAGAATTTTTTTTGAAGAACTACGGTTATCCCGACCGATCCGGAAAGCCGGATCGTTTGAATTTTGGTGGAAAATATGTCTGCGGTTATGACGCACACCACCTCACAGGAGTCAGGCTCGATCTCGAGGGGTATGATTTTAAAGCTGGAAAAATTTCAGATATGGGAGGCGGTTTAGTGCTTCTAACCAAGCAAGATATTGTTGCAGCAAAATGGGGATTTGGTGGCATGCTTGAACATTGGAACCGGAAACACGCCAAAGCTGCATATGTACCCTCACTTTTCCGAAAACCACCACCTGAATACAGTTTTAGCTCCAAAATTTTGCTCTGTGAACAAACAGATTTCTCGATGTTTTTGGCCGCAGTTGTGGGAGGCTCCGTATATTATGACCCAGGTATTAAGATAGAAAACGTTTCATCTGACAAACCAAAAATCAAGAAACGAAGTCAATTTCGAGTCGCTCATAAAAACTTGCCAGAGTTATACAAAAATTCTGATTTTACTTCACTTTTTTAATTCACAGATTTATCGAGCTGATTTTGAAACTTGAAATCACCTCCTGACACTACCTGTCAGCAGTCCACACTTCAAAACCGTCCACCCCCTCCCATTCCGGTTCCGACTCCCCTATATTCCCTTCATGGCATCCGACCCAAAAAAACCCACCGGCTTTGAAGAGGCTCCACAGCCCGACCTTGAGGGCTCACCACTTGAAGGCGGGGCGCTGGATGAATGGTTGAAGCTTGCCGAGGAAGAAGCTGCGCGCACGGACCGTGCCGAAGAAACCCGCAAGCTGCGATCCGATGCCGGAAAGCACCGGGCCAAGGTCGCGCGGGAAGCGCGCATGAAGGCCGAAGAGGCCACTGCAAGGGGAGTTTCCGAGAAACGCTCGTCCCGCGGCGGATTAATTGGTGGCTCGTCCGATCCTGCTGAACGCGCCGCGAGCGGCCTTAATCCAGTCGCCGGGCTGGATGTTTCGCTGGAAGACGCAGGCGCCATAGGCAACTCCGGCGTTACCGCAACAGTTGATGCCCTCACCCGTTTGATCTCCGAAGGCAATCCGCTGATCAAGAATGGCGAAGAATGGATACCTCACCGGCCTGCCCGCCCGGCAAAAACCGAGGGTGGCATCGAAATCAGGATGGTCACCGAATTCGAACCGTCCGGTGACCAGCCCACGGCGATTGCCGATTTGGTGGAAGGGCTTGGAGAAATGTCTGCTTCAGGCACCCTCCCCTCCGTGGCAGGGCAAGGTTTTGAAATCGTTCAAAACCGCGAGCCCGTGAACGGACGCGAGCCGGATGGCGAAGCGGAAAACAAAGAATCCGTGAGCGCAAACTACCCCAATAATACCCAGGTCCTGCTCGGCGTCACCGGCTCCGGCAAGACCTTCACCATGGCGAAGGTGATTGAGGCGACCCAGCGCCCGGCGATTATCCTCGCACCCAACAAGACGCTCGCCGCCCAGCTTTATGGCGAAATGAAACAGTTCTTC
>JAJFHU010000009.1 GCA_021775455.1 Hyphomicrobiales bacterium | reverse complement strand
AAACATCGATTGACGCGCATCCAGTTCCGTCTTCGCCAACAACTCAGCCATTCCCATTACACCGTTCATCGGTGTGCGGATCTCATGGCTCATATTGGCAAGAAATTCGGATTTGGCCTGCTCTGCTGCTTGGGCCTTTGCTTGCTCGGCAGACAAGTTTCGCATCAACCGGCTTAGCAGCACATCAACCGGTATGAACACAAACAAGGCGAGAAACATTACCAGACCCAAGGATATTTGCAGAAGCTGCTTAAGGAGTTCCTGACTAATTGTTGCATCATAATCCAGCAAGACGCGCAGCTCGTTCAAAATGTGCTTGTTATTGACGGATACATTACTTTTGTAAGTTTCGGAAATTTGCTTGGCAGTCCAAAACATGTCCGGTTTGGATTTTGCCTTTTGGATCAATTCCATATTCAGCATTGAATCATGATGCTTGAACGATTCATCGGCAGTCATAAAGCGCGAATTCTTCACCATTTGAACCCTGGTAGCGATATCAATCTTCTCAAACAGGGCAGACGCTTTCGAGAACTGCAGCAGAGAGTTCTTTTGATGATACAAGAGCGCTGTTTTGGAAGCCAGGATATCGGAGTCAACTGGCAGGGCTGCAATCATGCGCTTGCGTTCCGCCAGCGATGAAACCTTGTGTTTGAAGTCAATTTTGCGCGTATCTGGTTTGTTCTCAAATTGCTCAACTATTCGGTCGGCCTTGTCCACAAATTTGCCCATCATCAAATCGGTTTGGGTCAGGCTGTCTGATATTTCCCGGAAAATTTGTGAATGTTCCGCAATCTTGTTTTGCGCAGCGTAAAAATAGTAAATGACGCCAAAAAAACTTATCAGTGCAATTGCATACGCCACCCGCAGGCTTTGCCGGTGTAACAACTGGTTTGTTGTCCCCACGTCCCCAACTCCGTAGATTCTCTCAATCATGACCAGTTCCTTCAGGTGCGCAGCGTTGAAAACAACGACCGCGGTTAAAAAATATGATCGAATGGATAAGTTTTGGTTAATGTTTGACCGACGCAATGGCTAAATAATTAGCTGTGTCGGGATAAATGGGGTCACTGTTTGGCCAGTGACAGCGAAGTTATGGCATCTATGTGAATTTGAGCGCAATCAAAAACCCTGTAACCAGGATCACGATCACCGAAAACGAGAAATAAATCTGTTCCGGCAAGAACAATTGCTTCAGCCCCCTGCTGTTTACACAGTATTGAACCCATTTCGACAAAAAATGCCTTCTGCTGGTCAGTTGCAACGCCGGAAATTGCCATGGCGGTATAATTATCATGTGTTGCTATCAGATCGGCTCCATCCGGCAAAACAATATCCACTGATGTTACTCCGCCGTAGAGACGAGATTCCAACACGGTTCGTGTGCCCAGCAATCCGATGCATGAAACTCCCTGATTTCCAAAGAATTTATCGAGTAATGGAATGGCATTCACAATTGGGAGCGGAGATATTTCTTCAAGTTCCTTGATGCAATAATGCCCTGCTATTGAAGTAACTACAGCCATGTCAGCCCCTGCAGCCTGCAACCGTTTCACAAATTTTAAGAAAACCTGCGCCTGTTCATCATTTGCACCATTGGCCATGTTGTCGAGAAGATCCCGTGTATTTGCGTTGACAATAGTCAAATCCAAATCTTGATTTACTGCAGCATGCGCTTTCACGAGCCTGCGGTAGTAAAACTCGGTCGCAGCCGGCCCAATACCGCCGATCAATCCAATATGCATCAAGGTTCTCCTGAAATTTTCAAAGATATAAACAACGCATTCACCCAAATACTCGAGCAAGGGATTGCTGAAGGTCATCAATCAAATCTTCAACGTCCTCAATGCCGATAGACAGCCGCAGCAATTGCGGATGCACGGGAAACCCTTCACCCGAAACCGTCTTGCGATGCTCGATCAGGCTTTCCACGCCGCCCAGCGACGTGGCGGGATAAAACAACTGGCAATTGCGCGCAACATCAATCGCGTCCTGTTCTGATCCCTTGACGATAATCGACATCATGCCACCAAATTGTCCATTGGTCTGGCGTTTGGCGATTTCATGACCGGGGTTGGATTGAAGTCCCGGATACAAAACTGTTTCAATATTCTTGTGGCCTTGAAAATGCTTCGCAATGGTCATGGCATTGACTGAAGCCTTTTCAACCCGCAGAAACAGCGTCCGCATACCACGAATTAAAAGCCACGCATCGTTGGCATGCAGAACCGTACCCTGCAATTTGCGGATCCAGAAAATGTCTTCCCAAAACTGACCGGTATCACGCACAGACAAAACACCAGCAGTGATATCTGAATGGCCATTCAGATATTTTGTTGCTGAGTGAAATGAAAAATCTGCGCCGAATTCCAACGCACGTGTCATACACGGCGGCGTTCCTGTACAATCAGAGAGCAATTTCGCACCAGCAGCATGAACAATGTCTGATGCTCCCTGAATATCAGTAACTTCCCAATTTGGATTGTTCGGCGTCTCAACCCAAACCAGCTGCGTTTTATTGGGGCGAATTGAGGCCTCCAGTTCCTTCAAATTACCCGACGTGTAAGAACTGACCGATATACGGTTGTTCGCCTCATACTTCTGAAGCTGTTGCAGGACACCGTGATACATCACTTTTGGTGCCACTACGTGTGCTCCGGTGGGTAGATGTTCTATTACCGCCGTACACGCTGACATTCCAGAGGAAAAAAGCATGGATTCTTTGGCACCCTCCAGTTCAGCAATGATAGCTTCGGCATGTTCGGTAGTCGGATTTCCATCCCGCCGGTAGGTGTAAGGTCTGCGCGGTTCATAGTTTTGGTCGCGCGCATAGGTTGCTGCAGACTGGATTGATGGCACAACCGCACCTGTTTCATCGTCAACAAAATGTAAAGCCTGCGCTACCTGCGTTACGAGCGAGGGTTTGCGATTTCGGCGGCCAGTCATCCGATTGTGTCCTTTAATATTGTTGCCGTAGTTGTGCCCGGAAAGTTTCCAACACCTTAGAATTGAACGGAATTTTAGCAAAGCTAATTGAATTGATAAACTTTCTCAAAAAAACTTTTCTCCGCCCTGAAAAGCTCCTGCATACTTCAGAAAAGAACCCCCTCCGTGGCAGGGCAAGCTGGCGAAGCCGGTGCCCAGCCTGCAAACGGGCGCCCGCCGAAAGCGCGGCGGAAAACAAACAAAGTGGCAGGACAAGGTTTTGAAATCCTTCAAAACCGCCAGTACGCGAACACGCGGCGACCCGAACGGATCGGCATGGCCAGGTAATGCGGTGTAAATCCTCGCCACAAGGGCGAGGATGACGGAAGAAAACCTTTCTTCCCAATCAACCTTAAGAATATTTGCCCCTGATCGCAGATTGTGCTGCCGCCAATCGGGCAATCGGCACACGGAAAGGAGAACAGGAAATGTAATCCAGGCCAATCGTCTCACAGAATTGAATGGAATCCGGATCACCGCCATGTTCACCGCAAATACCCAACTTGATATCCGGGCGAGTTTTGCGACCCCTCTCAGCAGCAATGTCCACCAGTTGCCCGACACCGCTGGTATCAAGCGAAACGAACGGATCACGCTCAACAATACCCTTAGCCTCATAAGTCGACATGAACATTGCCGCATCATCACGGGAAATGCCAAATGTTGTTTGAGTCAAATCATTGGTGCCGAAGGAAAAGAAACTTGCAGACTCAGCAATTTCATCCGCCATCAGTGCAGCACGAGGCAATTCGATCATGGTTCCAACCAAATACTCAATTGGCTCACCGGCAGCGTCCATTGCTTCTTGTGCTGCAGAATCTATCCGGGCCTTTACGTACTCAAGCTCCTCACGCATTCCAACCAGGGGAACCATGATTTCCGGAACAACGGCAATCCCGGTTTTTTTGCGAGCCGCAATCGCAGCTTCGATGATTGCCCGCACCTGCATTTCGGTGACTTCGGGGTAAGAAATAGCAAGTCGGCAACCACGATGTCCAAGCATCGGGTTGGATTCTTGCAATGCCATATTACGCTGGCGAAGCTTTTCCGCATCGACACCCATGGCAGAAGCCACTTCTTCTATGTCCTTGTCGGTGTGCGGCAGAAACTCATGCAGCGGCGGGTCAAGCAGGCGAATAGTAACCGGCAGTCCGGCCATGATTTCAAACAATTCAGTAAAATCGGAACGCTGCATCGGAAGAAGCTTTTCAAGCGCCTTGCGACGATCCTCTTCAGTTTCAGAAAGGATCATTTCGCGCGCAGCAATAATTCGGTCACCATCAAAGAACATGTGCTCGGTACGGCAAAGGCCGATACCTTCTGCCCCGAACGAGCGTGCAGACTTTGCATCAGTCGGCGTATCAGCATTGGTGCGAACTTTCATCCGGCGACCCGCATCCGCCCATTCCATGAGGATACCAAAGGCGCCGGAAAGCTCCGGCTGCTGCATGGCGACAGCGCCAAGCAGTACCTGGCCACTGGAGCCGTCAATGGTGATTATATCACCCTTGCCGAGCGTATGTTCGGCCACCGTCAATTGCTGGGCCTGGTAGTCAATACGAACTCCACTTGCACCCGATACACAAGGCTTGCCCATGCCGCGGGCAACAACTGCTGCATGGCTGGTCATTCCTCCACGAGCAGTAAGAATACCCTGCGCTGCATGCATGCCGTGAATGTCCTCCGGACTGGTTTCAATCCGTACCAAAATTGCCGGTGTGCCTTCGCTGTTCAGTTTTTCAGCATCGTTGGGACTGAATACGATTTGGCCTGTAGCCGCACCGGGAGATGCCGGAAGGCCTTTGGCTATGATCTTCTTGTCTGCAGCGGGATCAATTGTCGGATGAAGAAGTTGATCGAGCGAAGCCGGTTCAATGCGAAGAATAGCTTCTTCTTTGGTGATCAAACTTTCTTCCGCCATGTCGACAGCAATTCTGAGCGCTGCCTTCGCTGTGCGTTTGCCACTCCGGGTTTGCAGCATCCAAAGCTTGCCTTTTTCAATCGTAAACTCGAGGTCTTGCATATCGCGATAATGTGCTTCAAGCTTATTGGCGATATCGACAAACTCCTGAAACGCTTCAGGCATCAGTTTTTCAAGCGACGGAGCATCCGAGCCAGAACCAATACGCGCCACCTCTGTCAAATCCTGCGGAGTGCGAATTCCCGCCACGACATCCTCTCCCTGGGCGTTTACCAGAAACTCACCGTAAAGCTTGTTCTCACCCGTCGACGGATTACGGGTAAAGGCAACACCTGTAGCCGAAGAATCGCCCATGTTGCCAAATACCATGGCTTGAACATTGACCGCAGTTCCCCACGCTTCAGGAATGTTGTGAATGCGGCGGTAGGTTATCGCGCGCTGATTCATCCAGGAAGAAAAAACCGCTCCTATTGCTCCCCACAATTGTTCGCGGACATCTTGCGGAAACGGTCGCTCAAGAGCCTCTTCAACCATTGCAAGGTAACGTTTGACTACGTCTTTCCAATCCTCAGCAAAAAGATCTGTATCCTGTTCGAAGCCGTTCTCGGCTTTAACATCTTCAAGAATTTCCTCAAATTCACTGTGGTCCACGCCAAGTACAACGTCGGAATACATCTGGATAAACCGGCGATAACTGTCAAAAGCGAAACGTTCATCACCTGCCTCTTTGGCCAAAGCACTAACCGTCTCGTCATTCATGCCAAGATTGAGAACCGTATCCATCATGCCGGGCATGGAGGCGCGGGCACCGGATCGGACAGATACGAGCAATGGTTGCGTCGCATCGCCGAACTTGCGTCCGGTTGCTTTCTCAATCTTGACCAACGCTTCATCAACTTGCGGAGGCAGTGATTCCGGCATATTGCGCTCATTGGCATAATACCAATTGCAAGCTTCGGTAACGATTGTGAAACCAGGCGGCACCGGCAAGCCAAGCGAACTCATCTCAGCAAGGTTGGCACCCTTTCCACCGAGCAATTCCTTCATGGAGGAAGCGCCCTCCGCGGCACCATCACCAAAAGAGTATACCCACTTGTCCATGGAATTCATCCGATTGTTAGAAAGCTAATTGTTAGGCGTCGTAATCAGATTCCAAACGCTTCGCAAGTGCTGTGGTGCCACAGGTGGGGAAATAAGCCAAATCGACTACCCGCCTTTGAAATTGTGTATTACCGGTCAGGTTATCCCTTGATTGCTTCAAGCAGGGTTTCGCCCAGCTTTGCCGGTGAATCAGAGACCTTGAATCCTGCTGCTTGCATGGCTTCAATCTTGTCTTCAGCACCGCCCTTGCCGCCAGAAATCACAGCTCCAGCGTGCCCCATGGTTCGACCTGGTGGTGCTGTACGACCGGCGATAAATCCCGCAATCGGCTTGAACCGGCCCTTTTTTGCCTCGTCCTTGATAAATTGCGCAGCATCTTCTTCAGCCGAACCGCCAATTTCACCAATCATAATGATGGATTCGGTTTCATCATCAGCAAGAAACATCTCCAGCACATCAATGAACTCTGTACCCTTGACTGGATCACCGCCAATTCCCACAGCAGTTGTCTGGCCTAGTTTGGCATTGGTAGTCTGGAAAACAGCCTCATATGTGAGCGTTCCAGAGCGCGAAACTACGCCGACCGAGCCTTTCTTGAATATGCTCCCAGGCATAATGCCTATTTTGCAGGCTTCCGGAGTCAAAAGACCCGGGCAGTTCGGACCAATCAATCGGGATTTTGACTTGTCGAGTTTCGCCTTGACCCTGACCATGTCGAGAACTGGCACACCTTCGGTGATACACACGATTAACGGAATTTCAGCTTCGATTGCTTCGATGATCGCCGCTGCTGCACCTGCAGGAGGTACATACACTACCGAAGCGTTTGCGCCAGTTGCTTCCCTGCCCTCAGCAACGCTTGTGAAAATCGGAAGTTTCTCGCCATTGGAGCCTTCCCATGTCTGGCCACCCTTCTTCGGATGTGTGCCGCCAACCATTTGCGTACCATAATAAGCAAGCGCCTGCTCTGTGTGAAAAGTACCGGTCTTGCCGGTAAGACCCTGAACGAGAACTTTGGTATCTTTGTCGATAAGAATAGCCATTATTTTGCGCCCCCTACTGCTTTCACAATTTTCTGGGCGGCGTCGTCCAGATCATCTGCCGAAATCACATCTAGATCGGAATTGTCGATCATCGCCTTACCTTCAGCTACCTTGGTACCTTCAAGGCGTACAACTAGAGGAACCTTGAGACCAACTTCCTCAACCGCTTTCAGCACACCCTCAGCGATCACATCACAGCGCAGAATACCGCCAAAAATATTGACGAGTATGCCTTTCACGTTGGGGTCCGATGTGATGATCTTGAATGCCGCAGTGACCCTCTCAACTGTTGCACCGCCACCAGCGTCGAGAAAGTTCGCCGGCTCCGCGCCGTACAGCTTGATTATATCCATCGTTGCCATGGCGAGGCCTGCACCATTGACCATACAGCCAATGTCGCCATCCAGCGCCACGTAGGATAGATCATGCTTGGAAGCTTCAATTTCCTTCTCGTCTTCTTCAGAAAGGTCTCGCAATTCAGCGAGTTCCGGATGCCGGAATTCAGCATTGCCATCAAACGAAACTTTCGCATCAAGCACCCGCAAATGACCATCCGTCATAACGATCAACGGGTTCACCTCAAGCAGGCTCATGTCATAACCAACGAAAGCATCATACAGGATCGGGAAAAGCTTCATCCCGTCCGTGCGCGCATCTCCATCCAGCTTGTAGGCATCACACAGCTTCGATGCATCCGCTTGTGTGCAACCGGCTTCAGGATCTATCGCTATAGTGTGAATTTTCTCAGGTGTTTCCTCGGCAACCGCCTCAATATCCATACCGCCTTCAGTCGAAGCAACAAAGGAAACACGCCCGGTTTCGCGGTCCACCAGAATGGAAAGATAAAGTTCACGATCAATATCGGCACCATCTTCAATGTAAAGCCGATTGACTTGCTTGCCGGCCGGTCCTGTCTGCTTGGTCACAAGCGTATTGCCGAGCATCTCCTTTACGTTGGTACGGACTTCATCCTCGGAAGAGGAAACGCGTACGCCACCCTTGGCATCGTCGGGAAGTTCCTTGAACTTGCCTTTGCCACGCCCGCCCGCGTGAATTTGCGATTTGACGACATAGACCGGTCCCGGCAATGCGTCCAGAGCCTTGTCAACATCTTCTGCACTGAGAACTGGATAGCCCAAAGAAATGGGCACACCGCAATCGCGAAGCAGCGCCTTCGCCTGATACTCATGAATATTCATATGGTAGATCCGTTATATGCCAGCAAACTAATACCGACACAGGTTTATGCGCCTGCAACCCATAGTGCAACAGGTCAAACGCGGAAACTCCGCTCACACATCAAAAAAACGGATTGCGCAAATGCACGCGGTTGAAATTCGTGCGATTCCGGCATGAAATCGCTTAACCCGTTATCAATTCGCTCTTTACCGCAACATATTATATCACTTTCCTTGTGGTACCGACAATCTCATCGCCGCAGGGGTGGTTTTCGGGAGTGAAAATGGTGGCAAAGACAGCGGTTGTCACGAGTCCGGAAAGATGCAACCCACGTTACCTCACCCTGAGCTTGTCGCGGCGCGAGGCAATTAAACACCTCGTCATACTCGCCCTTGAGGCGAGTATCCACGGCTCAAATGGATGTACATGGATCCTCGGGTCAAGCCCGAGGATGACGTGTGGAGGGATGGCAATCCATATTCTCCAACCGTTCCTCGCACACCAGCTTGGTCACTTCCTGCAAGAGGTTGACCCGTTCGCCGAGCGATTGGAGTTCTTCCGAGGTAATAACCCAGTGTTTGGAATAGCGCGATTTGACGTATGCCTCTTTTAACTTGTTGAAAGCAGCTCGTTCTTTGCGCGTGGCCCTTGGCCACACTTCGATAAGACGCGCATCCAGTTGCTCACACCGGGAGCGCAGCTTTTCGATGTTGTGGGTGTAGGGCACATAAAGGGTGAAAACGAGAGAGGTGCAACTATAGAGACGCTCTACAGACTGATGAAGTGTGAATGCTGCATCATTAATTTCATGCTCACGGGTATAGAATGTAAATCCCTTAAGGGAGGATTGCGCCTTATTAAACCACTCCACAAAATGTCCACGAGCCTCTTCCAGTGCCATTTTCTTGTCCACAGGACCGGGCTTTGCGAACGGCTTCGAACCCTGCCGCTCATAAAGCAGAATTCCTTCTTTCAGAATGTCGCAGAAAAAATAACGCCCGCGCGCCAGATTGTCGTTTACGTCT
>JAJFHU010000008.1 GCA_021775455.1 Hyphomicrobiales bacterium | reverse complement strand
GGCGTATCCACTACAATACAAAACGCCCACATTCATCGCTTGGCTACAAACCGCCAGCACCAGAATCCATCATCCACTTGCATGAAAGGATAACCATGAACTAACATTCAAACTGGACCAATCAATTGGGGCAGGTCAATGTCAGCTTTGTACTCCGTTACACGCGACCGAGGATAATCGTCAGTTGGGTCAAATAAAGCGCACTCTTCACTAATAGGATTTAGCTTGTGTAATGCTTTTAAAATAGCAGACTTCCCTGCTTCATTCTTGCCCACTAAACATGTGACCTGGTCAACTTTTATCAACTCGGAATCATCGACACTTTGAAAATTCGTAACTTGAAATTCAACAAGTTTCATCTGAAACAACCTTTATCAAATTCTACCATGACTTAATTTACGTGTAGAGTAACTGTTCTTGTTCAGAAGTGTCTAATGATTTTTGATATCGATGTTGGTTACCATCCGAATGAATCATTTTTTGTACTTGTAAGGTACCCACAATTTCCACTGTATTTTCAATAATAGCTAAAGCTCCCCTTTCCTCCCCACGCACCATATCCTATACTTCACCCATGACCTGATGTGTTCGGGTCTGGGGACTTAGAAATCCCGTACGTGGCGGCTGGGCGTCAGCCGTAATCAGACGCTTCCCTAATCCAAATTGTGTGGGTCGGGGAGGCTTTGGCGTATGTCCAGGGCTCCAATCCTTCGGGATGATGGCCTAAAGGCCATTGCGGCCGTCCACGTACGGTTTTCTAACTCCCCGGCTGTTGGGTTTCATCCCGACAGCCGTTTTAGTTTGGGAGTGGGTTATGTGGCGATTTTCTGCCTTCGCACCAGTAGGCGCTCAGGCGTTCGGACGCTCAAATTGGCTTCGCCATTTTGTGCCCTGCGGTCACCGCTTCTCACCCCCTACTGTTGGGTTTCCCAACAGCCGTATTAGTTTGTGGGAGAAATAAAATGCAAAACTATCATTTCGGACAGGACCTGCTGGATACTTACCAGTCGATGGCCCCCTTCGTTCAGGCGTTGTGGGCGCTGATGTTGCCGGGCTTTCTGCTCGGCCTCTTCGCCATATGGCTCAACTACCGCCTGCGGCTAAAGCAATGCGAGCCGCTGCATCCATTCGAGATACCGGATGAAGATGTCGGCCGCATCATCGCCTATCGCCCACCGGATGGGGCGCTCGACGCCCCAACGTTGATCGCGGTAACGAAGCGGGAATATTGAAGGCCGAAGATTATACCCGCATTTTCAAAAGCGGGGATTGGGGTATTCGCCTTGCTTCTTGCCTGATTGCCCAAGGGCGAGGTGTATCCGCACCATCGTCATTCCTGTGCTTGGCACAGGAATCCATACCTCTTTGCTATCCACACAATGACCCTCACGTTAGCCGGTGAACTCACGGGTATGGACCCCTTCGACAGGCTCAGGGGTGACGGTGGAGAGATTCCCTGCGTGGCAGGGCAAGAATTTGTGACTAACAAATTCGCCAGCCCGCAAACGGGCAACCAAGAGGCGACGAGAGGCGAAGCCTCAAGCGGGACAGAGAAAAGCCCCGAGGGTCGGCAAGGCCAGACAAAGGAGTGAATAAACAGGAGAGCTTGCCACAATCGCAATCGTCTCACTCGGGGGTCCGCGCTGCAAACAATTGCGACAGGCGTTGACTTTTACGTACGATTCCCGTATCGCCAACGCAATAAACCGCGCTTTTTAAATTTTATGCGCGCAGCCGGGGCAAGGGTCATCCCCGAGATATAAAAAATGACCTGTTACAGGAAGTAGCAAACTCTACATGAAATTCGAAGATCTTGGACTAAGCAAGAAGGTACTGGCTGCCGTCGAGGCATCCGGTTACACAGAACCCACCCCAATTCAGGCTCAAGCAATTCCCCACGTTATGGAGCGCCGGGATGTAATGGGCATTGCCCAGACTGGAACCGGCAAGACCGCATCCTTTACCCTGCCAATGCTGTCATTGCTGGAAAAAGGCCGGGCCCGGGCACGCATGCCGCGCACGCTCATTCTGGAGCCTACCCGTGAGCTGGCTGCACAGGTTGAGGAAAACATTAATCGTTACAGCCAAAACCACAAGCTTACCGTTGCCTTGCTAATAGGCGGCGTATCGTTTGAAGACCAGTTCAGAAAACTTGATCGCGGTGCTGACATACTGATCGCAACACCGGGTCGACTACTCGATTGTTTTGAGCGCGGCAAGCTGTTGATGAACGGCGTTGAAACCCTGGTAATCGACGAGGCTGACCGCATGCTCGACATGGGCTTTATTCCCGATATTGAACGCATCTGCAAAATGGTGCCCTTTACACGGCAGACACTGTTTTTCTCGGCCACCATGGCACCGGAAATTAAAAAACTTTCGCAGCAGTTCCTGCAAAACCCGGTGCAAATTTCCGTATCCCCGGACTCTTCAGCCTCAGATACAATTACGCAATATGCAGTTGCATCGGATATCGAGGATTGGGCAAAACGCTCGGTATTGCGGGATCTCATAAACAAAGCGGAAAACCTGAAAAACGCGATCATATTCTGTAATCGAAAGCTGGATGTAGCTTCTCTCTTCCGTTCACTCGACAAGCACGGGTTTTCATGTGGTGCGCTCCATGGCGATATGGACCAACGCAGCCGCACGACAATGCTTCACAACTTCCGGGAGAACAATATTCAGATACTAGTCGCAAGTGATGTTGCAGCCCGCGGGCTGGATATTCCCGACGTAAGCCATATTTTCAATTTTGATGTTCCTGTAAATGCAGAGGACTATGTGCACCGGATTGGTCGCACGGGCCGCGCCGGCCGCAAAGGTACGGCTTACATGATCGTTACGCCGGAAGACCAGAAGAAGTTTGATCCAATTGAGAAACTGATTGGCAAGGAAATTCCGTGGCAAGGTGACAAGGTCGCGTGGGATGCAAAGGCTCGCAGAAAAGCCCGCAAAAAACCGGACAATCCAAAACAGGCAAGCGCTGAAAGATCGGAAAAGAAGCAGACAAGAAAGACCGCAGACACTTCTGCCAAACCACAGAAAAAAATCCACGAGCCGAAAGGCCGCAAACCGGCTGAAGAAAGCGATCATAAAGACAAGTCACATGCATTTGGTGGCGAAGAATTTATCCCTGCATTCTTGCGATAAGGTAATATGCAATTGTTCGAAAACCGAGTGAAAGCGGCGGATGCTTACTCTTTCAGTTTTCGCTTTGCCGGTGATTTTTTCTGATCGGCCCTGACTGCAACATCAAAAGCTTTCAGTGCCCATTCCTTTAATTCTTCCGGCTCTTCAAGCAATCGGTCCGGCATGTACCAGTACCCCATTTTGACCGGCTTGCCCTTGCCATCATAACTCCACTCGATCATTCCTTCCGAAATGAAGTCCTGTTCAGTTTGCTCATCAGCTTTCAAACACACACGACCATCAGCCACTAATCCAAACATCAAACCATGACGAAAGATTCCCAACCCGCCAAACATACGTTTGAGAGTAACCGAACCTACCGGGTCAAATACTTCCTCCAGAAAAGCCTTGAATTCATTGTCTACCGCCATTCAGAACATGATCTCCATTCCATCGCTGCCAACAATCGTTTCACCACGCCAGTTGCGCCTGACTTCGTCGAGAAAATCCGCCGATCCGATGTTGCTGTCATCCGCCGGTATCAGGTGATTGAGCACCAACTTTCCTACGCCTGCTTTGTTGGCGATGAGGCCAGCTTGCTCTGCAGTTGAATGGCTGGCATCCAGGTGTTCACGTAAACGGTCGGCATTGGCAGTTCGCTTCAACAACAATTCGATACCCTCCTCAACCATCGCTTCATGAACAAGGATGTTTGCCCCTTCTGAAAATTCAGCAAGTGGCGGGAAATAGGCCGTGTCAGCAGAAAACACGATTAATCGATCACCGAATTCAAACCGCAGCGCAAAACACTCAGTTACAGGAGGATGGTTAACCCGCAAGGCCGAAACAGAAATGCTTTCAAGTTGGCATACCAAACCTTCCGTGTATTCAGAAACGGTGAACAATTCTTCTATTGGAGGCCGTCCTTCATCTTCAACACGCATTGCATTGTCGAATGCCATTGAGGAAAGAAAATGCCGCCAATATTCCAGACAACCCTGGGGTCCGAACACCTGAATATTGCGCTTTAACCCGCTCGTCCATATTGTATGGGCGAGCGGACCCAATTCGAGCAAATGATCGCTGTGCAAATGAGTAATGAAAATTGCATCAAGGTCTAGCAATCGCCTGCCGGATGAAACAATTGCGCGCGTTACACCAATGCCACAATCAATTACGATAGTCTGACCACCAAGTTCCAACAGGGACGCTGTGGGCATAGCATCGGGAGATCGAACTGCCGGTCCACCTTTGGTACCAAGCAATGTCAGGCAATCATTCGCCATCCGGTTCACTCCAAACCGCCATTTCATAACCATCCTGATCCCTGAAATGGAACCGCCGTCCGCCGGGAAACGAGAAGATGGGCTTTATAATTTCTCCACCGGCAGTTAGTACTTTTGCCTGAGTTGCTTCCAGATCATTAGCGTAAAGCACGACCAAAGGGCCACCCCAGCTACTCCTTCCCGATTGTGCGAACCCACCTTTCATGAACCCATCGTTAAATTCACAATAACCAGGACCATAATCGGTAAATGACCAGCCAAATGCTGAGCTATAAAACCTCTTCGCGCGATCAATATCGACGACATCAAACTCGATATAATTGATACCGTGATCTCTGTTCGGCATGCAATCAGACATAGCAGCCACCTTAAAAATGTTCACTATATGTTCTTATTTCAATTTAATCAAGAAAAATCAAGTCTCGCCTGAAACAAGTTCAATCAGTCGGAAATATCCAGCCCCATTTGCCAAAAATCTGCTTCCAGCCGAGTTGCCTGTCGAAACAATTCCAGCAAGCAGGGATAACGCACTTCTGTAAGACTCATTTCACCAAGTCGATCCAGCATAGTTTTGGCATTGTTGGCTACTTCCAGGTATCCGTCGGCAGCATATTCCCCAATCCAAACCTTGTATGGATTATCATCTGCCAATCCATTTGGAAGCCTGGAAAGCCTCGTGCCAATTTCTGCATATCCAATCATGCATGGCGCAAGTGCAGTAAACAAATCCAGCAAGTCCCCGGCTTGCCCTGCTTCCAATACATAGCGAGTGTAGGCCATCGTCGCTTTTGCTTCCGGCGCACTTTCCACTTCTTCTGCCGAAAGTCCCCACTCCTTGCACAACTTAAGGTGCAAATGCATTTCTTCACCGAGAATGGCCGTCAAACCTCCCAGACATCCTCGCATCAACTCCAGATTTGGCGCCTTGTAAACTGCCAGCGCATAAGCACGGGCAAAATGAATCAAAAACAGGTAATCCTGAATCAGGTAATGTTGAAAGCATTCACGAGGCAGGCTGCCGTCAGCCATCTTTTCGACGAATGGGTGTTCAGCATACGATTTCCATTCAGGCAAACTGTCAGATTTCAACCGATCGAAAAGTGAGGAATGAGCAGACATTGAAGCAATAATCCTGTTTAGTTGTTGAATTGCATACAGATTATCTTGACACTAAACGATAACATAAACCGCAATGTCGAATTTGGAAGGTGACAATTAATTTCAAGTGTGGCTCCATATTGCAGAATTATAGGCGCAGTATTTTCAGTCGGGGAAAATACTTTTTTTAGGGGCAACTGACAGCATTTACGGATGGATTGGATAACTCACAAACTTTCTACTTTGAGAAAGTTGCCAATTGGAGTTCGGTGGCAATGTGCATTGGCGATCGCTAGAACTGAAACGCCTAAGGGATGAACAAGTTGAAATGAAAGATAGATTTTTTACAATATTGTTAGCAACTGGGTTGACTGTAGGATTGATTATTACCTGGATTTTCGCTCTGAACTCAAATCCAAAACCCGATTTTGAGGCACTTCATGCTGCACAAACCAACGGATCTGGAATACTTGATGGTATGATTTTTACAGGCAAAGCCGGGATAATTGGCAGACCATTGGACATTTCGGATACATGGAGTTTCGACAAAGGTACGTTTGTTTCTACCGAATGTGAAACACAATGTAATTATCCCAGAGCTCCATACTATGTACGTGAAAATAGTGATGCGGTTGATTTTGTTGGCGAAACGCACTGCCTGGACAAGGACGCCAAAATATCCTGGAGAGGTTCAGTCGAGGGAGATAAAATCAAAGGTACATTTACCTGGAATGTGAAACGCTGGTATTGGACAATCGAAAAGAATTTCTGGTTTGAAGGGCAATTGACAGCATCATCTGATGGATTGGTTAACAACTAAATTCTCGAAACTGAAAGGTTTGCGAACGAAATTGCGATGGCAAAGCATTGTAAAGTTGACACTGTTTTGTGCAATTATCATCTTTGCCAACCTGATGTCAGAATTTGTTGCCGAACAATTGAAAATGGACCTGCGTCCATCCAATGAAAATCGGGTGCACTGGATGATTACCACCAGTGCGTTTCTGTACTTTTTGCTAATCGCAATCCCATTCGTGCCGGGGGTTGAGATAGGGCTTGGTCTTATTGCAATGTTCGGAGCGCCGATTGTCTTTCTTGTCTATGTAACCACAATTGCCGGACTCTCACTAAGTTTTGCGATTGGATATTTCATTTCCAGAACCGTTTTGATTGACCTTTTGGAGAGTTTGGGCGCTGTCCGCGCAGCCGGGTTGATAAGAGATATCTCAAAAATGAACAGGTATGAGCGGCTCGAATTTCTGGCCGAGAAGGCGCCTAATCGGATTGTGCCTTTTCTCCTGCGTTACAGATATTTGGCGCTTGCCTTGGCAATCAATCTTCCGGGCAGCTTTCTTATCGGAGGCGGTGGCGGAATTTCATTGATGGCAGGTACAAGTCGGCTGTTTTCATTCCCCGGATTTGTACTAACGATTGCACTGGCTGTTTCACCAATTCCGTTGGCTGTTATCCTGTTTGATTACAAACCCATGTAAATTTCAAGGCTTGACCTGATGCAAGGTTGAACAAACACGGGTAGTTATGCCTGGCGCGAGATTTCCAGCTCACGCAGCATTTCAGGTGTCATTTCAGCAGGTGTAAGTTCAACCGACTCGCCGCAACCGCATGCTGAAGAAACATTGGGATTGTTAAACACAAAGCCGGTTCTGAGTTTTGTAATCTCATAATCCAGTTCTGTACCCAGCAAGAACAGAACGGCCTGGGGAGCAACGTAAATGGTGCCTTTGGGCGTTTCGACTTTGTCCTCGCCTTTTACCGGCTCAGCAACCAACTCTACCGTGTACTCCATACCCGCACAGCCGCCATTCTTAACGCCAATGCGAATACCTTTCGCATCCTGGTTCACAGCCAGAATTTCACCAACCCGTTTGCGGGCGGCGTCAGTGGTGGTTATGACTTCAAAACCAGGCATTATTTTCTCCGTTGACTCCCAATATATGGGAACATCTAAACCTTAATACCAGCCCAAAGCAATCTGAGCTTCTTCCGACATACGTTCTGGCGTCCATGGTGGATCGAAGACCAGTTCGACTTCAACATCCATGACACCTTGAACGGTAGCAATTGCATCTCGCACCCAGATCGGCATTTCGCCAGCCACCGGGCATCCAGGTGCGGTCAATGTCATGTCGACTTTTACCAACCGGCTGTCGTCAATGTCGATCTTGTAAATCAAGCCCAATTCATAGATGTCACACGGAATTTCCGGGTCGTAAACCGTTTTGAGAGCGGCAATCATGTCCGCAGTCAACCGCTCCAATTCTTGCGGATCGATTGATGAACCTTCCTCGGCTGCAAAAGCAACTGCGTTGGGAACTTCCTCGTTTGCCTCTTCAGGCTTGGCTATTGTGTCTTCCATCATTCCTCACGCAAAAAAACTGCGCGCCTTTTCCAGTGCTTCTGCAAGCACATCAACTTCCGATTTCTTATTATACATAGCAAATGAGGCACGACATGTGGAAGTCACCCCATATCTGGTCATGAGCGGCTGGGCACAATGGGTGCCGGCACGGACCGCAACTCCTGCACGATCCACAACCATTGACACATCGTGCGCATGAATACCTTCAAGCTCAAAGGATACAATTGAACCCTTGTTCGGTGCATTGCCAAATATACGTAGCGAGTTGATTTTTGAAAGCTCCGAATGAGCGTAGTCCCGCAATTCTTTTTCATGCGCCTGTATAGCCGAATAACCAATCGATTCCACATACTCAATTGCCCTGCCAAGACCAATTGCCTGGGCAATTGGAGGGGTTCCAGCCTCAAAACGGTGAGGCGGGTCAGCATAAGTAATATTGTCTTCGAATACATCGAGGATCATTTCGCCGCCGCCTTCGAACGGACGCATAGCCTTTAGTCGATCGTACTTGCCGTAGAGGACGCCAATTCCCGATGGGCCATAGAGCTTGTGGCCGGTAAAACAGTAAAAATCGATATCCAGATCCTGGACATCAACCGGCATGTGAACCACACCCTGTGCCCCATCGGCCAAAACCGGAATGTCGCGTTCATGGGCAATCTTCACGACTTCCTTAAGCGGTACCACTGTTCCCAAAACATTCGACATGTGGGTGATTGCTACCATGCGGGTGCGATCAGTAAGAGCCGAATTGAATTTCTCTATATCAAAGCTGCCATCGTCATTTACCGGTACCCATACAAGTTTCACGCCGTAACGCTCACGCAGGAAGTGCCAGGGTACGATATTGGAATGATGTTCCATCTGGGTAAGGATGATTTCATCACCCTCCTTCAATTCCTGCATTGCCCAACCGTAAGCGACGATGTTTATCGCCTGGGTTACGCTTTTGGTGAAGATAATTTCATCCGCGCTCTTTGCGTTCAGGAAGCGTCGAACGGTCTCCCTCGCCTTCTCGTATGCTTCAGTAGTTGCATTAGAAAGATAGTGTAACCCTCTGTGAACATTTGAATATTCGTTTTCATATGTGTTGCTGATCGCGTCTATTACCTGACGCGGTTTTTGCGCGGATGCACCGCTGTCCAGATAGACAAGCGGCTTGCCATAGACTTCCCGTGACAGGATCGGAAAGTCTGCCCTCACGGCCTCTACATCAAAGGCACTCTTTTCAACCACTTGATCCATCGCGTTCATCCGTTACGATCCAGCCAGTCATCTATAAGACCAACCAGAGCTCCCTTGAAAGTTTCATCCTCCAGATCATCAAATATCTCGTCTACAAATGCCTTGATCAACAGGGCGCGAGCATCCGTCTCACCAATTCCGCGAGCTCGCATGTAAAACAAGTGTTCATCATCAATATCGGTGACTGTAGCGCCGTGCGCACAGATCACGTCATCTGCGAATATCTCCAATTCAGGCTTCGCCGAAAACTCTGCCTCATCACTTAACAGGAGTGTATTACACGCCATTTGCGCATCGGTCTTTTGCGCTGGCTGCGCAACCCTAATCTGACCTTGAAATACACCATGCCCACTGCCAGTGATCACATTGCGGAAGGTTTCTTCCGCGTTGGTGTTTGGCACATTGTGCAACAGGCTGGTCGTGACATCCACATGTGTCTTGTCACCTACCAGATTAACACCCAGAATTTCGAGATCGGAATTCTCGCCATTGGATTTCACGTGGACTTCCTGGCGAACAAGTTTCCCGCCACAATTGAGAATAAGAATTGTGAGCCTTGCGTCTGCTGCAAGGTCTACATTCAACTGCCCCAGATGGGTGCATTGATTACCGTGCTGCTGAACAATAGCCCAAAGCACTTCCGCACCTTCTCCAACGCTCAATGACGTAATGGCATTCCCCTGCCCCGTAATCCCGTCACCTGACAAATGTCGTTCGATGAAAGAGACATGTGCACCTTTGCCAACATTGATCGTGTGAGCTGTTGAACAGAAGGAAGAACTTGCAATCACCTGGGCAAGTCCCAAGGGCTTATCCAGTTTGACGCCATCCTTTATGGCTATTGAAACGCCCTTAGCCCCGGTAATCGCGCCAATCAAACCAATGGCATCATCATCGGCAGCAGGTGTTAGATTAGGCGCATTTTCGCCAGCAACCAGCACTCCGTTCGGAGTTTCGTCAGCAGCATCAGCGATGTATTTGCCATCGACGAATGGAAGTCGAGTTGCATGGGTTAGCCGCTGGTAGGATGACAGCAGTCTATCAACGTCACCGGTATCCAACTGTGAGCCAGTCGGGATCGATTTGAGCAGGTTCCGCAAGTCGGTGTAATGCCATGCCTCAACACGTCGGGTTGGCAAACCACGTTCCCGCAGAATACCTGAGGCTTCGCCGTCACTGCCAAGCAATAGAAGTGCCTGTTCAGCTTCAGTCAGTTTGATAGGAGCGTTCATCTACATTTCACCTATGCTGCATTCGCAATTACATCAGCGTAGCCATGCTCTTCCAGCTGAAGTGCCAATTCCTTGCCGCCGGACTGGATGATACGACCGTCATAAAGCACGTGAACGGTATCCGGCACGATGTGCTCAAGCAGACGCTGATAGTGTGTAATGATCAGGAAACCACGATCAGGTGAGCGCAAATTGTTCACGCCATCAGCAACAACCTTGAGCGCATCGATATCGAGTCCAGAATCGGTTTCATCCATAACGCAAAATTTCGGCTCGAGCAGCGACATTTGCAGGATTTCAGCACGTTTCTTCTCACCACCGGAAAAACCAGTGTTAAGTGAACGTTTCAGCATGTCCATCGATATGCCGAGATTGCCCGCTGCTTCCTTTACCCGTTTTATAAATTCCGGTGTCGTGTATTCTGCATCGCCACGCGTCTTGCGTTGGGCATTCATTGCCGCCTTGAGAAAGTTCATTGTCGGCACACCGGGAATTTCCACCGGATACTGGAACGCCAGAAAGAGACCGGCTGCTGCCCGTTCATCGACTTTCATTTCCAGAATGGATTCGCCATTGAACAGGATATCACCCTCTGTAACTTCATAGTCTTTCTTGCCCGCCATCACGTAAGAAAGTGTGGACTTGCCGGAGCCATTCGGCCCCATAATTGCCGCAACCTCACCCGCATTAACGGTCAAATCCAGACCATTCAGGATTTTTGTTTCCGTCTCGGCAATTTTGACGTGTAAGTTTTTAATTTCGATCATTGTTGTGTTTCTTTTTCTTGATACTAATTCTGGTTTGCTGCCATTTTTCGGAGGAACCGTTTTTCCAGATAAGGGCGCAAAACTGTGTGGACTATCAGTATGACAACCACCCATGCAGCAAAGGCCATTCCAAACACCTGCAACGACTCCGGCATTAGGAATTTCGTGCGAATGGTAAAATAAATCGCGGAAATAGCGCAAAAATTGCCGAAGAATACTGCCACGTACTTCGTCACCAAATGAGCCTTGTCAGAGGCCTGCTTTGCGATTGAAGATTGCATATCCATTACTTCGTTACCCAATTACCTGAATAATCACACCAAAAATCACAGCGGCAATCATTCCGCCCAGAATTGACTTTCGCATCCTGCCCTCATGCGCTTTGTATAAAACGAAATAATTTGCGGCAGCCATTGCCACGCCGAATATTAAGGCGTCGACGATCAGATTTCCAGTCATCAGCCAACGCTCCCCTCAAGGCTGATGCCAATCAGTTTTTGTGCTTCGACCGCAAATTCCATCGGCAGTTTCTGTATCACTTCCTTGACGAAACCATTGACGATAAGCGCGATGGCCTCTTCTTCCGGAATTCCGCGCTGCAAGCAATAAAAAAGCTGGTCATCAGAAATCTTTGACGTTGTTGCTTCGTGCTCCAACTGTGCGCTTGAATTCTTGGCTTCAATGTAAGGAACCGTATGCGCACCACACTGATCGCCAATCAGCAGTGAATCGCACTGGGTAAAGTTCCGTGCGTCGGTCGCTTTGCGGTGCACGTTTACCTGCCCACGATAGGTATTTTGAGATCGCCCGGCAGAAATACCCTTGGATATAATCCGGCTCTTGGTGTTTTTGCCCAGATGCAGCATCTTGGTACCGCTATCGACCTGTTGGGCACCATTGGAAACCGCAATTGAATAGAATTCACCCTGCGAGCCATCGCCCCGCAATATGCACGAAGGATACTTCCATGTAATTGCCGAGCCGGTTTCAACCTGCGTCCACGAAATCTTTGAGTTATCACCCTGACAATTGCCCCGCTTAGTGACAAAATTGTAGATACCGCCTTTGCCGGTTTCATCGCCCGGATACCAGTTTTGAACCGTGGAATACTTGATTTCAGCGTCTTCCATGGCAACCAGTTCAACGACGGCGGCATGAAGCTGGTTTTCATCGCGTTGAGGTGCCGTGCACCCTTCGAGATAAGATACGTATGAACCTTTTTCAGCAATGATCAGTGTCCGCTCGAACTGGCCGGTATTCATCTCGTTAATGCGAAAATAAGTGGATAGCTCCATTGGGCAACGCACCCCTTCGGGTACGTACACAAAGGAACCGTCAGTGAAAACTGCACTGTTAAGTGTCGCATAGTAATTGTCGGTTACGGGAACTACCGAAGCGAGATATTTTTGTACCAATTCAGGGTGTTCGCGAATGGCTTCCGAAATTGGACAGAAAATCACACCGGCTTTCGCAAGTTCCGCCTTGAAGGTTGTAACTACTGATACCGAATCAAATATCGCATCGACAGCAACCCGACCGGATTTGTATACATTATCACCACCATCATCATCTAGCGATGATGGATCTCCAGCCTTTCGAACACCTGCAAGGATTTCCTGCTCCTTGAGTGGAATTCCCAGTTTCTCGTAGGTTCGAAGCAGTTCGGGATCGACTTCGTCTAGTGACTTCGGGCCGTCCTCGAAATTCTTCGGGGCTGAATAATAGTGAATGTCCTGAAAATCGATTTTGGGATATTCGACGCGCGCCCAGGTTGGCTCTTCCATGGTAAGCCAACGCCGATAGGCCTCAAGTCGCCATTTAAGCATCCATTCCGGCTCTACCTTTTTGCCCGAAATCATCCGGATTGTGTCTTCACTCAGCCCCTTTGGAGTTGTGTCGGAATCAATATCGGTCGAAAAGCCGTACTTGTACTTGTCGACATCGATTTCCTTGACCGCATCAATTGTTTCCTGCACAGCAGGCATGGGCATTCTCCAAATCTAGTTCCGTATAACGCGGCTTACCAATTCCCGCCACGCAGTTAAAAATTTCTCAGCATCTGCCTTTTCCGTGTGCCATCCAAAAGAGAGCCGCAAGGCACCTTCCATTTCAGTTTCGCTCGCCCCCATTGCCTCCAGAACGTGAGAACGGCGAACTTTACCCGAAGAACAGGCAGATCCGGACGATACAGAAACGCCAGCCAAATCGAGTGCAACCAGCGCCATTTCTGCTTTGACGCCATCAACCGAAAAACAGCTCGTATTGGCCAACCTGTTTTCCGATTTTCCGAAGAAAACCGGTTGTCCCAAGCCGTTTCCACTGGCCAGGGTTATGGAAGCAATTTCGTCTTCAATCCAGTCACGAAGAATATTAAATCTGACAATTTTTGTCAAGTTTTCCAAATGCCAATTGCACGCCGCGGAAAAACCAGCAATCGCAGCTACGTTTTCTGTCCCTGCACGGTGAAAATTTTCCTGCCCACCGCCCCTCAGCAATGGCTCTGGGTACAACGATCCAGAAGACAAAACAAGTGCTCCGCAACCCTGCGGCGCACCGATCTTGTGCCCGGAAAAAATCGAGAAATCCGCCCCGATTTCCTTGATCAGCACTGGCATTTTCCCCAACCCCTGAACCGCATCTACAACAAAAATTCCATTGTATTGATGCACCAGGTCAGCAATCTCCTGTACAGGCTGGATGACACCTGTCTCGTTGTTGGCCAACATAACAGCAACCATCGGCATTCCCGCCGAATGATCATGATTATCGAGCAACGTCTTAAGGTGATCCTGATCAAGCAAGCCGGATTCAAGAACGCTCACGGGAATTGTATTCTCTTTCGAAAAACGCCCTCCCTGAAGTACACAAGGATGCTCGATCGCACTGCAATAGAGTTTCGTTGCTGTTAACGTTTGACCACCTGCGCGAATCCGTGGTGACAGCGCATGGTTGGCTGCTTCAGTTGCGCTTGAAGTAAAAATCACATTTGCCGCATTAACATCAACCAATTTGGCGAAAGTTACGCGCGCAGCTTCAACTGTCTTTCGAGCTGCCCTGCCTTCAAAATGAACCGAAGATGCATTGCCGGAGTTAGAATATACTTCGATAGCTGCCTCGCGCGCGCAATCCAGCAACGGGGCCCCTGCATTATAGTCCAGATATGTCCTTGTTGATCCTGCCATTGCCGGTTCTTTTTTGCTCTAAAGACAGCATTAAGGTCGCCGCCACGTTATTTACTTGAAATTTGATACTGTGATTGGCTAATAAGGCCGTTCTATCAATTCGAATTCACCGCCACAGTTTTGAATAATTCTAAACTGTTAACTAGGCGGGCGGACTATCGTCGTCAAGGGAACTGCCATGGGAAAATCCGGAATTCCCTTGGAATTGCAGGACCGCAAATAATCGCAAACAGGAGCATTCATGCCCGAAGTAATTTTCAACGGACCTACTGGAAGACTGGAAGGCCGTTACCAGCCTTCCAAAGACAAAACCGCACCGATTGCGATTATCCTTCATCCCCATCCAAAATTTGGCGGCACGATGAACAACCAGATCATCTACGATTTGTTTTACATGTTTGTTGAGCGCGGCTTTGCAACTCTTCGATTTAACTTTCGAGGTGTTGGGCGCAGCCAGGGTGAATTTGACCATGGACAGGGTGAGCTTTCCGATGCAGCGGCAGCGCTGGACTGGATTCAGACTTTGCATCCTGACGCAAGAGGTTGCTGGGTAGCAGGCTTCTCATTCGGATCATGGATTGGCATGCAATTGTTGATGCGACGCCCAGAAATTGAAGGGTTCATGTCAATTGCGCCGCAACCAAACATATATGATTTTTCGTTCCTTGCACCCTGCCCTTCCTCGGGACTAATTATTCATGGCGAAGATGACAAGGTCTCCCCCCCTGATGAGGTTCAACAACTGGTCGACAAATTGAAAACGCAAAAGGGCATCCTTATTACTCAAGATACTCTTGCTGATGCAAACCACTTTTTCAGTGAGCACAATGAAGAATTGCTGGATGCATGTACAACGTACCTCGACAAGCGGCTTGGATTGATTGAAGGCGGAATCGAAGAAACCATGCTGCTTCGTTAGTTGTATATTGCAAGATGGCAAGCCCACCACCCGATAACGCCACACTGGCGAAATTGCAGCAGCAGATACATGCGTTGCCGCAATCCTCTATCATGCAGCATGTCCAAAACGTTGAAGCTATTCTGAAGAAGGACAGGAAGAACCCCCAACACTGGTTCGTGTTGGGTAGCCTGTTTATCCGGGCCGGGGCATTTCAACAGTCGCTTGAGGCATTGCGAACCGCGCTGAAGTTGCACAGGAAATCGGAGGTGATACTCGGCGCCATTGCTTTTTTGTTTGCCGAGAAAGCGAAGGACTACAAAGAATCACTGGTTTACCTTGAGCAAAAATTTGCACTGAACAACAAGGATCCAAAAACCCTCTTTTTGATTGCAAATTGCCAACTGGAACTGGGGCAACCGGATTTGGCACTCGACACTCTTGACCAGGCTGCCCCACTTACTGAAAACCAGGCGAAAATCCACGCCCTCAAGGCGCAATGCAATATCAGGCTGGGTGACAGCAAATCAGCGCGGGATAATTACAGAAAAGTTCAAGAACTCGATCCCGGCGCAGCTTTTGCGATGATCGACAAAATTGCTGCTCTGCCTGACAATTCCAAGAAACAACTACAAGAACTTGAGCTTCAATTAAAAGGCGTTCTTGTAAATCAGGTCAGTAAATTTCGGCATGAACAACACAGGGTTGCTGCAACGGCAGTATTGGGTGAAATTACTGAAAAACTGGGCAATCATCAGGAAGCATTTGATCACTATGTTGCAGCCAATGAGCTCCAGAAAACGTTTGCAGCCCAAAGCGATTGGGAAAAATCCTTTGAACTGTTGAGGGGTACGTTCAGCTCTGAAGTTTTTGAACAAGTAGACGTTCAGGGACATCCATCTGAAGAGCAAATATTTGTTGTCGGAATGGTTCGCTCCGGCACAACTTTAATTGAAAGTATACTGGCTGGGCTGGATGGTGTACGAGACTTTGGCGAGCTTGAATATATGGTTCCTGAACTTCACCGTTTTGGCGTCGATGGAATATCCGGTCCAAATCGTGGTGCAACCATCGAAACGCTTCAGAGCCAGGTTTTGCAGGCGCCAGAAGGTGGCTTTGCCGGGATAGGATCTCGTTATATCGACAGCTTCAATTTTCAAAAGTATCCCGGCGTTAAAAAGATAGACAAAATGCCGAGTAATTTTCTTGCACTGGGGCTGATTGCGCTTGTATTTCCCAAGGCAAAGATCATCCATTGCAGACGCAATCCGATTGACTGTGCTCTGTCAATCTACAAAAATCCGCTGAGCGGCTATCATGAGAGTTACGCAAATGACTTGACGAAAATCGCAAAATATTATCGTAATTATGAAGAACTCATGCGGCATTGGAAGTCTGTTCTCCCGCTGAAAATACACGACATATTTTATGAAGATCTGGTCACGAACCCCGGGCTGGTTGGTGCCGAGTTGGCTGAGGCAACGGGTCTTGTATGGGATGCAAAAGCACTGGATCACACGCGTGCCAAGAAAGATGTTCAAACCGCATCACAATGGCAGGTGCGAAAGGAAATTTACCAGACTTCGGTTGAAAAATGGCGCATCTATGAAAAGCAGTTAAAGCCAGTTATCGACGAGCTTGTTGACCTGATTCAGAATTATTCAGAAGAATTGTCATCGAAACAGCAGGGATAGTAATCGTTATCTAGGGTCAGGACTCATTAACCAAGTTGCTGCTCAACAAGTTGAACCCAATATGAAGATCCCCAAGTCAGCGCTTCATCATTGAAATCGTAGTCAGCTGAGTGAAGTGGTTTGGCATTTGATCCGGCAGTTCCGTTACCCATCAATATGAAGCAACCTGGCTTTGCAGCTGCCATATGCGCAAAATCTTCGGAAAACAACTTCGGCTCGCTATCACCATCAACGTTGTTTTTACCAGCCAGTTTCCTGGCCGCTTCGCTGGCTGAATGCGCCTGAGCAGACGAATTTATAATGGCTGGGAAGATTGTATCAAACTGGGTCTTTCCAGTTACCTCATGGGCAAGGCAGATTCCTTCAACAATGTTGCGCATCTTGGCTTCAATCTGATGTGCGATCTCAGGAGTTAGTGCGCGGGCATCGCCCTTTAGAACTGCATTTCCGGGCAAAACATTGCGTGTACCATCAGCAATGAACTCAGTAACGGATACAACACCGTTCATCGCTGGGTTGAGTTTCCTGGAAACAATGGTCTGAAGTGCCCCCACAATCTGGCTGGCGACTGTAATTGCATCGACACCCATATGCGGAAGAGCCGCGTGGCCACCTCTTGCATTGATTTCAATTTCAAACAGGCTTTCACTTGCGGTCATTGGGCCCGTACGGGTTGCAAATTTTCCGATTTCCATACCCGGCATGTTGTGCATGCCGTAAACTTCATCGACGTCAAAATTCTCAAACAACCCTTGGTCTATCATCGCGGGTGCACCCAGGCCATGCTCCTCGTTGGGTTGAAAAATGAAAACCACCCGCCCATTGAAATTACCGCTTTTCGCGAGGTACTTGGCGGCCCCCAACAGCATGGTTGTATGCCCATCGTGACCGCATGCGTGCATTACATTTTCATTTGTTGAACGGTAATCAAAACTGTTCTGCTCGTTGATTGGCAACGCATCCATGTCAGCACGAAGCCCAACAGAGCTGGTTGCATTTCCACGCTGCAACACACCGACTACGCCGGTACTACCCACGCCCTCGTGAACTTCCAACCCGTAATCACGCAATAATTCGGCCACACGAGCGGACGTGCGATGCTCATCAAAGCCAAGTTCCGGATGGGCATGAAAATCATGCCGGATTTCGGTCAGTTCATCGAATAGATAGCTGGTTTTCAGGTCAGGTGTCATAATACTCAACTCCACACACTCTCCATCTGACAATTTTGCGAGAGGAATTACAAGCGTCCCTCTTGCCAGATCAAAAACATTCAAATGAATAGCTGGACAACTGCCTGATTTTTAAATTTAGTTCAAGCAAGTTGGATGGGAAAATTCACATGCAGGAAAATGCAAGTTCGGTAAAACCCAATGTAATTCTCATTCTGGCAGATGATTTGGGATTTGCTGACCTTGGTTGCACCGGTTCTGAGATTAAAACTCATAACATTGACAGACTTGCCGCCGATGGCGTGTTACTAACCTCGATGTACAACTGCGCCCGATGCTGCCCTACCCGCGCTTCGCTCTTGACCGGGCTATACCCGCACAATGCTGGTGTCGGTCATATGGGAGCCAATCTGGGTACGCCTGCCTATCAGGGGTTTCTGCGCAACGACAGCGCGACCATTGCAGAGCACCTGCGCGCAGACGGCTACCGCACGTTGATGTCAGGCAAATGGCACGTCGCCGGGGATTTTATGGCCCGTGAGGTAGACAGTTGGCGTGTGGGTGAGGTTGACCACCCCACTCCCCGCCAAAGGGGATTTGATCGGTTCTACGGAATTGTGGATGGCGTTACGCATTTCTTTTCCCCGCATTACATGCTGGAAGACGATGATCGCGTGGTAGTTTTTCCGGACGATTTTTATTTCACCGATGCAATCACCGATAAGGCAATTGGCATGATTGAGGAGTCGGTTACCGATGAGTCACCATTTTTTCTGTATCTGGCGCACACTGCACCGCATTGGCCCCTTCACGCCCATCCTGAAGATATTGCCCGATACGAAGGGGTTTACAATAAGGGATGGGATGCGACCAGAACTGCTCGCCACGAAGAAATGAACAGCATGGGTTTGTTTCAATCCAATTGGCAAATTTCTCCAAGAGATGAAGATGTACAACCGTGGGCTGACGAAAAAAACACTGACTGGGAGGCACGAAAGATGGCAACCTATGCGGCAATGGTCGACCGCATGGATCAAACGATTGGCAAACTTGTGTCGGAACTGAAAAGGCTCAACCAGTTTGACAACACATTGATAATGTTCCTGTCGGACAATGGTGGCTGCGCTGAATTTATGGCCGAGGATGGCTGGGCGAAGTTTTTTCCAGATATTACTCATGACGGACGCAAGATCCAGATGGGAAACCGTCCAGAGATCATGCCAGGAGATGAACTAACCTATCAAAGTTATGACAAGCCTTGGGCAAACGTTTCGAACGCTCCTTTCCGGTTGTTCAAGCACTATGTGCATGAGGGAGGAATCTCAACGCCATTGGTAGCACACTGGCCAAATGGCTTTGCCGCCCGCTCTGCCGTTCATGAGCCTTGTCACGTTGTTGATATTCTGGCGACCATCCTGGAAGTGACAGGCACACCCTACCTGAGGGAGCTCGGAGGTCATGAAATTCAGCCGCTTCAGGGAGAATCTCTGTTCGATGTCTTTAGGGGAAAGAACTGGCAACGGCAGCAGCCAATTTTCTGGGAACACGAGGGCAATTGTGCAGTACGAATTGGAAATTTCAAACTTGTTCGCAAATTCAATTGCGACTGGGAACTGTACGATATGGAGGTTGACCGCACGGAGCTCAACAATCTATCCGGCACCAACACACCAATGGAGAATGAATTGTTAAAGGAATATGGCGGCTGGGCTGCCAAGTCTGGAGTAAAGGACTGGAATAAACTGTTGCCTGTGCTGCTGAAGGCTTGGGAGCTCGATTCACCGGAAGGTTAGGAATAATCCCATGTCGGCTTATTGAGGTAACGGAGTTGCTTGAAATGACAAAAATTGTGGACTATTACCGGTCTTCCATGTGGTGAGATAGCGGATGTGAATTTCGGCAGGGACTCCCGCCCGCAATAGGGCTATGTCCAACACTCCGGTAATCAGACACACATCCCCTACTTCGCTTACTTGCTCGACACTGTTTACGATTGATTTGTAATCCAGTTCTGAGGTTCGAACTTTCTCGACAAAAATCTCCTTTGTGTCCACACCACCACTTGTGTGAATGTATAATGAGCCTTCAGCCATCAGGGCATCAAGTGTCTCCACATCGCCATCCAGCATTGCGTCGAGACGTTTTTGCTCAAGTTCAAGTATTTGATCTTTCATGTTTTTCTCGCTAGGCCCTGACAAGAAACCGATAATATCGGTCTTTTGATTATCGTCAATTTTTAAAAATGTGATTATTGTCACAAGTAATTTCGTAATTTTTACTTATTCTGTTTTGGTATTCATATTAAATTTCAGGAGAAAAGAGTGGTTGCGCTGGATTACCAGATTGCATTGGAAGTAGCTTCTCACGAAGCCATTGTGCGTCAAGCCTATAAAGACTCTGTGGGTAAATGGACATGGAGCGTGGGTATCACAAGCGCCAGCGGCCACAAGGTTGAACCATACATTGGCAAAACACAACCGATGCAGAAATGCGTCGACGCATATGTAAATGTTCTCGAAAAATACGCAAAAGTCGTCAGGAGCGCCTTTGGAAATACGCCTCTTTCTCGTGAGCAGTTTGCGGCTGCCCTCTCATTTCATTGGAATACCGGGAAAATCAAATCTGCGACTTGGGTTAAAAATGTCAAGGCTGGAGATTTGGAAAAAGCTCGCAAGAATTTTATGCTCTACCGGATACCTCCGGAAATCATCAGTCGCCGTAAAAAGGAAGCAGCCCTTTTTTTCGATGGAAAGTGGAGCAATGACGGAACAGTCACCGAAATTACCAAACTTAACAACAAGAGCCAGCCAATATTTAGTTCCGGGAAAAGCCGGGATCTGAAGAACGAATTCAAAAAGGCTTTTGAAAGCGCCAAACTTGATCTAACCGCCCCTGCAGCAGCAGATGATCGCGAAACTGTAAGTGCCGACGCAATCAATCCGAATTCGGGATTGTTGCCGACCCATCGCCCTCGCCAATCTTCTGCAATTACACTTGCAACCCTGCAGAAATACTTCCACCTGCTTCCTGAAGGCCGGAAAGATGATGCGATTTACGTCGTAGCGATACGCGGATACTATACTGACACCATGGGTGTTGGTGGCGTAAATGATCGTGGCCTTTATGACGATGCCATTTTTGTAATTGAACCTGAAGCGGTTCACAATTTCAATGGTAATACCGATCCCTCTCGAGGCAAGCATGGTCGCGCGGAGCTGAAGTCGCCACAGGTCATCCTGTACAAGCCGGGCCTGCATGGAGTTAGCAAGGGTAAGGGATATCCTGCGTTTCGGCAGGCAAGTCCCTGCGTCGTAAACCGCGACGGAATTGGTGAAGATAGCGATGCTGGAAAGAGTTTCTTCTGGATCAATTTGCACAGAGGTTCGGCTACTTCTACCTCAAGCGAGGGATGCCAGACGGTTCCACCTAACCAGTGGAACGAATTCAAACACCTTCTGGATAGCCTGCTCAAAATTTATGAACAGCCAGACTTTTGCTACCTTATAGTTGACGAGAATGCGAAGGCGACCGAGCAGGACATAGCTCCCACGATTGCACCTTCGAAACCAACTGCCAAACCGTCTGCGGAAGTTACAATCCCGCAGATACATGAGCCGGTTAATTCGGAGACGATATCCAACGGACATACAAATATTCAAACCACATCGCTCATATCGAAAATTGTTCAAATTCTTATCGCCAGAAGGCTTCAAACGATGACGGATGCAAAACCGAAAAGCCCAGATACAAGTCAGAACCAGTTGTTGCTGCAAATATTGAAAATTCTTGTGCCTGGTTACGCCAATCCGGTAGCAGTAAATCCAAAAACACCGGTAAACTACGCCTTCGGCAATGCCGTGGGTGGCTTGCTTGATGGCAGAAAAACCGCCTACGGGATACTCGGGTTACTGGCGACATCACTGCTACCGGTTTTGGCACCGGAATCCGGCGATGCAATTCTTCAGGCATTTGATCTTGGCGCTTCAAGTGGACAGGAAAGTGCTGCCAAAGGATCAACGTTGCTTCAATCAGTGTTTGGAGCATTGGGATCATGGGGCATTCTCGGCAAGGTAGAAAAGTGGATCTATCTGGCAAAAGGATTGAAAAAGTAATTGCATGCAGGGATTTTGATCGATGAGAGCATATTTGTTCAGAGGGCTTGCAGGCCGGATTTTTTCAACAGGAATGGATTCGCTTGCAAAAAAATTGAATCAGGCTGGTCATGTTGCAACCGTTCACGGCTGGATTGAGCGTCAATTTGTGGAGGACGACGCACTTTCACAATATCAGGCCAATGCCTCTACGGACAATATCGCGATAATTGGCCACTCTCTTGGAGGAAACTCAGCAAATTACATGGCCATCAACCTCGTTGCCAAGGGCGTACCGGTTACCTACGTTGCAACAATTGACGCTACTGCGCCCCGAAACAGTCCGGCAGGTGTGGTTGCAGACAATTTCATGTCCCATGACATACGCGCAGAAAAAGTGCCAGGAGCTGTTGATTACCCTTATCCGCATCTCAACCATATACAAATCGACAAAAACAAGTCTGTTCACAATCAAATAATTGCAGCCTGCCAACCGGGCACGAATTTGGTTGGGGCGGCTCTGGCTGCAAATCCGCAGGATATCCCAATTGAAGAACTCACCAGAAGCTTGACTGATCTTCTAGAGGAAAGCCCAACTGAAGAATCAAATGAGCTTCTGGATCGCCTGCTTGCACAGCTAGCTACCGATGATGGCCATCCAGCAGGTCAAGTTGAAGACGTTCTCTCTTCAAAGAATCCAGAACACCTTCCGGTCAACTTTGCACTGGGGAAAGGGATTGGCGATCTGCTAAATGGCCGAAAGACTGCTTTTGGGTTGATCGGCCTGCTCGGCACGACGGTCCTGCCGATTATGTTCCCCCAACTGGCCCCGGTTAAGGCAGTTCTGGAAAGCATGAATCCTGGATCATCTTTTTCCATTGGCCCAAATCCGGGAAATCAATTGTTCTTGCCAATATTCAGTGCACTGGGTGGCTGGGGGCTTCTTGGCAAAGTCGAAAAATGGCTCAAATTGCCAGATTCAAAAACACATTAAGATACTGATTTTATTAATTATTTTATTTCTCTGCTGCAAGTTTTAACAAGCCGTTAACAGCAATGCATTCATTGCATATCTGACATGATATTTTTGCGCTCGTAAGTCAAAATTTTCACGCCTATATGCAGATCAACAACGAAACATCATCCAATGGAGGATATGGTTATGAACGTACTTCGCTCAATTCGCAATTACCGCAACTACCATCGTACAGTTGCCCAACTGAATTCTCTGTCCAATCGTCAGCTCGATGATCTGGGTATCGTCCGCGGTGACATTCCGGAAATCGTCCGCGCAGGTCGATAAGGAAACAAAAGTTTCGGTTTCACCCTCCCAGAAACCGGATACGAACTGTCTACCCCTCCCCCTCAAGACAGTTCAAAAACACCACCCGTTGCGAACCTCGTAGCGGGTGTTGTTGTTTATCGTGTGCAAAACAGCACATTCAGATTGCTGAAAGCGCGATAACTGAAATTGCGTCAGATGAAAATTTGACAATCAACCTGGGCGCCCGCAATTGCGCCATATTTTTTTATATTGCTCATTGAGCAAGCAACTAAAACGAAAAGGATAAAACAATGGGAATTTTTGATTCCATCAATAGTTGGCGTCGTTATCGCCGTGCAGTGTCCGAGCTTAGCTCACTGTCCAACCGTGAGCTTGACGATCTCGGTATTACACGCGGCAACATCCGCAACGTTGTTCGCAACGGACGCTAATTTTTTCGGGTTTCCTCCCAAACCCGATCAACAAACAGGCACTAAATTCCTCCCATAGTGATCTGTTAAAATTACACCCACCTTTTCAAGGTGGGTGTTTTTGTTTCAATCATTGATTCCTGATTGGGATATGGAAATTGCCGTAATGCAATCATTGCATGGCTAGTATTCAAGAATAGCGCTGGTTTCAACCAAGGCCCGGGTCTATATGCAGATCATGAATACAGACACACTCTTTTGGAGGATATACCAATGAACGTAATACGCTCACTTCGTAACTACCGCAACTTTCGCCGCACTGTTGGACAGCTCAACGCAATGTCAAATTATCAGCTTGATGACCTCGGCATTGTTCGGTGTGACATTCCTGAAATCGTTCGTAGCGGTCGCTAAGGAATTGCTGGTTCGCCAACAGCGAAACCAAACCTGACTGGAAACAGTTTTTACAAACAGAACCCGCCCATTGAAGGCGGGTTTTGTTGTTTTTGGAGATACCCTTAAAATTCTTACCGTTTGGTCAAGACAATGAAGTCACTTCCCTGTGGAGTGGTCTCAAGGCTCAGGCCATTGTCAGAAATTGATACTGACGAGCCTGGTGTCAGCATGGAAGACACTTTCCTGCGTACATCTGGATCGATTTCAATTCGCGACAGGCTATTTGAAACCGGTTGAAATTCTGCTTCTTCTGAATCCAGCAATCCCTCGTCGGTGTAAACCGGCACTCTCGGCCGGTCGCGCAAACTGACAGACATCCAATTCGCTTCATTATCGCCCGAATCAAAATTCATTACCGTAATCAGATGGGTACCCAAGGGTTCCCGCGCATTACGGATATTTACCGGCGCATCATAAATTGGTTTGAAATTCTGCCGAACGAACAAGTGCCCGTTTGCTGGTCGTGCTTTCCCGGTGGCAGCATACAATGCAGTCAGAAAATCTGTGTCAAATTCGCCCGTCGGCTTGCGAAACAGTTTCTCCTCAAACGCGCGAATTGCGTTACGTGTGCCTGGTCCAATGACCCCGTCCGCAATGCCAGCGTTGTATCCAAGTGAGTTCAATATACGCTGTGCATCCATGACTTCCTGGCGCTGTGTCCGCCGGGTGATGAATATACGAAGCGGCATATTACGGCTTTTGACCTCGCCATAAACTTCATTCTCTTGCAAATGAGAAACCAACCAGCTGTCCATAACACCGCGCTGATTATATGAAGGAAGCGGTTGGAACAGCGTTTCATGGCTAATTTTTTCCGGTGCTACATCATCTGGAGTGATAACAACGTGAGCACCTGAATCGGTTATCGAAAAAAGTTCTCTTGCAAAACCGTGTGGTAATCGAATGCAGCCGTGGGATGCCGGATATCTGGGAACACTGTTTGAGGCATGTAACGCAATTCCCGACCAGGTAAGCCGTTGCATAAACGGCATGGGAGCTCCGCCGTAAAGATTGGAGTAATGCCGCCTGCGCTTGTGCAGAATTGAAAAAATGCCTGTGGGGGTTGAATACCCCTTCTTCCCGGTGGAGACATTTGACGTGGCAATTATTTCCCCGCCTTTGTAAACCCGGATATTTTGATCCTTCACAGAAACAATCACGTGAACCGGATCTTCCTTGGCAAACGCGGATATACAACCCGCGAAAACAAGAGAAATAAACAATACAATTCGCATTCGACCCCCAAATATAGTCAGTTGCAGTTGTGCACCGTGGTGATTTGTCGATTATTGCGAATTTTATTAGCGGTATCAACAGCTTTGCGTTGATCAAGTGTCTTTGGACAATCAATTTGCCGTGTTGACCTGACGTTCTTATCCGGGTTTTGTATAATTTGGACAATTCAAGTGCTGAACCAATATTGCTATTGATGACAATGCATTAAGGTTCAACCTCAAGTAACAATGATTCGGGAGAGCCCAACGCAGATGATTAGTGGGTTTGGACTTCAAAACATCGGCATTCTGGCAATCCGAAATCCGATAATTTCAACCGTCATTATTGTAATTTTGACTCTGACGTCTTTGTTTGGAGTTAGTCGATTAGGTTTTTCAGGTGACAATATTGAAATCTTGCGAGACGGTTCGCAAGAAATGGCGGACTACGATCATCTAATTTCGACTTTTAGAAGCTTTAACAACGACGCAATAGTTTTGATGCAGTCGGACAAGCTTGCGACAGTTGAGGGAATAGAAGCTTATCGTGATCTGCATTTCGAGTTTGCGCTTGATGAACGTGTTGAAAGTGTTCTTTCGCTTTTTTCTCTTGTTCAATACGACAAGACGAAAGGTGGATGGAAATCCGCGGTTCCAGCCCGCTTTGAAAGCGATGAGGAAGTCGTTGCATTTTTTGATCGAATTGCGGCAGAAATCCCCAGTGCCCAATCCTTGTTTGGCCCGGACCGAGATTCAGCGGTAGTAGTTCTTTACAGCCAGGCCGAAGCAATTGTGGATGCGCGCATCAGTGATACGATGGATGCATTTACCAAACTTGCCAAAGAATTGGAAACTCCAGGAGTGACCAACTCGATTGCCGGTCAACCGGCCATACGAGCCGATCTGATTTCCAATATACTTGGTGATTTAAAGACCCTGGCTCCGCTGGCGCTGGTGTTATGCGGAATAATTGCATTGGCCCTGTTTCGTAATCCGGTCGCAGCATTGCTGTGCGCGCTTCCTTCCATTATTTCCTTGATCTGGTTTCTCGGCGGAGCCGGTCTGACTGGAACCGATCTGAACTTTCTAACCAACATCTTGCCTGTTCTCTTGATTGTAATCGTATTTGCCGACACCCTGCACATGTATTTGAAATGGCAGAGATTGGGATTGAATGACGATGATCCGATACCTTCGCTTGAAGTCGTTATAAATGAAATCGGACCTGCTTGCGCGGTCTCCTCAATAACCACTGCAGTCGCCCTGCTCTCCCTCTGTTTAAGCGGAAACTTTGGCCTATTTGAACTTGGAGTAGTTGGAGCCATAGCCGTAATCGTCGGATTCTTGTCCGTTTTGGTGGTGTTGCCGTTGGGTTGCTACTGGGCTGTGCGTGCCGGTTTCAGGCCAAACCGCAAAGCAACAGAAGGTTTGAAAATAATAGCAAAGCCAGCCGTACAACTTTTGAAGCATAAAGCAGCAGTAATTTGCGTTGGTTTGGTGTTTGGCGCAGCGGGATTATATGCCCACTGGAATATAGACAGCAGATTTGCATTGCTGGATTATCTGGGATCACATACTCAGGTAGCGAAGAGTGAGAGTTACATAGACGATCGATACGCCGGAACAACTCCGCTGTTTGCCATTGTGGAGTTACCTGATCGATCGCGACTGCTTTCGGATGAAAATACAGGCCTGTTTTACAGTATCCTTGATACGATCGGAACCGTTTTCCCAGCAGGATCATTTTATTCGCTCGCGGATTTCGCAAAGGAAATTGAAAAGGGTGGCGGCGAAATCAAGGAATCTGACATTGATCAGGTTCCCCGCGAATTGACCAGCCGGTTCATCGCTGAAGACAAAAGTGAAGTCCTGATCACCATCTTCTCTTCAGCCAATCGTTCAGCCAGTGAAACCCGCGAACAACTTGAAATATTCAAGGCGGCACTTGCGGAACGCAATCATCTGGATGCAACCACAATTACCGGCTTTCCGATTCTTGCGGGAATTGTTGCCCCACGACTGATGGACAAGCTCAGAATCAGCTTGCTTGCTGCAGTTTCACTTTCAATTTTGATCATTGCCGCTGCAGCGCGATCCCTAAAGATCGGTTTGGCCTGTCTGGTACCCAATCTACTCCCAATTTTACTGGTGGAGCTTGTCTTGCTATTGGCAGGAATCCCGCTCAACATGTCGGTAACTGTAGCTTTGACAGTTGCATTTGGTATCGCTGTAAATGATTCAATCCACTTGGCCAATCAATACATGATCGGCCGGGATAGCGATGATCCTGAAGGTGCCATTGTTTCCGCGCTCTATGAGGTCACTCCAGCCGTTTTCTCAACCACATTGATCCTTTCTGGCGGCTTGTTCATAATGATGTTTAGTAACCTACCGGCAATTACTGTTTTCTCCGGGGTTATGGTCTTGACGCTTATATTGGCCCTTCTCGCAGATATTTTTCAGTTGCCAGCATATTTGGCGGCGTTAAAGTAAGGCTTGGGTGAAAAATCGGTCGGGAGTTGATTGTATGTTCAGAACTTTTTTAATGGCTGCCACGACAGTCTCAATGCTGACATTTGCGCCACCGTCGATGAGCGCTGCAAATGCAGCTAACATTTTCGATAAACTTGCTGGTAGCTGGCGTGGCAGTGGAATTATTACGCCAAGCATTGATAGCGATGAAGAAACCATCCGCTGTCGAATGAAGAACAACAACGACAAAGATCCCAACAAACTTGTGCTTTCTGGAAGCTGTGGAGTTGGCGGCTTTCGTTTTAGTCTGCGCGGCTGGATACAAAAGAACGGTAACAAGAACTCCTACACCGCATCCATGTTTCAGTCATTGGCAAGCCTTAAAACTGAAACCTTTGCAGGCAAAACCAGCGGTAACAAACTGAATCTGGTTTACAAGGGCTTTGACAAACTTTCGAAACAAACAATTTCGGCCAGACTGGCTGTTGTCAGTCGTGGCGTTGAAAAGTTCGAAGTTCAGGTTAGCAGAACAGATCCTGAATCCGGTAAATTGTTCAAGGTTGGAACAATCAAGTTTGCCAAAAAATAGGAAATCCGGATTGGATTTCCTTAAAAACTCAGCAAGGCATTTCTTGCATTTGCAGTGATCTGCATCGCCGTTTCCAAGCGACCATCTCGGCCGTAAATATCCGGATAGTACCCAATAGTGCCATCAGTGTTGGGCCATGCCGTGAAATATGAAACATACACAGGGAATTTTTGAGGTACCCGCTCTGTAATGTTCTTTCCGGTTGATATTTGGGACTTTACATAGTTTTTGGTCTTTCCCAAAACTGCGGCAGCCATTTCTTGAGGTTTTTGCAAGCGCACACAACCATGGCTTAGAGCCCTCTGGTCACGCTGAAACAAATGCCGGGACGGTGTATCGTGCATGTAAATTGCATGCTTGTTTGGAAACAGGATTTTCACCCTTCCAAGAGCGTTGCTGCCGCCAGGAGGTTGGCGTACGTCAAAGCCCGGATTGGAGCCCACCTGATACCAATCAACAGTTGATGATGCGACCCGCTTACCGCGAGAGTCCGTCAATTCATAACCGAGTGCGTCCAAATATGATGGGTCTTCACGCAGCTTGGGAAGCATTTCGTTGACGATAATTGAACGAGGCACACCCCAGTAAGGGTTGTAAACGACCTGTTCGATTTCATCGTAGAAAAAACTGGTCTGATTTGAAGGTTTCCCAACAATCGCGCGCATGGAAAGTTTCTCGGCACCATTTTCTATGTATATTGCACGGTATGCTGGCTGATTGATGAAGACATGGCGTTTACCCAACTCGTGAGGCAACCACCGCAGACGTTCCATTGCCATTGTAAGTCGACGAATACTGGATTCAGGCCCAACCCCAACCAATCTGGAGGTTGTCATTCGGCCAACAACTCCATCCGTTTTCAAATTTGATTCTGCCTGATAGGATTTTACGAGTTCAACCAACTCGGGCGTATATTCCCGCTCGCCAGAGTAAGACGAAAAGAGATCGGAGTATTTTTTCAACAATGCTTCTGATCCACGCTTCTCAATGGCATCCACCAGGTTCGGCACTTCTTCATGCTCCATACCCGGCTTAATCAGTACATCTGTCTTCAAAGCGATCTTGATACCGTCTGTATTCCGCATCGCCTCAAGTTCACGCTTCAATGCTGCAAACTTGCTATTGTTTGGATGCATGTCACGAAGTGTATTGGCCGGCAGTCCACTGTCGAGAATTTCTGCCAGAACTTTTGGCGGCTCTTCCTTGCGTTCAGGAAAATCATGGTATCCGCTCAGCTTGTTTGGATTAATTGTGCCAAATCGCGCGTCCATTCCATAGCGCAAGGCTGCAAGGCTCATGGCCAGTTCAAATTGCAATCGTTGGTTGGCCTTGTCTTCTCTGCTGAAAGTCGCGGACGACAAATTCGGAACCCGATAATCCTCAACGCGCAATCCAAACTCCGCAGCAGATTCAAACAATTTCATAACCGAACGCGATTTCGAGTTTGGTTTTCCGTCTTCTGATAGCCAAGCATAAGCTGGTGCGGTCTTGTAATATTCACTGACAGCGCCAGCCAACGTGCCATCACCACTCGTTACAAACATGCCAACCATGGCAACGTCGACTTGAAAATCGGAAAACGCAAGATCGAACCGACTGCCGTGTTCGGATCCAGCCAAAAACTCGGGTAAGCCGTCAGTGCGACCTGCATTTTCAAGCACAATGTCTTTGGAACCCTCAACGCGGTATGTGAAAATTTTCGGCGCAGAAACTTTTTCAACTTCAACAATTGGAAGCTTCGCACGTTCTCGTTTTAAGCGCTGCTCTTTCAGCTTGGGGAATAAAGTCTCAAACAGGTTCTTCGGTTGTGCTGCCATGGTTGGTGTAGCGAGAATTGCAGCGCCAATCACCAGCGCGAATATTTTATTAAACCTCATGTGGTCACCAAATCCGTAATGCCTATTCCCACAAGTGATGACTTAGACAATCAACAACAGATAATCAACTCACGAATAGTTTGAGAAATGCTCACAAACACGTAAAAACAGCCAAAATATAGCGGATATCATACAGATTCAGCAGGCTCCCAACCGCTCACGTCCAATTCGTTCACCAAAATCATTGAGTAAAATCCGCAATTTTCGCCCTTTGCGACAGGTTTCAGCATAAAACCTGATCTTACGGCCACCCCGATTCGCAATTGCATCACGTATTTGAACCAAAGAACGCGTCTGGCAAGGACCTTCATCCTGCTCTTCAATCAACTCACCGTAACGAGACAGTAAAATCTTCTTTCGTTTTCCGTCCAAACAGGCATTGATATCAAAGCGGCCCAGATTATCCGTCGATGCATGAACACGTTTGAACCCATTGTCTTTCAGTTTTTGGGTGATTTGATCTTGGGTAATGGCCTGTCTGCAATCGCCGATGTGATTTTGGCTGACCACTTCACCCCATCGGTTAAGTGTGATTTTAACCCGGTTACCGTCTTGGCAACCATTTGCTACGTATATTGGGAGACTATCATCAACGATTTCAACCCGGTTGTAACCAAGGTCCTGCACAATGGCAAAAATCCTCGTAGAATCGATTGGAGGATCGCACTTGCCCACTTGCTGACTGTTTCTGATTTTGCCAAAGCGGTTCATGGAGAGCCTTAACTGCTTCTGCCCCTTGCAGACGTCCACGATATATTTGGGCAATTGTTCATCTACCATCTTGATGCGGTTGAAGCCTTGCGCGCGCAACATTGCAACAATAGACACCGCATCCATTTCTTCGCGACAATCGCCAGTCCGTATACGGTTTTCAATTTTACCATTTCTGCCAACATTCAAACGAAACTGCTTTCCTCTTTTACAGACTACAGCAACATAACCATCCCCAGCGTCTTCGACAAAAATCCTCCGATAGCCATCATTGTTAAGAGTATTTTTGATTTGCTTGGCGTTCAGGCCGCCATCGCACTGGCCAATCTCGGTTAACCCGTTGATGCTCATGCGGATCGTAACTTTCATCCGGTAACGCTTGCCGTCACGGCACGCGCGTGCCCGGATTGTTGTCATTCCAGGATCATAGAACTCAATATCGGAAAAGCCCTTGCGGTGCAGAACTCGGGCAACCTTTGTCTCAGACAATCCGAGTGTGAACGTAATTTGCGCCTGAGCCGGAGAGTAAGAGAAAGCTACCGACAAGAAAAAGAAAAACAGCCATACAATTGCAATTTTGCATCCCGGATTATTATTGTGCACTTGTTTCTCCCGATTACCTACGCCACCCCCAAAACAGGATTGCAAACAGGATCAGGACAAGTCAACCGCAATAGAATCTGGTTAACAAAAACAAATGCCCCGCAGAACCGGGCATCAAATTCACATCAAACAAACCAAACGTTAGCGTGAATAATATTCCACGACGAGGTTTGGTTCCATATGGACCGGATAAGGCACATCACCAAATGCAGGTTTGCGAACATATGTTGCGGTCAATTTGGAATGATCTGCGTCAATGTATTCTGGCACATCCCGCTCTGCCAACTGTGTGGCTTCGAGGACAAAAGCCAGCTGCTTGGAGCGATCACGGATTTCAATTAAATCGCCCGGATTACACACGTAGGAAGGAATATTGACTCGCTGCCCATTAACTTTGACATGGCCATGGTTCACAAACTGGCGCGCAGCAAAAACAGTTGCAACAAACTTGGCGCGATAAACCAGTGCGTCGAGACGGCTTTCCAACAATCCAATCAGGTTTTCGGATGTATCACCCCTCTGGCGAACCGCTTCAGCATAAATGCGGCGGAACTGTTTTTCGGAAATACTGCCATAATAGCCTTTCAGTTTTTGCTTTGCACGAAGTTGTACACCAAAGTCTGAAAGTTTGCCTTTGCGGCGTTGACCATGTTCGCCTGGACCATACTCACGACGGTTTACTGGAGACTTTGGGCGGCCCCAAATGTTCTCACCCATACGGCGGTCAATCTTGTATTTCGAAGTAATTCGCTTGCTCATTACATTTCCTTTTCAAAGGCTTATACCAAAAGCCTGAAGTTAAAGTTTAAGGAAACGTACCCTCCTTTGCTGACCCTTTCGAACCAACCGACAGACCAGATCGCGCACGATTTGCGATAGTGGTCACGGGATACGTTAAAAGTCCGCAAAACCAGATGGTTTCACGGACGGTGTGGGAGTACTCTTCTGTCAGCTTAAAGTCAAGCAAAACCGCCCAAAAAACAAGTCTTGTTCTATATTATCCAACATTGAAAACTTGTTACTTCAAAGCACCTTGAGCCCGAAACCGGTTTGCAATCGCCGAATCGCAAATTCCGGATTACCAGAAGTGAACAACGCAACGTCTTCCCGATGATTTTGCTCTCCGCTGCCAGATGTTGATAACAATCCGCCTTTCTCAGAAAGACTAAGCGCGTGCCTTGCTATTGCTTCGGCTGGGTCGAGCCAATCCACTGGCCAGGGAGCCAATTTTCGGAATAGGTTGGCTAAAAATGGATAGTGCGTGCAGGCAAGCACAATTATGTCGGTACGCCGATTTTCGTCTTCTATGAAACACGGCCTGATTTCTTTCAGAATCTCTGATTCATCAACCGCTGCACCACTGATATAGGCTTCAGCGATTGCAGCCAGATTTTTGCTTCCAACCAGATTTACTTCACATCGCTCAGCAAACGATGTAATCAAATCTCGCGTGTAATCCCTTTTCACCGTTCCAGGAGTCGCAAGGACCGACACCAAACCGCTTTGCGTGCGCTCTGCAGCCGGTTTGATCGCGGGGACTGTTCCTACAAAGGGCAAATCCGGATATGTCTCACGCAATCCAGCAAGAGCCAATGTCGATGCTGTATTACAAGCTATAATTGCAAGATTTGGATTAAATCGCTCGATCAATTGTCCAAACAGATCAACCACATGGGTTAGAAGCACGTCTTCATCCCAATCCCCATATGGAAACGCCTTATCATCCGCTACATAAGTGAAATGAACTGAAGGCATCAGTACTCGAGTCTCGCGCAACACAGTAAGTCCACCAATACCTGAATCGAATACCAGGATCGTCATCTAACGTTCTCCACGCAGTTGAAGCCAATATTGCCCATCAAACCTAAATAGCAGTCGTTTACGGGCAAAGGATCGAGCGTAAATCCACGTAAACACAATACCGAACATCAGACCTGCAAATGCATCACTTGGGAAATGCACACCAATCATTACCCGACTTAGCGCAATCCAGACGCCAAGCGGAATTATCAGCCACCCAAATCGCGGAAACAGCAAAACTATCGCAGCGGTCATCGCCCCGGCAGTAGTTGAATGTCCAGACGGAAATGAGGCGAACTCATAATTGTCGTAAAATGGAATTGAATGCCAAGCGTTCAGACCTTCCACTGCGAAAGGCCGGGCGCGTCCTATCAAATTCTTGAAAAGCAGTGCTAACAAACCGCTAAACGCCACGGTTGTAAAAACAAAGTAAAAGTTCAAGAAGACACGATGCCAGGTGATAAATCCGGCTCTGGAAAAACGCTCAGCCCGAAAAAAGGACAACAAAAAGAGTGCAAATCCACTTAACCACAAAATCCAGTTGGATTTACCGATATCAGTCGTGGCAGCAAACCATCCCTTTTCATGGGCTTTTCCATCTTTCACCCATTCAAGATGTATCGGGTCGACAATCAACAGAAGAGCAAGAACAAATCCAATCAAGCCAATGATGACAATGCCTGAAAACCATGAAACAGGCCATACGTCATAACGCTCGTCCAAACGCCGGACATGCAGGAACACAAAATAATTTCGAATTGCATTGACCCAGACCGCAATTGGATTGTTGCCGACGGCGACTACTGTGGAAAGCACTTTTTTCATTACAATGAAGAATCCCTTCCCTTTTGCCAACGGCGCTCCAAGGCAGCTACAACACCTCTTAGAAAATGCACCTCGTGCGCAGTTAAATCGGCATTAGTGAATAAAGTTCTGAGGTTGGTCTTCTTTATCTCTTTCATTGCCGGCGGATAAAAATAGTGCGCGTCCTCGAGTGCACTTTCCAGATGATCAATCAGCTGTATCAAATCCTCGCGCTTTGCAGGCAAGGAGTTCGGTTCACCCGTTACAGATACTTCTTCGCCCTCCAGACCACACTTCATCCACTCGTAGGATACAAGCAACACTGCTTGAGCAATATTGAGGGAAGCAAAAGCAGGATTGACCGGAAAAGTTACAATCTCATTTGCGAGCGCGATTTCATCGTTCTCCAATCCCCATCGTTCCCTGCCAAACAATATCCCGACCTGGCCACCATTTACCATTCGTGCCCTTAATGACTGCACAGCAGTTTCAGGCGAAAGGATCGGTTTGATCATATCCCGAGGTCTGGCCGTTGTCGCCATAACAAATTGTAGATCACCAATGGCTTCTTCCAGGGTGTCGAATACATTTGCACTATCGATTACATGATCTGCCTTTGCAGCAGCGGCACGCGCTCGATCGTTCGGCCAACCGTCGCGGGGATTTACAAGGCGGAGCTCACTCAATCCAAAATTGGCCATCGCACGGGCAACCATGCCGATATTCTCGCCGAGCTGTGGCTCAACAAGAACAATTACCGGGCCACCGGTAAGAATTTCCATGGTGCGGTTGGTTCCAGACATGCGCGACTTACTGTATTAATTAATCCATACTTGCAAGACGAGATTGCGAAGAAGGAGCCATGATGGCGAATTCAAAGAATATACCTACCGTGGAGATCGGCGTCCGCGCCTTTGTCTTTGGTGGATCATGCAGCAATTTGCAGGCCACTGAAGCTGTCCTCAATCGAGCCACAGACCTTGGATTTACTGCAAATGAGATCATTTTCACAGGAGACATGATTGCCTACTGTGGGCAACCGGCAGAAACTGCACACCTGATCCGGCAAGCTGGGGTTCATGCGATCATGGGCAACTGTGAAGAATCGATTGCGTTTGAACTGGATGATTGTGGGTGTGGATTTGCGGATGGTTCTGCCTGCGATGCGCTTTCGCAGCAGTGGTTTAACCACTGTCTCAATGTAATTGATGCGGATACACGGTTATGGATGCAGCAATTACCCCGATTTCTCGATATAGAATTGGGTGACTTTACTCTGAGATGCATCCACGGCACTCCTGAAGCAATCAATGAATTTATCTTCCCGTCAGATATTGCTGCGGGTCGGTATACGCCTCGAAACGAAGATGGAATTGATGGGTACATTTGTGGCCACAGCGGTATTCCGTTTGCCGCTGAAGTCAGCAACAAAGTCTGGATCAATTCCGGGTCAGCCGGAATGCCCGCAAATGACGGAACATCCAGAGTCTGGTATGCCCTGTTCGAAAGCGCTCAAATCAAGTTAAAGGTAAGTATTGAATCTCTCGATTATGATCATGAGGTTGCTGCATCGATTATGCGGAAGCGTGGTCTGGACAATGGTTATGCAGATTGCCTTTCATCCGGAATTTGGCCTAGCCATGATGTGCTTCCTGCTGAAGAACGGCAAATTACCGGAATTCCGATATTACCATCCACTTTTACCTTTAAAAAGAAAATCGCAACAGTTCAAGATCCGCAACTCGCCTAACGAACTCTCCTTAGCCTTCCCGCCAAATACTGGAAGAACCCGGGGTGATACCAGACAGCAGACTCCCCGGATACGGATTTGGTTTTGATTGTGTCCGAGACTGCAGCATTCACTGCATTTACCAATAGTGGCAAGGCGGCAGCAGTTTGCAGATAAAGATAAGTTTCAAAAGAGTCATCTGCTGCAGGTCTGATAGTTTTTTGGGCGATAATCTCACCAGTGTCGATACCGGAATCAACGAGATGCACTGTTACACCGCATTGTTCAGGTTCACCGTTGTAGAGTGCCCAATATCCACCATGAGCGCCGCGATATTTTGGAGTAATGCCGGTATGTGTGTTTATAAATTTCGCATCGCTGCTATCGAGTACGTTTTTCGAAATGATCCGGGTCCCATTCACTATAATCACTTTTGGCTGATAGCTCCGGATTAGGTCAATTGCCTTGTCGGAATTAACGCTTGTAACTTGATGAGTTTGCTCATCATATTCAGCGTGACAATTCAGACCATTTTGGCGTTCAATTTCACGAATTCTGGACTGCGCTGAAATCCTCAAGAATGGTCGGATCAAGAACATGAAACCCAGTTGGGAAATTACTGCGCTCAACCCAAGTTTCCGAATTCGTATTTTTAACATTTCCAGTCTTGATTTCGGCTTTTCGATGATCGCTGGAATTGGGCCAAAATTTTCAACGAGATGATTGTAGACAATTCGGGTACTGTCGCCATCCCTCCCCAACAACAAAATGGGCACACTCATGCAAGCTCTGCCATGTTCTTGCTGATCATTCCATGCGTCTGCTGAAGGCGACTAAAATGCTGAAGCAATTGCTCAAGGATAGTCAGATTTTCATCCAGATTATTTCCGAAATCGTGTGGATGCCACCAAAGGTGAAAAATCTGATTGTTGTCTGCCGCCAACGTCATTGACCGCATTATTCTTTGCAAACGCAATCTTTCCAAAAATGAAAATTCAACTGAATAGCTCCGCAGATAACTGCTCGCAGCAAGCTCAGTCAATCCATCAATTTCTACCGTGTTTTGACCATGATGCCCGGTCAAATTGAAATAGTTGTCAGCAAGACGAAGTGCGCGCCTGGGCAAAGACTGACCCGTTCCATCCGTTGCACGATATACCCAGGATCGCTGATTGCCCCTGAAATTGGTAAAACCTGCTTTCCTCAAAACGTCATTGTGTGAGGGGGAAGATTGATTTCGCGGATAGACAAAGCTTTTGAGTTTAATGCCCCGCTTTTGTGCAACTGCCACCGCCGAGCCCAAATCAGCTTCGAACTGATCTACAGACTGTCCGCATTCCAGACAGTAATAATGGGAATAGCTGTGCGATCCAACTTCTTGGCCTGGTCGGCTCGCAATTTCAGATATCAGGCTGGACCCAAAATAGTAGGGATCCTTCTTTTCATTCTCTCCTACTTCATCAAAATAGGAATAGTTGGATAAGGATTTATTCTGATAAGCCGGTTTCAATTCCGGAGAGACCGCGATCAACTCTTCTTTGCTTTCGCAAAACAGGAAACCCACAGTGGCCCATGTCGCGTGAACGCCATATTTCTCAAAAAGATCGAGCATTCGCGGAATAGCTTCACGGGCACCAAGGATATTTGTGCCATAAGAATCGCGATCACGCTTGTCGCGGACTCCCCACAACAATTCAAAATCCAGGGAAATTGTAAGTACCGGCTCTGATGGCATTGGCGCTCTTCCAATTGTTCACACGCCTGATACCACTTTTTCCTTACCGCTTTTATAATGGGTAATTGGAAAAACCGCCTCATTTACCCAAAAATGTAACTAGTTTCGCATGTTGGCGCCATTTGCGTCATAAACAGGCCCGCCGAGCACCTCAGCATCGTAAAGCTCACCCAGAATTTCTACCTTTAGTTCGGACCCTGGCAACGCGTGATCAGTGTTGACATATCCCATCGCCATGGATTTACCGACACGATGGGCATAACCGCCTGACGAGACATATCCGACAGCTTCATCCCCGTTTAGAATTGCCTCATCATTCGACACATCGATGCCGTCGACGTCGATGGTCATCGTAACAAGTTTGCGCTCAACACCCTCGTCCTTGAGTTTTTGCGTGGCCTCTTTGCCCACAAAATCTTTTTTCCAGTTGATGAAGACATCCATACCGCTTTCGACGGCATTGAAATCAGGGCGATATTCAAGTGTCCACACGCCCCAGCATTTTTCAAGGCGCATGCTCATTAAAGCGCGAGCACCATACCAACGAAAGCCCATGTCGGCACCAGCTTCTTCAATGCTTTCAGCAAGTTTCAGCAGATAGTGCGGTTTACAGTATATTTCATAACCAAGCTCACCGCTGAATGAGATGCGATTGAGAATTACCGGTACGCCTCCCACCGTTGTCTGACGCAAGTCACGAAACTTGAATGCATCAGCGCTTACATCTTCGCGGGTAATTTTCTGGAGTAACAGGCGTGATTTTGGGCCTGACAATGCGATACCATGCCAGTCATCACTGACATTTCGGTAGGTTGCATCATTAGGCAAATCTTTTTCAAACCAGCGACGGTGTGCCTCCTGCATGGCACCGGAGCCGAACAGAATGAAGTGTTCTTCATTCAGACAAGCGACGGTCAAGTCACCATAAAGCTTGCCCTTCGGTGTCAGCATCGGAGTCAGCGTCAAACGTCCAGGCTTCGGAACAAATCCAGCCAATGTTTTGTCCAGATATGCTCGCGCGCCCGCGCCCTTAAACTCGTGCTTGGCGAAGTTTGCAATTTCAATGCCGCCAACAGCTTCCTGAACCGTTTTAACTTCCCGAGCCACATATTCATGACTGCGATTTCGCTCGAACGACGGAACTTCGTGTGCATCATCCGCGTCATCTGCAAACCAAAGGGCATTCTCAAGACCAAAGCCTTGGTCCATGCGTGCGCCCTTGGCCACCAATCGGTCATAAAGTGCAGTAGTTTTTTGTAACCGCCCTTTGGGAAGGGTTTCGTTCGGGAACGTCATAACGAAACGGCGTTCGTAATTCTCTGTCGATTTTACCGTTCCCCAATCGGGTGTTGCCCAATCCCCAAACCGGGCTATGTCCATCGCCCATACATCGATGGATGGTTCGCCGTCGATCATCCATTCAGCCATTGTTAATCCAACCCCACCGCCCTGACAAAAACCGGCCATAACGCCAACGGCAGTCCAATAATTTGTCATGCCTGGAACAGGGCCGATCATTGGATTTCCATCGGGACCAAACGTGAATGGTCCGTTGATTGCATCTTTGATGCCAGCACTTGCCAGAGCGGGTACACGCTCAAACGCCAATTCGAGGCGATCCGCAATGTTTTCAAGCTTCGGCTGCAGCAGTTCATGGCCAAAGTCCCACGGCGTGCCATCAACCTTCCATGGTGTACCGACTGGTTCGTAGGTACCGATCAACATGCCCTCGCGTTCCTGCCGGAAGTAAATGTTCGCTTCATAATCGATGCCACAAGGAAGGCGCTCCGTGCGCTCGGCAACTTCGGGAATTTTCTCGGTCAGCAAATAGTGATGTTCCATCGGTTGGACCGGCAGGTTCAGACCCTGCATGTGGCCAACTTCACGCGCCCACAAGCCGCCGCAGTTCACAATTATTTCTGCATTGATGACGCCTTTTGGAGTAGTGACTTCCCAGCTACCGTCCTTCTTTTGCGTGGTCGCAGTTACCGGAGTATGGGTGAAATACTGTGCTCCATGAACCTTCGCTGATTTGGCAAATGCATAAGTCGCGCCTGATGGATCAAGATCGCCATCCTGATCATCCCACAACGCTGCCATATAATGCTTAGGGTCTATCAGCGGATGACGTTCCGCAACTTCCTTGGGGCTGATGAATTCCTGGCTCAATCCCATATACCGCGCCTTGGAGCGCTCACGTTTTAGATAATCATACCAGGTCTTGTTGGATGCAAGGTAGAAACCGCCTGTCATGTGCAATCCGACGGAATGCCCGGAAGTTTTCTCGATTTCCTTGTAGAGATCGATAGTGTAGCCCTGAAGGCGGGAGATGTTTGGGTCCGATGAAATCGTGTGAATCTGACCGGCCGCATGCCAGCTTGAGCCACTCGTCAGTTCATTGCGCTCCAGCAACACCACATCTTTCCAGCCAAATTTGGCCAGATGAAAAAGTATCGAACAACCGACTACACCGCCGCCAATGATCACTACTTTTGCATGTTCTGGAAGTTTTTTGCTGTTTACAATTTCTTCTCTTTGAATTTCAGGCATTTAATTCTCCACGTTGCCCGTCAAGGAGGGCGTCCACTTCATTGCTTGAAGCTGCATTTAGAAAATCGGAAAAATCTCCGTCTTTAAGAATGTGCTTCGCGGCACTGATTAGCGCTGCCTGCGTAACCCTTGCGAGTGCCCCGCCCAGTGAAATCCGCGCAATTCCGGCTGCTGCAAATTCATCACGTTTGACTTTTGCAAATGGCCCAGCCGCTAATGCATTAATTGGTTTGGTAGTTGCTGAAACAATCCGCTTCAGATCATCCATTGAGGGAGGCATTGGAGCGTACAGGCAATCCGCGCCAACCTCATCAAATGCCTGGAGCCGCCGAAGTGCTTCTTCGATGTCATACACTTTATTCAAGATACCATCTGCTCGCGCAACGAAGACAAAATCTTTCCCAAGCCCTCTTGCTGCTGCAGCGCCCGCCCTCACTCTTTCAACAGCAAAGTCAAAATCGTAGCTTTTCTTATCCAGCATATTGGTGTCTTCCACCGAGCAACCGGCAAGACCAATTTCAGCAGCAAGCCGAACGGTTTCCGCAACATCGTCAGGAGCATTGCCAAACCCATTCTCTAAATCCCCGGATACGGGCAAATTCGTTGATTCCACAATCGACTGCGAATGACTTAGGGCTTCATCGCGGGTAACAGTTCCCATATCCGGACGACCGAGTGTGAAAGCGTAACCGCTGGAGGTCGTACCAATGGCCTGAGCTCCCATTGAAGCAAGCACTTTTGCGCTGCCGATGTCCCAGGCATTTGCCAGAATGAACGGATTGCCCGGTTGATGCAAAGCCCTGAAATTTTCACCTATGTCCGCCATTGTTGTCACTCCCAATCCATCACGACTTTGCCGGCGTTTCCAGAGATCATCGCGTCAAATCCATCCCTGAATTCATCAATTTTGATGCGGTGAGTAATAAGACCGGAAAGATCCAGTCCGCCCTGGACTAGCGCAATCATCTTGTACCAGGTCTCAAACATTTCCCGACCATAGATGCCTTTGATGTGGAGCATCTTGAAGATCACCTCATGCCAATCAATCGAAAAACCCTTGGGAGCGATTCCCAACAGCGCAACCTTGCCTCCATTGTTCATGAAATGGATCATGTCCCGCATCGCTGTAGGAGCCCCTGACATTTCGAGGCCGACATCAAACCCTTCTGTCATGCCTACACGCTTCATGACCTGGTCAAGTGTCTCGTCTTGCGCATTTACCACATATTCAACACCAAGTTTCCTTGCCAGATCCAGCCGATAAGGATTGATATCAGTGATTACAACTTTGCGGGCACCTGCACGCTGGGCAACAAGTGCTCCCATGATACCGATTGGTCCCGCCCCGGTTACAAGTACATCTTCACCAACCAGATCAAAGGAAAGAGCGGTGTGAACCGCGTTGCCGAACGGATCGAAAATTGAAGCAATTTCGTCAGGCACATCATCAGGAATGGGCACAACATTTTCCTGCGGCAAACACACATATTCAGCAAAGCTTCCAGGATAGGTTACCCCGACGCCCTTTGTGTTTCGGCATAAATGCCCCCTACCCGCGCGACAGTTTCTACACGTGCCGCAAACAATATGCCCTTCACCGGAAACTCGCTGGCCTGATTGATAACGCGTTACTGCACTGCCAATGTCTGCAATCTCTCCAAAAAATTCATGACCAGTGACTAACGGTACCGGCACAGTTGATTGCGCCCACTCATCCCATTTCCAAATGTGTACATCTGTTCCGCAAATCGCGGATTTCTTGACCTTGATCAGCACGTCGCTTGGTCCAGGTTCCGGAACGGGGACGGTTTCCATCCAAAGTCCTTCTTCGGATTTTGATTTTACCAATGCTTTCATGCCATTTTTCATGAGGTCACTCCCAGATCCCGACCAACGTCGGCAAAAGCGTCAATCGCTTCATTCAGTTCATCGAGGGTATGTGCTGCTGACATCTGGGTGCGAATGCGATCCTTGCCCATGGGAACAACGGGATAAGAAAATGCAGTTACATAAACGCCTCTTTTATCAAGACGCACCGCCATCTCCTGCGCGAGTTTCGGATCGCCTAGCATCACCGGGATTATCGGATGTTCTCCAGGTAAAAGATCAAAACCCAACGCAGTCATTTTACTGCGGAAATGGCTGGCATTGCGCCGAAGTGTAGAGATTAACTGCCGATCCGCTTCCAACATATCGAGAACCGTCAATGAAGTTGCGGCGATAACCGGTGCCAAAGTATTGGAAAACAAATATGGCCTGGAACGTTGACGCAACCAGTCGACTATTTCTGCAGAAGCAGCCGTATAGCCACCTGATGCGCCACCAAGCGCCTTGCCAAGAGTACCGGTGAGAATGTCAATTCGATCCATTACTCCGCAATGCTCATGAGTTCCCTTGCCATTGTCTCCCATGAAACCGACCGCATGGCTGTCATCAACCATGACCATCGCATCATATTTATCCGCCAGATCGCAAATCTCCGGTAGTTTGGCGATGTAACCGTCCATTGAGAACACGCCATCTGTCGCGATCAAACGAAACCGCTGCGCTTGCGCTTCCTTTAGCTTTTCTTCAAGATCGGCCATATCTGAGTTGGCGTACCGATAGCGTTGCGCTTTGCACAGTCGCACACCGTCAATAATTGATGCATGATTCAAGGCATCAGAAATTATTGCATCTTCCGGCCCAAGCAGGGTTTCAAACAGACCCGTGTTGGCATCAAAACAAGACGGATAGAGAATTGTGTCCTCCATCCCCAAAAAGCTCGAAATTCGACCTTCGAGTAATTTGTGATCTTCCTGGGTTCCGCATATAAATCGAACCGAAGACATTCCGTAACCATACTGGTCCAACGCCTTCTTGCCAGCTTCAATCAGATCGGGATGGCCCGATAGACCAAGGTAATTATTGGCGCAAAGGTTGATGAGCTTTTTACCATCAGCAAGCTCAACGGTTCCAGACTGGCGTGAAGCAATTACACGTTCGCTCTTGTAAAGACCTTGCTCACGCAAAACCTTCAGTTCGGCATTCAGATGTTCAGAATATTTTTCACCAGCGCTCATTTTGTTCTACTCAATCAATACCAGGCATCCGGCATGGAAACCTTCTTCTCCGCCACATAGGCTTTCAGTTCTTCGTCTTTGGCCTCATCAATTGGCGGAGCTTTGTATTCTTCAAGCATTTTGTTCCATTTTTCAAATGCCCTGCGCTCGGTATCTTTCGATCCATCTTCTTCCCATTGCTCGCACGAATCCGAATTGGACATAGTGGCATCATAAAATGCAGTCTCATAATTCGCCATGGTGTGAGCCGAGCCAAGAAAATGTCCTGAAGGCTCCACATCTTCGTATGCAGTTTTTCCAAGCGAATTGTCATCCAGGTCAAACCCGGAGAGTAATTTTTGATATCCGCCAAGTCGATCCGCATCAATTATCAGTTTTTCAAATCCAGTCGCCAAGCCGCCCTCAAGCCATCCAGCAGAATGCAAGGTGAAATTGGAACCGCCAATCGCTGTTGAATGCATTGAATCGGCGCTTTCAGCGGCTGCTTGGGCATCGGCAATCTTTGAAGCCGTTAACGAGCCTCCGCACCGAAGCGGCAATCCAAGCCGGCGCGCTAACTGACCAATTATGTAATTGGATGCAACCGGCTCAGGCATGCCGAAAGTTGGTGCACCGCTTTTCAGACTCATCGACGAGAGGAAGTTCCCAAGAATAAAGGGAGAACCGGCACGCACCAACTGGGAAAACGCACAACAAACCATTGCTTCAGCCAATGCCTGGGCGATTGAAGCTGCAGTGGTTACTGGCCCCATTGCCCCACCCAATATGAAAGGAGCAACAATCATTCCCTGATTTGCTGCCGAATATGTCCTTATTGCTTCCGTTACGACTTTGTCCACCAACAAAGGGGAGTTCGTATTTACGTTCCCCATGATGACGCAGTGCTTCTCCATAAATTCTTCGCCATGGAGAATTTTTGCCATGGCTACACTGTCTTCAGCTCGAACCTTTTCAGTAATCGCGCCGAGGTGCGGTTTGTCCGACCAGCGCATGTGTGCATACAACATATCGAGATGTCGCTTGTTCACCGGGATGTCGCAAGGTTCGCAAGTCACAAATCCGGAATGATGTAGTGATGGCAGCATGTAGGTAAGCTTCACCAGCTTCTCAAAATCTTCGAAGGATCCGTAGCGTCGGCCTTTTTCCAGGTCTCTGACAAACGGAGGGCCATAAACCGGCGCAAAAACTTGATGCCCATCACCGATAACCACTTTGCGTTCAGGGTTTCTCGAATATTGTTCGAAACTTTTGGGCGCGGTTTTGCAAAGCTCGCGCGCCATTCCCTTTGGCATACGGACGCGGGTATCTTCAACGTCTGCACCAGCTTCACGGAGAATATCCAGCGCGACTGGATCTTCTCTAAACTCCAGTCCAATTTCCTGAATTATCCATTCCGCCTGATCTTCAATTTTTTGGAGACCCTCGTCACTGAGAAACTCAAAATAGGGAATCTTTCGGGTGATATAGGCAGGGGTTGGCACAACGGCGCGAGCCTTGCGTTCCCCACGGTTTCTACGTTTGCTGGTGTCCCGCATATCTGCACTCCAACCTGTAAGTTAACAGTATAGTACGCGTGCCCGCCTGCCTTGTCAGGGTTGAAAATGTTTGGGGTTTGCATAAAATGAATTTATGAAAGAGCTTTACAAATCCATTCACTCTCCAAAATCACTTTTGGCCTTTGAAGCAGCGGCAAGACTGTCATCGTTCACCCGAGCTGCCGAAGAACTCAATGTAAGCCAACCTGCTATTAGCCTGTCGGTGAAAAAGCTTGAGAAAGCCCTCGGAGTTAGTTTGTTTGAGCGACGAAACCGGGTAATTCGCCTTACCGAAACGGGCGAACGCTTTTACACCGATGTATCATTTGGATTAATGCATATATTGAGATCCTCCCAAACAATTGCCGGTCGGGTTCGACATAAGCATGTGACCATAAAATGTTCTACTGCTTTTGCACACTATTGGATGATACCGAGACTTGCCGAGTTCAAGAAGGTCCATCCGAAGATCGATTTGCGCCTGCAGGTAACGGAACGCGATGGAGATGATGATGAAGACAGTAGCGTTATCACCTACTGGCGGGGACCAGAAAGTCGTGCTGGATACAATCTCGTCAAACTTGCAAGCGAACGTATCTTCGCAATTGCAAGTCCAAATTTTTTGCAGGAAAATCCCACAATCAATTCCATAAACTCACTAGTGGAGGCAAGGCTACTTCATCTTGATGAACCGTATCGTTTGCGACCGGCCTGGAAGGACTGGTTTGCGCACCAGGAACTGGATTTTGACGACGATGGTAGTGGTTTGAGATTCAATGACTACGCGTTGGTATTGCAGGCATGTTTAGCTGGCGAAGGTGTTGCCATGGGCTGGGAGCATGTGACATCCTCGCTGATCAAAAATGGTTTTCTGAGGCGGATTGGAACCGAGTTCTACGACATAGATTACGGCTTCTATGCCTGCTGGCCAGCGACGGTAGCCTTGAACAGTGATGCGGTAAAAGTTCTTGAGTGGCTTGAGCTTCAAACGGTAGGGTCGTAGCTCGTTATTACCGAATCCTCATTGTTCCAATCGGGTCATCCCGTGACGCATTGATTGCTTGTAAATTGCCTATTTTCGCGCCGAATATGGGTAACACGCAACGCGTTCAAGGTGGAATGGAGCATGATGGACTTTATCACCCGTCCGGTGATCGCCCTGATACTCTTCGTAATTACAATTTCGCTCGCACCTCTCAACGATGCGCTTGTAAAACTGATGAGCGACAGATTTTCAGTTTTTGAGATTTTAGGGGTTAGGGCCGCGTGTTCATGCGCGATATTGGCAGTTATCCCTGCCACCTGGCATTCTTTAAGCCACCTTCAATTCAGGACTTTTCTGATCCTGTGTTTCCGGGGGTTTTGCCTGGTTGGTGCGATGCTGTTTTTCTTCTTGCCGCTATCCGTTCTCAGTCTCGCTGAAGTAACAGCAATTTTCTACACTTCACCATTGATGATTTCCCTCTTTTCTGTTCCAGTTTTGGGCGAACGGCTTGGAATTTATCGCAGCATGGCAATCGTTGCGGGCCTTGTAGGAGCCATCATCATTATCCAGCCAGGTGGTCAAAACTTTCAATTGGCATACATCATGCCGCTGTTTTCAGCTCTATCTTACGCGAGTTACCAATTGGTGACGCGCTATATGAAAAATCAGGCCAACCTGATGGCAATGGTTACTGTGCAAAATATTGTATACCTGTTTGCAGGTTTTGCAGGTGTTGCAGTTATTGCCATGGTAAATCCGTCTGCTCCGGCTGCCGGCGTACTTGGATTCTTGATGCGTCCCTGGAATACCCCAGCATTCTGGGACTTCTTCTTGTTGGCTGTAACAGGAGTTTTGGTTCTCAGCCTGTCTTTTGGATCTACCAACGCATACCGAAATGTCGAAGCAACGATTGCCGCCCCATTCGAATATACGGCACTACCGATGGCAATCCTCTGGGGAATTATCATTTGGGGGGAATGGCCAGCACCTTCTGCATGGGCTGGAATTACACTCATTCTTTCTGCCGGATTGTTCATGATTTATCGCGAAAACGTCAGAAACCGTACTGTTGTGTCCAGTACACCCTTGCGCTCTGGAGCTACAACTATGTTGTCAGCTGAGGAAGCTGAGGCGGCACGAGAGTATGAATCGGTTCCAATCCCCTTTTGATAAAGCAGCACCGAGGTTTCCATAATTCGGTGCGAAGAAAATTTCAGGATTGAATTTTTTATACGCTTGTATAGTTTCTTCTCATTAACAGTTGGAAAATTGAGTCATGAAGAATTCGATGTCTTGCGGCGAGGCCACAATGAAGCTTCTTGCCAAATATGGGATAAAGGAAGTGTTCGGGATACCGGGTGTTCACACATTGGAATTTTGTCGCGGCCTGAACAAGGGTGAAGTAACTCACATCCAGGCGCGCAATGAACAAGGTGCTGGCTTTATGGCTGAAGGATTTGGGCGAGCCACCGGGAAACCGGGCGTAGCATTGGTTATTTCCGGTCCTGGTGTCACCAATGCCACAACAGCACTTGGGCAATGTTACGCTGATTCCATTCCAATGCTTTTAATTTCTGCTGAAACGCCCAGCAGCACTCACGGTAAAGGTTGGGGTGAACTGCACGAAATCACCGAGCAAGCCGCTGTTACCCGCCCATTGACCGCCATGAGCGAGGTCGTTACAGATCCGGCACAAATTCCCGAACTGTTTGCCATGGCATTTGAGATATTCTCAAGCAAACGACCGCGACCCGTTCATATATCAATCCCGATTGATATTCTTGAAATGCCTGTTGACGAAGAATGGCAAGCAGTGAAACCAAACGGCCTCCCTGCCCCTGATGAGGCTCAAGTAAAGCAAGCAGCAGCAATGCTGAAGGAAGCAAAGCAACCCTTGATCATGGTAGGTGGTGGAGCCGCAGGATGCCAAAATACACTACCCGATGTCGCTGAAAAACTTGGTGCACTGGTGGTCTCCAGCACCGCTGGAAAAGGAATTATTCCTGATGACCATCCGCTTGCACTCGGCGGTGGTGTAACCTGTGAACCAGTGCACGAAAACCTGATATCCCGGTCAGATTGTGTGCTTGCAATCGGAACCGAACTTGCCCAACCCGACAGCTTTTATTCGACCCTGAAATTCAACGACAAGCTGATCCGTATTGATATCGACCCCACCAAACTCAATGATCTCCATCCTTGCGACATCGGAATTGTTGGTGATGCTGGATTGGCTATGGAGAGGCTGTTGGAAGAACTGGGAAGTCATGACGGAGAAGCGGTTCGCGTTGCAGCGATTGAAGCTGCAAGTGATATCAGAACTGCATTAATCTCCGAAGCTGAGGGAAGCTCAATCCAACACATAAAGCTTCTTGCAATGCTCAGAGACTGTACAACGGAGGACACAATTTTCGCAACCGATGCCTGCCAAATTGCATACACAGGTGCCTATGCCATGCCGGTTATGAAACCAAAGCAGTGGCTGTTTCCTTCAGGCTATTGTGCGCTTGGCAATGCAATACCCAATGCAATTGGGGCGAAGACAGCATTGCCTGACACTCCGGTGATTGCGATTGCAGGTGACGGTGGATCAATGTTCACCATACAGGAATTGCTGGTTGGCGCAGAACTGGAAATGCCACTTCCGATAATCATCTGGAACAACAATGCGTACAAGCAAATTCGCGATGACATGGACCGCTCAGGCATTGCCCGTGTGGGCGTAGAAGGATTGAGTCCGGATTTCTTGATGCTTGCCCGCGCATGTCGCTGTGAAGCAGTCGAACCGAATAGCGTCGACCAATTTAAACAGGTCATAAAGGATGCATTTGCCCAGAACAAGCCGACCCTGATACTGGTCAACGAGGATTCTGATTGGCTTAAATCATAGGGGCCGCAATGTCTGGGAAAATCTACCTGAATGGCCACATTGATGTTCCGGTTGATCAACTGGAGGCGGTCAGCGCGGCGTTGACATTGCATATTGAACTTACTCATGAAGAACCCGGGTGCATCAGTTTCGATGTAAACCCTTGCCCTGAAGTGCCCGGCCGCTTTCTGGTTTCTGAATGTTTTGTTGATCAAAAAGCTTTTGAAGCACATCAAGCTCGCACCAAGTCATCTGCCTGGGCGGAAGTGACAAAAGACATTCCAAGAAGTTACGAAATCACTACAGAAGAATAATCAGGTATTCTGTACAAGATACCAACTTTGCACACGGCCTACGCCTTTCAGGATTTTTGGTGCTGCTTTTTCTAATCGGTAATTGTCTTTGAGTGCACGATAAACCTCTTGGGATACATGAATTCGCCCAGGTTCCCCGTTGGACTCCAGTCGCGAGGCAAGATTCACTGTAGCTGACCAGACATCATAGGCAAATTTCGCCTTGCCGATCACGCCAGCAGTAACCGGACCACTTGCAATCCCGATCCGCATGGCGAGATTGAGCTTCCGCCTCTTTACTACTTTTTCAAACTCAATCTGAAAGCCCTTTGCCATCTGGATAATCCTGTTCGCGTGATCCTCACATGGCTCCGGCAAACCAGATACCGCCATACAGGCATCTCCGATGGTTTTGATTTTCTCGGTGCCATAATTTGAACCCACTGTGTCAAACGCCGAGAATATTTCGTTCAACAACGACACCAGATCCTCAGGAAACATCTTTCTGGATAGTTTTGTAAAACCAACCAAGTCAGCAAACATGACTGTTGCTTCATCAAATCGATCGGCAATTGGCTGATCAGGATTTTCCCGAAGTTTATCCGCGATTGTTTCTGGCAACATGTTTTTGAGCAGATATTCAGTCCGTGCCTCTGCATCAGAGGCACGGACTGAATGCGTACCAAACTACAAACGCCATGTGTGGACGGCTCCGTGTTGTCAAGGGTTTGATTTGATGTTGCACTGCTTGTCGGAGCTGCCATGTGTTCGATCTTGGAAGACGAAGAGTTGAATGTAAAAATCTCGCGGCAGGCCTGATGCTGGGGATGTGCAAGTGTCGTTGTTCGAAGTGTAACGATAAGGCATCCATGCTTTGCTTGCAGATTAATGTCGCCGCAGCCGATGTTTCATCTTCGCCCCCTATTAAAACAAGCATTAAAGGGTTATTCCTCCCAGGTTTTGTTCAGTACTCGCATCCAGTTGCCGTGGCACAGTTTGGCCAGTAATTCGTTGTCAAAGCCGTGATTGCGCATCGCTTCCAAAAGCAGAGGCAAGTCCGAAACACTCGTAATTTTTGCCGGCACCAATGCGCCATCATAATCAGAACCAAATCCGACGCGGTCTTCGCCCAATTTTTCAATCAAATAATCAAAATGTCGGATGATGACTTCCAACTCAACATTTTGGTCTCTCCTGCCGTCATCGCGCAGAAATGACACGGAGAAGTTGACCCCGACGATGCCGTCACTTTCCGCGACTGCGGCCAATTGATTATCCGTCAGGTTGCGGGAGCTTTTACACAATTCATAGGCGTTCGAATGAGTAGCAACCAGCGGCGCATCGCTGTGATTTGCTACATCCCAAAACCCGGCCTCATTGATGTGCGAAAGGTCAATCAGAATATTCAATTCATTGCACCGTTTGATCAATCGCAGTCCATGCTCTGTCAAACCTTCACCAATGTTGCCATCACTTGGAAAGCGGAATGGAACGCCGTGGCCAAACAGTGTTGAACGGCTCCAAACCGGCCCTAGCGAACGCAAACCTGCGCGGTAATAAAGATCAAGTGCATACAAGTCTTTGTCTATCGCCTCTGCCCCCTCCATATGCATGATCGCAGCCAGCTTGCCGCTGGCCATACATGCACGTAACTCATTCGTTGATGTGCAAATCTGAAGCGCATTGACCTCCTCAAGCCTATTGAGGAAGGACACCTGCAATTGTGCCACCGGTGTGGCCTCATCGAATGAAACAGGAACGGGTACAGTTAAATCATAGGCCGATTGGTTCATGGCCTCATAGTGTGTATCGGATTCCCTGGGAGAACGAATGTAGATGGCGAAAAAGCCTCCACCGAAACCACCAGCCCGCGCACGAACCACATCGATTGCACCATCACAACCTGTTAGAAACTTATCAGCTTCGGAACAAGCGCCGTTGCCCGCATGCCTGGACAGAACATCATTGTGTCCGTCGAAGACAATGGGGAAACCCTGTGTCGAAATAAGGTTGTTTTTTTGCACTTTCAAATACTCGACTGTTTTCCGCTATCAGAAGCCATTCCATTAATGCTGACAATTAGATAGATAAAGCAAGCGAATGAGCATGTATGAGTGAAAAAAAACACGCGGCCATGTTGCGAAGTAATTAATGGATTTCACGGGTTTGGGCTCAATGAGGCATTGCCTGCAATATAGGCATTGGGGTGGAAACGGATATACAGGTATGATCGTGTGATGCCTGAACCCCCGAATGCAAACATTCAGTTATCGTAAACAAAATGACGACGAAAAGCCCTGAACCGAGACCGCCTTAAGTGATCAGCTTCGTGATAATAATCATATCTATGTCCGGCAATTCGTGTTAGCCTGCATTTCGGTGCTTGCAGATTTGAAATTTAGCAACTCCGTATTGTTTCGTTAAATATTTTCATACATCACCGATCACCCTTGGAACACGCATGTGTTCTTCAGGGATATGACACGCGTGAGCGTTAGAAAGATTCATTTTGAACATAGAAAATCCAGACATCATCGAGACGCGCACTGCCTGCCTGCAGCCATCAAATCTCACCCCTCACAACTTCGGTCAGCCGATTTATCCTCTCGACACCGAGTTGTCTGTTGTTCGTGAAAGCAACAAGGCGATCGAAATTGTTGTTGTGCCCCATCGCGGCAGCATAACGACTAATCGAAAGAATGTTGGCATCGAATTGGACGAAACACTTGTTTTGGAGATACTCTCGAACCACTACCGCCATGTATCCATTACCCAAATCAGTACCCACCACGATCTGGAGAAATTGGCAGCTCGAAAACCTGATCTGGTGTTCTCAGGCGTTAAATATTTCCACTTCAATGGCCGCGATTTGTGGTTGAACGATTTTCTCGACCTTCACGGTATTGCCTACATCGCATCGAACAAGGCAGCACTCGACAACGAACACGACAAGGCTCGTGCCAAGCGCATTATACAAGAAGCCAATATCGCGACCGCTGGTTACTTCCTCACTGCACCAGGCGAGCATGTCTCAGAGGAAGCGATTCCACTCGCTTTTCCGCTTTTTGTTAAACCGATCACTGGTGGTGACAGCCGTGGCGTGGATGCAAATTCCGTTGTACATGATTTTGCAAGCTTCCAGCGTAAAGTCCTGGATATCCATGAGAATCAGATGTCCCGCGCACTAGTGGAGACATATCTTTCAGGACGTGAATACAGCGTCGGCATTCTTGAGGACGCATTCAGCGGAAACCTTCGGGCAATGCCAATCGAGATAATCGCCGCCCCGAACCAGAACGGGGATCGTATCCTCGACTACGACATCAAGAAGCAAGATGCCGAAACCGTGGAGCCGGTCACGGACATGGCGCTTCACGCGCGACTAGGAGATTTGGCACAGGCTGCGTTCAGCGCCCTAGGTGGCAAGTCTTTTGGCCGTATCGACATAAAGATGAATCATGAGAATGTTCCGCATTTCATCGAAGCCAATCTTATGCCCGGCCTCCGAAAAGGTTATTTCTACAAAGGCTGTGTGCTCAATCACCATATGAACTACGAAGATATGATCCTTACCATCGCGGAAAACGGTTTATTGACCGGAGCCCTGAGGTCAGGGGCAAAATCAAAGTGTTCCCTAATCCACACAATCAAACCAACGGTCCCGGGCCACGTTAGAAATCTCTGAGGTGAGCTCCTGTTCACCGCGAGAATGGTCTCTTGTGTGAGACAAAACGGTGAGGTCCCGACCAAACTTGCATAGACCCGCTCTGGGCTCAGAAAGCACAATTGAATATGAACTCAATTGGATTTTTACCGGAGTAAAAATCGAACGCATCTGCAGTCGATATTTAGATGTAGCGCGTCATAACATTCTTGAAATCAAAACCAAAGGACACCGGCAAGATGAAAGAGAACCCCTAAGATGCAACCCGAAGACGTCTTTCTGCTGAAGAATTTATGCGGATGGAACGAAATAGAATGCCCATTAAAGGCAAGGACCGAAAACTGGTCTTCACTTTTGAAACCATCACGAATGCAATTATGCGTCATGGATGGAAAACCCGCAACGAGACGACCTGATACTCATCGTTAGGGATCGTTGCACATTAAAAAAGGAAATCAAATGTCCAAAGGTAACAACAAACGCGGAAACAAAGAGGCTAGGAAACCAAAGCAGGTTAAACCAAAGGTTTCAGCGACTGCCGACTCCAATGCATCAAAGCCGCTCAACATCGGCGCCGGGAAGAAAGTCAAATAGATAAATATATTCCGCTTAGCCCAGATAGGCTGACAAGATCAGCTTGATGGATTTTGGAGTTCCTGAATGAATGTACTGAAGGTCGTCTCTCCTGGACTTAAGATTGCTTTGGAGCGTGTCGGTAAGCCGGAAATCATCAATCTACCGGATGTTCTTCGGATCGGCGGCGCGGGTGCAGTCGTCACTTGCAATCACATTGGTTGGGCAGATAGCCTGTGGTTGGCCTATGCCTTGCACCCTAGGCAGTTACGACATATGTCCAAGAACGATCTCTTCGATCAGCCTGTAACCAGGTGGGTGTTGGAGCAGGTTGGATCCATTCCTGTCGACCGCTTAAATCCCCTGCCAAGTACGATAAAAACCGCTGTCGAAATTCTTCAAAATGGCGAAATTATTTTAATCTTCCCAAGTGGTACGCGAAGCGAGACGAACACAACATTCAAACGAGGTGCAGCGACAATCGCACTTCATGCCGGGGTTCCGTTGGTACCCGCCTTTTTCCAAGGGCCGAAGCAAATAGAGGTCGCGCACTTGTTAAATCGACCACACGTTGGTGTTTCATTCGGGGCACCTATACCAACGGCTGGTTTGGTTGCCGGGAAGGAGACGATAATCACTTTAACGCAACAACTCCAAGTCGCCACTAACGAACTGCGATCAATCGCCAACTTGGAACTGCTCGCCGCCTAATCAATCAAACAATTGTCCCATGGTCGCAAAGCCTTCGAGGGGCTGCAACAATCTGCTTATCCGAGTTCGCCTGACTGTTCGAATTATGTCGCGGTATGGACAATCCGGGCAACTCTGTATTGTCACTAAGTCCTGTGTGGATGGCTCCCTTATTGACGGCACGTTGTGCTGATTCAGTTTTCCAAGTGATTTGGGAGATTGTTAGCGATGATGGGACCCCGTCAGGAAGCGCAAGCGGCGTTGTTTTACGAGTTTTCGATTGAGGATCACGTGCCACAAGACCACATGCTGCGAACGATAGACTGGTTTGTTGATCTTACAGATATTCGACTGCATCTTGCTGCGTTTTACAGTTCAACCGGCCGCCCGTCTGTTGACCCAGAGTTAATGATCCGTATGCTGCTGGCGGGGTATTGCATGGGCATCCGGTCTGAGCGACGTTTGTGTGAAGAGGTTCATCTGAACCTGGCCTATCGCTGGTTCTGTCGTCTCGATCTTGGTGATGCTGTTCCAGATCACTCGATATTCTCAAAGAATAGGCATGGCCGCTTTCGCGACAGCGATCTTCTGCGGCATGTATTTGAGACGGTGGTTGCCCGATGTATTAATGAGGGGTTGGTTAGTGGTCAGCGTCTGGCTGTCGATGCCAGTTTGATTGAAGCCGATACCAACCGGCAGAACTCAACATCAAAAGAAGAACGGGAGCCGGACAAGATTAATCCAGAGGACGCCCCACGTGCCGTTCGCGAATATCTGGCTACACTGGATGAAGCAGCGTTTGGCGCGGCCACAATTGTGCAGCCGAAGTTCACTTCGCATTCTGATCCGGCTGCCCAATGGACGGCAGCGCGTAAAGGTAAGGATCTCGGTCTGCGGTTTGATAACGATAACGTCAAGCCAAATGCTGAACCGATTGGAGAATCATCCTCCCAAACAATATTGCCAACTGATAACATTAATTTCGTAAAAAGCGCATTGTCCCCGGCAAGGCATGTATTCGTTGTCGATGATGACCCACAAGTAAGCTCTTACTTGATGAAATCGTTGACTGCCAACGGTTTTAACGCCACTGGGTATGCCAATACGGTGGAAGTAGAAGCCGCGCTTTCGGTCCTCCAGCCGGGTGGTCCAAGCATGGGTAGCAGGTCACAGTTCCAGAAACTCTATCAAGAAATGGCACATAACAAGAGGGCTTTACGCCTACAAAATCAAGTTAATTTATATACTAACCTCGTTCTCTTCAAATGAGTGATCTTCGATGATCACACCTCAAATATCCACCCACGGATAACCTTTCGGTAAAATTGATTTGTCTAATGGTCGTTAAAATGTTGCTCTGTTGGTGATGGGAGTAATCGCATGCGGTGTATCTCATTAAAACCCGTAAAACGGAGCAGATCATGAAATCCATTAAACTAGTCTTTGCCCTAACCGTTGCTGGCGGCCTGTCGCTACCAGTTCAGTCCTTTGCAGGTTCCCTCGTATCGCCAAGCTCGATGCTACCGGCGATTCAGTCCAGCGATGGTGTTGTGAAGGTGAAAGGTTGCCATCGTAATTTCAGGCGGCATTACGCCCACCGATTCGGGCGCGTAACCCGACACAGACACAAAGGGCCTAATTGTCGTGCAACAAAACGGGATTTCAACCATCAACACCGTAATCGCAACCACGGCCGCGGGAATTGTCTAAGAATCGATGGTCTGTTGATTTGCATCTAACTCGCTGGATGCGTGCGGTTCGATGTACTTGTAATTTGATGCGGTATCAAAACTGCGGAGCTGCTGCGTCAAACTCCCGGCGCAGGTTTACAACAACCCGGCGATTGAGTGCCTTGCATTCAATTTCCGGGCAACTTCTCAATAAGCGCTCTGACCCATAGCCCTTCATCCACATTCGCTGTGCAGATACTCCCTGCTGCACGAAGTAATCCATTACCGCCTTTGCCCGCTTTTCCGACAGTTGCACATTTTTGGCATTTCCACCCGGATCGTCTGCATGTCCCTGTAGCTTGATTTTCCATTGAGGGTATCGCTTCAGCCAATTGATCTGGATGTTCATGGTTTCCAGTGCCACATCATCAAATTTCACAGAGCCTTTTGTGAAATACACACGCCGACCTACAGCCATGATGAAGTCTTCTTCGCTTCCTTGCTGAATGTTTGAGAACTTGGCCACCGGTTCATCGGTTTTTCCCTGAGTTATGTTTTCAGATGAAAACACCTGTCGGCTGCCACTTTGACTGCATGATGAAAGAATTACACAACCAAACAGCATTGCAAAAACTACCGTGAACTGGATCGGTGGTTTCATGACGATTGTGCGATCAGGTCGGAGTTTGGGCACGGTCAGCAATATGTTCAAGCACCAGCACCGCAGCGCCGATCGGACAACGGCGGTAGAGATCAATGACATCTTCATTGAACATGCGTATGCAACCGGAGGAAGCATCAGTGCCGATTGACCAAGGCTTGGTAGTGCCATGAATGCGGTAGCCGGTATCTCCCTGATTGTTATGCAAATACAATGCCCGGGGTCCGAGCGGATTTGCCGGTCCGCCTTCCATTACTTTGGGTAAATCAGGTTGCCGCTCCCGCATTTCATCCGGCGGCACCCAGCGTGGCCATCTTTTTTTCATGGCAACATTGGCCCGTCCGAACCATTGAAATCCTTCGCGCCCAACACCAACACCGTAACGCAGCGCGGTATTGTTTTCCCAAATCAGGTAAAGATAGTGATTGCGCGTATCGACAACGACAGTTCCCTTGGGCTCATCGGAAAAATATTTCACCATCTGGCGCTGCCAGCGCTTTTGGATGCTGCCGAAATTGGTTCTGCGAAACTCAAAGCCACCATCCGTCGCAGTGCCGGTGAAAAATTTGCTATTCGACTGGGCACGGACGGCTTTGACACCGAGTGCCGGAACAATTGCCGACATTGCAATTGCAGTTGATCCAAGCAGATACGATCTTCGATTAATATCCAACGGTTTCCAAATCCAATTGTTTTCAATTTCTTGTGCAATCACAGTGTAATTGAGCGGCACATTTATTGCAATCTTGTCAATTTACTTGGAGCTATAACCAATCCAGTCTAATTCCATACGAAAAGGATTGTTGAATTACAAAGCAATTGAAGCAGTCGATCTTCTACCCGCCAGATTTCCAAACTTGTGGGTCCACGGGTAAAAAATACTCGTTTTTCACGATAAATGTCAATAAAAGTCTCATTAATTTACTTTTTGAGCCATTTTTTACTATGGACTCTGTTGCTGATAAAAAATCGATAGGCTACCGTGCGCGGACTGTAAGACGATTTCGAGGGGACCTGCCAATCCATGTTCACGACCAATCCATATGCCGAATTGTCGGCTTCCATTTCACCAACAATCATGCAGACCTATGTCATTGTCATGATCGCATTGGTGATTGGCGGGACCTTGTTTGATGTAATTCACAAGGGCAGCGCCAGGTATTTTTTCAACAGTTCCAAAAAGTCCCGTGAGCGCGGTTCAAGAGAAGTTGGCAGCGGAGAAGCCGTATCACTGGCAATCCAGACTGCCGCTTCTGAAGTACTGACTTCATCGGAATTCTGCAATCCAAAGCGACGCATTGCCCATCTTCTCGGAATGTACGGATTTGTCATCTATTTGCTTGCAACCATAGTCATGGTGTTTTCCTATCCAACTCCGGCGACACAAACGCCAGAACTGTGGCCAATGCTTTGGTGCATTGGCGCGCTTATGGTTTGTGTCGGCGGTTACTGGTTCTGGTTCTTCATCCGCGTGGATGTTGCATCCGAAGGAAATTCTGTTTTTCGCCTTGTACGGGCTGATTTGTTCATTGTTTCACTTCTGGCCAGCACCACCTTCGGGCTCATCTGGGCATTTTTGCAAGCCAATACCGGCTCCATGTGGACCTTTGTATTTTTGGTGCTGTACCTGATTGCCACGACGGTGCTCTTCGCAGGCATTCCCTGGTCAAAATTTTCCCACATGTTCTTCAAACCAGCGGCCGCTTTTCAAAAGAAGGTCGCGGTTGCAAATGGTTCACTGGATAACTTGCCCCGCCCTGCGGACCGAACAAACCCGGAAGACAGCGACAGACACTCCATGGAGCTCTTAAAGGATGCGCCCCTTAACATGGGATTGGGCATCAAACGCGAGCAACCAAATCACTACTGAACAAATCACCTAATTTACGCCAATTACCAAGGAATCCTAGATGCCAACCTTTGTCTACATGACCAGATGCGACGGCTGCGGCCACTGCGTTGATATTTGCCCGTCCGATATCATGCATATCGATCCAACATATCGCCGCGCATATAACATCGAACCGGATATGTGCTGGGAGTGTTATTCCTGCGTTAAAGCGTGCCCGCAAAATGCGATTGACGTCCGTGGGTACGCAGACTTCGCGCCACTTGGGCATAGTGTCCGCGTTCTCCGAGAAGAAGAAAAAGGCACGATATCCTGGAAAATCAAGTTCCGGGACGGCACTGAAAAGAACTTCTTGTCACCGATCACAACAAAACCCTGGGGTGAATATATTCCTCAATTGAAGGATGTTTCTGGCCCCACCGAGGATATGCGGAATAGTCAACACCTTTACAGTGAACCAAAATATATTCGAATGGACGAAGGCGACGTACACACCCTGAAGTCAAACAAACTCAAAATGAAGCTGGGAGTGTATTATTAATGGCTCGCAAAACGATTACTGAAGACAATATCGACGTTCTTGTCGTTGGTGGAGGACTTGGCGGAAGCGGTGCTGCTTGGGAGGCACGCTTTTGGGGCCAGGATAAAAAGATCGTTGTCGCTGAAAAAGCGAATATTGATCGCTCAGGTGCTGTCGCTCAGGGCCTTTACGCTATCAACTGTTACATGGGCACCCGATGGGGTGAAAATAACCCTGAAGATCATGTTCGCTACGCACGCATCGACCTGATGGGTCTGGTTCGTGAAGATCTGCTATTCGATATGGCACGGCATGTTGATTCCACAGTACATCAGTTCGAGGACTGGGGCTTACCCATTATGAAGAACCCCAACACCGGGACATATCTGCGGGAAGGACGATGGCAGATCATGATTCACGGAGAATCCTACAAACCCATCGTGGCAGAAGCGGCCAAAAAGTCAGCTGACATAGTCTACAACCGGATTTGCGTAACACACCTGTTACATGATGAAGCGAAAGATAACCGGATCGCTGGTGCTGTTGGATTTAACGTGCGTACTGGTAACTATCACGTCTTCAAGTCTAAAACAGTTATCGTTGCCGCCGGTGGCGCATCCAATATTTTCAAACCGCGTTCAGTCGGTGAAGGCGCTGGTCGCGTTTGGTATGCACCTTGGTCGTCCGGATCAGCCTATGGTCTGATGATCAATGCTGGCGCCAAGATGACCCAAATGGAAAATCGTATCGTGCTGGCCCGATTTAAGGATGGATACGGGCCGGTGGGAGCCTACTTCCTGCACTTGAAAACCTACACTCAAAACGGAATGGGTGAAGAGTATGAATCCAAATGGTTTCCGGCGCTCCAAAAAATGGTCGGCAAGGAATATTTGGACCCCGAATTGTCCCACAGGACCCACAGGCCTATTCCAACCTGCCTGCGAAATCATGCCATAATCAGCGAAGTAAATGCAGGTCGCGGCCCTATCCACATGGTCACCATGCATGCTTTCCAGGATCCCCACCTTGAGGAAGTAGGTTGGGAAAACTTCCTTGGAATGACCGTTGGTCAAGCAGTGCTTTGGGCGGCAACGGATGTCGACCCGAAAAACGAAAACCCGGAACTGACTACTTCCGAACCCTATGTAATGGGATCTCATGCTACCGGCGCTGGAGGTTGGGCAAGCGGACCTGAGGATGTTTCACCACCTGAGTATTTCTGGGGCTACAATCGCATGATGACGATTGAAGGTCTTTTCGGCGCTGGCGATGCTGTCGGTGGTACACCTCATGCATTTTCTTCGGGATCATTTACCGAAGGTCGATTGGCTGCAAAGGCCGCCTGCCAGTATATTGATGATGGAAAAGCAGAAGGCATCATAGTCAACGACAAGCAGATCAAGGAAAGAAAAACCGAGATTTTCAAACCGATGGATCACTACAAGACCTATCGCAATGAAATCGTGGCCGGCACCGTTAGCCCAAGCTACATCAACCCCAAGCAGGGCCTTGATCGATTGCAAAAGTTGATGGATGAATATTGTGGCGGCGTGACTGTCAGCTACATGACGAACGAGAAGCTTCTCCACATCGGTTTGAAGAAGCTGAAAATCATGGAAGAAGATCTTGAATTGCTCGGGACCAAGGATCTTCATGAGTTGCTGCGTGCGTGGGAATTGAAACACCGCCATCGCACCGCTGAATGTGTTACACAGCATACACTTTTCCGCAAAGAAACCCGTTGGCCTGGCTATTACTACCGGGGTGATGCCATGAAACTGGATGACGAGAACTGGCACGTTCTCACCGTTTCGCGCCGCGATCCGGAAACCGGGGAATACACTATGGAAAAAGCACCATGCTATCACCTGGTTGATGAAGATGAAGAAAAACCAGTCAAAAAGGCACTGGCAAAGAAAAAGAAAATAACGAAAAAAACGAGCCGGGCTGCATAATTTTTTCAACACCGGATAAAAACCGAGCTTGAGATTAAGCCGCAGCTTGCAATTGCATATGCTGCGGCTTAACTCTTCGCGCAACGCCAATTAGCATTTTGCTAGACAAGAAAGGTTCAACGATGAACATCGTCGAAAAGAGCGATGAAGAAATTATGGCCCTGGCAAATCCGATGTGGCGTGACCTGATCAGAAGTTCAAATGAAGGTAACTACGCAGACTTCGTCAAAAACTTTTCACCATCGCTAATGTTGGGTTTGAATGAGATTGAAGTTGGCAGGCAATTTGCAACGAGCGAGTTGACCCGGAACCTGTCTGAAGAATTTGACGAACTTGGAATTATTCGTAGAGGTGAACATGTGACGGTACTTTACCGGCAACGCAGCACTAAACGAGAAGGCGAGTGGTTGGGTCGGCTCGTCCTTGGATATGATGACGATGAGTCGAGAATATTTGGTGCCTCAATATTTTAAGTGTTTTGATCCACTGTAGATGAGTGACATGAGTGACAGAATCACAGACGAAATGCTGGTTGAACTTACCTATCGGGTAACGGATTCCAAGTCTGGCCAAGTGCTCAGTACCGTCGAGTTCCCCATAAGCTATGTTCACGGCCACAATGATGTGTTGGCTCCGCAGGTGCTTGAAGAATTGGAAGGCAAGACTGTGGGTGATGTCATCGACGTGCCGATTGATTGCAACCAGATTTTTGGTCCCCGGGACGAATCACTGGTTTTTACCGATCTAATTGAAAACGTCCCTGAAGAGTACCGGGAGATCGGCACTACCATCGGAATGGAAAACGAAAAAGGAGAGGTTAAGAATTTCATCGTCACACGGATAGATGACAAGAGTTTAACCGTCGACGGCAACAATCCCCTGTGTGGTCGAGACGTCGTTTTTACCCTGGAGATTTTGACTGTGCGCAACGCCACCAACGAAGAAATAGAGGCCGGTGCAAAGGATAAAGACGCTGCCCATCTGGATGAGGCAATGATATTTGGTGTTAAGGCACACCCTATCAACTGATTATGCGCTTTTACGTTATATGATCCAGAATTTCAGAAGTTCTATGGGCGTTTTGGGGTTTTATATTTTACTTCTTTTTGAAATGGTTCCCAAATCGTTTCGTATCCGATGTAACCTTTATCGGTAGGCTTCATCTGACGCGTTTTGAAGTAGCGGGTCTTGCCTTCTGGAACTTTCTTGACGGGTTTTTTCTCGCTCATGGAACACCTAAAAAATCGTACCAAACTTAAAACCCTTAAATGCCATAAATGCAAAATTTTCCAAGCAAAGTAGATTGGGTTTTTCCAGATGATTTATACACGTTTGAGGCGTGCTTGAAAAGACCTGCAGACATTTCTACCGGTGTGTTATGCATGGTATAAGTGCATGTTTTTGTGGGGAAATTGACTTAATGTCTCTTGATTAGGTCGCAATTGGTTCCAATGCCGCTGGTAATTGGTTCTAATGATATCAAGAGTTAACAGGCAAATATTCATGAAATGAAATTTTGCGCCAATTTGGAAGGTAAAAATGTCGAATCTCGTACCTCCTCACGGTTCTGAAAAGGTCCTCCCTCTCCTGGTCACAGAAGAAATTCGGGCAAGCGAAATTGAAAGGGCAAAGGTTCTTAGGAAGGTCTCGCTGACCAGTCGCGAAGTTTCCGATGTTTTCATGTTGGGCATGGGTGCCTACACGCCGCTAACCGGATTCATGGGAGAGGCCGATTGGCGCGGTGTCTGCGATGACATGAAGCTTGCTGACGGAACATTCTGGCCCATTCCAATTACGCTTTCCATTAGTCAGGACTTGGCAGACAGCCTGAATGTTGGTGACGAAGTTGCGCTTTGTGATGGTGAAAGCGACGAAATTCTCGCCACTATGGTGGTCGATGAACTTTACAAAATTGACAAGGATCATGAATGCCAGAGCGTTTACAAGACAACTGATTCCGATCATCCCGGTGTCCTGAATGTGAAGGAACAACAACCGGTAAACCTTGGCGGTACGGTTCGCGTTCTTTCTGAGGGTGAATATCCCGGGAAGTACCCCGATCTATACTTGCGCCCCCTGGAATCAAGAGCGCTATTTGAGAAAAAAGGCTGGTCAAAGGTCGCCGCATTTCAGACCCGCAATCCAATGCATCGCAGCCATGAGCATCTTGCAAAAATTGCGATTGAAGTAACCGATGGTGTATTCATTCATCAGGTATTGGGCGCGCTAAAGCCCGGCGATATTCCCGCGGAAGTGCGAACCGAGGCAATTCAGGCGATGATTGACAATTATTTTCGCCCGGACACCATCGTACAGGCGGGATATCCGATTGAAATGCGCTATGCAGGGCCACGCGAAGCATTGCTGCACGCACTTATCCGCCAAAACTTTGGGTGTTCGTATTTGATCGTCGGTCGTGACCATGCAGGTGTCGGCGATTATTATGGCCCCTTTGATGCGCAAAACATTTTCGACAAGTTGTGGGATGGTGCACTTGTCACGCAGCCTTTGAAAATAGGCATCACCTTTTTTTGCAAAAAGTGTTACGGCATGGCCACGGGCAAGACCTGTCCGCATGATCCGGAGCATCATATTTCCGTATCAGGCACAGAACAGCGAAGAATGCTGGAAGAAGGGATTGAAATCCCTTCGGAATTTAGTCGACCGGAAGTTGTGGAAATCCTTCGAAGTTATTATGCAAGTTTGAAGTAATTTTTTGATCATGATTATTGCCCAGATCTCCGACACTCACATCGCGCTGGACACGGAAGATTCCGACCAAAGAATTCGCGACTTCGAAGCAGTAATCACCGACATCAACAATCTTGATCCGCAACCGGATTTGATCATCCATACCGGCGATATCGTTCATAATGGCCGTCAGGACGAATACGAAACGGCGACGGGAATTCTTTCGAAAGCCAAAGCGCCGGTGTTTGCGATGGTTGGCAACAAGGACGAGCGACTTGAAATGCGATCAGCATTTTCGTCATATGGCTTTCTTCAGGAAAATTCTGAATTTACCGATTTTGCAATTGATGATTTTCCCGTGAGATTGATCTGTCTGGATACACTTGATTCGGACAGCAACAAGGGTAGCTTTTGCACAACCCGCATTAAACAGTTGAACAAAATGATCGATGCGGATGACACCAGATCCATCGCGGTGTTTACACATCACCCACCATTTGAGGTTTTAGTTGGACCGGAATCCATGCATTTCGGGGATGAGACGGAAATGCAAAATTTGCGTGAAGTATTATTGAACACAGGTCGGGTGATGGGCCTGTTTTGTGGTCACGTTCACCGCTCCACTACTGGAAACATCGGCAGCATTCCCACTTTTATTTCCACTGCCGTTTCCACGACGCTGCGCAAGGGGGAATACCATCCACGGCTGGAGGCTTCACCAATCTACCAGATTTTGCGGCATGACGGCTCAAACGGGTTTTCCGTCGAAACCCGGATTGCTCAGTGAAAATTACGACCCTTCGGCAATGCTTCTTTTAAACCCCTGTCCGGTTCGCGGTGAACATATTCATGCTTCAGTTTTGGTGCTTCGTGCAGAAGCTTTCGTGTACGTGAGCGCGGCTTGACGATGTGACGAACGTCTTCCACTGGCCGGCGCACTTCATCTGCATTGGCAAGGCTTTCAATCAACTGGTCTGACTGATGCAGAACGGACAACATCGGCGTCAAATCTTCCACATGGTGTGCCACCACATGAATGACATTGTCGACATTTTGCAGTTTGCCCCGAATGCCGACACAGCGGCTTCCCAACACAAGATTGCGATACTTCTCAAATGTCTTTGGCCAAACAATGATATTGGCGACACCGGTTTCATCTTCGATGGTTTCAAAGATCACTCCTTTGGCAGAACCCGGGCGCTGACGCACCAGCACCAAGCCTGCAACGGTTGCCGTCTGGCCACTTGGCATGTCACGCAACTCAACATTACGAACGAAGCGTCGGCGGTGAAGTTCCGCACGTAAAAAGCTTATCGGATGCGCTTTCAGCGAAAATGTAAGCGATTGATAATCAATCATCACATGCTCACCCAACGGCATTTCAACCAACAGGAAACGTAAACCAGCAGCGCAAAGCCGTTACAATGTTCGTGTTGTGGCGCATGGTAAAATTATGTTCTTGTTTTGTTCTATATTAATATCAACCGTTTTGAAGAGTCAAACAAAGAACGCAATGAGGCCTGTTTCCATCACCTGTTTTTTGCGTAAGATGGTCAAAACCGCCAATGAAACAGGGATACAAAGCATGAAACTCAGGGACAAAACCATAGTGATTACCGGCGGTGCAAGCGGCATCGGAGCAGCGCTTTCCCGGAAATTCAGCAAGGAAGGTGGCAACGTGGCCATCGCCGACCTCCATGAAACCAAAGCAAAGGAAATGGCTGAAGAAATCGGCGGACTTGGGTTGGCATGTGACGTTACGAAGGAAGAAGACATACAAACACTCGTTAAAAAAACCGAAGCTCACTTCGGCCCAATCGACATGTTTTGTTCAAATGCCGGGCTTTATCTTGAGGAGCCTGACCATTCAGCATCCGCCTCAAACAAAGTCTGGCAAAAATGCTGGGATATCCACGTCATGGCGCACGTTTATGCTGCTCGCGCACTCCTGCCATCCATGATCGAACGCGGTGAAGGTTACTTCCTCAACACAGTTTCAGCCGCAGGACTCTTAAGCCAAATTGGTGATGCCGCCTACTCTGCCACCAAGCATGCAGCACTTGGATTTGCGGAATCGCTTTCCATAACCCACGGCAAACAGGGCATCAGGGTTTCCGTCATCTGCCCCCAATACATTGCAACGCCAATGATCGGGTATGAGGACAAACCGACCGACGCTGGCGATGTGATGACGCCTGATCAACTCGCGGACGCCGTAGTCAAAGGGGTTGAAGAAGAAACCTTCCTTATCCTCCCGCATCCTGAAGTTGCCGATTACCTGCAGTTCAAAGTGGCTAATTATGATCGCTGGCTTGGTGGCATGCGAAAACTACGTGGCAAAATTCTGGATGAAGTGGGTTCAACTGATATGGCCGCAATGCACAAATTGGTCTGATAACCAAAGACGCACTTTTTAATCGACTTCGAACTGTAGCGGTACTGCTCTTTGAAATTTTCCACTTGCAACCAGTTTTTGCACGGTATCGCTATCAGCCGGTGAATCGAGATAGAGTAGCGCAATCGCATCACCACCCTGCGCTTCACGACCCAGGTTGAAATTAGCGATGTTCAAACCCGCATCTCCCAATATAGCGCCAAGCGTACCAATAACGCCTGGAACATCCTCATTGGTAGTGTAGAGCATGTTGCGACCCACATCGGCGTCAAGATTGATGTCCTTTATTTGAATAAATCGAGGTTTCTTGTCAGAAAAAACCGTCCCGGCAATGGACCTGGAGCTACGCTCAGTTTTAACATAAACCTTGATGTAGCTTTCATACACGCCAGTCTGCTCGCTGGTTGTTTCGGAAAGCTTGATTCCTCTTTCCTTGGCAATAATGAGGGCCGACACCATGTTCACATCGGGTATTTGGGATTTCAAAAAACCGGTTAGAACTGCGCTTGTAAGCGCGCTTGTATTTAACTCCGCAACATCACCATTAAACAGAATATTGATTTCCTTGACTGGATCATCACTCACTTGTCCTACAAAGGATCCCAAATGCTCGGCCAGTTTCACCCATGGCGTAATGATTGGGGCTTCCTCAGCAGATATGGCCGGCATGTTGAGTGCATTTACTACCGCTCCATTGAGCAGATAGTCCGACATTTGCTCAGCAACTTGAACTGCAACATTTTCCTGCGCTTCCATCGTTGAAGCACCAAGATGAGGTGTCGCCACAACATTCGGAATATGAAACAGAACATTCTCAGTTGCGGGTTCAGTTGCAAACACATCAATAGCAGCGCCCGCTACATGACCGGATTTCAATGCCTCAGCCAACGCCTCTTCGTCAATCAGGCCACCACGGGCGCAATTTACCAACCGAACACCCGGCTTGGTTTTCGCCAAGGCTTCCTTACTGATGATCATGCGTGTCTTGTCTGTCAGCGGCACATGCAACGAAATAAAATCAGCCCGCGCCAGTAATTCTTCAAGCTCCACCTTCTCAACACCGAGTAGCCCCGCCCTTTCTTCAGAAAGATAAGGATCATATGCGATTACCCGCATCTTCAGCCCTTTGGCGCGATCCGCTACGACGGCACCAATGTTCCCGCAACCGATCAGTCCAAGCACTTTACTCGTAAGCTCAACACCCATGAAACGGGACTTTTCCCATTTGCCGGATTGGGTTGAACTATCTGCTGCAGGAATTTGCCGGGCAACGGCCATCATCATTGCGATGGAGTGTTCAGCAGTCGTTATCGAGTTTCCGAATGGGGTATTCATCACGATTACCCCCTTACGGGAAGCTGCAGGAACATCAACATTGTCAACGCCGATACCCGCTCTGCCAACCACTTTTAGTTGCGAGGCAGCATCAAGAAGCTTTTCGGTCACTTTTGTCGCGGAACGAATTGCCAACCCGTCATATTGCGAAATAATTTCGAGAAGCTTCTCCTTGTCCTTGCCAACATCGGGCAGGAAGTCGACATCGACCCCTCTTTGCTTGAAAAGCTCTACTGCGCTTTGAGAAAGTTTGTCGGAAACGAGAACTTTTGGTGCCATATCGGCCTCCACGTAATTTAGTGAGAAAATGTTTGTTGTTAAGTCAGGATGCAAGGGCCGCTTTTTCCACGCGGAATGCCCATTCGAGCCAGGGCATCAGCGCTTTAACATCACTTGTTTCAACCGTTGCTCCAGTCCATATCCGCAGTCCCGGTGGGGCTGCGCGATAGGACCCAATGTCGTAAGCGACATTTTCAACTTCCAGCCGTTTCGCAATTGCCTTGGCTAAATTTGCCTGAGTTTCACTTTCCGAAACCGCAATTTCCGGGTCAGTGATTTTCAGACATACAGAAGTGTTGGATCGTGTTTCTGGTATCTCAGCCAGAAAATCCAGCCAGTCAGCACCGGAAACAAAACCCTCGATCACCCTTAGATTGCAATCTGCGCGTTTCATCAACCCATCAAGCCCGCCAATCGATTTGGCCCACGACAGCGCGTCCAGATAATCTTCAACACAGAGCATTGAAGGGGTATTGAGGGTTGCGCCCTCATAAACACCTTCAGTTAGTTTGCCACCCTTTGTCAGGCGGAAAATCTTCGGCAATGGCCAAGGCGGTGAATAACTTTCCAGCCGTTCAACAGCACGAGGAGATAGGATCAACATTCCGTGCGCCGCCTCGCCACCCAACACTTTCTGCCATGAAAAAGTCACCACATCGAGCTTCTCAAATGGCAAATGCTGGGCAAAAGCCGCTGAAGTCGCATCGCAGATCGTGAGACCATCGCGGTCACCGGGAATGAAATCTCCGTCTGGTACCCGAACCCCCGAAGTCGTTCCGTTCCAGGTGAAAACCACATCCCGGTCAAAATCGATTTGCGAAAGATCCGGCAACTTGCCATAGTCGGCTCGAATTTCCCGGACGTCAGATAGTTTCAGCTGGGTGCGCACGTCATTGCACCAGTCTGCTCCAAAGCTTTCCCAGGCAACCATGTCGACACCTCTGGCACCAAGCAGGTTCCAGAGCGCCATTTCCACGGCTCCGGTGTCAGAAGCGGGAACGATACCAATGCGAAAATCATCGGGAACTCGAAGAATTTCCCGTGTTTCATCAATTGCCTGCTTGAGACGCGCCTTGCCACCAGCCGCCCTGTGGGAGCGACCGAGCCATGCATTGTTCAAATGGTCGGGGGTCCAGTTTGGTCGTTTGGCACAAGGCCCGGACGAGAATCGAGGATTGGCCGGACGGACGTCCAGCTTCGTGTTTTCAGTCATTGCACTCTATCCTTCCAGATAGTTGCCCCTCGTTGGGGAGGGGTGTCCCACTTCAAGCCATAATCTCAATTTTTCACGCGGTCAACTGGCACGGCAATTTTAGTCGCAAACAAAATATTGATGTTTACATCACTCAGAAAAGGGCTAAAGGTTTTTCAAAAACTCTCTCACATGACACCAATGCAGCCAAGATTTTCCACTGATAAAGCATTGTAATTAAAGGATATATCAGTTGAGATTTGTCACCACACTTATTTCCGACCCGAAAGAGTCATTGCTGAATGAATCCCTGGTTCGCGTCATCTGCGACAACACCGGAGGGATGAAAATTAATTGGCTCGCGAAAAATATATCCTGTGACATTTACCATTCACCTGAAGCAAATATTGAAAATGTCCGCTCGATCTTGAGTGATTCTTCACTGAAATTTCCATTTGATTGGGCGGTTCAGCCAGTTCAAAACCGTAGAAAAATGTTGCTTGTTGCTGACATGGATTCCACCATCATTGAACAGGAATGCATTGATGAATTGGCTGCCGAAGTCGGACTTAAGGATAAAGTCGCAAGCATCACCGAAAGAGCGATGAACGGCGAGATAGCCTTTGAACCCGCCCTGCGGGAAAGGGTGGAATTGCTCAAAGGGCTAAACGTTGATGTAGTCGAGCGTGTTTTAAACGAGCGCATTACTCTTACAAGTGGCGCAATTCCACTGGTAAAAACCATGAAGGCACATGGTGCGTATTGCGCTTTGGTTTCCGGCGGCTTCACCTTGTTTGCGGAGAAGATTGCCAGCATGGTTGGATTTGACGAAAGTCGCGCCAATCACCTTATCGAACAAGATGGCTGTTTTGTGGGGAAGGTTACCGAACCAATACTCGGACAGGAAGCCAAGCTGGATGCACTCAACGAGTTAACCGCACGACTAAAACTGGATAACTCTCAGACAATAGCAGTTGGTGATGGCGCTAACGATTTGCAGATGTTGAAAAACGCCAGCGCCGGTGTTGCATTCAGAGCCAAACCAGCTGTGGCAAAAGAGGCGGGTATCCGAATAGATGCAGGAGATTTGACTTCACTTCTGTATATGCAGGGTTATAAGGCAAACGAATTTTCTTGCTAAGTGCTATTCACCAGATGACTCATAAAAATTGTCAGAGTGCCTATATAACGTTTTAAAGCCTGGCCCGGATTTGCTTGGGAGGATATCCGGGCCGCACAAATTTTTAGCTATTCAAACGCCGTTTTGCCTCTTTCAATGAATCCTGTTTCGAGCTGTCATTATCACGGGTATCATTCAGGGTTTGGCTTGGCTCCCGAAGGGCAATAGCCATCAGGAAATTTCGGGCAATGTGAATGCTTGGAGTGCCTGTGTTTACCTTATTGGTGTCAATTTTCCTGATCATCATTGCCTCCATACAAAAGTATTGCAGAAAGTTGGCCGGTGACGGGCCACCCACTTGAGGCCCGAAACCGGCCAATGACGAATTCAAAACCAGACCCTCGGGGCGTTGAGGCAAGATTTATCACCGCCATTTTCTTGGTGTTGTCAGTTCTGCCGGGCTTGAGTATTGAAAACACTCCGTTTACTCCCCTGCGGATCTAAACATCCATAACCTTGCAACCAACATATCTGGCGATGAAACCTGAACTGTGATAAAAATCACAAAGTCAGTATTTTTCAAATAAATTTCCCGGAATGAACAATGTTTCGAGTAAATGAACAGCAATTTAGAGCGTGCAAAATCTTCTCAGATGCAGAACAGGATACTATCCAATACCTCTGCAATGCCGCTCAGCCGGTTTTCTATCGCAAGAATCAGCAAATAATCGAGCAAAAGGACAGATCAACCGATTTTCATTTGATTGTTAGTGGTACAGTTAGGGCAAAGGGACTTTCGCCAGAAGGAAAGGAAGTAACCTACGGTGAAATTGGCCCGGGCTGTTTGTTTGGAGAATTTGCTGCATTGGACAACGACCCGCGTTCATCTAGTGTGATTGCCATAGAAGATGTTCATGCACTGAAAATGCCCTCCACCGCTTTGCTTAACGTTGTAGAGTCAGACGGGAAAGTGGCTTTGAAGTTACTATTGTCTTTGGTTGAGAAAAGTAGAAAACAGACAGAACGAATTTACGAGTTTACAGTCCTTGCCGTGCGACAACGTATCCAACACGAGATTTTGCGTTTGGCAAATGTTAAAATAGCCGATTGTAATGATCAGAATCCTGATGGTCCGATAGTGGTCGAAATACCAACACACCAGGAACTGGCCAATCGCTTAAGCACTCACCGAGAAGCAATCACGCGCGAGCTACGTCATTTGGCATCTGCTGGTTACATCAAATCAAACAAGCACACCCTGTTAATTCAAGATTATCAAAAACTTGCAGAATATGCTGGTACATTGACCGACAATTGATTTTACAGAAACAGTTTCAATCGTAATACAGCGAAACAGCATGTTTGGCCTCTGCAAAAAACAGCCAGCGCTCAACAAAAAGCCCAAACAACAGGGAAAGAAAAGCCAAACTCAAAAAGGCCACGCTCATTTCGAATAATATTTGCAGCAGGCATATGAGTATTGGCACTACCGCACCAAAACCCAAAGCTATCATGCGCAACTTGTTTGCATGTTTCCGTCCCACTTTGTGGACCATTTCCCGGGTCAGGTAATTCTCACCAGTATGCGGACGTTCAAGCAATTTAACATTACCGATGCCCCCCAGGCCAGTAGCTGTACCCGTATCTGAACCGCGCGCTTGTAGTGTGGAAAGGTCTGCGTTTCGCCACCAAATAATCTTCATTGCCCATGCTACAACCAAAAGTCCAAGAATGATTGATAAGGTGGAGTGAGAGGCAACCCTGTTCCACTCCCCAAATGCAGCAACCAGCATCACCCCGCACGTAATTGAAAACAGCAGGTAACAAACCGGCGTCATCCATGAGTTCCAGGCAGGAACCGTCCTCAATTGAGCGTAGATCATGGCAGTCGTGAAAACCGTCAGGATCGAGCCAAATGATACCAGATATCCCAACCACGCAATCCGCTCATCGGAAAATATCCAATTTAATCCATAGACACCATATAGGCCGAGTGTCACTACAGCACACACTCCTTCGCGAGATAACCAGGAAGAGCGCCACTGGGTAAAGGCACGCCATGCTCGCTCTGGATGACCAAGATGGAATGTAGACGACAAAAGTCCAACAACTGCTAGACCTACGGCTATGGCTGACGCAATGAATGCCGCCAGTGGACCATTTGGCATTGGCACGCCCAACCCAAGCATGGCCAGAAATCCGAATCCGGCACCGGATGAGACTGTAAAGAATATGACTGAAATTGCTGGATGCATATCAGAGTTTCTCCAACGCTCTATCAACCCAACCCAAAAATCCTTTTGCATTTATCGCATCGGATTTGGAAATACTTGGCGAAGGATCTGATGGATGGGATTTCGGCCGAGGCGGCAAATATTTGTTGACTGGCTTGGTATTTTGTTCCGGCATCAGGTCAAACCCACCACGGTCTGCGACCATCCTGGAAACATCTGAATTCGGATCAGAAAAATCACCAAAATGTCTGGCTTCGGCCGGACAGGTTCTGACGCAGGCGGGAACGCGATCAACTTCAGGAATGTTTTCATTGTAAATGCGGTCGACACACAAGGTGCATTTCTTCATTACGTTCTCGACTGGATCCATTTCCCGCGCACCATAGGGACATGCCCACGCACACAATCCACAACCGATGCATTTGTCTTCATCCACCAAAACGATGCCGTCGTCTGTGCGCTTGTAACTTGCACCGGTCGGACAAACCGTTACGCACGGCGCGTCTTCACAATGCAGGCAAGATTTCGGAAAATGAACTATCGAGGCAGGTGCATCTTCCGGTGTAATTTCGAAGGTGTGGATCCGATTTAACCAAGCGCCAGATGGTGCCGATCCATAGGCATCTTCGTCCGCCAGTGGTGCTCCATACCCCCCGGTGTTCCACTCTTTGCAATTCACCACGCAGGCATGGCAACCAACGCAAACATCGAGATCAATAACCAGGCCAAGCTTCTTGTCAGTTGAATTTGGTAAAGTCGTCATTTCGTCCACTCCTTACCGTATTCAATATTGACCGGAGTCAATCGCTGCCGCGCTTGTGTTTCAAACTGTGGCAGACTTGGCCCCTCCTGATCATCTGCTTTTTCAATTCGAACCCGCAAATCAAACCATGCAGCCTGCCCGGTAATCGGATCAGAATTTGACCACCGCAACCCGTCTCCCTTTTCCGGCAGGAGTTCCTTGATAAGGTGGTTCATAAGGAAACCCTTTTTGGCTTCCGGTGCGTCCGGGTCAAGATTCCAGGCGCCGGATCGCTTGCCAATCGCATTCCAGGTCCAGATCGTGCGTTCATTGACCGCTTCCATGCGCACTATCGGCACTTTGATTTTTCCATGATGAGATGTTAACCACGCCCAATCGCCGGTTTTCAATCCCGCCTCATCACAAATTTTTCCAGGAACATAAAGCGGATTTGTTCCGTGGATTTGTCGTAGCCAAGCATTTTGCGATCCCCATGAGTGATACATGGCAGCCGGCCGTTGGGTAAGTGCATGATAAGGAAACTCACCTTTCTCGACAGCCTCACCTTCAAAGGGTGGGTACCAAACAGGCAACGGGTCAAAGCAGGTTTTTATTCTTTCCCTGTGGGACTCGGGTGGTTGCGGTTCCGCTTTTCCCTCGGCGCAAAGCTGAAACTTTCGCAGTGGCTCCAGATACAACTGAAAGATATTCTCAACCGGCTTGTCCTGAAGCCCCATTTCCACAGCCCAGTCTTGCCAAGCCTGGTTCGCGTGTTTGAAATATGATGCTTCCTTGGGCACTTCAGTTTCGAAAAATCCACCATTTTCAATGTATCGGTTTAATTGATCAGGGTTGGGTTCACCCCTGCCCGTCTTGGAACCATCTGCACCGCGCCATCCAGCAAGTGGACCCACACCTGGCCGACGTTCATGATTGACGATGTAGTCGGCATAATCCTTGAACATTGCCTTGCCATCGTCTTTGACCATACCAGGCAATCCAATTCTGTGACCAAGGTCCAACAACGCACTCTGGAATCCACGTACGTCTCTTTCTTCGCCTTGAGTTGCCGGGTCTACCACCGGCCAGCGAATTGAATCTGCGAGTATTTCCGGTTCACAAATCGGCCTGTCCAAAAGTGAAATGCAATCATGGCGCTCCAGATAGGTGGTGTCCGGCAGGACGAGGTCCGCAAAGGCGACCATCTCGGAATTGTAAGCGTCACTATAAATAATTTTCGGAATGACATAGTTGCCGTTTTCATCTTTGTCTTTCAGCATTTCCATCACGCCGGATGAATTCATGGAGGAGTTCCAGGACATGTTGGCCATGTACAAAAACAGAACCTCAATTTCATACGGATCTTTTGCATGAGCATTGGAGATAACCGAATGCATCAATCCGTGGGACGCAAGTGGCGCATCCCATGAGAACGCCTTGTCTATGCGTTGAGGTGTGACCCCATCGTCTTCAAGCACCAATTCTTTCGGATCGCTGATGAAGCCAAGGTGCGGTCCCCGAAAAGGAGTATTTGGAGAAAACCCACCGTGTGGCCTCGGCTGGCTCGCAATCGGTCGTGGGTAAGGCGGCTTGAACCGATAGCCCCCTGGGCAATCAATCGAACCCAATAATATCTGTAACAAGTGAATTGCACGACAAGTCTGAAATCCATTGGAGTGAGCGGATATTCCACGCATCGCATGAAATGTAACCGGGCGGCCAATCATGCGGTCATGTTTCTCACCCTTTAGATCAACCCAGGGCTGCTCCACCACGATTTCTTTTTCAAACGCCGCTTCGGCCAATTCTGAAGCAATTCGTCGAGTCTGTGTTGCAGGTACTCCAGTCTCATTGGCAATGGATTCTGGTGAGTATTGTTCCTCCAGATACTTTTCCGCCATTAGCTGAAAGACTGGAACTGCTTTTCTACCACCCGACAGTTTTACTTGACCTTTCAGGTTTGGCTTTACACCTTTCTTGCGTGAAGAGACTGCCTTTCCAGATTTCCGATCAATTACCAACGGATCACCTTTACGATCACGCGCGATCAGTCCGTGGTCTTTCCCGTTCTTGTTCTGTATTACCAACCACGGTGCATTCGAGTAGCGAATAAGGTAATCCAGATCGACCTTCCCCGCCTTGAGCAACTCGTGAACAAGCGACATCACGAACAGCCCATCCGTTCCAGGTGTAATACCTACCCATTCATCAGCAATCGCGTTGTAACCGGTTCGAACCGGATTAACGCCAATTACCTTTACGCCGCGTTTTTTGAGTTTCGACAGACCCAGTTTGATTGGATTGGAATCATGATCTTCTGCAACACCGAAAATCATGAACAGTTCAGTCCTGTTCCAATCTGGAGAACCAAATTCCCAAAATGCCCCACCAAAAGTGTAAATGCCGCCAGCCGCCATGTTGACCGAACAAAATCCTCCATGGGCTGCATAATTTGGTGTTCCAAACTGTTGAGCCCACCATCCTGTCAGGGACTGACTCTGATCTCGGCCGGTAAAGAATGCCAAACGTCTCGGATTGGTTGTTCTGATCTTTCCCAGCCAGGCTGCTGCGATATCGAGCGCCTCGTCCCACTCGATTTCCTTGAATTCGCCCTTGCCGCGTTCACCAACCCGCAGCAATGGTTTCATCAATCGCGCAGGAGAATAATGTTGCATTATTCCGGCAGAACCCTTGGCGCACAAAACACCCTTGTTAACCGGGTGGTCGCGATTTCCTTCAATGTAGCGAACTTTTGGATTTCCGTTTTCATCGTTACGCAAATGCACGTTAATTCCGCAACGGCATGCGCACATGTAGCAAGTAGTTTTGCGTACTTCGTCCGACACATGGGGCGAAGTATCCAGATCACGTTCCTGGCGTTTCATAAAAGGGGCTTCCCACTTAAGAATTCTTATAACGGTGTACACTACTGCTGATTACGAATCTGGCACCAATTGAAATAAGCACTGGAACCAGTCGCATCAATCAACCGATCAAGTCAATACGGCGAAAAAGAGAGGCTAAATCGTTGCAGCCTCCTCACAAATAATCTCCGCTATCTGTGCACAATCTTCCTCATCAAAAGTCAGAGGAATTCGCAAATCGCAAGTTTTCAACAGGACATCGATTGTTGCATTCAGCACCGGTTGTTCACCCAAATAAGCCCAGGAATCATATCGGCTCGTAAATCCGGTGGGCTCTGCTCCACCAAACCATTTGATTTCCACCCCTCGTTCAGCGCACCTCTTGACCAAATCCGGTATTCTTGATGGATCGCAACCGTTCACCTGAAACTGGATTGAAGATCCAACAAACGCTTCATGCTGAACCCGTTCAGGCAATCGTAAATTTGATGACTTTGATAACCCTTGTTCAAGCACCCGGTAACGTGTGTTCCAACGACGAATGTTTTCTTCCAGACCGGACAACTGGGGTCGAATGAGCGCTGCACGAACATTGTCCATACGACCGGACATGTTTGGCGTATCAAGCCTGATCCGCCGGAACACTTCTTCTGATGGTGGCGTGCCATGACGCTGATACAGCATGTACGAGCCTGAGTGCACAATTGCCCTCGCAGCGACTTCTTCATCATCAGTCGTCAACAGTCCACCCTCACCTGAATTAACATGCTTGTAAGTCTGAGCTGAAAAACAGGCGACCTTTCCAAAATTGCCAGAACGGGTGCCCTTCCAGTGTGCACCCATTGTGTGTGCGCAGTCTTCAACAATGACTATGCCATATTTTTCGCAAACCGAAACGATTGCATCCATATCACTGATATGACCGCGCATGTGGGACAACATCATGTATTTTGCACCGCTTTTTTCAGCTTTCTTTTCAAGATCGCCAATGTCTACATGCCAGTCCTGATCAATCTCGACAAATACCGGCACACCACCTGCTGCATGAATGGCCCCTGGAACCGGAGCAAGGGTGTATGCGTTGGCCAAAACCTTCTCACCGTGCTGCATACCGATTGAACGAAGGGCTATTTGCAACGCATAACCCCCGGAGGTGCAGGCAAGGCAGTACTTTGCTCCCTGATAATCCGCGTATTCGCGTTCCAGCAGTGACGCTTCGCTATCCTGAGATCCACGGGTATTGTACCGGTGTAGCCGACCCGTCTTCAATATCTCAACCACCCGCTCGATTGCTGAATCCGGAATTGGCTCTTGCTGGGTAAAAGGCTTTTGGAAAATGGACTTGGACACGCCTGACCTCAACTTCTCAAATGCTTGTATTCAGGATCATACAGACCCGGCTCAACAACTGTAGCGGTTGTCGGATTGCCTATCACCTCAACCTGGTTGATTGTGCCAATTTCAGAATACTCGGGATCGACAAACGCGTAGACTATGTTCTTGCCAACCCTGTACCCCCATCCAGCCGAAGTAACTGTGCCAACTGTTTTTTCACTGTTCACTACTGAATCACCGGGGTGAGAAGGTGCTTCTTCGCCATCCAAAACCATTGTCACTAATTTTCTTCGTGGGCCATTCTTCTGCATTTCCAGCAGTGCAGATTTACCAATAAAATCCTTGTCCAGTTTCACAAACCGGTCGAGGCCGGTTTCAAACGGATTAAACTCCGTGATTAAGTCAGCCTTCCAATGCAAAAATCCTTTTTCCAATCGCATGGATTCGACGGCCCGAAGACCGAAGTAGCCGATTTTATGTTCAACTCCTGACTGCATGATTTTTTCATGTACAGCGATCAGATCTTCATTCCTGATGTGCAACTCCCAGGCAAGTTCCCCTGAAAAGCTTACCGCCATTGCAACCACATCTGCATCGCCAATTCTTATCTCCCGTGCAGAAAGCCAGGGAAACACGGTCCAATCTACCGCCGGAGCAGCTCCCATCAATACATCCCGTGATCTCGGTCCGGCCACAATCAAAATCGTGTATTCATTTGTCAGACTTTTAATTTGGATTGAGCCATCCGAAGGAAGATGTTCCATCAGCCAATCCATATCGTGGTACTCAGCAGCCGCAGCAGAACCGTACCAAACCCTGTTTTCGCCCAAGTTGGCCAGTGTTGCCTCGCCTTTTACATTACCGTCATGATTTAGCAGATAGCAAAGGCCTACTTTCCCCTCCCACCGCGGAACCCGGCTGCACATGATGGTGTCCAGCCAATCGTGAACATGCTCACCGGTAATCTCAAAGCGATTGAAGCCATTTACCTCGCAAAGCCCCACAGCGCTTTGAACCATTCCGACTTCATTGCCAATTTGGTCAAACGTGTTGTCAAACTTGAAGGAATGGACTTCTTCAAAATCTGGGGAGGGCTTGATGTAGGAAAGTCGTTCCCAGCCGTTCACCACGGCAAATTCACCACCAGCATTGGTCAAGGTTTTAAACAGTGGTGTTGTCTTGGAAGGACGACCAGCAGGCCTGTGTTCATGTGGCATGTGAAAGCGGAACTCGTTTTGATAATCTTCGACCGCCTTGAGTGCCGTGTATTCAATATCGGCATACTTGGTAAAACGTCTCGGATCGAGGCACCATGTGTCATAGCATGCTTCCCCGTGGGCAATCTGTTGAGCAAGCAACCAACCGTGCCCCCCGCCCTCACCAAGGCCAGCACGAAGACCAGTAATGCAAAATGCATTTCGCCGACCTGGAATTTTGCCGACCAAAGGCAAACCGTCTGGTGTATACGTGATTGGTCCATTTATGATCGAGTGAATGCCTGCTGTTTCGAGGCATGGTAATCGCGAAAATGCTCCCGCCATTACATCCACCACGCGATCCAGATCATCCGGGCACAATGCGTTGGTAAAGTTTGGATCAATCCCGTCGACGCCCCAGGTTTTGCACGCCTGTTCATAAAACCCGATTAGCAACCCCTTCTTTTCTGCGCGTTGATAAAAATCATCCCTGGGACAACGAATGAGCGGAACGCGAAAATCATCACCCAACGCTTCAATTTCGGCGATAGTGTCCGTCAACATGTACTGATGTTCCATGGAAGCGACCGGCAGCACCACATCCATCATTGAGCCGATCTCATTGCACCGATAACCGCCTGCATTCACAACAATCTCACACTCGATATCACCCTTTTCAGTGTGGACGATCCATTCTCCGCTTTCTTTTTGAGTGAGGTCTTTAACCGGATTGTGCCGATAAACTTCAGCTCCTGCTTTCCGTGCGCGTCTTGCAAGTGCTTGACAAAGTTGCGCCGGATCAATGTCGCCATCCAAAGGGTCCCACAAAGCACCCAACATGTTGTCAGTTGTAATCAATGGATGGCGCCTGCCAGATTCCTGCGGGTCGAGTAATTCAAACTCAACACCCATACCCATGGCCATCGACTTGAAATGAGCATAGCCGTCCATGTGATCCTGGGTTGTCGCCAGACGCAGACCTCCTGTCGCATGATGATAGTTGATCGGGTAATCGGGATCTTCAGCCAGTTCCTTGTACAGCTTGATGGAATGGGTTTTGAGCCCAACCATCGTCTGAACGCCACCGAAATTCGTAACCTGTGCTGCTGAATGCCACGTTGTGCCGGAAGTGAGTTCATCACGTTCAACCAAAACACAATCGGTAATCCCCTCTTGCGTTAGATGATAAAGCGCAGAACATCCGCCTATTCCACCACCAATCACAACAACACGGGTATGCGTTTTCATTATCGTAACATCCCAACCTGAAAGCCCGGTAACGGGCTCATCTGATTACAAACTAATATGTAAGCATTTTTGGAGGGTATTTTCTGGTACGCAAGCGATACCGTTCAGGATCAGTAAAAACGCATTGATAATGCAGTTTTTGTGATTGCGTGGTTTTTTTACTTTACGGATTAACAATTTCGGACTTTCCTGCACTTGCAGGATCGGAAACATGAAATGAATGAATCCACTCGAACACGCCGCAAAGCCAGATCCAGTGGAGGCCGTGCTGGGCGCATTGCGATGCGCAACGCAGAGGAACAACAGTTTCAACCTGCAGCACCAGGTCAAATCGGTGGGCAATACCAACCGCTGTCACCAACCCAACTCAATCAAATACTCGACACCGCCTACCGCATTCTTGAAGAAATCGGCATGGCGGAGGTTCCAAAGATTGTTCAGGATCGTGCGCTGGAAAAGGGGTGCAGGCTAAATTCAATGGGGCGATTAAGCTTCACCCGTGATTTCGTCGAAGATATTGTTGCCGGTGCTTGCAAGGAATTTACATTCTACGGGCGCAATTCCACCCATGATATCCAGGTGGGTGGGGAAAATGTATACTTTGGTACCGGTGGTGCGGCCGTTCAAACGCTTGACCTTGAGACCGGCCTTTACCGTGCCTCAACGCTTCAAGACCTTTATGATTTTACCCGACTGGTCGACACGCTGGATAATGTTAGCTGGTTTACTCGATGTTGTGTAGCAACCGATCTGCCAGACAATTTCGATCTCGACATCAATACAGCTTACGCCCTGCTCCGTGGGACACAAAAGCCGATCGGAACCAGTTTTTTCATCGGTGAGCATGTCAAACCTGTCGTGGAAATGTTCGATCTTGCCTTGGGTGGCGAAGGGAAGTTTTCCAAGCGCCCATTCTGCAAGGTTCACATTTCACCAGTGATATCACCCCTTCGTTATGGAGAAGACGCAGTTGTCGTGATGCTTGAAGCGCTGAAATACAACATGCCCATCAATGCAATCATTGCGGCGCAATCTGGTGCAACTGCACCGGCAACGCTCGCCGGAATGCTTGCCCACACAACTGCCGAAACTCTTGCAGGACTGATATTGGTCAACCTGTTTGCGCCCGGCCATCCAGTAATTTTCTCAAATTGGCCGTTCGTTATTGATCTTCGCTCTGGCGCTTTCACTGGATCTGGCGGCGAGATTTCTGTCATGAATGCTGCAGCCGCCCAAATTGGAAATCATCTTGGTCTTCCAACTGGTGTGGCTTCTTCAATGGCGGACGCCAAGGCAGTTGATGCCCAAATGGGAGCTGAAAAAGCAATTTCAGCCCTTGCATGCGGCCTTGGTGGCGCAAACATGATTTACGAGTCCTCGGGCATGATGGCTAGCCTGTTAGGTGTGTCATTCGAAGCATTTGTCCTCGACAATGAAATGCTTAGTCATGTCTACAGAACTATTCGCGGAATTGAAGTAAACGAAGAAACGCTTGGGTTTGATGCCATAATGGAAGCTGTAACCGGGGAAGGTCATTTTCTCGGCGGAACCCACACCATGGCCGCCATGGAGCGTGATTACTATTATCCAGAGTTGGCCAATCGGGACACGCCCAGGGTTTGGGGAGATGCTGGCGCACCCGATGCCTGGTCAGTAGCACGTGAGAAGGTCCGCACAGTGCTAGCGGAACATAATCCGCAATACATTGAATCATCGGCAGACCGGCAGATCAGGGATCGTTTGAACATCGTCCTGGATTGATTGGTCTAAAGTCGGCTCACCCAGGGTCGATAACACCGTCATGAACCACAAAGTAATCCAGGCACCACGGCATCATTTCATTTACTTCGGGTAAAAGCTTTTCTCTGACTAGATTTCCGACAAGTTCGGCAATTTCATTGGGAAGATTGCCCATCTCATTTCTGCGGGAGATCAGATAAATTGTTCTTGAAAGGCCTGTAAACGGCATTTCAAATACATCCAGGCTATCCTTGAAACGGATTGAATCAAACAGGCACAGGGGTGTAACAAGACCCCACCCTCGCTGGTCCCGGATCATCGCCAGTACAGAACGAGTTGCATCAAATGAGTAACGCATCTTTGGAGATATCTTTAACCGCCGCATGTGTTGTCCCAACAAGCGCCCCAAAGGCATTTGGGAATCAAAATGAATAAATGGACCGCTTCCCAACTGGGGTACAATTTCTTTTTTCGGATCAATTACCCCTTTGGCGCAACACAGTACAAACGGCTCACTCAAAATCGGTATAATTTCAAACTCATGCCCAGCCTTGGGCGGATCGGCAGTAATAATAATGTCTACCTTTCGCTCCACCAGCATTTGATTCATCGCATCTGATCGCGCAGACCGCGCACTAAAAACACAACCGGGATATTTCTGAACAACCCGTTTCGCTAAAAGCGGTGTCATCATTGCATCGAAATCATTGATAATTGCCAGGCGTAATTGTTCCGGAATGGCCAGTTGCACTTCATACAGTTCAGCTCTGGCATTTCCGACAACATCAAGAATTGCCGTCGCGTGCTTTTTCAAAATGTGCCCGGTGGGTGTTAGCGCCAAAGGTTTGACGTTTCTGTCAAACAGCTCTCCGCCAACTTCTCGCTCAAGAGCTGAGATACTCTGTGAGATTCCTGAAGGACTACCTTTCATTCGCTCGGCGGCGACAGCCATGGAGCCACACTCTTCAACCATGAGAAACACACGCAGTGCTTTCAAACTGAAATCCGTTCCAGCACTTTTTTTGCCGCCCTGAAATTTTTTTCTTTTCATGAATTTCCGGACCCAAGATCTTGAACACACTACCTATACCGATTGCAGGTTTGGTGCAATTCATTGAATGGTACCGAGTACTCTTGATTTGACTGAAAATCCTGGACGGTAACAGAATTTCTAAATCTGCACGAAACTACATTTTCGATGCAGCTTCCAGATAGCTGGGATCTACAGCACCTTCATAACCGTCGCGTGCCGATGGGATGATATCCTGATTGACAAAAAAATCTGCCACCTGCTTCAGGAATTTTTGGGCACCTCCCCCAAGCCATTTCGGTCCCAACTGTTCCTCAATGCTCAAATAAGTGAACCCGGCCAGGGTTTCCCGCGTCGCTTCTAAATCCATTTTTGCTTCCTGAGCGATTACCGGTATCATTTCCTCAGCACCACCTGCAGCAAATTTTTCATTCATGTCTGCCGTAACCTTGAGGAATTTGCTCAACAGTTCAGCGTTATCCTCTGCCCAATGCTCCGATACAGTAGTTACATCAAAGACCCGGATTTCAAGGTCTTCCTTTTCTTGTCCAGTCAACAGGACATTTCCATGCTTCTTCATTTCCGAAAGAGCACCACCCCATCCGCACACCATATCAAGTTTTCCATCGGCAAATTCAGCAGCTCCATTTTGCGGCGAAAGATCAACCATCTTCATCGTTGAAACATCAACACCAAAATGATCCATCTGCCTCAGAAAACCGTAGTGAGCGGCAGTACCAATCGGTACTCCGACTTCTTTGCCTTCCAGTTTTTTCGCATTGTCCTTGCTTATCTTCAGTTTGGATCGCACGACACAATTATCATTGTCAGAATATGAAACTGCGACATCAGCAATCTGCAAATTCTGACCTGCCGAAGCAGCTACAACAAACGGGGGAACACCCTGAGAGTATCCTATTTGGACATTACCTGACGCCATCTCCTGTGACATTTCAGTGCCTGCATCAACGGCCAGCCAGTTAACTGTGACCCCCAGTTCTTTTTCATAAATTTTGTTGGCCTTGGCGTACAAATTCGGCATGGGCCACTTAAGAAGGTACGCAACGGTTATTTCTTCGGCCGCACTTGATGAAGCAGAAACTGAAAACATTGCCGTTCCGATTAACAGTCCTGCGACCAGGCTCTTAACTGCATTCATCCAATGTGCTCCAAATTATCTGTGGTTCAACTAAAGATTGAAAAAGTTGCCAATTTGCTGCCCCTGATTCATTTCTCATTATACCTATTACATTATGCCTTGCTTCGTGCAGTGTGTGCTTCAGCCATAATGCAGAGTAATTCAAACAATATTGAGGCACCTACCCATGCTGTATTTCCAGATTGATCAAATGGCGGAGATATTTCCACCACGTCCGCCCCGATTACATTTACTCCAGCCAAGCCGCGAACATACTGCTGGGCGGTCCAGGTATCCGGCCCTCCAATTTCCGGCGTACCAGTACCTGGAGCAAATGCAGGATCGATAAAATCAATATCAAAGCTTACGTAGGTTTCGGTATCGCCAACAATCTCACGAGCCTGCTTCATAACATCAACATGCCCGCGTTCACGTGCTTCATCGATGTCAATTATCGTAACGCCATGGGCGCGACCCCATTCGATGTCTTCACCATCATACATCGTTCCTCGAATACCGATCTGCACAACCCGACTCGGATCAAGAATTCCTTCTTCGATAGCGCGCCTGAATGGAGTGCCATGGGTATACATGGTGCCTCCAAAATATCCTTCAAACAAATCAGTGTGCGCATCATAGTGAATCATGGAGAGGCCTTTGCCACCACTCAATCCGCGTAAAACCGGCAATGTGGTCAAATGGTCTCCGCCTACCGAAAGCGGAACAATGCCGTCCTCGCGAAGGCGCGTATAGAATTTGGTTACGCGTTCGAGCGTGTCTTCCAGACCTGCCGGATTTGGTGAAACGTCACCAAGGTCTGCACAATTACAAAGTTCGTAGGGTTTTGTCTTGGTGGCTGGGTGAACCGTACGGATCATCGTCGACAGATCACGAACTTGTCTTGGACCATGTCGAGCTCCCGGGCGATTTGTTGTTCCCCCATCCCACGGGATTCCGACCAAGCCTATTTCTGTCTCCTTATAGAGGTCGCTACCTTCTTCTGCAAAAGGGAGGCGCATGAACGTGGGAACGCCTGCGAACCGAGGAAGATCAAAACCCGAAACAGGTTGATATCTCTTATCTGACATTTTTTATCTTTCTGGTTTGAGTTCTGCACATTGAAGCATACTGATTGCTACTAAAAACCTGTACGCAGCATTATCTTGTGCGCTTCGGCGAGGCAATTCATCATTGCCATTAAGGCGAATAATTTGGTTTGAGCCCGCCGCAAAGCACTGACACAAATTTTTTCAACTGATCTCGCCTGGAAGTGATAATCAACCGAATTTCCTTGCAAAAAATAGATTCTGTTCTTAGTAACACGATAGCGCCAATTTGCTTCTTGAATGGTTCCAATATTGCTATGAAAGAGATTCTGTTCCAACTCGATCCCAACCTTCCGGCAAGTCTTCAGGCTCAGCTAAGGGAAAAGGTTGTGAATGCAATTTTAAGCCGTGCTCTCCAACCAAATGAGCGCCTTCCATCCAGCAGGGCTTTGGCAAAACACCTGAAGATTGCCCGCAACACGGTAACTCTGGCTTATCAGGCACTCGCGGATGATGGCTATCTGTCCGCCAAACCGCGATCAGGTTACGTGGTCAACGAAGACGCACCAGCCCATCCGCCAAACTTGGATGAAGCACGCGAATCCGTGGAAAAGTTCGATTGGACCAGCAGATTGCTCTACAACGGTGACGGATTGAAGCTGGTAAACAAGCCACTCAATTGGCGAGAATACAAATACCCTTTTTCTTACGGTCAGGCTGATTTTGACCTGTTTAGCCATTCTGAATGGCGCGATTGTGCACGCCAAGCACTGGGCGCCAAGGATTTTGGTGCACTTGCAGGAGATTTCAGCATTCACGACGACCCGCTGTTGGTAAATTACATAGCCAGTCACAGCCTCCCCCAACGGGGAATTTACCTGGACCAGGAGAACGTGCTGGTTACTCTCGGCGCTCAAAATGCCCTCTATCTGATTGCGACCCTACTTATCTGCGATGAAAGCAAGGTTGTTATCGAAGAACCCTGCTATCCGGATCTTCGGAATATCTTGGCACAACGCACTTCCCGAATTGTTTCTCTGCCGGTAGACGAACACGGTTTAATCCCGGATGAGTCAGTGTTGAAAGACTGCGACTGCCTGTTCATCACACCCAGTCACCAATGCCCGACCACAGCAACCATGCCCATTGAGAGGCGCAAGGCACTTTTGGTTCTCGCTGAGAAACACGATTTCATAATTGTTGAAGACGATTATGAATTCGAGATGAATTTTCTGGATTCCCCGCTTCCCGCCTTGAAGACACTAGATGAAAATGGGCGCGTCATCTATGTCGGCAGTTTTTCAAAGTCCCTGTTTCCGGGTCTTCGCCTCGGATACATGGGGGCATCCCGCAGCTTGATTCAACAGGCGCGCAAGCTTCGACACTTGATGTTTCGACATCCGCCGGGCCACAGTCAGCGCACCGCCGCCTACTTCATGGCACTTGGCCACTACAGCGCACAAATGAGGAAATTGAAGCGGCATTTTGCGGAACGGCGGCAAACAATGGCGAGCGCCCTTGAAAAACATGGGCTGTTTAAATCATCAGCTGCGCATTTTGGCGGAACCAGTTTTTGGATAGAAGGACCGAAAAATCTCGATTCTGATCAGTTGGCGATCGATCTGGAATTCGAAAGCGTCCTGATTGAGCCGGGCTCGCCATTCTTTGGCGCAAATGGGGCGCCGAAGAATTTCTTCCGAATAGCTTATTCTTCTATTTCGGAAGAAAGGATAGAGGATGGTGTTGCAATAATCGCCCGTAAAATAAAGTCCGTAACCGCTTAATTTTTTTCTGTTATTGGTTTTCGGGCACAGTGATCCAAAGTAAACACAAAAATTATTCAATTTTATTTACGCCAATGAAATATCTCTAATTTAGAATTTTTGATCATATGTTGAATACAAGTTTTTTATGTGATTAATAATATTACTCAACAATAAATTTTACTTAATTCGGAATGTAACAATATATAAATATTTTTGATTACATAATGACATAATTAGTACAATTTAATTTGTATTATGTGTACTTCATCTTGATTGTGATTAACCGTGGGAGGGTCACATGGCAAGTCGGAGTCTTTGTACCGATATAATTCGATCGTTATCATCCAGTCGCAATAACATTGAATTAACCCGGCGATTTTCAGATTATTGTAAGAAGCTGGGCTTGAAACACCTGGCTTACCGAAGCGGAAATGTGGGCACCACTACACACGGCAATTCATTGTTTTTGAACACCATGCCGAAAAATTGGCTGCAACATTATCAAAATAATTCTTACGCAGCGATCGATCCGGCAATTCATCTTAGTCAGGGATCAATTCTACCGATTAATTGGTCAAACATTCCACGGCGTAGCAATCGGGTAAAACTTCTGTATGAAGAAGCTGAAAAGTATGGAGTCGGCAAAAATGGAATGACTATTCCCGTGCATGGCCCCAGCGGTTTGTCTGCAATGGTAACAGTCACAAGCGATATGAATAACCGTGAATGGCTTGAAGCGTCGCCTGACATTGAAAAAGAGCTTTTGTTCTTGTCATATGTGGTTCACGATTGCAGCAGCAAACTGAATGGTTGCCATGCAAATCCGATAGATTGTTATGAAATCACGGTAATGGAGCGAACATGTCTTCAATGGATAGCTGAGGGATTGACTATGGAAGCAGTTGCAAGAAAAATTCATCTTGGCGAGCGAACCGTACGAATGCATCTCAGTTCCGCAAGAACCAAACTCAATGCTGTAAATACCACGCATGCCGTAGCCAAGTTGCTACGCGCAGGCTATCTCTAGGGTCAGGACTCATTAATTAATGGGTCCTGACCCTGGTTAGTTTAATTTCGCTTCAAAACGTGAAAACAGCGAGACTTTCCGCAAATAACAGATCCAATACACTCCGCATGCAACCAACATCATAAGCGGTAAAGTCAAAACAGAATCTGATGAAAAATGTGCGCCTGCGGACACTCTAAGATATCCGTTTGCAAGCATGGCAATTACAGAACCAGCCAATAACCAGTAACGCCCGTGGGAACTCACCATCGCCAAGCTTATCAGTACCATTGCCGCTGTTGATACCTCACCACTTACAAACGAACAATTATCTTTGCACTGATCTGCCCAAACCCAAAATTGGGTAAATTCCATACCACCACCAAAATCGGAGATATCGCGTGGCCGAGCTCTGCCCCAATTGCCCTTTAGTATGACATTGGTCAAAAGAGTCGGCCCCAGGATTCCACACAACCCAATATACGCCCAATTGTGCCAGGCAAGTTTCAATACTGTACGTTTCTTCGAATATGCGAATATCCCCGCTACAATTACGAGGATGTAAAGGGCCGTAAATCCCCTAAGAAATATCTTGCGAACAATTGGGATACTATCGCTGCTTGATGCATAAAATTTGCCATCGCCAAGATAAAAATGCTCCGTAATGAGGATATCAAGCCTGGGATTGGCAACAACGACGAGAAAACATGCCAACAACAGGCCAATCGAACAAAGCGACAAGATAAAGGTTTCCCTGGGTGTGGCCATTCCGGACTCCCAGTAGACATTCTTGCCGACGCCCGGCGTCATTGCCTGTATCCATCCAGCCTGTAGAGATAAAGCTCACGATTTTCACCGGCACTTATGTTTCGCAGGCCAACAAAAACGACCTTCTCAAATTTATCTGCAAGAACGTGGGTAATTTCTTTTGAACTCACAAACAGTGCCGGAGTCAGACCAAAATCCTGATATGGTTGAACCAGCTGATAATGATCATTCGGTACATCCCCGACGCGCCATGCGGTCATGACCTCAACATGGTCACGCAAATAATAGTTCAACAATGCTGAAAACTTTCGCCCGTCCGTCAACACCACACGATATTCATATTCATTCAATTGATCAGCAACTGCTTCACCAATCATGCTTCCGCCCTGCGTGCGCTCGAATAACTGGCTTCCATCAGATAAAACGAGTTGCCCCGGAGCTGCGAAACAAACTGCAATCGAGACAACACAAAATACCAAAAAATGAATGGCCGTTGAAATCTTCACCCAAAATCCAGGAATTCGGTTAATCATGATTTCGGCGACCAGAATGCACCCTGCAACGTAGGTTGCAGCGGCCCAGTTTGCATAGGCTTTGCTCATCAGCGCCTGAAAGACAATCACCAGCAAAATTGGAACACTGAATGCAACCATCATTCTGTGAGCTGCCGAAATACTGTCAGTCCGCATTTTCCACAGTGTCGCAAGGAACATGCCAAACAGGAGCGGGCCGAATACGCCGAACTGTGATCCGAAAAACTCGAGTACTCCTTTGAAATTCAGATCAAATCCTGACCAGCTAATATTGTCGCCAGTATGCGATACGGTAACAAAGCCGTTTTGCATGTTCCACAAAATATTCGGAACGAGAATTGCCGCGCCGACTATTAGCCCAATCCAGAATTCCAGCTTGAAAAGCGGATGCCTTCTGTTCCGTTCAATAAGGGCATGGATAAATACACAACCGATAAAATACATCATGGCGTATTTCGACATCAGGCCTGCACCAAGGGCGATGCCGAACAAAAGCCCCCAACCCATACCGCCGCGCTGCCACAATTGCACATAGGCGTAAAGCGCGATTGACCAAAACATCAGTAACGGAACATCAGTTGAAGCAATGGTGGATGAAAAGGAGATGCCCGGTAGGGTTATAAACAGAACTGCTGCCCAAAAACCTGTCTTGCTGTCAAACAGTATTCGGGTCGTCCTGAAAATGAAAATCGCCGTTACAGTGTGAACAAACGGAGAGAACAGGCGGATGCAAAACGAGCTGTCTGAGCCGCAAACAGAAGTGAAGATACCGATTATCCAAGCCAGTACAGGTGGTTTGGAAAAATATCCAAATGCTGGATCCTGCGCCCAAAACCAGTATTGCGCTTCATCAAAGAACAATTCTGAATTGTTGAACCACAGGGAAATAACGCGCAGACACAAAATCGCACCCAAAACCAAGTACAAATATCTAGAGGCGTTTTCTTCTGTGGGAAACTTGATCATGGTCAGTTTTGCTTCCGGCAATCGTAATCTTGCGTTGATTTACGTTGTTGCAAACCTCTGCTTGCCAATTTGCCGCGTGTATGGGATCAACGCCGCTGCAAGTCAAGTTGGATAAAGCCATCATGAAAGTTTCACTGGTTATTCCCGCCTGTAACGAAGAAGGTAATATCGGCCGTCTGATTGAGGAATGTTATGAAAACATTCCCAATAAGATCTTGGGTGAACTAATTGTCGTGGACGACTGTTCAACCGACGGTACCGTCTCGGAAGTGACTGCCTTAAAGACCAGTCACAAGAATCTCCGCCTTGTTCAGCACCGAACAAATGCCGGCCAAAGTGCCGCCATGCGCACGGGAATTCTGGCTGCAAAATTTAACGTAATTGCCCAACTCGATGGCGATGGGCAAAATGATCCGGCAGACATTCCCAAACTGCTGGATGTGCTTGGCAAACCTGGTGGGGATGGTCCTGCTTTGGTCGGTGGCGTTCGCACGAAACGCCGCGACACCGGTTCAAAACGGCTTGCATCAAAGTCCGCCAATGCAATTCGCGATTTTGTGCTCAAGGACAATTGCCCGGATACGGGTTGCGGAACCAAAGTGTATTGGCGCGAAACCGCCTTATTGCTTCCGTTTTTTAACGGATACCACAGATACCTTCCTGCGTTTTTTCAAAGCTATGGTCTCAAAACAGAATTCAGGCCTGTTAACGACCGCCCGAGGCTGGCTGGGAAATCAAAATACAATAATATTCAGCGAGCAATTTGGGGTCTTTATGACTTGTTTGGTGTTAGTTGGTTGCGTAAGAGAACAGTTGCACCAAGAACTACAGAAGAGTAAATCCGCACCATGATACTAGCACTACAAGAATGGTGGCAATCGATCACGACTGGCGAACTGTTATGGCTCGCAGTGGGTTTTGGCGCGCAGTTGATGTTTACCATGCGCTTTCTCATACAGTGGATTGCGAGCGAACGCGCTCGCGCATCCATAGTGCCTGAAGCATTTTGGTATTTTTCGTTTTGCGGTGGTCTGATGTTGCTGATCTACGCCATTCACCGCGTGGACCCGGTGTTTATCCTTGGTCAGGGAATGGGTTTGTTTATATATACCCGCAACATCTATTTTCTATGGACGAACCGCAAGGTAGATTCGCTAAGAGAACCGACGAAAAAGTAACAACTGGAACCAATTTAACCCGGTTTCGCCGTCGAAAAATCTACAATTTTCGCAATACCGCCTCTCTAGACTTTACGGAATTTGAAACGCCGGGAGAGGTTCCATGAGTGATTTTGTTGAGGTCGTCCGTAACGGACATGTGCTTGAGGTCAAACTCAACAAACCGAAGGTTAATGCCATTGACACTGAGATGAGTCAGCAACTTGGTACTGCCTTCGCTCAACTTCGCGATGATCCGGAGCTGCGCGTAGGAATACTCACCGCAGAAGGGGATCGTATCTTTTCCGCTGGGTGGGATCTAAAGGCCTTGAATTCGGGCGAAACCCAACTCGATAACTGGTGGGAAGATGCGGACTATGGAGACGGCGGTTTTGCCGGATTAACCGAAAACTGGAATCTCAACAAGCCAGTCATCGCAGCATTGAATGGCCTGGTAATTGGTGGTGGATTTGAACTTGCGCTCGGATGCGATTTGCTGATTGCTGCAGACCACGTAGAATTCGGGCTTCCCGAAATGCCGCTTGGAATGGTGCCGGATGCCGGTGCAATCCAGCGACTGCCACGACGCATCCCGTACAACATTGCGATGGAATTGTTTCTACTCGGACGGCGCATGAGTGCGGAAGAGGCGGCACGCTACGGCTTGATCAACAAAATTGTTCCTTATGCAGACCTGATGAATGAAGCGCGAACCTGGGCTGATCAGTTGGCAAAAGCAGCACCGCTGGCATTGCAGACAGTCAAAGAACTACTTCGTGCAATCGAGCACTTACCCCTTGAGCAAGCATTTGCGACTATGCGCAGCGATGATCTTCCGACTTATAAAGCAATGTTAAAGTCCGAAGACGCGAAGGAAGGTGTGGCAGCGTTCGTTGAAAAACGCGAGCCGGTATTCAAGGGGCGATAGACATGAGGTACCAAAATCCGACAAAAGTTTCCCAAGTGACCAGTATTGGTGGCGGGCCAATCGGAGGAGGATGGACAGCCCACTTTCTGGCACGCGGCTATGACGTTGTCAGTTATCTTCACGACGAAAGCGAAACCCGGATTTTCCACGACATTATCGATACAGCATGGACAAGCCTTGAAGCTCTTGGCCTTGCAGACGGAGCATCGAGGGACCGCCTGACCATCACGACTGATTTGGAAGCAGCAGTTCACAATGCCGGTTTTATTCAAGAAAGCGCGCCAGAAATACTGCCACTAAAGCAGGACTTGTATGAAAAGCTCGGAGACATTGTGCCCGAAGAAGTTGTCATCGCATCCTCCACCTCTGGGATTACCATGACCGATATACAGGCCAAATGCCGAACACCGGAACGCACTGTAGTCGGGCATCCATTCAATCCGCCCTATCTTTTACCACTAGTGGAAATAGTGGGTGGGAAGAAAAGCAGCACCGAAACGGTGCAATGGGCGGCTGACTTCTACGAGTTGGCTGGCAAAGCGCCACTTGTCATGAATAAGGAAATTCCGGGATTTGTAGCCACACGGTTGCAGGAAGCATTGTGGCGCGAAGCCCTGCACATGGTTGCAAATGGCGAAGCCACACCGGAACAGATTGATTCAGCCCTTATCAACGGCCCTGCCCCACGCATGGCCATGTTCGGGCAATGCATGGCGTTTCACATTGCCTGCGGTGAAGGCGGCATGGCCACCAATCTCGATCAGTTTGGTCCGGCGTTGAAACTACCATGGACCCGTCTTGAAGCACCAGAACTTACCAAAGAACTCCGCGATGCAATGGTAAACGGATGCAACGATATCGCCGGAACCCGCCATTTCACCGAGTTGGCAGCGGAACGCGATCGCGGAATTGTTGAAATCTTGAAGGGCGTCAAAGCTGCTCGTACCAAATAATCAGAATTTTTGGAGAAGCCATATGAACTATGAAGTTGTTGTTACCTGCGCGGTAACCGGTGCCGGTGCTACTACCGAACGTCACCCCGGTGTTCCCGTCACACCGAAGGAAATCGCCGACGCAGCAATTGAATCTGCCAAGGCTGGAGCAGCAATTGCCCACTGTCATGTGCGCGATCCGGAGACCGGCAAGGGTTCCCGCGACCCGGAACTCTTTCGCGAAGTCGTTGATCGTATTCGCGATAGTGACACCGATGTTGTCATAAATCTAACCGCTGGAATGGGTGGCGACTGGGTGCCGGACAAGGATAATCCAGCAATGCCTGGGCCCGGAACAGACATGATTGGTCCTATTGAGCGCCTGGCCCATGTAAAGGACTGTCTTCCCGAGATTTGCAGCCTCGATTGCGGAACACTCAACTTTGGCGATGGAGATGAAATTTACATCTCTACCCCACCCACTCTCCGCAAGATGGCTGAGCTCACAAAAGAATGGGGTGTAAAGCCGGAACTGGAAGTCTTTGAGTTGGGTCACATCCGCTTTGCAAAACAAATGATTTCTGAAGGACTGATTGCCGAACCACCAATGTTTCAGATTTGCCTTGGAATTCCCTGGGGAGCCGACCAAAGCGTAGACACAATGAAAGTCATGAAAGACGAATTACCCACCGGTGCAAGTTGGGCGAGTTTTGGCATATCCCGGATGCAAATGCCGATGGCGGCAGCCGCCGTTGTTATGGGAGGTAATGTGCGGGTTGGGCTGGAAGACAATCTCTATCTCGACCGCGGCGTACTCGCTACAAACGGGCAACTTGTGGAGCGCGTGGTGGAAATTATCGAAAAGCTAGGTGCAAGGGTTTTGACACCAGCAGAAGCGCGCAAGAAACTTCAACTAAGAGGCGCGTAACATCATCGGTACACAGGTAGTTCAAAAACAATGATTACAACTAAAAGATGACCCCAAAGCGGCGCAAAAACTTCGAACGATTGTTAAAACCGAAGCATGTTGCGGTTATTGGTGGGCGAGACGCTGAGGTTGCCATAAAGGAGTGCCAACGCGCAGGATTTACTGGACCGATCTGGCCAGTCAATCCTCGCCGGGCGGAAATCCACGGAATCTCCTGTTTCGCGTCGATTGCCGATCTTCCCGAACCTCCTGACGCAGTATTTCTGGCGGTGCCTTCAGACGTGGCAATCGAAGTATTGAAAGAACTCAATGATGCGGGCGCCGGAGGCGTGGTTTGCTATACCGCCGGGTTTTCTGAAACAGGCGACACAGAAAAGGAAGCCGCCCTTGTAAAAGCCACCGGTGATATGGCGCTGATCGGACCGAATTGCTACGGCATGATCAATTACGTCGACCGGGTGGCGTTATGGCCATTTGCCCATGGTGGTTCATTTCCCGGATTTGGTGCGGCCATCATTACCCAATCGGGAATGCTCTCCTCCGACTTGACGATGAGCCAGCGGTCAATTCCATTGACACACATGATTTCGGCGGGAAATCAGTCTGTTTTGCAGTTGGAGGATTTTGTCAATGTTTTGTGTGAGCACGATGAGGTTCGCGCAATTGGATTGCATATTGAAGGTTTGACTAACGTCCCGCGATTTGCAGAATCTGCCTTGAAGGCCGTTTCGCTCGGAATACCGATTGTCGCCCTAAAAACCGGCTCCTCCAAAATCGGCCAGAAGTTGACCGTTAGTCATACAGGGTCCTTGTCCGGTTCAGATGAATTGTATGACGCGCTTTTTCATCGATATGGAATCATTCGCGTATCAAATCCATCCGAAATGCTAGAAACGCTGAAATTCGTTACGGTCTCGGGAATACCCAAAGGTAACAGCCTTGTTGGATTTACCTGCTCTGGCGGCGGGGCAACTATGCTCGCCGACCACGCTGAAAAAATTGATTTGTCCTTTCCGCAATTTGAATGTGAAACCGCCAATAAATTACGTGCGCTACTGCCAGACATAGCGACTGTGTCCAATCCACTGGACTACACAACGCCGATCTGGGGTGACCGGGAAAGGATTCCTCCGGTTTTCAAAACCGCATGTAGCGATACTGTGGATGTTGCCATCATTGTACAGGATTATCCCCTTCCAAATCTGGATGAATCCCGACCGTCTTATTTCAACGACACACAATCGTTTGTGGAAGCTACCAGGGATGGCGGAATCCCTGCATGCGTCTGCTCAAGCTTACCAGAAAATCTAGACGAAGATGTTCGTGATTATCTTGTCCGTAACGGTGTGACACCTGGGCAGGGAATTCATGAAGCGCTAAACGCCATATCTGCGGCGGCCTGGTACGGGCGTCGACGCAACAATATATTGGATTCTCCCCCGGGTATTCTTGTAAACGCTCCGTCCGGAGATATTGAATCTGTTGAGTTGCGCTCACTTGATGAAGTTGCGGCAAAGCAATTACTCAAATCTTTCGGGATCCCCGTGCCCGAAGGCTTGCTGACAACCCAGGCAAACGCAATGCAAACCGTAGCTGATGCACATTTTCCCGTATCCGTGAAAATGGTCAGTCTCGCCCTTCCCCACAAAACCGAAGCTGGTGCTGTAAAGCTGAACCTGATGTCACCAGATGAGGTTGTCCAGGCAATTGATCAAATGATTGACAGCGTAACCACATACAACAGCGAAGCGGTCACCGATCGATTTTTGGTCGAGCACATGATTTCGGATGCGATTTGCGAATTGATGGTGAGCCTTCGCTTTGACAAACAGTTCGGCGCTGCCATGACGATTGCCAGTGGAGGAATTCTGGTCGAGTTGCAGCGAGACACAAAAACAATCTTGTTACCCGCTACTCATCAGGATATTCTGGAAGCGCTCGGTACGCTTCGAAGTAAAAAACTACTGGATGGATATCGCAAAGGGCCCGGTACCGACAAATTGCGACTTGTGACTGCGCTTGCAGAACTGTCGGACGATTTCTGCAATGGCAAAATTGGCGTGGAAGAAATCGAAATTAATCCGTTGTTGGTTTTAAGGAGCGACATTTGCGCAATTGATGCATTAATTCACTTGCGCTAAATTTCACAAGGCACCATCATGTAACTGGATTCATTGCCTGCGCATTCGCAGGCTTTATGTATTGTGAGGACCAATCAGCTTATGAGATATGAAGCTCCAACTAGTGTGTCAGAAGCAGCAAAGCTATTGGCAAAAGAAAAAGGTTTGGCAAGAATTCTGGCCGGCGGCACTGACTTGATCGTGCAAATGAAAAGCGGCATGATTGAGCCGGATTTGGTGGTCGATATCAAACGTATCGACGCGCTTAAAAGAATCAAGAAGGAAAAAGGCGGATTTCGCGTCGGTGCTGCGGTAAGCGGTGCGGAAATGGAAGAGCATGAAGAATTATGCGCACTATGGCCCGGTGTAGTTGAAGCTACAAATTTGATTGGTTCTACGCAGGTGCAAGGCCGGGCTACCATGGCAGGGAACCTGTGTAATGCATCACCGGCAGCCGATTGTGTCCCTGCACTCGTTGCTGCTGACGCTGTTGCACGCGTGGTCGGACCCAAGAAGGGCCGTGATGTCCCGGTAATCAAGATGACCACCGGGCCAGGTAAAACCACCTTGAAACGAGGTGAATTTGTCGAATCTATTTTTCTGCCTTCACGCAAGAAGCGTTCTGGGGACGCTTATTTACGGTTTATTCCAAGAACTGAAATGGACATTGCCGTGGTTGGTGCGGGCGTGAGCTTGACACTCGACAAGAATGGAAAATGTAGCGATGCGCGGCTGTCTCTGGGTGCAGTCGCCGCAAAAGTTCTGTTGGTTGAAAGGGCAGCTAAAATCCTGATTGGCAGCAATCTGGATGAAGAGACACTTGAAAAATTTGCAGCGGCGGCATCTGCGGCCGCCAAGCCAATTGATGATAAACGCGGAACGGTTGATTTTCGCAAAAAAGTTTCTGGTGTATTGGCTCGCCGTGCAGCAATCATTGCTGCAGAGCGAGCAATGACCACAGAAAAAAAGGGTAAGAAATGAGCCAGATTCACGTTTCAACTACGATCAACGGTGATCCGGTCGAATATCTGTGCGAACCGGATGATACCTTGCTTGATGTATTGCGAGATCGTCTAAGTCTCACAGGTACCAAGGAAGGCTGCGGTTCAGGCGATTGTGGTGCATGTTCTGTTACTATTGACGGTCGATTGGTTTGCGCCTGCCTCGCTCTTGGAGCAGAAGCCGATGGCCGAAAAATCGACACTATCGAAGGAATGGCTGAGGGTGAGAAATTACATCCGTTGCAGGAAAAATTCCTCGAACATGCAGCACTTCAGTGTGGTGTGTGTACTCCGGGATTTCTGGTGGCGGCGAAATCACTGCTGGAAAAAAATCCGTCACCAACTGAAACAGAAATCCGCTACTGGCTGGCCGGAAACCTTTGCCGCTGTACAGGTTATGACAAAATCATACGTGCAGTGATGGACACTGCAAAGGAAATGAAGGGCAAAAGAAAGGGTAAAAAATCATGAGTAGCAATGACCGATTTGAATCCCGCGAATTCAAGGTTGTGGGCACCCGCCCACTTCGCCCTGATGGACTGGACAAAGTAACCGGCAAAGCTCAGTTTGGGGCGGATGTTACAGCGCCGGGAATGTTGCATGGCGCAATTTTACGAAGCCCCCACGCCCATGCAATAATCAAGAAGATTGACACAAAACAGGCTGAGAAGCTTGAAGGCGTACATGCGGTTGTGACGCGCACCGATTTTGCCAAGGATGTTGATAATACTGACGTTCTGGACAATTGCATGGCTGGCGAAAAAGCTCTGTATGATGGCCACGCTGTTGCAGCGGTCGCGGCAACAAGTCCCTCCGTTGCACGCAAGGCAATGAAGCTTATCAAGGTCACCTACAAAGTACTGCCTGCTGTCACCGATGTAGATATGGCGATGGGAGCAGATGCTCCAATTTTGCATGATGGCATGCAAACTGAAGGATTAGAGAAAAAATCCCGAAAGCCAACCAACATCGCGCAGCGACATGAATTTGGTCATGGCGATGTTGATGCGGGTTTCAAACAGGCCGATTTGATTGTTGAACGAAGCTTCACGACTGAAGCAACCCACCAAGGCTACATTGAGCCCCACGCATGTTTGGCCAATCTTGGCCGTGATGGCCGTGGCGAGCTTTGGTGTTGCACGCAGGGACACTATTACGTTCGTGAGCTTTGTGCTGATCTGTTGGGTCTGGACGAATCTCAATTGCGTGTAACCGCATCTGAAATTGGCGGTGGGTTCGGCGGCAAGACTACAGTGTTCATTGAACCGGTCGCATTGGCACTGGCTCGCAAATCAGGTCGCCCGGTGAAGATCGTCATGTCACGAAATGAAGTATTCCGGGCATCTGGCCCGACTTCCAGTTCAAGTATTGATGTTAAAATCGGCGTGAAAAATGACGGCACCATTACCGCTGCATTTGCCGATCTTCGCTACCAGGGTGGCGCTTATCCAGGCTCCCCCGTTGAATTCGGTGCAATGTCTGCATTTGCCTGTTACAACCTTGAAAACGTTAAGACAATCGGTTGGGATGTGGTGGCAAACCGGCCAAAACAGGCTGCCTATCGCGCTCCGGGTGCACCAATGGCAGCGTTTGCAATCGAAAGTGTCGTTGACGAGATTGCCGGTAAACTCCGCATGGATCCAATTGATCTGCGTTTGAAAAATGCGGCCGCGGCAGGGACGAAGGCCTCCTTCGGTCCGGTTTATAGTGACATTGGTCTGATACGCACACTGGAAGCTGCAAAGAATCATCCGCATTACTCTGCTCCACTCGGGCCAAATCAGGGCCGGGGAATAGCCTGTGGATTTTGGTTCAACTTTGGCGGTCAGACAAGCGTCTCACTTACAGTAAACGCAGATGGAACAGTTGGTGTGGCAGTCGGCACACCGGATATCGGCGGTTCCCGTGCTTCAATCAGCCAAATGGTGGCTGAAGAATTGGGCATTGAATACAGCCAGGTTCGTGCCTTGATCGCCGATACGGCAACGCTCGGATTTAATGATGTGACCGATGGAAGTCGCGTTACCTTCGCGACCGGGCTCGCCGCAATCGAGGCGGCGCGAAATGCAGCGAAAATCATGTGTGAGCGTGCGGCGAAAACCTGGGGCATTCCCTCAGATGCAGTCGTCTGGGAAGACGGACACGCCAAACCGGTGAGTTCGAATGCAGGGGACTTCGAACCCTTGTCGCTGAAGGATATTGCTGCATCAGCAGCCAATACGGGTGGCCCGATTGCCGGTCATTATGAGATCAACGCTGACGGTGCTGGGGTGAGTTTCTCAACCCATATTGCTGATGTAGAAATGGATCCGGAAACAGGGCGGGCGGAAATCAAGCGCTATACTGTGTTCCAGGACGCCGGCAAGGCAATCCACCCATCCTATGTTGAAGGACAATTCCAGGGTGGAGCGGTTCAGGGAATTGGTTGGGCCCTGAATGAAGAATACATCTATAACAAAGATGGCCAACTTCAAAATGCAGGCTTCCTGGATTATCGCATTCCTGTTGCATCTGATTTGCCGATGATTGACGCAGTAATTCTTGAAGTGCCGAATCCCGGCCATCCCTACGGCGTCCGAGGTGTTGGTGAAACTTCAATTGTTCCACCGTTGGCAACGGTTGCAAATGCTATTTCTGCAGCAGCAGGCGTTCGCATGACGAGCATTCCAATGTCGCCACCAAAAGTATTGGAAGCGCTGGATTCAGTCTTGATTGCCGAAGCAGCGGAATAAACGTTGAGGCTAATATGGCCAAAATCATCCTATGGGGTGGATTAAAAGGCTTCACGGACGGTGAAACCGAGTTTGAAAGCGAGGCAAAAACCGTCCGTGAACTGCTGAAAGAGCTGGAAAAATCCTATCCTGCCATGAAATCACGTCTTGATGTCGGGGTTTCTTTTGCCATTGACGGGGCGATATATCGAGACAACTGGTTTGCAGAAATCAAGCCGGAAAGCACGGTTCACGTTCTTCCATTACTGGCTGGCGGATAGCTTCATATCGTTTGCTCGCAAAATATATTTGTAAAAATATAATCTGTTTATCCAATTTTCTCGTATGTTTAAACATGGACAGGAGGAAACTGCGATGACTTTCCAATTTATGAAAACTGCCGTAACGACAATAATGTTGTTGTTTGTAGTCCAATTCCCGGCGTTTGCTGAAGATGTCAGTCCTACAGATCAAACAGAAACCCAGGCAGTAATATCGGACCAAATATCAGCATTTCAAAGCTCCGAGTTTGACCGCGCATTTTCCCACGCTGCACCCAATATTCGCAGTGTTTTCAAAACTGCAGACCGCTTTATCAGTATGGTCAAGGGTGGCTACCAGCCATTGTTCAACCCTGACTTTTATAGCTTCGGACGTAACACGTTCCTGTACGGTGAAATCTATCAGGAAGTTCTGGCCACGGATCAAAACGGCAAGCAATGGCAGGCAGTTTACACGCTGAAAAAACAACCCGATGGCAGCTGGAAAATCACCGGCGTAAAAATGGAACCCTATAAGGGAGCTTCCACCTGACCCTGGTCAGTCTAGTCAATTACAGGACCATCACCAACACGGGGAATTGGCCTTCCACCGTCTGACACCGCCATGCACATGACGATTTCATCAGGTCGTGGCGCGTCAGCTATCATTACGGTCATGGTATCGAAATGGCTAAACGACCAGGCCTCATCCTTGTGTCCCAATGGCAAATCAATTGGTGTTCCCATCGCGGCAACCTTTGCATTTGACGGAATCAATGCCTGACCACCTCCGACCGCGGCTCTCATGGGCTTGCCCAGCTTGGGGTGTATCATTGCCCCACCGTGCTCCAGATCACCTGCAACACCTACAATTGCTGCTTTTCCGTAGCTGATTGGAGTGCTGGCTAGCAGTTTTACAGCTTCACCCATCAGTCGGTTCCCAAGCTGACCGCCCATATCGAAGAGTGGTGACAAATCTTTTGCAAATTTTCCGGCAAATGGATTTTGAACTACTGCCAATGCGGCTACCCGGGTAACTGTGTCACAAGCCTTGCCCATGCCATCTGTTTCTATGCATTCTTTGACGAATACGGTTTTTCGAACTTTCATCGCAACTTCACCCTATTGTCTACAACCAACTGTTCAAGCGGGTTGCAGGTCTCCCTTTTTCCACCCTGCCTTGGTACTGGCAACAAATTCCTGATACTTGCCTGCTGCAACCGCTTTGCGAACTCCGGACATAAGATGCTGGTAATACCAAAGATTGTTCCAGGTAAGCAACATGCCCGCCAGTGGTTCATTTGCCTTTACCAGATGATGCAGGTAGGCACGGGAATAATCACACGCAGCCGTGCAACTGGATTGCTCATCCAGCGGGCGCGGATCTTCAGCATGTCTGGCGTTCTTCAAATTGATTTTGCCAAATCGTGTAAAAACCTGTCCATGCCGCCCTGCCCGTGTTGGCATTACACAATCAAATTGATCAATACCACGCGCAACGCTTTCAAGAATATCATCGGGCGTACCCACACCCATCAAGTATCTTGGTTTATCCGTCGGCAATGCTGGACAAGTCGCGTCCAACATTTCCAGCATGACGTGTTGCGGCTCACCTACCGCAAGGCCTCCAACAGAGTATCCTTTCAGATCCATGGCAGCCAGTGCCTCGGCTGACTGCAGCCGCAATTTGGTATTGTTACCCCCCTGGACAATGCCGTACATCGCCTTTTCCGGTTGATCGCCAAATGCATGTTTACAACGCTCAGCCCAGCGGAGCGAAAGTTCCATGGCACGGGCGATTTCCTTTTCCTTGGCTGGCAGTGCGATGCACTCATCAAGCTGCATCTGGATGTCAGAACCTAGCATACCCTGAATTTCAATAGACCGCTCCGGGGTCATCTCATATTTTGTGCCGTCAATATGCGACTGGAATGTCACCCCGTTCTCAGTGAGCTTGCGCAAATTTGCCAAAGACATTACCTGAAATCCACCTGAATCGGTGAGTATTGGTCCGGACCATCCACAAAACTTATGCAGACCACCTAATTTCGCTACCCTCTCAGCACCCGGTCGCAACATCAGGTGGTAAGTGTTACCCAAAATTATGTCAGCGCCTAACTCGCGAACCTGATCCATATACATGGCCTTTACAGATCCAGCGGTCCCCACCGGCATGAATGCGGGCGTGCGTATTTCACCTCGAGAAGTAGTAATCACGCCAGTTCGCGCATTGCCAACTGTTGCCAGAACTTCGAAGGAAAATTCGCTTGTCTTCATGACGCGCGGTATAGCAGGCTTGCGTCACCGTAGGAATAAAAACGGTACGAATTGGCAATTGCATGAGCATAGGCTGCTTGCATTGTTTCAAGTCCGCTAAATGCCGAAACCAGCATGAATAATGTTGATTTAGGAAGGTGAAAATTTGTCATCAACATGTCTGCTGCCTTGAACTGATAGCCGGGCGTAATGAAGATATCCGTTTCACCTTCCCACGCTTCAATTTGATGATTCGCATTGGACGCACTTTCCAAAAGCCGCAAGGAGGTTGTGCCGACACTAACCACCCGGCCTCCATTCTGGCGAACCAGATTTAGAGCATTGGCTGTATCTTGACTCACCCTTCCCCATTCAGAATGCATCCCGTGGGATACTGTGTCTTCAGTTTTTACCGGCAGAAATGTGCCCGGGCCCACATGCAATGTGACGAAGTGTTGTGAAACGCCCTTTCCTTTTAGTCGATCAAGCAATTCGGTTGTGAAATGCAACCCGGCAGTTGGCGCTGCAACAGCGCCCTCCTCCCGCGCATAGATCGTTTGATAGTCCTGCGCATCGCGATCATCAGTCTGGCGTTTGGAAGCAATGTAAGGCGGCAACGGCATTTGTCCAATCGCAAATAGCGCTTCATCAAGGACAGCCCCAGAAAGGTCAAATGACAGACGAACTTCACCGCCTTCAAACATTTCCTTTACAGTGCATTCCAAAATTCCGGCCAAGCAGACCGTGTTGTTTGTTCCAAATTGAATTCGGTCCCCCGCAGCAAGCTTCTTTGCTCCCCGGACAAATGCAAGCCATTCGTTTGTGTCAAGACGTGTATGAAGGGTAATGCCCACACGAGCCGCATTGCCTTCGCGATTGCGAACGCCTTCGAGTTGCGCTGGAATGACCTTTGTATCGTTAAAGACCAACGCGTCACCGGGTCTTAACAAGTCCGGAAGATCACGGGCAACGCAGTCTTCAAGACTGCCATCGTTGACCACCAGCATTTTTGCAGAGTCGCGCGGACTTACCGGGCGAAGCGCAATGCGATCCTCCGGCAGCTCAAAATCAAATAAATTAACGTGCACGCATTTTCCACTTTGTCGCTGTGCGATTAAGCAGTAGTTAGTCGCCAACTTTCATGGAAACGATCGAATCCGGGTCAACTACCGGCTCACCCTTTTTTATTTGGTCAATCACATCCATACCCTCGGTGACCTTGCCCCAAACGGTGTATTGGCGATCCAGGAAACCAGCGTCATCAAAACAGATAAAGAACTGCGAATTGGCAGAATCCGGGCTTTGCGAACGTGCCATGGAGCAAACACCCCGTACATGCGGCTCATCATTGAATTCAGCTTTGATGTTTGGTTTTGACGACCCTCCAGTTCCGGTACCTTGCGGGCATCCAACCTGCGCCATGAAGCCGTCTATAACGCGATGGAAAACAATCCCGTCATAAAATCCCTCGCCCGCAAGTTCCTTGATGCGGTCGACATGATTAGGTGCACGATCGGGAAGAAATTCGATAACTACCTTGCCCTTGGTTGTTTCCATTATCAGATTGTTTGATTTGGAATTGCTCATGTTTCGCTCCAGCCTTTCGGTTTCATGGAAGTCTTAGACTAAATCAGTTTTGCCCCTTAAGGGTCATTTTAACAATACGGTCTGGTTCAGTAACAGCACCATTATTCGCCTTGTCACCCTTCTTGATGTTGTCGACAAATTCCATTCCGCTGACAACTTCACCAAATACAGTGTAGTTCCCATTCAGAAAATCTCCATCCGCCAACATGATGAAGAATTGGGAATTCGCAGAATCCGGACTTTGCGATCGGGCCATACCTAGAGTGCCTCGGGTGAACGGGACTTTGGAGAATTCAGCCTTGATGTTTGGTAAATCAGATCCACCGGTTCCGTTTCCACGGGGATCGCCGGTTTGTGCCATAAATCCATCAATTACACGGTGAAAAACGAGCCCGTCATAAAAGCCCTGTTGTGTGAGCGTTGTAATCTGCTTCACATGAAGAGGGGCAAGATCTGGACGCAGCTTGATTTCTACCGTGCCATCCTGCAGTTCCAGCAATAGTGTTTGGGTGGTTTCTACTGGTTGGGAAGTCGGCTTGGGCGTTTCCTGCCCGCTTTGATTGCAGGCAACCAAAGCAATCGCCATGAATACACACATACATATGCGGTTTAGATAATTCATTGATACAAGGCTTTCCGATTGGATTATATTACCTGAAGGGCATTACAGGCAGATTTTGAATTACACCTAATCTATTTGGCTTTTTCCGCAAGCGCTTTTGCAACGCATTTGGGAACAAATTTCGATACATCTCCGCCCATTTTTGAAATCTGACGAACAAGCGTACCCGTTATGTGACGCACTTCCGGGCTGGCTGGCAGAAAGACAGTGCGAACATCCGGTGCCATCTTACCGTTCATGCCGGCCATATGCATTTCATAGTCAAAATCGGTTCCGTCGCGCAATCCACGGACAATTATGTTTGCACCAGCCTCACGCGCGGCATCAACCACCAGATTATCGAAAGAACTCACAGTTACGGGAGTATCGCTATCAACTTCTTTCAAAGATGCCTGAATTAGCTCCGCGCGTTCCTCAAAAGTAAACATCCCGGTTTTTCCCGGGTGTACTCCAATACCCACAACCACCTTGTCTGCCAGCGCAAAAGATTGCCGGAGCACATCAAGATGCCCGTTGGTCATAGGATCAAATGAACCCGGATAATATGCTGTTCGTTCCATCGTTCCCTTTTGTCACCCTTGCTTCGGCCTTGCAAGCCTTGCTGAAGTGGATTTGCCAATGTCGGTAAAACCAGCGTGTGTGCGATTACACATCTTTTCAGGCTCAAACGGACTATTTTCATGAACAGAAGATGAATACGAGCCTCAAATCCGGTTCATTCAGGTTCCGCTAGAACGAAGGAACTGAACGAAAGGAAAAATACAATGACTATAATCATCACAGCTTTTGTTATGACCGCCGTATTGAGCGCAACGGCTATTCTGGAATTGAATGCTGAACAGCGCCACCAGGAACTCAGCAAGAAACGCAAAAACCGCCTTGCGCATTTTTCCAAATAATATCGTTACTAAAATTGGTAAAATTGCAGCAATGTCAGAAACAAGATTGCAAAATTATTGGCCCATAGTGCTCTCAACGAGGGAGCATACCAATGATTATCGCTGCAGTTGCATTTATCATGGCCAGCGCCATGATAGGCGCCACAATCTTCATGGCCGAACAGGAAAAATCTTCAGGTGGAATGATCACCGATACGGTGCGATTTGCCCCAACCGGTAAAAATTTCCGTTAAATCCCGAAGATGCTAGTTGCTGCGTGTTGACGCCAGCCAGACGCCGCCACCTATCAGGCAAAACCCGCTGGTGATTTCCGCAATTCTTACTTTTTTACGTGAAAGCAAACTGCCAGCCTGACCAGCCATGATCGCGTAAACACTGTCGCAGACCGTTGTTACAGCCATAAAACAAAAACCCAGTATCATGGTTTGCCAGAAGTAATTTCCCGCCATGTCCACAAATTGGGGAATAAACGCTCCCAAAAACAATAGCGCTTTCGGGTTTGACCAAAGCACAAAGCACCCCTGCCAGAAATAATTCTTGCTCGCAGAATCCGCCTTTTCATCAACACCAAATTTTCCGTCTGAACGCATGAGCTTGATGCCCAGCCAAATGAGATAGGCAGCGCCAAGTAGCTTGATCCAGAAAAATGCTTCTCCCATCAGGCTGACAAAGGTTTCAAGACCAATAGCAACAATCAGAACCATCGTGAATACGCCAAGTTGAGTACCAGCCACGCACAACAGGCCGGCTTTCACTCCGCCTCGCAGGGAATTCGCAACAATCACAGTGACCGAAGGACCGGGTACAATTGAGAGAAAAAAACTGGCAATTATGACAGTAATGAAAGTCGCGAGTTCAGGCATGGCGTTAGTCCAGAATAGTTCAATCAGAACCAAACTTATACAGAATAAGAAACGCCCAGTCCAACCAGCACTCAACGCGCTGGTTGGGTAAATTTTATGGCTCTGGAGCTGCTCAGTTCACAATAAGTTTGTCATGCACGGTGACAGTCTTCATGGTGAAGGTATCATTCCCCGGTTGAATTTGATGACCAGCTATGCCGCTAAACGCGAGGTTCCAACTGGTTTGCATTTTCAATGGTGATTGGCTGATATCAATATACCCTGTCCAACCGGTAACCGACTGGCAATCTTCCGCACTGTTTGACCAGGCAACGGAAAACGAGATGGTTTGCGTGTTTGCATAATAAATTCCTGACAAGGGATACGCGGTACCCTTGCACTGATATCCTGCTGCATTGTTCACGTATGTCCCCGACACAAGATATGTGGCGGGCTGTGAGGGTGATTGTGTAAATGAAATGCTGGCGACCGAACCGGACTGGTTCGTCCAGCTCGTTGCTGTAGATAGCATTGCATTTTCCATATTTAGGCTCTGTTCATCCGCTGCGGCAACAGATGATAGAAAGGAAAATAAAACGGCAAAAAGAACAAATTTTTTCATTGATGATACCCAGATTAGATAAGCCCCGACAAGTTGTTACATATAACGAATTCAACAAAATTATAACTTAAAAATAATATTCGAGGATTAGAAATTGTAAATTTCATTGTAAGTGTATTATTTTGAAAATAGAATTGATCTGTTATGAATATTCTATTCTGAATTAATGCAGGAATGAGGGATAGATGGATTACTAAGCTACAGTAGTTGGAGTAGTTTTTGCCGGTGTTTTGTTTGGATATTTCAAAACAAAATTACCGGGATTTGGGCCGTACAATGCCAGCACATTAATTGTAATCCTGGTATTGTTCGTCTCCGCACTGGCTTATTTTTCCGGTAATCTTTCAGGCGACGATCTTGCAAAGATCCTGCTCGCGCTAGTTGGATTTGCAGCGGGGCTTTTTGTAAAGGAATGAGCGCGAAATTTTAAAAAGGCAAACGAATCCGAAACTAATCATTGTCAGGGGATTCTGTTTCGGTTTCAGAATTTGGTTGCCCAGGCTCCGCATTAATATCCAACTCCGTATCCGGCGAGGATTCATCTTCCTCATCCTCATCAGTTTCGCTGATCCGCTCAACCGAAACGACTTTTTCTTCCTTGGCAGTCTTGAACACCGTTACCCCCTGGGTTGAACGGCCAGCTTGTCTGATATCGACGATTGGGCAGCGAATTAACTGCCCGCCATCTGTCACCAGCATAACTTGGTCCGTATCGAGAACAGGAAATGCCGAGATCAGCTTACCGTTGCGATTATTTACTGCCATGGCCGCAATTCCCTTGCCGCCACGACCGGATACCCGGTACTCGTGACTGGAGGAACGCTTGCCAAAACCCTTTTCTGAAATAGCCAGGATCATCTGTTCGCGCTCCTGCATTTCTGCGAAGCGTTCGTCAGTCAAAACCTGATCGCCTTCAATTTCTTCTTCAGGCTCATCCGCTGTCACTTCAACTTCTTCACCATTTTCCGCAATCAGCATTGCACGGCGGCGTTTCAGATAGGCGATACGCTCCCAGGATTCAGCGTGTGAAGGGTTAAGAATGGTCATGGAAATCACGTGATCACCATCACCAAGCTTGATACCCCTTACACCGACCGAATTTCGTCCGCTAAATACGCGCACATCGGTTACCTGGAAGCGAATACACTGTCCCTTGGCAGTAGTCAGCAGAACTGTTGCGTCTTCAGTACAGGTTTCAACGCCGACAATTCCATCTTCACCTAGAAGCTTCATGGCAATCTTGCCATTGCGGTTAACCTGCACAAAATCCGAAAGCTTGTTCCGGCGAACGGTTCCTTGTGTCGTTGCGAACATGATATCAAGCTCGTCCCAGCTGTCTTCATCCTCAGGCATTGGCATGATGGTCGCGATGCCTTCACCCTGATCCAAAGGTAATATATTGATGAGCGCCTTGCCCCGCGCCTGAGGAGCAGCAATTGGAAGTTTCCAGACCTTGAGCTTGTAGGCAATGCCACGAGTGGAGAAAAACAGTATTGGCGTGTGGGTGTTGGCCACAAAAATACGCGTTACAAAATCTTCATCCCGTGTCGACATCCCGGAGCGACCTTTGCCACCTCTACGTTGTGCACGGTATGTGTCCAGCGGCACCCGTTTGATGTATCCATTGTGGCTGACCGTCACAACCATGTCTTCGCGGGCAATGAGATCTTCATCTTCCATGTCGAAGCCGCCATCGATGATCTCTGTTCGCCTCGGTGTGGCAAATTCGTCCCGTACTTCGATCAATTCATCGGTGATGATTTTCATCACTCGCTCACGGGAAGCCAGAATATCCAGATAGTCCTTTATTTCATCTCCAAGGGCGTGTAATTCATCAGATATTTCATCCCGACCAAGAGCGGTCAGGCGTTGCAGGCGCAAATCCAGAATCGCGCGGGCCTGTTCTTCCGAGAGATTGTACGTGCCGTCTTCGTTTAACTTGTGGCGGGGATCATCAATCAGTTCAACGAGCGGCGCTACATCTTTTGCAGGCCAATTCCGGGTCATCAATTCGGCACGCGCTGTAGCCGGATCCGGTGCGCTGCGAACCAGTTTGATCACTTCGTCAATGTTGGCAACGGCAATTGCAAGGCCGACCAACACGTGGGCCCGAATGCGGGCCTTGTTGAGCAGAAATTTCGTGCGCCGGGTTACAACTTCCTCGCGGAAAGCAACAAAAGCCTTCAGCAAATCCATTAAATGCAGTTGCTCGGGCTTTCCGCCAATGAGCGCCACGAAGTTACAGCCAAACGAAGTTTGCAGCGGCGTAAAGCGGTAAAGCTGGTTCAAAACCACATCACCAACTGCATCACGCTTGAGTTCGATCACAACCCGATAGCCATCTCGGTCGGATTCATCGCGAATATCGGAAATGCCTTCTATACGTTTGTCACGCACCAGTTCGGCGATTTTTTCGATCATCGAAGCTTTGTTGACCTGGTAAGGTATCTCACTGACAATTATTGCTTCGCGCTCAGCCCGGATCGTTTCGAATTCCACCTTCGAGCGCATCAACACTGATCCGCGTCCAGTCTCATAGGCAGAACGGATACCACTTCGTCCCAATATTATACCGCCAGTCGGGAAATCCGGCCCCGGTACAATCTCCATGATCTCCTGCAATGTGACAGCAGGATTTTCGATCATTGCCAGACATGCATTGATTACTTCTTCCAGATTGTGGGGCGGCATATTGGTTGCCATCCCAACCGCAATTCCGCCTGCACCGTTTACCAACAGATTTGGAAAGCGTGCCGGCAGAACTACTGGTTCACGCTCGGAATTGTCATAGTTATCCTGAAAGTCGACCGTATCCTTGTCGATATCAGACAAAAGTTCATGGGCAGGTTTCGCGAGACGGGACTCCGTATACCGCATCGCTGCTGCTTTATCGCCGTCGACAGAACCAAAGTTGCCCTGCCCGTCGATCAACGGAACACGAAGTGAGAAATCCTGAGCCATGCGCACCATGGCGTCATAGATCGCGGTGTCGCCGTGTGGGTGATATTTACCAATTACATCGCCAACGATACGGGCGGACTTTCGGTATGGCTTGTTCCAGTCATACCCATTTTCGTGCATCGAATACAGAATGCGCCGATGCACAGGTTTCAGCCCATCTCGAACATCTGGCAACGCCCGACTAACGATCACGCTCATTGCATAATCGAGATAAGAGCGGCTCATTTCCTCCAGTATGGATACTGGCCGGATATCGGATGGTTCACCGCTACCGGCTGGTGGATTGGCTTCGTCTGACACTATCAAGTTCCAAGGGAGTATTCGGTTACTTGAGTATAAACGATTCCCCTATTCAAACCAAATTTTGTTCAACCTTTTGTTGCTTTTTTAGTTAATTATTTCAATGGCTTATAATTATTTTGAAGAATATTGAATAAATTCGAAAAATGATATGCAAAAAGCTGGGTTTTTGCTGTAAATTGGCGATTATTCCCGCAGATTGCTGGACCATATTAATTGAATTTCCGGCCGCCAGGAACCATCAAGAATGGACTATGAAACAGCTCTGAACGCCTTTGTAACCCTGTTCGTTACGATTGATCCAATCGGTCTTGCTCCTCTGTTTATTGCCATAACCGACGGCATGAAACGAGGCGATCGCTACGCCATTGCGATCCGCGCAGTCATAATTTCAGCGATAATTCTTTTGGTAACGTCAGTAGCCGGTAAAGCGATTCTCGACACGTTGGGGATTACAATCCACGCCTTCCGGGTCGCGGGTGGTCTGTTGTTGTTCTATATTGCCTTCGAAATGGTTTTCGCCAAACGACAGGACCGGAAAGAAAAGGCTTCTCAGGAGGGTCTCAACAAGGACGTTATCGCACATCTGGCTGTATTCCCGCTTGCGATACCGCTAATTGCCGGACCCGGCGCGATTTCCGCGACCATATTGTTGGCAACAGGCTCAGGAAATGACTGGGAAGCACATGGAATGCTGGTTGGTGTTATTCTGCTTGTGCTGTCCCTGGTTCTAATTTCCTTCATCGCTGCGGAGTTTATAGACAAACTACTGGGGCATACCGGCAGAATGGTTCTAACCCGCTTACTTGGCGTGCTGCTTGCAGCACTTTCCGTGCAATTTGTAGCCGATGGTATTCGGGCGCTGATGGTCACATAAGAAGGCTGCGGTCTTACCTTCCCGGCAATTCCACACGGATTTCAGCACCGCCAAACCCGTGCACACTGTCACCGGCGCGCAGGACTACGGCGGAAATGCCATCCGGAATTTCAACACCCTGCAAATGACGCGTAAAGGGCTGTTCTTCGACATGCGGGTGATGCAAGGTTCGTGTCCCGTAAACCGTACCGTCCTCCCCCACAACTTGCCAACGGTCAGCATAATGATCCCAGCCTTCGTCTGCATGTTTAACCGCTACTGCAAAATCAAAGTTTTTACCCGTGGCTGCAACTTCGACATTCACCACATCTGCAGTCCCGGCTGCGGACGGGTTTGCAATAATGCACAACAAAAGTATCGCCGCGCATACATGCTTATTTTTTCCAATCATGTGGTTTACTCCAACCTTTTGCTTGAATCCTGACAATTCATCGTGTCAAAAGAGCGACATGGCATCCGGTTCAAAAAAAGTAATCTACGCAGCGCTCTTCGGCAATGGCCTGATCGCCATTACCAAGTTCATTGCCGCATCTATTACCGGCTCATCCGCGATGTTCTCGGAAGGTATACACTCTCTCGTTGATACCGGTAACCAGGGGCTTCTTCTTTATGGGATTCGCCGTTCAAAACGCCCGGCCGACAAGAAACACCCCTTCGGCTATGCCTCCGAGATATATTTTTGGGCATTTGTTGTCGCCATTTTGATTTTTGCAATTGGTGCCGGTATTTCCCTTTACGAGGGCATTCAAAAAACGCTCAATCCCCACGAGATCGGTGACCCAACCATAAACTATATTGTACTGTTGCTGGCGATGATCTTCGAAGGGTGGGCCTGGATGATTGCTTACAGGGAGTTTGAAACCACCCGCGGCAAACGAAGTATATTTCAAGCAGTAGCTGATTCAAAAGACCCAACCATCTTTACCGTACTGTTTGAGGATACTGCTGCAATGCTTGGGTTGGTCGTTGCGTTTTTCGGTATCATGGGAGCCCAGTATTTTGGTATTCCTGAACTGGATGGTGTTGCATCGATCATAATTGGCATTATCCTTGCCGGTACAGCCGTTGCGCTTGCTTACGAAACAATGGGGCTTCTGATTGGTGAAGCCGCAGCCCCGGAAATTGTTTCACGCATCCGACAGATCGTTGAAGAATATGATGTTATTGAAGCCCTGAATGAAATCCGCACCCTACACCGCGGGCCAAACGATGTGCTTCTCGCGCTCTCGGTGGATTATCGCGATGACATAACCGCTGGTGATGTGGAAAATACAAACTACGCCGTGGAACTTGCCATCAAGAAAGAGTTTCCCATCGTAAAACGGTTATTCCTGGAAGTGCAGAGTACAAAGCATCACAAAGCGGAATTGCGCCGCGCTCGTCGCCAGCGCAAAAAGGAAAGCCAGAATTAATCCTGGCTTCTTTCAATTTCTATTTTTGGGCTTGCTAACGTTGTCAATTAACCTGCTGCATGACCCGGTTGTGCATGGTCGGATGGTTGCCGCTATCAACATGCCCGGTATCGAGATTGAAGACTCTTGTCTGGGTAACATTGTTGCCCGAGGCTATCTTGAGCGGTGTACGCGAGCAATTCGCATTGGTGCAAATGAAGTTGTCTACTTTGCGGACATTGGAATTAATTGGGGAGAGGGAGCCCCCTTCAATTACACCCAGATAGTGAACCTGAACTCCTCTCTTGTGCAATTCCGCCGCAATTTTTGTAATTGCGTTTGCACCCTGCGAAATTCCCACCAGGGAAATTCTAACAGTGGGATCCTTCTTGTAAGCTCTTTCTGCATCCGCAATGATGCCGTTAATGGCACCCTGGGTAACACCGCCGGCAAATTTGAAGTGGCGGGCATAAGGCATTTTCTTGCTCAAATTGGTAAGGCCATATCCAAGTAATTTTGAAAGAAGGCCATTTACCAAATACACTTTCTTGGGACCGGCATAGGCCGCGTCTGAAACCATCATGGAAAGCACTACGGCCAATACAAGGAAAATACGGTTCATGAGTTCAGCCTTTTGGAATCAGTTGGACGACGGCCTTTGGGATTAAATTACAGTGCTTTGTAAGCGTGACAAAATCAAGGCTACTCGCTCACACTGATTCTGCATCTACAACTTTCTTGCCCTTGGTCAAAAACCAGAACAGGAGCGGAAGAAGGCCAACGCCAGTCAGGCCGATCAATACCCACCAGCCAGATTTTTCATGATCATGAAGCCGCTTGACCATTGCAGGAATTAATACAAACACGATCAAAAGCACACCGACAATCTCGTGAAGCGTAATGCCGTCACGCACTTCGCCTGGCAGATAACAGATCCAGTCTTCGTTTAGGAGACAAAGATTTGGCGCAACCAGATGCTCATCTGCCAGTGCAGCGACCCAGGTAAGTAGCCCGCTGTAAAATATCGTACGCAGGAAAGTCTTTCGCTTGATGCGCCCAGAGTATGAAAACAGGTTTTTCAGCTTTTCCAATTGTGCAATCCAACCAAATAATTTTCTGCCAAGTCCTTGACAGATTCTAATACATCGAAGCAATCTATTCGTCTAAATTTTTCCTGCAAAATCTTGTAAAAGGACTTCCAGAGTTTCCATGAAAGCAAAAAATATTTTAATCGCAGCTACATTTGTCTCTTCTGTAGTACTGACTTCGGCTTCACCGGCAAGCGCATTTTCAATGAATTTCCAGTGGGGGAATCTCAAACTCTGCACGAGCGGAAGGCCCAATCGTGTGAACAATCCCACGTTTTCCTTGTCAGGAGTTCCCGATGGCACAGCCAAAATAAAGTTCAAGATGAAGGACCTTGCGGTTCCCAGCTACAACCATGGCGGCGGAACAGCAAAATATACGGGTCAATCGTCCATTGCGCCTGGAGCATTCAAATACAAAAGTCCCTGCCCGCCAAATGGCTCTCATACTTATGAGTGGACAGCAACCGCTGTTGATTCAAAAGGCAAGAAACTTGGAACCGCCACGGCCAGAAAGAAATACCCATAAGAAGACATTGCCTGTTGGTGGCTTGCCCTGCTCGCTTATGTTTGGTCGGTTTCATCCGTAGCCGATCATGGATATAGAGACCGCTAGCAACTCAAAACGGAATCTCGTCGTCGATATCGCCGCTGGATGGGCCGCCGCCAATCGGACCGGACTGTCCGAAATCGCCACCGGATTGTCCGCCGCTTACAGCACCGGCTCCACCGCCGTCGCCGCGGCCATCAAGCATGGTGAGGGTCGAATTAAAGCCCTGCAAAACAACCTCGGTTGAATAGCGGTCATTCCCGTCCTTGTCTTGCCATTTTCTGGTTTGCAATTGACCTTCAAGGTAAACCTTGGAGCCTTTTTTCAAGTAAGATTCTGCAACCCGACAAAGACCTTCAGAAAATATCACTACGCGGTGCCATTCGGTCTTTTCCCGCCTTTCACCGGTGTTCTTGTCTTTCCAGCTATCGGACGTTGCCACACTTAAATTTACAATTGGTCTGCCATCTTGTGTGCGTTTCACATCCGGGTCAGCTCCCAGATTACCCACCAAAATCACCTTGTTTACGCTACCCGCCATAAAACTCTCCTGTCTTCGGCAAGCCCCGGCAACGGGCCAGGGCAAATTTTAACGTGCATTGTGCCCCATAAAGCTTGCAAACACGACAGCGAGCTTTATCTTTCCACACATCATCGTATCATCAGAACAATCTTGTGTTTGTTCTTATTATGTTCTCATATAGAGAGTTACGCAAGCCGATTCTTGTGACACCGGGAAACATCCCCAGTTTAGAAGGTGAAAATGGCGGAGTTGAAGCAGATTTCCGTTCGCGGGGCACGCGAACACAATCTGAAGAACATTGATGTAGATTTGCCGAGAGACAAGCTCATTGTCATTACCGGGCTGTCCGGGTCTGGCAAATCGTCGCTTGCCTTTGACACGATTTATGCGGAAGGCCAGCGCCGCTATGTGGAAAGCCTGTCCGCCTATGCGCGTCAATTTCTGGAGATGATGCAAAAGCCTGATGTCGACCAGATTGACGGCTTGTCACCGGCCATATCCATCGAACAGAAAACCACCAGCCGCAATCCGCGCTCGACGGTCGGTACCGTCACTGAAATTTACGATTACATGCGCCTGCTTTTTGCCCGTGTCGGAATTCCTTACTCGCCCGCTACCGGCCTGCCGATTGAAAGTCAGACGGTCAGCCAGATGGTTGACCGCGTGTTGGACCTTGAAGAAGGCAGTCGGCTCTACATTCTGGCGCCTATCGTTCGCGGACGCAAAGGCGAATATCGCAAGGAACTGGCTGAACTCATCAAGAAAGGCTTTCAGCGGGTCAAGATTGACGGCCAATTGTACGAAATTGCCGACACCCCTGTCCTCGACAAGAAATACAAACACGATATCGATGTGGTTGTTGACCGGCTGGTTGTGCGTGAAGACATGAAGGCGCGTCTGGCGGACAGTCTGGAAACCTGTCTCAAGCTCTCCGACGGGCTTGCAATTGCGGAAATGGCTGACAAACCACTACCGCCGGAAGAAACCGCAGAAAAATCGGCTAACAAATCCCTCAATGAAACCCATGAGCGCATTGTATTCAGCGAGAAATTTGCCTGTCCCGTTTCCGGTTTTACAATTTCAGAAATTGAACCGCGACTGTTCTCGTTCAACAATCCGTTTGGCGCCTGCCCCACCTGCGACGGCCTTGGCACTCAAATGGGCATTGACCCGGACATGGTTATTCCCGATGACAGCCTGACCATCCGTGGTGGTGCAATCCTGCCCTGGTCGAAGTCTTCCACGCCTTCGCCCTACTACGCCCAAACGCTGGAGGCGCTCGCCAAACACTACGGATTTTCGATGTCGGACAGCTGGCGTGACATTGCGCCGGAATCCCGGGATGCCATTCTGCACGGAACCGGCAAGACGGAAATCGATTTTGTCTATGACGATGGACTGCGTACCTACAAAACGAAAAAGAGTTTTGAGGGCGTCATCCCCAATCTGGAAAGACGTTGGCGCGAATCCGATTCTTCGTGGGTGCGCGAAGATATTGAAAAATTCATGTCGGCCAATCCCTGTGATGCCTGCAATGGCAACCGGTTGAAGCCGGAAGCGCTGGCCGTCAAACTGGATGGCATCCATATTTCTGATGTTACAAGCTTCTCCATCAAGGCGGCGAAGGATTGGTTTGATAGACTGCCCGATACGCTCAACGAGAAGCAGTTGGAGATTGCCAATCGCATCCTCAAGGAAATTCGCGAGCGCCTCAATTTTCTGAACGATGTCGGCCTTGAGTATCTGACCCTTTCACGCAACTCGGGAACCCTTTCCGGCGGTGAAAGCCAGCGCATTCGTCTTGCTTCGCAGATCGGATCTGGCCTGACGGGTGTTCTCTACGTCTTGGATGAACCCTCGATTGGCCTTCATCAGCGCGACAATGCCCGCCTGCTCGATACGCTTCGCCATCTTCGCGACCTTGGAAATACAGTCATCGTGGTTGAACACGACGAGGATGCTATCCTGTCGGCCGACTATCTTGTGGACATTGGCCCGGCTGCCGGAATTCATGGCGGGGAAATTGTCGCTCAGGGGAAACCGGAAAAAGTCATGCGCGAGGCTGCATCGCTTACCGGTCAATACCTGACAGGCGTTAAGGCTGTTCCCTTGCCCGAGCAACGGCGAACGCCCAGAAAAGAACGCCGCATTCGCATCAAGGGCGCTACCGGCAACAATTTGAAGAACGTTGATGCGGACCTGCCGCTTGGCCTCTTTACCTGCGTTACCGGCGTTTCGGGCGGCGGCAAATCCACGCTTTTGATCGAAACGCTCTACAAGGCAGCCGCACGGCGAATTTCAAGTGCGCGCGCGGCCCCTGCTCCGCATGATCGTATTGAGGGATTTGAACACCTCGACAAGGTCATCGACATTGACCAGAGCCCGATTGGTCGCACACCGCGTTCCAACCCCGCAACTTACACCGGAGCATTCACGCCGATCCGCGAATGGTATGCGGGCCTGCCGGAAGCAAAGGCACGGGGTTATGCGCCGGGCCGCTTCTCCTTCAACGTCAAGGGCGGGCGTTGCGAAGCCTGTCAGGGTGACGGTGTCATCAAGATTGAGATGCACTTCCTGCCCGATGTTTACGTCACCTGTGATGTTTGTCAGGGCAAGCGCTATAACCGCGAGACGCTGGAAGTTCAGTTCAAGGAAAAATCGATTGCCGATGTACTCGACATGACGGTCGAGGAAGGCGCTGAATTCTTCGCCGCAGTTCCAGCCGTTCGCGACAAGCTGGAGACTTTGAAACGGGTTGGCCTTGGCTATATCCATGTGGGCCAGCAAGCAACCACACTCTCCGGCGGGGAAGCGCAGCGCGTCAAGCTCGCAAAGGAACTTTCAAAACGCGCCACGGGGCGCACGCTATATATCCTCGACGAGCCGACAACCGGGCTTCACTTCCATGACGTGGCAAAACTGCTTGAAGTGCTGCATGAACTGGTCGACAGCGGCAATACGGTTGTTGTGATCGAGCATAATCTGGAAGTCATCAAGACGGCTGACTGGATCCTTGATCTTGGTCCGGAAGGCGGTGACGGCGGCGGCGAACTGGTTGCCTGCGGAACCCCGGAAGAAGTGTGCGAAATTGAACGTTCCTACACCGGGCATTTTTTGAAGAAGTTGCTCAAGCGCCGACCTCAAAAGGCCGGGAAGGCGCAAGCTGCGGAGTGAGGGGAATGGAACCGTTATTTGATACTGAAATTGATCGGACAATTGTAAATCTCAATATTATCGAAAAGGACCGAGAGTATTACTATTTCGAGCTCATTGGTAAAGATGGAAAAACGACCATCGGCACTCAAACCTACTGGTGCAGTTTTACAACCGACGAACCAATGGGAGAGATCCGAAAACCTCGAAAAGTTTATGGGCAGTTTTCTCGACTCCTTGAAGAAACTGGAATTCCATACGCAACTATCCACGACATATGTGAAATTGCGCTATTTTTCAGGTTAGGTGGTGTGGCATTTGTGGATGCAATTATCATGGAGGACAATTTACCAAGCTTTTTAGAAGAATCGGTATCTTATCAAAAGGGTAGATTAGGCTTTGTTGGTAGATCACAATTAAATGAAAACGCGTTCAAGCGTGCTCCGACTCCAAAACTAAGGATGGAGATATTAAATCGAGATCGGCGCAAATGCAGGATTTGCGGGCGTTCCCCGGATACCAATGTTGACATTCAACTCCATGTTCACCACATCAGATTGTGGGCAAAAGGCGGTGTCACTGATCCATCAAATCTAATTACATTGTGTCACACCTGCCATACAGGTTTGTCTCCCCATTTTGATCCTACTCTTTATAGTTACATTGACGATAAGTCCAAGAATTCTAGGGAGAAGCGCCTGTCTAGTTTGAGAAAAGGTGTGATAGAACATCGTAGAATTTGGACAGAAGATTCTGAAGATGGTGGATAGTTCGCAGAATGTGACACTCATCGTCATTCCTGTGCTTGTCACAGGAATCCATACCTGAAGGCGTGACGCTCGTTCTGAGGGTTCGGCTTTTCGAATTACTCTAATCTCATCAAGCATCACAACAAGTACTTGCGAATGTCGTTCCAGTCCGGATTGGTCGCTTCGATGGCGTTAACATTCCACTGGCGCGGCCATTTCTTAATCGTCTTCTCGCGCTGGATAGCATAGGCAATGCTGTCATGCTCCTCAAACCAGACAAGCCTTGTGATCTGGTAGCGAGCTGTAAACTCCGAACCTCTACCCGCTCTGTGTTGTTCCATACGTGCAGCCAAGTCTGAGGTCACACCCACATAGAGAGTGCCGCCCTTTCGTGATGCCAGCATATAAACGTAACCCACACGTTTCATATTGATAGATTAGCGGAATGGATTCCTGTGACAAGCACAGGAATGACGGAGGAGGGATAGCGTCGAAACTACAAACGAATGTGGCGTTCAAATCCCCCTTCCCCTCCCCGTCAATTTCCGTATAGTAACTCCATGACCTGATGTGTTCAGGTCTGGGGTCTTAGAAAACCTCTCCCATAGCGGCATGATATCTGCCGTGAAGATGTCTCCCTAATCCAAATTGTGTGGGTCGGGGAGGGTGAGAAACGTTCAAGCTACAGCCTGGAGAAAACAGGGAACCTGTTTTCAGTTTCGAACTCCCGAGCGCATACCTGTGTGAGGGCTATTTCGATTTCAAAATTCTTTTGAAAAGCACAACCGGATCACTTTCCAATACTTCCGCCAGTCTGGCGAATTCGGCAACATCAATCCGGCGTTCACCACCCTCGATTTTCGCGATGTATGATTGCGGCTTACCAAGACGCTTCGCAACCTGCTGCTGAGTCAAATCCTTTTCCAGGCGGACTTGTCGCAAAATAAGGATTGCCGACTTGTATTCGGGAGAATGCAGTGAATCAGTCATGAACTCCAACTCTTTGGAGAATCACAAATAATCCCACTTTCGGATTATCCCATTTCAGGATATACTAGTTTTCAATTGCACAAAAATCAGATTCGGGAGTGGGATTGTGTGGATTTCCGAAATGCGGAGCAATAAGCACTCCGTCATGCTCGGGCTTGACCCGAGTATCCACGGCTCAATCGCCTGTGGCATGGATCCTCGGCTCGGTGGCCGAGGATGACGAGAGGAAAGATGGTGCCTCACACACCCCGTCATTCCTGTGCTTGGCACAGGAATCCATACCTCTCACCCATCAACATCAAAGACACCCTCGTCGTGGCGAGAACCCAAAGGAATGGGTCCCCGGAACCTCGCTCCGCTCGGCCCGAGGATGACGGAGAGAAAGCAGCATGAGCAAAGGAACACCCTCCGTGGCAGCACAAGACGAGGCGACTAGCCGAGACGTAAGTGCGTGAACGGACGCCCGCCGAAGGCGAGGCGGAAACCGAATAAAGACGAGAGAAAGGAACAAGTAATGCAAAACTACCATTTCGGACAAGACCTGCTGGATACCTACCAGTCGATTTCACCTTTCGTACAGGCGCTGTGGGCGTTGATGCTGCCAACCATCGTATTGGGCATGTTCGCCATATGGCTCAACTACCGCCTGCAAGTAAAAATGCACACGCCCGCCCATCCGTTCGAGATACCGGATGAAGATGTCGGCCGCATCATCGCTTACCGTCCACCGGACGAGGCACTCGACGCCCCAACGCTGATTGCGGTGACACGGCGGGAGTGATCAGTCCCAAAATCCGGTTTACGATGCGCAAACCATAGGCTAGCATTCTTCCTGAAAAGCAGGGAGGAACGTCATGGATACACAACCAGTCAAGTGGGGTGTAAACGCGCAGACCGGAGTGTTGACCGATGTGTTGCTCGGCAAGCCGGATCATTTTCGCTGGGTGCCGTTGAATTCAATTTCTGCAGTGACTTTCGCCAACATGGAGGAAATGGGCTACCACTTCGACCAACAAAAGGCGATGGCCCAGCACCGGCAGATGGTCGACGTCTATAGGGAAAATGGCGTGCGGGTCCATTTTGCCGAAGGAGACGAAGGCCTGCCCTCCTCCGTATTCACACGAGATTCAAGCTTCATGACACCGTGGGGCGCAGTGATCACTTCGATCCAGACACCACCGCGCCGCCGCGATTATTCTATCGCCAGTGAATTTTATCACAAGGCCGGGATCCCAATCTGGAAATGGGTGACGGCTGGCCATTTTGAAGGCGGCGATTTTGTCATTCTCAAGCCAGGTGTGGCGCTGCTTGGCTGGTCAGGCGACCGCTCAACAAAAGAAGGTGCTGAGCAAGTCGCCGGCTGGCTTCGTGAAATGGATTGGGAAGTCATGGTCACACCAATTCCACCCCAATTCGTGCATATGGACGCGGTTGTCGTAATGCTGGAAAAGGGTCTGGCGCTCGTCTGCGAGGATGCACTGCCGGAATACGCCCTTGATTACATCAAGAAGACGCACGGGATCGACACGGTGAAAGTCGCCTATGCCGATTGTGTGAAACTCGGAGGCAATCTCGTTTCGCTAGGCAACAAGCGGGTGCTCTCCATGAGCCATAATGTAAATGTCAACAAGCAACTGACCGATTTGGACTTCGAGGTCACGGCAATCGACTACGACATGTTCGCCCTCGGCGGTGGCGGTGTTCACTGCTCCTGCCACGAACTTCATCGCGAAGCAGAATGATCATAAAGGCGCATGGATGCCCCACGTGGATATCAAATATTCGACTGATCTGAACCTCGACATGAAGTCATTGTTCAAGCTCGTCGAAGAAATCATCAATGGACATGATCCAGCTTCGGGTCTGGTGAAAGGGCGCGCTTATCCGGCGGAAAACTATCAGCATACCCATGTGCTGTTTGAAATCTCCATGCTGACCAAACCACATCGCGAAAAGGCTTTCACTGAAAAGCTCATGAGTGATCTGGAAAAACAGATAAAAGCTCAAATTTCACAGGATTGCATGTTCTCGCTCGCCATAAATTACTCAGGCCCGTTCTACCTGACCAACTCACACGAAGTGGATTAACATTACCTGTCGCGAAGCTCACTGAGCTCTTCCGGCGTATCCACATCTGTTTGGGCCGCTTCGCCCAATTCAACTTCTGCCAGGCGATCGAAATAGCGGGCAAAGAGCTCTCGCGCTCCTGCATCGCCAGAAAGCATCAGGATATGCCCGAAGCACTCGCGTGGCCAAAGAACCGGATTTCCCCGTTGCCCATTTGACGTTGCAAGCACGATCTTGCCTTCCGCCGCATCCCCGGCTGTAAGCATCCGGTCAATCATTTCGGTTGTGATTAGCGGCATGTCTCCGAGCAGAACAAGCGCCCGGTCAATCGATTCATTGAGAGTTTCGATGCCGGTTTTCAATGATGAAGAAAGACCTGACGCGTAGTCTGCATTTTCAACGAAAATAACATTCAATCCCTCCAGCGAAACGCGAACCGAATCTGCCTCATGGCCCACTACAACAACCGTCTCGGTTACGCCACTGGCGACTGCCGCTTCAACGGCGAAGCGCACCATCGGCTTTCCGCGAAACTCGGTCGTAAGTTTGTTCGTTTCGCCCATCCGGATTGAACTGCCAGCCGCCAGGATAATCGCCGCAGTCTTCATGCCATTGCTCCGCGACTTCGAATTGCCGAAATAACTGATCCCAGAATGGCCACCGCAATTTCGGCCGGAGTAGATGCGCCTATGTTGAGGCCAATCGGCGCCTCTATTAGTTGCAATTGTTCATCAGTTAACCCAGCGCTCCCAAGCCGCTCCAGGCGTTTGACATGGGTCTTGCGGCTTCCAAGTGCACCAACGTAAAAACAACCCGCTTCAAGTGCTGGGATCAAGGCCGGATCGTCAATCTTGGGGTCGTGGGTCACCGCCGCCAATCCACACCAGTGGTCGAGCGGGTTATGCTTGAAAAAATCCTGCGGCCAATCGGTTGACAACCGCACCTCCTTAAAGCGCTCTTCGGTTGCGAATGCTGTTCGTGGATCAATCACGGTGGTGTCAAGGCCAGCGAGTTTCGCCATTGGCCCGAGAGCCTGGGAAATATGGGTAGCGCCAACAATATAAAAACGCACGGCAGGCAGGTGAACGTTCAAAAAATATGAACTACCCTCAGCTTCAACCGCCACCGAATTACCTGATCGAAATGCGCTTGCGACAGGATCGCCAAGCTCGCCTGGAACAGCATCCCCTTCGGCAACAATCCGGTCTTTGCCGTCACTCAGATTTGTAACTACTATCGCTGCAATTCGTTTGCGCCGATACTCATTCAGCTCTTTAAGTGTCACCAAATCCATGCGTACGTCCTACACCACCGGCTCAACATAAACCCGGATATTACCACCGCAGGAAAGGCCCACCTCAAAAGCTGTTTCATCTGCAACACCAAATTCAAGCATATTTGGCGAGCCCGACGATAGAACATCCAAGGCTTCAGCAACTACAGCGCCTTCAACACAGCCTCCGGAAACCGATCCCTCAAAATTGCCATCAGCGTCAATCACGAGGTGCGAGCCGACGGGGCGCGGGGCAGATCCCCAAGTCTCAATTACGGTAGCGATAGCCACATTTTTCCCAGCCGCTACCCACTCTTGAGCAATAGTCAATTCGTCATGCAATTGTGTCATATTGATTTCGCCTGTAATTCCCTGGACAATAATGTTGAACACGAATCCCAATTGGTTCAGATTCAAATGTAATTCCGTTTATAAAGCCGGGGATAGTTGCTGGTACAGCCCTAATATATTTCCAGCCCGCGTTGAACCCAAATACTCCCGATGCTAGGGGAAACGCGACAGTTTCAAGGAACAAATTATGATATCGCGCTACTCCCGCCCGCAAATGACCGATATTTGGACGGCCCAAACAAAATTTCGCATCTGGTTCGAGATCGAGGCGCACGCCTGTGACGCCATGGCTGAACTGGGAGTAATTCCCGAAGAAGCTGCCAAAACCATTTGGCAAAAGGCAAATGACGTGGAATTTGACGTTGCAAAAATTGACGAGATCGAAGCGGTCACGAAACATGATGTAATTGCGTTCCTCACACATTTGGCTGATATTGTTGGCCCGGATGCACGGTTCGTTCATCAAGGCATGACCTCATCCGATGTGCTGGATACATGCTTCAATGTGCAACTTGTAAAGGCCACTGACCTGTTGCTGGAGGACATGGATGCCCTTCTCGCTACGCTTAAGAAGCGCGCAATGGAACACAAGGACACGATTACCATCGGACGTTCTCACGGTATTCATGCAGAACCAACCACATTCGGTGTGAAACTGGCACAAGCCTATGCCGAGTTTGATCGTTGCAAACAGCGATTGGAAAATGCTCGCGAAGAAATTGCAACCTGCGCTATTTCCGGTGCGGTTGGAACATTCGCTAACATTGATCCACGTGTTGAAGAGCATGTGGCAAAAGCGATGGGCTTGGCTGCAGAGCCAGTTTCGACACAGGTTATACCGCGTGATCGCCACGCCATGTATTTTGCAACACTAGGCGTGATTGCATCATCCGTTGAGCGACTTGCAATAGAAATCCGCCATCTACAACGCACAGAGGTTCTGGAGGTTGAAGAGTATTTTTCACCGGGGCAGAAGGGTTCTTCCGCGATGCCACACAAGCGCAACCCGGTATTGACTGAAAACCTGACCGGATTGGCGCGCATGGTGCGGGCATATGCACTTCCGGCAATGGAAAATGTGGCACTTTGGCATGAGCGGGATATCTCTCACTCGTCTGTTGAGCGGATGATTGGACCCGACGCGACAGTAACACTGGATTTTGCACTCGTCCGTCTTACCGGCGTTGTTGAAAAGCTCCTGGTTTATCCGGAAAACATGGAAAAAAATCTCAACAAGTTTCGGGGATTGGTGCATTCGCAGAGGGTTCTGCTTGCCCTCACCCAGGCTGGCCTTTCACGCGAAGATTCCTATCGGCTGGTGCAGCGAAATGCGATGAGGGTTTGGGAAGAAGGCAAGGATTTCCTTGAAGAACTGCTTTCAGACAAGGAAGTCACAGAAGCACTGTCGGAAGCAGATATTCGCGAAAACTTCGATCTTTCTTACCATACCAAACATGTGGACACGATTTTCAAACGGGTGTTTGGGTAACGGCAAGCGATTGATCGCGGGTCTGTAACATCATCTTATCATAAGTGAATTCGCCGCCAAATTGTCGGCAGGCTTGGACGGGATGATGGTATCCAGGAAAGGAGACCATCATGACCAGAAAAGATGAATTCCAGCATTTAGATATCAATCGTATCGGCCAAGATCCTTACTACAATGATTATCCGACCAGTGTTAGCAGTCGTGGAATATGGATTGCACTGATTGCAATAGTGGTCTTCATCGGATCAGCGGTTTTCCTCGGAAGTTTTGAGGGCGATCGTGTTGCCGGGCTTTTAGAGGCTGACCGGGACAAAGTGCATACGACCGGCGAAAGCGGCAGTAGCAGTACCGATACCGCTGATTAGCACTGTGATCAGGCAATAATACTGGCTATCAAAGGTTGACATGCCCCCGGCAATTTCCCAAATGCGGGGGCATGAAAACCTCTGAAGCAGAAATACTGATTGTCCCCGGATACAAGGGCTCTGGCGAAGACCATTGGCAGACCCGTTGGGAGCGCAATATCACCAGTGCCCGGCGCGTTCACATGGGCGACTGGCACAAGCCGGTATTTGAAGACTGGAAAGCAAATCTGTTGAATGCCGTTGAAGAGGCAGAAAAGCCCATTATCCTGGTGGGACATTCCATTGGATCACAAGTTGTTGTTCAGTCTGCCAAAGAATTCAAAAAACCCGTGTTGGGCGCTTTGCTGGTAGCTCCTCCAGATGTTGAAAATCCGGCCATACGGCCACGGCACCTGATGACTTTCGGACCAGCTTCTCGGGAACCGCTTCCCTTCCCTTCAATCACGATTGCCAGTCGCAATGATCATTTCTGCTCCTATGATGTAGCCGAAGACATGGCCGCCGCATGGGGTTCACTGTTCATGGATGCAGGTGAAAGTGGCCATCTGAATTCAGAAAGTGGACATGGACCCTGGCCGGAAGGTTTGATGGTATTCAGCAAATTCCTTAAACAAATACCTTCGCCGGACAATTAATCGAATTTCAAACCTTCAAAATCTGCTTCCGAACCGTTTCGGATCACTGACTCATCAATCGAAACAACGATTAGACGATATCCGAATCCGTGCACCAGATTGGCATGCTTCGCGTTGGGAGCGAACGCCGCTGGCAACTTGTTTGCAGCAAGCGTGCGTTTGGCAATATCTTCTGCCAGTTTGATTGTGTCCGGGCCATAAGGATCAGGGGTTGTCTCATTGCGAACTGAAACAGAAAAGTCTGAAGGCCCTACCAGTACACCGTCAATCTGGTCAACAGCCAGGATGTAATCCAGATTGTCATAAGCCTCCTGCGTTTCGATCATCGCAAACGCAAGCGTACTGTCCTGAGAACTGTGCTGATAGTCAGCCGGGGAAAGATCATACAGGCCAGCCGCGTAACGAGGACCGTATGAGCGGGTTCCTCGCGGAATATATTTGGTAACCTGAGCGAATGCCTTTGCATCCTCCCCGGTGTTGGTCATTGGCGCGATGATACCAAGCGCACCGTAATCAAGCGCTCGCTCTGCCAAATCCCAGCGACGAACCGGAATCCGCACCAGCGGCGATTTCCCCGCAGCAATAATTGTACCGATTGCTGCAAGAATGCTTTCATCGCCATGAAACCCGTGCTGCATGTCAAGGATGACCGCGTCATAACGGCCACGAGCAAACGCCCCGGCAAGCTGTGGGTCGCGCAATGTAGACCAGCAGGCAGTTACCGGAGTCCCGGCTTCAAGTGCTTTCTTGAGGCGGTCGATCACCCGTCAGGCTTCGTTTTTGATTTGGTCAATTGCAGTTGCCAGCAACTCATCCATGGTACGACGGATTTGGTGGTCAGACTGCTCTATCTTCGCAGAATCGAAATCCTCACGCACCTTGCGGAAAACATCCTCGTCACCCGGCTCTTCAAAATCTGAACGAACAACTTCCTTGGCATATGCTGCTGCATCGTCACCGGATTTTCCAAGCAATTCAGCGGCCCAAAGGCCCAAAAGCTTGTTACGGCGTGCTTCAGCCTTAAATCTCAATTCCGCATCATGGGCGTATTTTTTTTCAAATGCATCGCCCCGATCATCCATTCCGCTCATTGCAATCTCCTGATGAACAATTTTCCCTATTCATATAGGCGGTCTTTGATGAAATTTGAATAGCACGGCGTTGAATTGCGTGCGGTCAAAACAGCACGGTAACAACAAGGTGTTGATTTTGTCCGATTCCAACACGGTTTTACATCGCGCCTTGTTGTTTCCGGGATACAACTGGCCTAATCTCCGCGCCATTAACAGGTATTTGAGTCTGATTCTCTTTAAACACCGGATTTTCGGCTGAAAAGAGAATTCAGGACATACGGGAAACCATCAACATGACAAGACGGCGCCGAATTTACGAAGGCAAGGCCAAAACCCTTTATGAAGGGCCGGAACCAGGCACCCTCATCCAGTTTTTCAAGGATGACGCAACCGCATTTAACAAGCAGAAGCACGAAATTATTGATGGCAAGGGTGTCCTGAACAACCGCATCTCGGAATACATATTCACTCAGTTGACGCGCGTGGGAATTCCGAACCATTTCATCAAGCGGATGAACATGCGCGAGCAGCTTATCAAGGAAGTCGAAATTATTCCGATTGAGGTGATTGTCCGCAATGTGGCCGCCGGCACGCTTTCTGAACGGTTAGGCATCCCCGAGGGCGAAGTACTGCCGCGTTCAATCATTGAGTTCTGTTACAAGAAAGATGAACTGGGTGATCCGCTGGTGGCTGAAGAACATATTACGGCGTTTGGCTGGGCTTCGCCGCAAGAAATCGATGACATGATGGCGCTGGCCCTTCGGGTCAATGACTTTTTGTCCGGACTGTTCGCAGGCATCGGCATTCAATTGGTGGATTTCAAGATTGAACTGGGCCGCCATTGGGAAAATGAAACAATGCGCATCATCGTCGCCGACGAAATCTCGCCGGACTCATGCCGTTTGTGGGATCTCAAGACCAACGAGAAAATGGACAAGGACCGCTTCCGACGAAATCTCGGTGGTCTGGTCGACTCATACCAGGAAGTTGCCCGCCGACTCGGTATCATGAATGAAAATGATCCGAATCGAGGCAAAGGTCCGGTTCTGGTAAAATCAGACAAGTCAGACAAAGATAAAAAATGATTCTGTTTCAACGAGATGGCAGGATTTTCGGAATCAAAACTCGAACCAGTTGAATCAAATTGTTAAGATGATCAAAGCACGAATTACAGTCACTCTAAAGAATGGCGTTCTTGACCCACAGGGCAAGGCAATCGAAGGAGGCCTTGCCTCACTCGGGTTTGAAGGCGTTGATAGCGTACGCCAAGGCAAGGTGTTCGATGTCGAGCTTAACAGCACCGACAAGGACAAGGCAGAAGCCGACCTTGCCACCATGTGTGAAAAGCTCCTCGCCAACACCGTCATTGAGAACTACGCCGTCGAGATTATTACATGATATCCGCCGTTATCCGTTTTCCAGGTTCCAACCGTGACCGCGACATGATCTCCGCCCTCGGCAAGATTGGCGGCAATGCACCGCTTGAAATCTGGCATACGGAAACAAACTTTCCAGCCTGTGACTTGATCGTTATTCCCGGTGGATTTTCCTATGGAGACTATCTGCGTTCTGGCGCAATTGCCGCCCGCTCTCCCGTAATGAGGGAAATAGCCATCCGTGCAAAACAGGGCGTTCGCGTACTTGGTGTGTGCAACGGTTTCCAGACACTGACTGAAGCCGGCATGCTTCCCGGCGCGCTGATGCGCAATGCCGGACTGCGCTTCGTCTGCAAACAAGTGAAATTGAAGGTGGAAAACAACACTTCGCCATTTACCAGTCGCTATCAAAAGGGAGAGGTCATCCCCTGCCCGGTCGCGCACCATGACGGCAACTACTTTGCCGATCCGATAACATTGAAAACGCTGGAAGATGGCGGACAGGTTGCATTCCGCTATGCGGACGGAACCAACCCAAACGGTTCAATCAACGATATAGCAGGTATCACCAATGAAGCAGGCAACGTGCTTGGCATGATGCCTCACCCGGAAAACCTCATAGAGGCGGATCACGGTGCAGATGCCGGTCGCCGCCTGTTTGAAGGTGCCTTGGACACGCTTGAGAGCGAAGCGGCCTAGATGAATATCGCGCCAGGCATCTGGATTGCGTGTGGACTGTTCGCGATTGCCCTCACTGCCTGCCAATCCGGTTCACCATCGGCACCGCAATCCATCAAGAGCAGCAAAAAACCTAATGATGTAATTGTATCAATTGCACGAACTGCGCATAAATGCTGGTTCAAGTCGGGCGAAGCTGCATTCAAGGCATACCGGCTGGCCAATGAAACCAATGCATATGCAGGAAGACCGCGATTTCTGCTTGTTCCCAAGTCAAATCCTGGTGGACTACCACAATTGGTTGTTCAGGCGGAGAAAAGAGGAGACAGCAGTAGCGGATCGTACACCCAAATTCAGACATACGGCCCGCTTCTGGAGACACCCAACGGCAAACGCATCACCGATGACGTCAAACGCTGGAGCGGGGGGAATTCGACCTGCAAGAGCTGATATGTTGACAATTGAACATTGTCTGCTTTTCCCTAAATTGAATATGCTATGAACATTGCCAATGGCAGCTCTGCGGAGAGGCTGTGTGGAAAGTAGTCTTTCTGTTTCATTGATTGTTGTTGTGGCGACGAGTTTCGCAATTTTTCGGATATCTTTGTAATTGACTTTGTTTGACCGGCAATATGCGCCTGACAGGACAATATCAGCGGTAGGC
>JAJFHU010000062.1 GCA_021775455.1 Hyphomicrobiales bacterium | reverse complement strand
GATGACCAATTATTCCCGACTGATAGACCGAACCGGCATGGCATTGATGGACAGCATCAACCGCACCGGAAAAATTCTGGAACAACAACGGGAACTGGTTGCCGCCTTTGAAGCAGAGGTCAAACACCGAAAGGAATTGTTTCGCTGGATCAAGGATGGCCTTTACGAAATTGCTGATGGATCTTGGATACGCGTAAAGTCCGGTTGGCATCAGGTTTCAATGGTCAATTACGATGAAACACATGCGCAAACAACTGAAGGTCACATCTTCCCCTTTACCGCTATCAAGCGGGCAAGACGCACCAAACCACCAATCCGGAATTCCAAACAACAATTGTCCGCCTCCCTCCCAGACAAGGATGCTCCTGCCATGTTTTTTCCAACTGAAAAGGCAGGGGCATCCCGATGAATGTTCAGCCGGTAAACCAGAACAAAAACCCGAACCAGTCGAAGCTTGAACAGATCCGGCAGTTTCAGGATCTCGTTTCGAAGGACTGGGAAACTAGTCCGGCAGGTGATGGAATATATGCAGTTGACCCAGTCGATGGTGAACGCAAGTTGATCGCGCAGCTTTGTTCAACAAATCCGGCAGACAACCAGTTTCTTGCCGCAGCGCTGTCCAACCAGAAATTCATGGTTTCAATGCTTGCCCAATCATTCGAAGCAATCCGCGAACTAAGGCGCAATCCGCCAAAGGATTATGCAGCCCATGCAGCTATGCAAACCAACAAGCCGGAGTTTCGGAAATTTCTTATAGCACAGCACGGGCTTGGGAATGCGCACAGTGATGAACAGGCGCAACAAAAAGTACGCGATCTATGTGATGTGAAAAGTCGTTCAGAGCTCAGCCGGGATCCGCAGGCTGCAGAGCGCTGGAAGGATCTGTTCAAAAAATTTCGAAGTTGGGAAAGGGGAAATAGATGATGAGTTGGGCTCAGATTATTTTGGTAAACCACACATACATCGCGGTGATTGTCTTTGCGGGTTTGATGTGGTGCCTGATCGTGAACTTCGATCGGGGAGACTGGCCGGACGGTTTCGTCTTCTTGTTGTTGGCGATTGTTACCGCAGTCCTGTGGCCGCTCACGCTGGTGTTTGTGATCAAGGATTACCACGCCAAATTGCAGGAAAAACTTTGGGACCAGGCGGAACAAGAAAACATCGAAGGGTAAATTATGAGCGCATACGATAAAGGGTTTTACATCATTCATTTCGAGAATGAAGCACCGGCGATCGGAAGCGGGATGCGCGTGGTCTATCTTCATTCGATTGGCCGCAAACATGCCAAGATCCGATCGGCATCCAGTTTTAAATCTGCGCAGATCCCGGCGCGATCGTTTCGCAATGCCGAACCGGTTGCCATCACCAAGGCCGAAATCAAGCGCCGGATTACACGCTTCAGGCGGTTTGGCGGAACTGTCAGCAAATCCATCCGCGAACTGGTTCAATAGGAAGGCCGAAAGAATTGAATTTGACAGACAGATTACCACCACCCGAAAAGATTGCACCGCTCAAAGCCGCGCCAATTTCCACGGTGATGGATAATTGGTTGATCGCATATCAAACCGGCGCAGGAGAACATGAAGATTGGGCCATTGTTACTGACAACGTGCATGGGTCGGCTCTTTTAGATTTAGAGTTTCCTTCCGGCGCACAAGAGGATGCCGAAGCAATTGCCGCTATCCTAAATGCTTATCGCACCGGCAGATTGGTTCTAGCACCAATGCCGATGTTCCCTGAAACAGAATCACCATAGGCCCGTCAATGTCATACCAGAAGAAACCTCTATTCCGCCCATTAGGGCAAGAACAACAAGATGCAAGATCGTTGTTCCATCAAGTTCTGCTTGCTGCCACCGAGACCGGCGCAAAAACAATCGGCTGTACAGGTGCATCATTCGTCACTTCCTCGATGGGGATTTGGATGCAGGAACTTGCGGAACTGGACGGCAGGTCTACTGCAAAATTTCTATCCGCATTGTCTGTGCTTGCTGATCCAAAAAGCAATCATAACCAGAAGGTTGTCGCAGAGAAAAAACGGCGTTCAGCAGTCGAGCAATTACTCGAAGCTGTTGATCTGGATATGCAGACAACCGGCGAACCGAAACACTAATAGGAACCCCCGGATATGTCAGACACCGACGACACGATTTATGTCCACCACCACCCGGACAACAAGCCAAGTCCGATGCTCGACAGAGTGGTTGAGGCAGTTGTGAAGGACTTCAAAAAACGGCGGGATGAAAGGAAAGCAGATGTCAAAAGCGATTGACGATGTGGCTGCCGAACGAAAACGGCAAATTGAAAAAGAAGGCTGGTCACTGAAACACGACGATGGCCACAGCGATCAATCTCTGGCAATGGCTGCCGCTTTGTATGCCGCGCCGGAACCACTCTACAAGGTCAACGTGATGGGAATGGTGCACGCCATTAATCCGTGGCCGTGGACAAATTTTGATAAACGGGAAAAGTTTGACCGACGTAAGTCACTGGTTGTCGCTGGCGCATTAATTATAGCAGAAATTGAACGGCTGGATCGAGCAGCCAAAGATCAAGGATAAGGCCACTTATTATGACAGATGCAATCAGAGATTATTTACCGTGGCTCCTATCAGCCATCACAATCTGGATGACGCTGTTAGCTGGCAATGTTCACAAATCGGCATGGCTTGTTGGTCTCGGCAATCAGGCACTTTGGTTGGTTTGGATTGTTGCAACCGGCACTTGGGGATTGATCCCGCTCAATATCGCTTTGTGGATTGTCTATGGCCGCAATCATTTGAAGTGGAACAAGGCATGAATTGGTTTGCGCAAAAACGGCAAGAATGGATTGCTGAAACATTACATATCTACGGGTTTGTTAACCGCGCTCACTTGATGAGGAAATTTGGAATATCCGGCAACCAAGCAGCGAACGATTTTAACACCTTCAACGACACCAACCCAAAGGTGATGCAGTACGACAATCGCAAGAAAATTTACGTTGCTACTAAGCCACCCAAAGCAGTTATCGAAGTACGATAGAAAGGCCACCTATGCCTACAATTACCAGAGAAGAAAAAGCCTTGGATATGCAGCATCTTGCCTACGCACTCCTGGAGACTATGGCCCGTAAGGTGGTGGAAAGCGAATTAAACCATGCCGAAGCCATTAACGCGGTTGCGCATGTTTTGGCATCCATCTTGGCCGGTGCATATCACACTGACAAGGATAGGCAAATAGTGCTTTCCGCTTTCCCTGACGTTGTTGATCAATACATTCCGCAGTGGGAAGAAATTAATAAACGGCATACTCAAAAGCAATAGGAACCCCAGGAACATGACATGTATTGTAGGCATAGTTGAAAACGAAAAAGTAACCATTGGTTGCGACAGCGCTGGCGTTGACGGATTAAGTTTAACCGTTCGCGACGATAAGAAGATTTTCAGAAATGGTGAATTCCTGATTGGCTTCACATCGTCATTCCGAATGGGGCAATTATTGCAATACAAACTCGATCCACCCAAACATCATCCCGATGATGATACTTTCAAGTACATGGTCACCGAATTTATTGAGGCTGTCAGAACTTGCCTGAAAGATGGTGGTTTTGCAGAGAAAGAAAAAGAAGCCGAAGCGGGTGGAACATTTCTAGTTGGTTACAAAAATCGATTGTTCAAGATCCAAGGCGATTATCAGGTTGGCGAAAGTTCCCATAAATTTGATGCTTGCGGATGCGGTGAAGAATTGGCGCTTGGGAGCCTTGTAACTTCAAAAGATCAATCACCTGAAAAACGGATCAAAGAGGCTCTTAAAGCTGCTGAAACATTCAGCGCTGGCGTGGCCGCTCCATTCCATATCGAAACACTTACCTAAAGGCCACTTATTATGGATTACAAAAAAATCGCAGAATGGGCGTTGACCGGTGAAACCGGTTCGTCATCAGAGTTCATGGCGGCATATTTGGCTGGCTTCAATCCATCGCATCGCGGCTTTTCCCACCCGTCCGATGGCGGCGATTTCAACCGTTGCGTTGGCTTGTTAAAAGCCGTTCCAGAACTTCGAGAACACTTGCCTAAAATAGCGGCAGTTAATCCCTATTGGAAATCACTGGTGAAGCATTGGGATGAAATTGAATCCGCACCTGACGAACTGAAATACAAAATTATAAAAAACATTCTGAACCCCATTCGAGAGAGAGATACCAACACGGTCAGTTTAGGTGAAGGTGTCTCAATATCGTTTGGTGGCTTCAAAGAAAATTGAATCAAGGACCGCCGGGTTAAATCGACATGACAACAGCGACATGGACAGAGTTTGATACCTACATTCAGCGAAACTACAAGTTTCCGGCTGATTGCCGTGTCATTGGCTACGCTCGCGTTAGCACAGACGATCAGGAATTGAACTTGCAGATTGCCGCATTAAAGGATGCTGGTTGTGATCGTATTTATCTGGAAAAACAATCTACCCGCAAAACTCGCCCGGTATTTGAAAACCTGAAAGACATCTGTCGGGAGGGAGTGAAGCTGATTGTTTGGCGGCTGGACCGCCTGGGCAGGGACATTGCCGACATGGCAACCACCGTTCAACATTTTTGCAAAAACGGCGTTCAACTGGTCAGTTTAAAAGAACGCTTGGATTTAGATAGTGCGGCGGGAATGCTGATGTTGCACATCATGTTTGCATTTGCCCAATACGAGCGCGACCTAACCCGCGAACGAACCATTGCCGGAATGGCGGAAGCCAAGCGGCAGGGTAAGAAATTTGGACAACCAAGTGAAATTCACGGCGAAAAGCGAATTCGCATGATGATTGATATCTGGAACCCAATACTCACCAATAGACAAATTACAGAACGCGCCGGGTACAAGTCGACAGCCACATTGTTCAACCACTTTGCGGGAGAGCGCGGGAAGGTCAAACAAGCCAGAAAGCAGGGCAAAATTGAGTTCAAAAAATTGCGTATGAAAGCGCTGGAAGAATGCGCGAAGGCGGAAGGTGTTTCGATACGACGACTCAATCAAATCATTAAGGAAACGGAGAGTTTGGAATGATGCCTAAAGCTCAAGAATCCATTCTGTCCACAGCGCGATCACCTGAAATGGTGGTTCAGGAATTTAAGGAAAAGTTTGGTGTAAAGCTTTCAGCGCGTAGGTTGCGAAGTGATGCGCGGTCGCTTGGGGCTTGTATTGAGTATGGAAACGCGGTTTTGTTGCTCCCGGAGCATGTGGATCGCATCTTGCAGGAGGGTGAGCAATGCCACTCGAAGTCTACAAACGGGGTAAATGGTGGTGGATCAAAGGCCGGATCGACGAAATCCCCGGCTGTGGATACTACCGCCAAAGCCTCGAAATACCTTCAGCGTTGCCGGAAGCCAAAGCAGAAGAAATCAAAAAACGCTTCGAACAAAAAGCAATCAAACGTAATCTCATTGAAGAATATACGGGAGAGGAAATCGGACTAACATTCTCTGATGCTATCCTGCTTTACACACCAAAGCCCGCCGAGGCCAACTACCTGAGTAAAATCCTGCCCCACCTCGGTGACGACTATTTAAAAAAGATCACTCCCCTGCAAATCAAGGAACTGGGCAAGGTCGTTTACCCTGAAGCATCGACCGATACGTGGCACCGGCAAGTAGTAAGCCCTGTACGTTCTGTGATCAATCACGCTCACGAATTGGGGAAATGCCCACCCATTCGCGTCAAAGCCTACAGCGACAAGCAACGCGTGGAACAAGACCGCCTGCGTGGCAAGAAAAGCAGGATCCCGAAGATCCCTGCGGATATGGATTGGCTCATGAAGTTCAGGGCTGAAGCAAGCCCAAGGATCGGAGCACTGGCGATGTTCATGTACACGGCAGGTCGACGGATCGGCCAGAGCCTGAGCATCAATGATTCCGGTGATCTCTCCCGCCTAAATGAAAATCTTGTTTATTGTCCTGGTGCAAAAGGCCATGAGGATGAATGGATTGAGCTCATCCCTGAACTGACTGCCGAGTTAATGTCCCTGGAAACCAGACACGGCAGGTTATTCGGATTTAAACAGCGCCATCATTTGTACGGAAGCTGGAAACGAGCATGTGAACGGGCGAAGATACTACCCATCATGCCTCATGCGGCCGGGCGGCACGGATTTGGAACAGAAGTGGTAGTTCGCCTGGGTATTGATCCAGCAACGGGAGCCGATGCTGGAGGTTGGAAAGACCCGCAGATCCTGTTGAATACTTACTCGCATGCCGAGGATTCCCGCAAGATAGTCAACCAGGCAATCCGTACAAAACTCGTACACGCCATGCGCAGACATAACGATAGCGCATTGAAATTATTAAAGAAAAAGGCAATGTGATGCTTACCCTGCTAAGGGAGTAGGCGTCAAAAGCGTCTCGAGGGTTCGAATCCCTTCCTCTCCGCCAGAAACACCTTACCGCATTGAAAATAAAGGAAAAAACCAATAACGGCGATTTACCCGTTTTGTTCCAATTTTCAACATCTTGCACAATCCTGCAACATCTTGCAGGAACATGCAGAGAACAATTGACATGTTTCCGTACAAATCCGGTACAGGGTTTCGTCGTTTGTTCACGCGAGTTTCCTCACGTTTTTACTTTTAGTGACGATGCAAATACCGCGCGAAGCTTGTCAAAGTCACCATGTTCCAGCATGTAATTGTGCTTTTTGTCGATTGCTTTGTTGCGATTTCCGGGGATTTTATTTGAGACTATCTGGGCTTTGTAATCCGCATCGACAGCATCCAGCCAAATTTTGCGGATATGATCAGTAACTTTTTGTTCAAACAAAAAATGTGATCTGTTCCAAGCACCCACCAAGTCAGGCAATTGATCCAAGTCTGGTGTGCCGTGTCTCATCCAACCTCCAATGAACCGCTCCACTTCTGAATATACTTCGAACCTACGATCATATATCGATGCGCGTGTCGACTGAGTGGATGATTTCCAAGACAAAAAAGAAATAAAGAGCGCTAACATGGAAATCGCAATTGGTGTCCATCTAATAAATTCATCCATCATAATTGGCCCTCCTGTTCCAGCGCCGCAACGATGGAGAATTGGCACAAAAAAACCCACCCTGCAAGCGCAAGACGGGTCTGTATCTTGATCTAAAAAGGCTAATATTCCTGTCGTTCCAAGGATAGCGATCGCGCTGCCGGCAGCTGATCGAGGAGACAGCGGAAATCAATAAAAACAGTACCTTATAAAGACCGGTTTCAAATATCCCATTGGCGCAAACAGGATAGGTTTTTTGTTAATTCGAAATAATCAACTCATTGGCCTCTCCGTACTAAGTCTATTTTTCGCGGTTTATCAGCCGGTCAATTTTTTCATCCAAGTGCCTGAGATCCGCACGCAGCGGTTCAACCAGTGCCTGTAGGTCCGATCGCCTGACATATTGATCTTTGACATTCTCCAACCGCTTGTGGAGAGCAAGGTCTCCAAGCGAGCGTTTGTTATCGAGTGCCGTAACCTTTGTTTCGATTTTGTTGTGAATGTTTCGGAACGCTGCAACAAGAACCACTGCGAAGGTGACCAGTAGTCCCACAATCCAGGAAATAACCTCAAAAGAGTTTGCATTCGGTTCGGGCACAGCTGATCCTTATATTCCCTTGATTTGCATAAACTCATTAAACGTTTTCTGACCCACAATTTCTGGAATATCTCTAGCCAGGATAATTGAAAATTTTGCCTCTGAGCAGCCGTCAACGATTTCATAAAATATTCCGAAAGAAGCGCCTGCAGCGTAAATCAATACCATCTCACCGCCATCGCCAATCAAGTGTGTGATCAGAAATCGAACATCGTCTCGCGCAGTATCCAGCAAGTCATAGGATTGCATTAACCTGGCAGCAGAAACACAGGGACCAATTAGCTGTTTCTCAGTTGCTTCTGTGCGTTGGCTGAAGACAATAATTGATATTACCAGCATTACCAGAATGATCAGTAAAGTCAGAGGCAATCGCCAAACAGACATATGATATCGGGTTTTTGCGGTCAAACCGTCATCATATTCATCACCATTGGTGACGCTCATCTCATGTTCCGGACGTTTCATCAGAAGCCTCATGATCTGGAATGATGTTTCGGACTTTTAAATCCTTTACGAGCGTAACAACTTGCTGAACGCACGACCTGAGTCTGTTACGGTCAGTCTGCCAACGATCGCGGGCAACACTCTCAGGAAGCTCCTTATTGCTAATTGCAGGAAGCGGCCCCTTTGGCGTCTTGGTTGAGTTGTACGGGATTGGAGCATGTTGGCCGTCAAGTGTTGTGCGGGCCTCGTTGTCGGACTTGTCGGCTTCAGCTTGTGAAACATTTCCAAGAGGAACGCTTTCACATCCGGAAAGCAGACTAATAAATACCACGGCTATCAAAAGTCGCATTACCATCCCCCTCTTCCAGTTTTCGTTGTGCGTCTGCTGCTGCTTTGGCGGCTGCGGCCAATGCTTCATTCTCATCAAGTTTTAGGTGAAGTTCCTGCTGCAACATGAAGCTCGTGCGCTCCTCGGCCTGCAGTCGTTGGCCGGTATCTAACACGCGTTCAGCAAGGCTCTTGCGCTTGATAATTTCATTATCAAGGCTGGATCTAAGAACATCACGCTCAACCTTGTAACGACTTGCCCGTTCGCTGGCAGATTGGGCATAAGACCAGAGTATAGCCACTGCAATAATTAGCGCGGCGGAAAACCCGACCAATACCTTGGTAAGTGGGAAACCGGCAAACCGGCCCAAGATCCCGCTAATCACTGCAATGCTCCTTTAAGGCACAAGTCGCGCTCTTCAGCCCTGCGCCTGGTCAACCCGGGCAGGACAAAACCCCCTGCCCTGTTCCATCTTGGAAGCTGGTTGCAGGCACCGACCAGGTCTCCGGCATTGGCCTTGCGGGTCAAGGTCGATTTACAAAAGGCACCAACACCAACATTGTAGGTAAAGGAAACAAATGCCCCGTACATTTCATCTGGAAGCAAGTCCGGGTCATCAAGGCACCTCCGCATCCCTTGTTCGTGCTTCTGAAGGCTTTCGACAAGCATCCCTTGGCACTCTTCCAAGGTCTTGAACATGCCCATCCTTACACCCAAAGTTTCGCCAAAGCAGATGGTCGGGATCCCGACCGGATCCAAGTAGGCGTATTGCCGAAGCCCTTCAAACCCGGCAACCAGTGGAATCAATACTGCAGCAATGGCCGAACCCTTTTTAAGCCTGCTCATCGCGAAGCTCCTTCAATTTCTTTTGGGTTAGAAAACGGGCCACGAATGCTCCAGCGGTCGAAAGTCCGGATAAGGCAGCAAACAAGCCAGTCGGTAATTCAAGCATCCCCTGGACCAATGGAAGCGCTACTTCCACAGCCGACAAGATTGCTGCAAGCGCTATTAAGCGCACAGACCATGCGTGACGCAGGATCTCGCGCCAATCATCAATCAGCATCGGATCTTCCTGTTTTCAATTTTTAGGGGGAAATGACCGGTATTACTCACCAATCAGGTGAAGTGGTCCATAAGCATTTAATTCCTGCTTTAATCAGGAGGCTCAATAGCAAGTGTCCAGGCGATGTGGAATTTTGAATTGGAGGTTGAAAATTGCCCAGGGTTTTCCGATGCTGCTGACAGCAATCGTTCGGCTACAACAATTGAACCTTGAGCGTTTCGTCTTTCCATAATCTCTGTATAATTTGTTGGGGATGTTGGACCAGATCCAATGTTGCCATCGGAAAGCATGATTGCAAACCAAAGATTTTCCTTTGTTCCCCAAGAGGGTGTAAGCGAACCAGGGTCAATACCGGTTCCTGAATCCAACTCTACTGTATTGATTTCAGGTGCCGTTTCCTTTGAACCAGTGACAAGAATTGTAGCCCACACCCCCAAAGATGCTGTGTCCAGAGTAACAGTTATTGTGGAACCCTCTGTGCCGTCTGCTATTCTATAACCAACTGATCCGCTACCGCCACCGGCACCATTTTCAGCCAGTTCAGTCCATCCAGCAGGCCAAGAAAATCCTATCCCGTCATCAGGCAGAGAAACAAACCCAAAAATTATATTGCCTGAAATTATTCCAGTTGGAAGTGTAAGTACATGCGAAGTAGTTGAGGACGTTGTATTGCCTTCTGCTATAGCAGTAGACTCAAAGTCTTGCACCACACCAACCCCCGCTGCGGCAAGTATGCCGGGAGAAATTCCAGTCATCAGGCCAAGTCTCCAACAAGCACCCATTCATCGGTCGCCCGCTTGATCAGCGTTGTCACAACATAGCGGCCATTGAGGGCGAGCTTTGTATCCTTTGAACGGATCGTCACTCCCGATCCCTGCGCGATGGTAGTCGCACCGGCACCCATTTGGGAAACGTCGATTTTTGTGTTGACCGGAAAGGCTACCGAGGAATTCGGCGGCACCGTCAGGGTGTTTGCCGCCGCGTTGCTCATTTCCACCAGCTTGCCCGCATCACCGAGAACGAGGGTGTAGCTGGTTCCGGTTTGCGAATTGATGCCGAGGATCTGGCTTTGCTGCTCATTGTGAATGAAACTGTCAACGATGTTGGCGAGGATCGTGCGAAGTTTCAAACCCGATATTGCACCGGTGGCATTGGTTGTGATGTCATCGGTGATGTCTGTTTGCAGTTGCGTTTTTGTCGTTTGTGTCACAAGCAAAACCCTCCGATCAGTTTTTAGTTGTTAAGCGTGTGTGATCGTTAGGTCACCGATCGCGAACTCGACCGGATCACCAGCTGCCGTCAGCTTTGAAGTCGTCAACGCGCCGTGATAAAGCAAATTACCGCCGGTCAGGGCGTCGAAAATTCCGAAATGTGTGACGGTTCCCCAGTTTCCAGGTGTTGGTGTTGGAAAGGTTTCGACGTTGGTATTTTGCGTCACGCCGTTTGACGGTGCATCAAACTCGACGGCAAGGCGGGCATAAGCATTGCCCGAAACCTCGGTGCCGGAACCGGCATCCGTTGGATCGGTGGTGAACAGGCCGACGTAAACAGTCGTCGGCGAGGTGAGCGCGGTATTGCGCAGGACGTGGTTGATAAGAGCGTCCTCGAGATAGTTTGAAAATGCAGCCATGTTTCTAGTTCCTTTTCTGGTTAAAGTTGGTGATCAGGCGAAATCATTGTTGAAGTCGAGAGAAAACTCACCGGTTTGCGGTATCAGTTGACCGGTTGCAGATCCTTGTCCGCTGCCTGCAATTTGCTGGCGGCTGGAAAGTGTCATTGCGGCAGAACCGGTTGCGGCAGCCGTGCCTCCGATTCGTTCATATTCAACGGCCAGACCACTGACCGTTGCTGCAGCTGCAACTGATGCAGCGATCTGCAGGCGGTTCCTCAAATCCAGCGACACCGTCGCCGTTGCGGTGGCCGCACCTTCAATCCGGATTGCCATGACCAGTTGACCGCTTGCCGTTCCCGTTGCACTTGCCGACAAGCGTTGCGTGGTTGTCAGGGATCCCGTTGCGGTGGCCGTTGCCAGCGCATTAAAACCAAGGCGTTCATATTCTCGGGCGGACCCGGTGGCTGTTGCGCTGGCCGAGATCGCTGCCGCCAGCTGGCTGCGGACCGTCAGGGTGCCGGTCGCTGATGCAGCAGTATTTGCCACACCGCCGAGGCGCTCATATTCAACGGCCAATCCACTGACCGTTGCGGTAGCTGCAATTGATGCGGCAATCTTCTGCAGCGCTGTCAGGTTACCGGTAACCACAGCACTTGCCACAACCGTCGACGATGGATGTTGCGTTTTTGTCAGTTGGCCGGTGACCTGCGCGGAAACCGAAATGGATCCGGAAAGTCTTTGCCTGTTGATCGCACTGCCGGTCGCAGCAGCGGTTGCGCTTGCCGTGCCTCCGATTCGTTCATATTCAACGGCCAGACCACTGACCGTTGCTGCAGCTGCCACCGATGCGGAAATTTTCTGCAACGCTGTCAGGTTTCCGGTAGTCACTGCACTCGCCACAACCGAGGCCGAAGGAAACTGCGTCTGCGTCAACTGGCCGGTTGCCGTCGCGGTTGCCATAACCGAGGCAACCAGCGCGCCCGGCACCGAATAGATCAGCAGCTTTCCGGAAAATGGGATCCCGGTCATGGATCAGGCGTCCAGGTCGTTCGTATATTCAATGATGATCAAGCCGGGACCGCCATCGCCGCCGGTGTTTCCGGTGTCTGATGAACCGCCGCCGCCTGCACCGATTCCACCGTTGCCGCCATCGTCTCCCACGCTGCCGCCACCGCCGCCGCAGAACGGATCGCCCTGCGAGATCGAAGCGGTGGAGCTGTTGATGCCGCCCTTGAAACCAATTGCGTTTATGTTTCCAAGAGTTGTCACGATGAAGGCTGCAGCAGGTGTTGACGTATAGGTTTCAGTAAGGCCCGCGCCACCGGTCGCATCGACATCGACGCTCTGGCCGTCACGCTGCAGGCCCGCAGCACCGCCTGCGGTGCCGTTTCGGATTGTGCAGTCACCGGGCGAACCACCGCGATAGTTCAGATCACCGCCGGTTCCGATCGGCCCGGTCGGTCCGACAGCCGTGCCGGTTGCCTGCTGGACGCCACCGATGCCGCCGGGTGCAGTCATGCTGATTCCGGTTGCAGTAACTGTTGTGTCGGTGCCATCACCGCCGTCATTCTGGTCGACTGCCGCGCCCTGACCCGGTGCGCCGATGTTAAGAGTGAGAACAAGGCCGCTCTCTGCCTCGCCTTCCTTGATTGAAGTTCCCCCGCCGGTTCCGCCGGTTGCCCGTCCGGCATTATGCAAAGCGCCACCGCCGCCGGGACCGAATGCAGAAATGCGATAATTTGCGCGATGCGGAAACGTGAAGCTGGCAGCTCCGGGAACCGAGAAAACCACGACGTTGTTGTAAATGGTTTTTTTTGAGGGAATGCTCGAGGTGTCGCGGCTTGCTGGCGACTGCAATCGCCACTCATCCTCATTGCCATAAAACCTGAACAGGTAGGCGGTTCCTGACACAACCTCGCCGCCCGACATAGCAGTGCCGTTATTCAAAACCGCTGGTTTTGTGCCGAGGCCCGGGCCGCTGACCTCGAACGTCATCGCACCGGTATTAGTCGCCGGTGCAACAACGCCAACAAGCATGCCATCGGGATGCTCGGCAAAACCTTCCTCGACATCAAGATCAAAAGACCATGCGTTGACACCGGTCGGATTGACGGCATTGCCTGCCGAATAGTCAAAAACCTTTTTCAGGCTTGCTGAAAGCTCGGCAAGAAATGCAGCTCCGGCGATCGACGTCGTGCTTAAAAGTCGTTTAGCGCTCATCAAAATAACCTTTGCAGTTCGCTTTCAATTTCAGGTGCCTCGTCAACCAGCGTCAGCAAGGCTCGTTGTTCGGGTTGGCGTTCCACCGACAGGACGATGCAGCGCCGGAACAATGTCTCGCGCGGTGCGACGGTCAGGCGGGTTCCTTCGATGGCAGTGGCGGTCAACGGAGTAGCCAGCGTCAAAACATCTTCGACCACATTGGCGACCACATATTCTTCAACACCGCTCGGCATGACGATCATTGCCGAGGATGAGGCACCAACCTCGAAAATGTCTGCCTCGGCAGAAATGTCGACGCTTTCCTCGAGAAACTCGCCGCCGCCCTCCGGCACCTCGCGATCGACGCGGATCTGCGTAGTCGAAATGACTTCGGCGACACGAAATCCGTGCGCGTAGTCTGAAACAAGGTCGGTGACCAGGCCGACGAGATCACCCTTGCGGCGATTGAAACCGGCAGGGCCGGTGTTGACCTTCCAACGGATCTGGCGATGCTTGAGCTGCAACAGGTCGAATGTTGCGCGTCGGCGAATCAGGGTTTCGTCATCAATCGACGGATAATCGAGCGCCTCGCTTTCACCAAATGCAGCAGTGCCGTAGGCATTATTGATCAGCAATTCCCTGGATTGCCAGTCGCTTGACCTGTCTTGAAATCGTGCTTTCAAGGCCTTTGGTGTTTCCGAGAATGTACGCTCAAAAGAGATTTGTGAATCGCGCGGAGAAAATACCATCGTCGGCAGCTCGGCAGTTCGATCACGGTGCCAGTCCACCGAGTAACCCGAATCAAGTCGGCGCGTGGCAAATCCCGCCGTCGTCATGTGTTCCATAACCTCGATCATGGACTGGCCAGCTGCCGGGTATGATACCCGGTAGCCCTGCGCCGCGCATTCGGCGCGCCAGTCAATGAATGCCTGTGAGTTCAGACGGTCAGCATTGACCCTCGAAAACGCAAGCCAGTCGCTGACAAGCTGATGCATGTGGCTGGCCGGATTTGCGGTCGTCGTGTGATAAATCCAGCCGGTTACAGACCATGTTGGTTCGGTGAAATCCTTGTAATAGCTGCCCGAAAAACCGTGACCGGCGGTTGAAAAGAATATGCGACCCTGCCAGCCACCGCACTGGCCGCTGTCAATTTTCTTGATACCAATGCGGAGCCTGTAGTAGATGGAACCGTCAACTGAAATGTCGGTTTCATTCTTGATCCCACCATCATCGGTGGTCACGGTGAGCAGCATTTTTTCGCCGGACACCGAAAGCGTTCCATTGTTTGCCGTCCAGTTGCCGACACCGTTTGAGAAATCGTCCCGCCATCCAACCCGACCAAACCGGTCGACCAGTTCAACGAAATCGAATTCGAAATTGCCATCGGCCAGGATACTTGACGGATCTATTCGCAGGCCGGTGACCGTGTTGTCTGAAAAGTCGGTGCCGCCGATTGTCAGGCTGCGCATGTCCTCGTCGATGACGAAATAACCATCGTTGTAGTCGTCAACAAATCCGGATGCCTTGACCGTGATATTCTTTGCATCAACCTCGCGAAGTTTCAAAGCTATGTGAGCAAAACCGGGTGCCTGAATTGGCCGCTCATTTACGATAAGGGTGGCAAACTGCACCGAAACGCCTGCGCTAATGCCATCCTGACCTGTCGGAATTTTCCAGTTTGCGTTGTCGTCAAATGCCCTGAAAAGGCTTTCAACCACGCCGTTGAGCTGGTAGTTTGTCGAATTAAAGTCTGCATCAGCAATAGGCAGGCCAGCGATGACCGAAAACTCATATTCAGACTTGGCATGGATTGACTCGTCCAGGGTGACGTTCAGGCCGTCGCCGGTTTCATGAATGTTGACAACATCCTTGTTGCCGGTTCCGAAATAGTCATCAGCGGTCCACTGGTAACCGCTGCTACCATCAGAAAGGGTTCTGGTGACTGATGCCGGAACACGCCTCCAAAAATCATAACTGAAATCACGCGATGCAGACGAAAGGCCAAAATCCTTATCCCACCGAAAACGCACTTCCTTGAGTGACTCGGCAGTCTTGCGCCCCTGTATGTGATATTCGGGCAAGCGGTAAATCGTTGACGGATCCGATTTTTTCCAGAATGAAATCCTGACCGGCTGGCGGGTTTTGGCCGCAGGATCAGATAGCTGTGCAAACGGTGACAATGCAAAGCGAATGGAAATTTCGGACATCGATTTATGATAGGTGACCGGAATAATTACCGGGACCGGTTCCGAATTTGACGGATCTGACTGATCGGACAACTTGTCAGAATCCGACTTTATACTGAACTTCGAGAGCTTCTGGCCGATGGCAAATGTGCGGGTGACAACATTGACAAGATCCTGCTGGCCTGACGATTCGTGACCATCAACGATTTGCCATTCCGCATCCGGAATCGAACCTATCAAGACCTTGCCGACCTGCAATTCCTCGAGGCGGTGTTCTCCATCGCAGGCCAGAACCCTTGTGATAACCTCGCGGCCCTTTTCCAAAAACCGGTGCGATTCGCAAACGTCCGGCGGCGAGATCCGCCGGGTTCCGAAAACCCACGGCAGGCGTCCACCCTTGGCGAGCAAATTATTGTCTGAATCGACATTGGCAAGCTGGCCGGTTTGCTGGTCAGCAGGTGATGAGGCGGCACCTGATGACGATGGTGCAAACAATGCCTGCGCGGTGAGTGAAAGACCAGCGCTAAGCGTAGCTGACAATACTGCAGATCCAAACGCCGAGGCAGCAAATGCCGGTGCAAGATAGGGCGCAACGACTGAAAGAACCACCAGCCCGATACCAGCCAGCAATCCGCTGTCGCCGTCATGCTGCACAATCTCGAACTTGAGGCACCTGTCACCGAGCGGGCGGACTGACCTCCAGCGCTCGCGCGGGACAATTTCCCACTCGACAGGCGCGCCAGCCGGTGCCCTGATCAAGGCCCCGACTGACGTGTCATGAGCGCCGAACCATGCCTCGGCAATTTCTGCAATGGTCAGGCCGAACGGAATTGACCGCTCAAGGACATTCATCCCGATTCCGGGATCGACAAGAGCTAGGCCAGATCGCGATGTATTGCCAGCGCGTGAACCTTGCGCCGGATTTGCGTATCTGTGAATGGTAGACATTGAAATCCGCCGGTCCTTTCCGTGTGCAGCACGTTGTCGTTAAAATAAATTCCACAGTGACCGGCCCTGACGAGCTTGCCCGCAAGCAGGCCTTTCATGACGACCACGCAGTGATCGATCGGCTGGTCAATGAGTTTCCAGACTTGGCGTGAATTAAATCCGTCAGACATGCCGCCTGAATCTGATGTATGGTTGCCGCGATCGCGGATCTCGATGTCAAACAGTTTCAAGTGCCAAACCTCGATCAGGCCAAAACAGTCAAGTCCGTCGAGGCTGCGGCCATTCATCTGGTAGGGTGTAACTGCAAGCCGCCGAGCGAGTTGCTGCGGCGTCATTTTAAGCTCAAGCCCGTCATAAATTTTTCGGTCGCCGCCCTGAAAGGAACCGGCATTTGAGGATCCGCCTTGGCCGAAGTCTCGCCGGTTGCGGTTTTGTAATTGACCTCAACATTTCCAATTACAAACAGATCGCCGGTTTCATCGATGATGTCGTCGTAATCATCACCGGCAACAATGATCAGCTTGCACTGGATTCGCCCATTGCTTCCATGAACCGCACGGCCAATTGTGTAATTGATGTTTGACAGGGTGACGTTTACACGCGGCGGCTGATCGCCGGAGTTTGGAAAACTGACGACAAAATTACCCTTTGGATAAGTGTTTCCATTGGAAACAATGTCCTCGGTGTTGAGGGCAATCCGCTCGATCGTGGAGCTGCCTTCCTGCCAAAATTCCAGCAACCATATCTCCGGATCCGCAATATGCTGATTTGCAGCATCATAGTTTTGTTGAGCTGTTGGCACTTCAAACCTCGATCAGGGCAAACGATGACTGGTAAACGCCGGGCGAAATCATCGTGTGAGCCGGACGGCTTTCAAAACGAACCGAATACGTCTGGCCGTCCTGCGGGTGGGTCCAGTCAAACGGCAGGACTTTTTTCAGTGTTATATCGTGAAACGTGTTCAAGATGACACGCTGCGCCTCGGTGATGATGATCCCTATGGTGAATTTGCGGATCACCCTTGTAGTCGTTGCACGAACGTCAACGATACCCATGTCGGTCGCATCGCTTGCATTGGTGTCGATATCAGTTTCACCAAACTGGTTTGCAAGGGCAATTGGCAGGGTTCCAGGCCATGATGGCATCAGCCAGCCCTCCGAGTTGCGGGTTTGACATTGAAACGACGCATCGCGCCATCACTGCCACCGTTGGAAAGTTGCTTGTTTGATTGTGCCGCAGCTGCAGAAACGATCGCCGGTGAGCTGGACCGGACAATCTGGATCGATTGACCCTCCGCCTGCTTCAGTATCCGTGCCTCGATGTCACCAGACATCATCAGCTGGACGACGCCGGACGATCCACCCCGGCCACCTGCTGGCGCTATGCGGCCAGCCGACTGCGGGATAAACATTTCAGGCCCGCGTTCACCAACCGTTTGAGGTACACCCTTTGCAACTGCGCCACCGCCTGCCAATCCCCGAAGATGACCAAGCGGAATCGGCATGCCAGTTCCAGCATGCGGGTTGAATACTGTTTTCGTGAGAGAACCAAGAATGCCGCCCGAATTAGTCGAGCCAAACAGCCCGGCAAGCGGACCCTCGCCGAGCAAGGTTGCCTGCAGTGCCGCGCGGGCAATTTGCTTGACAAAGTCCTGCATCGCTTCGGATGCCGATTTCGTTCCGTCAATGACCCCGGTCAGGCCGTCAAATGCAGCAGACGCAAATTCCTCGCTTGCATTGATTGCTGCCTCATAGGCCTGTTCCTCGTCGTGCAAGGTTTCGATCAGTTGTTCAACTGCTGCGATCTGGCCGTCAGTTGCAGACATGCCGAGATTTCGAACGGCATTTGCCTTTTCATATTCAAGCCCCGATGCACCGACCAGGCTGATTTCCTGACGCAGGCCGTCCATCAGTTCGGCTATGGCCTGCTGTTCGCGCTGGACTGTCTTGACCTGGCGCTCGCGCTGGCGCTCAGCGTCACTCTTTTTCGTTTTGCCGGTGCCGCTTGGCGAGGTGAAATCTTTTAGTGAAACGGTTGCCTGCTGGTTTGGATCAACACCGGCGCGGCGATCAGCGTCAACAGTGCGACCGTTCGCCAGCAAGGTGACACGATTGATCGCGTCTGCTGCCTCGTTGGCAGTTGTTGTCAGGCTCGCGAGCCTTGCCTCGAGACGCAGCTTGATGGCAGCCGCTGCCTCGCCTTCCATGTTCGACAAGGCAAAGATCTGCCGTTCGAGCTTGCCGATTTCCTCGGTTGCTTCCTCGGCCAGCATGGCTTTCCAGAATTCTTCCATTTTGGAAGTTCCACCGAAAAACTCGCCGATCGCATCCATCCAGCCTTGAATAAGTGGTGCGTTGTTTTCAAACGCATCGCCCATGCTGGCAATTGAACCGGTGGCATTGTCAATTCCCTGTTTGAACAGATCCGAGGCACCGGTTGCCTTGTCGAATTGTCCCGCTGCAACGGTGAGCGCATTCTGCATACCTTGCAGTTTCTGGTCGGTGGTAAAGACTGCAGTTGATACCTTGTCCTCAAGGATCGAGGATCCTGCCTCGAATGCACGGAAAAATGCCTCCGATGAAACCTTGCCATCGACGATCAGGGTGCGCAGCTTGGCGACAGATCCGCCCGCTTCCTCGAGGCCGAATGCAGCAGCCTGCGCAATTGGCAGCGCGCCCTCTAGAACGGAATTGAATTCCTCGGCACGAACAACACCGGATCCCAATGCCTGCGACAATTGCAAAAGTGCGCCGGACGATTCGCTCGCCGACTTGCCGGAAACCCGCAGCGCAACGGCAACCTTGTCGGTAAATCCGAGCAGTTCCTGCGTCGAGATCCCGAGTTCGTTTTGGACAAGGGCGGCGCGTGAATAAAGTTCGGTCAGCGCCTCAAGCGGTGCCGCGTTTTTTTGGGCAGAAACCTGCAGCGCGTCATATACTTTTTTCAGATCCTCGCCTGCAAGGCCTGCGACCTTGAGCGAGTTCTCGATGCGCGTGTTTGCGTCCATGAACCGCTTGAGTTCACGAACGGAAAACGCACCGGCAAGAACAACGGCGAGGCGACCAGCAATGCGTGACACGCCACCCATTGAGCGCTCGAGGGCATTGAATCCGCGTTTCGACTGACGCGCTGACCGCGAGACATTTTTCATTGCGCGATCGGTCGTTTTCGTCAGCTTTTTAAGCTGGCGTTCCATCGACTTGGTGTTTGCTTCAATCAACACCATCAATTTTTGATTGTCATCAGCTGGCATGCATTTCCATCCGTTTGATGCGAATCCTGTCCTTGCTTTCCATTTCCTCAAGCTCGGCGCGGGTTATAATCGGCGGCTTTCCGGACTGGTTTTGCTGATGGCGGTTCCAACCTCGCACGGCAGCAAAATATTCAACAAGGCTTGATTTCCAGAATTGCGGTGCAGACCATCCAAGGATGCCGGTTGCATCCTCAAGCCAGTTCAAGAACGGCAGGCCGGTCATAGGTTCGTCGGTTTCAGGTTCTTTTTTTTTAAACGGTTTTCACGGCTTTCGAGGATCGCTGACATCGAGGCGAGAACGGCCTCGGAAATCAGCTGCAACTCGATGTTGGTTTCCGTTTCGATTTTCAGCAGGTCGGCATCGCCATTAATCAAAAGCGTGTCGAGGACTGCCAGCATGCATCTCGGTTCGTTGCCGGTGATACGCTTGAACAAGTCCGGCATCGTCTGGACATTGACTTGAGGATGCCCGCAAAGTTTTGCGAGGCGATCCATTTCAGCACAGATGATGCCGGTTTCAGTTCCAAGCGTCAGTTCGATTTCGCCGCGTTCACTGTTTGGCAAAAGACTCATCAGGCAACAGACGCAATCGTCAGATCGCCGCCGGATTCAAGCGTCAGGGAAAACGGCACCTCGCCGTTATATTCCGCGCTCATTTCCAGGCTGGTCATTTTCCAGCTGCCATCGATCGTTGCAAGATCGTCCAGGACAAGACCATATGCCTCGACCAGTCCAGCATTGAAATCCGTCAGCAAGGCCAGATGCGCAGTGTTGTCCTTGACGATGCCCGACATGGTGATCGATGCCGTCTTGATACCGGCAGCGCTCAATAGTTCCCGATAAAGGTTTGTATTGTCGGCACTGGTCACGTCGACCATTTCCGAATTGAATGAAACTTGTGTTGACCGTGCGCCACCGATGACGGTGCCCGCAGCTGCTGTGCCTTTTTTCAAAAGGACATTGATTCCGTTTAGGGACATTGTTTAGCTCCTGTGAGTGATTTTGAAAGTCTGGATTGAGTGCCTTGTTTGGCCGTCGGGATCGTCGATCACTCGCCCGCCATCAAAAACGCAAAGCACGCTCGGCCTGCCGGTGACGGTCAGGTTCTGGTGATGAAGCGCGGCATATATCGCGCTCATGATTTCTTTGATCTGTTTCTGCCCGGTTGTCCGCGACCAGCTGTGAATGTCAAAAAATTCCTCGACACCATCGTCGCCGGTGCCATCGCTTCCATTGGTGTCGAGCGGAATGGTCTGCGAGGATCCAATCTGGATGAACGGATAGTCAGCAGGCGAGGGCTCAAGGATCGGCGTGTCGCGAATTGTCGTGACATCACTGATCGCAGCAGCGGTGAGTGCGTCAAACACCGCTTTTTGCACTTCGTGTGAACTTGTCATTTTTGCGTGAATCCAGCCTGCTTGATCGATTGAGACATTGCGCGACTTAACCGGGATTTGATGCGCGTGCGCAGGATCCGGTATGCCGGAAAGAAAAACGGTTGTGCTGTCGTTCCAGGGTGCGTCCGCTTGACCTTTCGGCCCTGCTGATCACTGCGGGATCCGAACGTCCCGCCAGCGGTGCCAAACTCGACAAAACGAACGTAAAAGGCTTCCTTGTTACCGGCAAAAATGGTGATTGCCGGAGTTCCTGACCGGATCACCTGCGAGGCTTGCGAAAGGGATCCATCCGGAGCCTTGCCGAACGTGTAACCGATAGATTCGCGCAGTTTGCCAGTTGCTCCGACCGGTGCCAGCGCCTGCGCCTTGGACACCCATTCCTCACCGGACTTTGCCAGCGCTTTCTTGAGGTTGGACTTCATGGTCGGTGCAACACGCCGCAACGCGTTGAACAGTTTGGTTTTGTTGGTTACCTTGATCGTGACGCCGCTCAAACCGCGCCACCTTTTTCAATTATTACCTCGAGTTCATGACCGCGCTGGCCGAACGGAATTACCTGACGAATATTCCAGTCAACGCCATCAATGGTTGCCTTCCAGCTGGCCTTGATGCCGGGCACCGCCCTGGCGCGCAGGCGCAGGACCGCCGTGAGCTGTTCGGCGAGCTGGCCTGCATCAACTTCCTCGCGCGCCGAGGTAGAACGGAACTGACATGGAACCTTGAGTATGGTCACCGGCCAGGTGACGGTTTTGCCGCCATAGCCGTCATCGGCCTCGCTCGGTTCGGAAAAATCCACAAGCGTTCGAAGTCGTCCGGCTTTCATTCACCGTCGCCCTGTTTTAAAGGACGCTTGGAAATCTTTGCCGGTTCGGGCTTGCGGTCCTCGACAAAGCCGTGACTTTGTGCAATCTCGAGCATTTCTGCCGGAATTTCTTCGCCAGCTGATACGGTTTTCCCGTTCAGCTGAAAAGTAACTTTCGCCGTTTTCATGGATTTTCTCCTGTTGTGATTTTTGTCGTCAGCCGAAAAATGCGCGGCGGTACTTCATCAGAATCATTTCAACGCCATAAGGGATCTCGCGCAGGCGGGTGTCGGTTGCCTCGCGGTGTTCGTACCAGTGAGCAACCAGCATCTTGATCGCCAGTTTCAGATCTGAATTGATGTCGGCAGTGTCATCGCGCCCGGCCAGAAATTCGATTGCGATCGGACTGGAAAGATCGCCATTGACCGACGGCCAGCTTTCAGCAAGCGCCGGTTCCAGGACTGCCGGATCGCGGGCAGTGTCGAGGCGATAGTCGGCAGCGTCGAGCGTAGTCAGGACACCATCATCATCGAGATACTTGACCGAGACAATCGAGGTAACCGGCCACATCGGGATGAGGATCTGGTCACTTGGAAACTTGTCGAGCGTCAGTTTCCACTGCTGCTCAAACAGCGCTATGCCAACCCCTGACGGACCGTCAATGACATCGATCGCGGCATTGATCAGGCCGGTGATCAAGGTGTCATCATCAGTATAAGTGACATCACAATGCGCCTTGACTTCGGCCAGCGTGACAGCTGGTTCAGCAGGTGCATTCACCCGGGAAAAACGGTTCCACATAAATTTTCACCTTTGATCGGGCAGGGTGTTGACTAGGCGGCAGTCTAGCTGCCGGATACCATTTTCTTGGCAGCTGCCATAAAGCCGGACTTGTTTTGAGGCGCAGTCTTGGCCTTGTTTTTCGGCGCTGGCTTGCGTTTTTTGGCGGCGGGCTTTGCAGCTGCTGCCGGATCGCGCGGTGCGGCGATCTTTTCGCCGTAACCATTCGCGATTGCCCAATCGGCGGCGGCACCCTTGGCAACCATTCCAGGCGTAAACGTGCGCTGCTCGTTTTCGAGCTGGATGCGGAATTTCGAGGTAATTTTTGCATGTGTCATGATGATTGTCCTCACGTCTTGGTTTGATTGTGAAACGGGCGACGGATCGCCCGAAACATAATCAAATCAAGTCGCTTTAAGCTGCAATCTTGATCAGCTTGATCGCGTCGGAATTCTTGATCTTGCCACCAAGACGGCGTCGGATATACCATTTGACATAGCCGGGCGTCGTGATCTCGTCCTTGATCATGCGCAGGCCGACCAGCTCAACCAGCAGGTAACCGGCCTTGAAGTCACCAAAGGCAACCGGAAAGGCATTCGCAGCCTTGTCCGGCATTTCCTCGGATTCTTCAACACCGTGACCGAACAGGCGATCCGGTTGACCAAGAACGGACGATGGCTGCCACAGATAGTTGCCGTCGCCATCCTTGAACAGCATGATCTCACCGGCGGTGTTCTTGTTCATCAGCCAGTTGGCATTTGACCGGTGTCCGGCCTTCATTTCATAAACAAGGGTTTTAAGTACGTCGGCCTTGTTGGTTGCTGCCCAATCAGCTGCAATCCCGGTTGCAACAAACTGCAACACACCAAAGGTACGACTTGCATCGTCGGTAACGACCGGAGTTCCGTTGAGGAAACCGGTTGGCTTGTTGGTGCCGTTGCCGTTGACGATCGCATTTTCCTCGCCAGCCACGAAACCCTCGACCGTTTCATTGATGATCCACTTTTCGACATCAAAGAAAATATCAAACATGGATTCCTCGGTGGCTTTTGGGTAGGCGTACAAGGTGCCAAAGGTCGGCGCGACTTCGCCGAGTGTCGATGTGGCGGTTTCTGTGCGGGCGTCGGTTTCACCTACCCAACCATAAGCGGCACCGCGCAGGTTGATGAGCTGCTTGAAATCTTTCGATCCGGCAACCTGAACATCGACCAGGTTTCGAAGCGACCGGCTTTCGGTGAGCTTGTCCTCGATGGTCGAGGAAATGATCTCCGGAACACCGTGACCACCAGCGGCATCGGTTTGCGTGTCGACGGCCTTTTGCTCGGCTTCCTGCATAGCGCGTTCACGGTTCGTGTCGTTGTGCTTGCGCAGAAAGCTGTTGAACGCCTTGCGGTGTTCCTGCTGATCTTCTGACCAGTTTTTTGCACCATCAATCGCATGCTGCGGACGACGAGCTGCCTTTTTGATGATCTCGTCCATGTCATCGCGCAGGCTTGTCAGTTCCTGCATTTCCGCGACGATCTTTTCGAGCTGCTCGCGGGCAACCGGATCCTCACCGCCTTTTTTTTCAATTTCAGCAAGGCGCGCGTCGTTTTTTTCCTTCAACTGTTCGAAGGTGTTGAGGATCTTGTCCTGATTTTCCTTGATCTCTTCCAGGGAAGGCAGGGCAGGATTTGGTTCCGCGTCACGTTGATTGTAAATGAACCCGGCATCGAAGGCCTTGCGGGCAAAGGCACTATAGTCGGCAAGCGCACACATTGAGAGCGCGGCCAGACTGATTGAAGTTGCCATGCGTTTCATGGATATTCTCCTAATGGTTTTGGTTGATATAGCCGGGATACCGGCGCGCCGTCAGCTGGTCAGTTGTTCGAGCAGCAGTTTTGACGACTGGTTTATGTCTGCGAGAACTTTTCGATCATCCCGATCGTCATCCTGCAGATCCTTGATGCGGGCGATCATCGCGACCGCCTCGCGTTGTGAGAAACCCGCATCCCGCAAGGTTTGCTCTGCTTCGCGCATCGACTTGATGAGCGAAATATTCTTGGCCGACTTGACGTCGTCAACGCGGGCGTTGCCGTTGGCCGGAAATGTCACAATTGAAACCTCCCACAGATCCACCTCGAGCAGTGTCCGGATGCTGTCATCGTTCTCGCGGTCGATCTGCGACTGCTTGGTGACAAACCCGATCGACAGGCCGTTGACAGCACGCTTTTTCAGGTGACTTCGTGCTTCGCGGCCCTGTTGCGTGTCGAGATCCAGCTGGCCTTTGACGTAAAGGCCGGTCTTGTCCTCAAACATTTCGGTGTAGGTGCCGATCGGTTTGTCATAGTCATGCTGCCAAAGCATCGCAGGCCGGGTGCCTTTTTTCTTGTGTTCTGCGAGCGAGGTTGCGAATGCGCCGGGAGCGACGATCTCGTCATAGCTGTCAAGGACATTGAACACGGATCCGTAACCCTCGAAAGTTCCCTCGCCGTCGCCGTCGATACCTTTTATCATCAGGCTGGTTCTGCGGGTTTCCATTTCTGGCTGATGACGGTTTTTGATTGCCAGTTCATGTTTCATCTTGTCAGTCCTCGTCGATGATTGCGTTTGTCGGTTTGAAAAGAATATCGCCGCCCTCAATTGGTGGCAGGCCCTGCTCGGCGCGGACCTCGTTCTGCGTCATCCAGGGCGGTGATCCGCCGGATCCGAGCGCCTTTGCATAAAAATCACCAGTGTCCTTGAGGTTGGCCGCATTCATCGCCCGGTTGTCGAACTGGATGAACAGCGGACCGCTGCCATCAAGGACAAACTCGTCTAATTTTTCACACCAGTTTTTTTGCCACTTGGCGATCGTCAGGCGGTGATGAGCTGCAAAGAATGCCTCGGCGCTGCCGAATGTTGTTGCCTTGTCGGAGTGGCCGACGATTTGCGGAAACACGCCGAAAGCCCGGCAGATTTCCTCAACCTGCATCCGGCGGGTTTCGTTTGTCTGCTGGTCGATTGCCGACATGCCCATCTGCTCGTACGACAGGCCAGCATCAAGAACCGGCGTTTTGTAGGCATTGCGTCCGGTTGTTGCGCCCTGCCATGCAGTCTTGATCCGTTCGATGGAATCCGGTGCGAGTTTTTGTTCGGTGGTAAGGATCCCGCCAGGCTTGCCGCCATTTGACTGCAGGCTCGACAGGTTTTCTTCTGTAGCCATCGAAAGGCCGATCGCCTTGCGCGCCTGCTTTACGCTGTCCAGTCCCTTGATCCTGTCCCACGACCGGTTTTTCAGATGAAAAATTTCATCGTGTTTGAAAGTTCCGAGAATACCGAAATCATCCTGCACGTCATAAAGGATCTGGTAGCGACTGGAGGTTCGGATGGTGACCATTGACGGCAGCAACGGCAACAGCTCTAGCAATTCGCGCCCGCGATAGGTTGGAATTGCAAAAGCGTTTCCGGTGAGTGCTGCATGCATGGTCAGCGTTTCGCGGAATTCAAGCGCGGTTTGCCACTCGTTCGGGCGGCGGTGGATGACCCTGTATGATTTCGTATTAACCGCTTTTTCCGTGCGGCCATCACCGAGTGCGCGCATCACATGGGCATCGGGCACTGCGACGCCGGTGGCGATCGCATCGATGCAGGCAAAAACTGTTGTTTGGCCGAGCGCCGTGTCGACATTGACGAACTGACCGGCGCTCGCGCTGCGGATCCTTTCCTCATACTCACTCGTCAGCTGGTCTATGGTCTTGGAGCGCTGGAAAAATTTTGGCAGCCGAAATTGCATCACATGACAACCAGTTCTGTTTCGGAAAGATAGGAACCTTGACCAGCTGCAGCGACCGGATGGCGGCTCATCAGGAAAAAGGCATTGAGTATTGCAATGACCGGATCTATTTTTGCCCGGCCCGAAATCTGTTTCGTGATCAGGACAGCATTGCCGCGCAATTCGACGCGACAGTTACCAACACACCAGATCATCATGTCGGATCCGTCGTGCTGGAGGGTGCCAGCCTTAAGGCGGCGTTCCAGGCCGTGAATTGTGCCGCTTAAACGGTAACCTTGAGCAACAGCTGCAATCAGTTCATCGCCTATGTTGACATAGTTGAGTTCGTCGATGAACTCGGAAACGCCGACCGCGTCGACACCGATGCCATACTTTTCAGGAAACAGTCCGGACGTGTTGATTTGCGCGCAGATCTCGGCGGCCTCGATGGCATCCTGATTTGGATATTCGCAAATGACGAGGTCACCTTGCCGCTTGAATTGTTCCATTTTGGAAACATTTTCCTTGCGCTGCTCAAGCGCCTCGGGATAGGCCCACGCCTTCGACCAGGAAAACCAGCGCTGCATTGTTTCGTCATCTTCATCGGTTCGCTTTTCGCGGCCAATAACCGACAGGCCGAACAGGTCATCGTGTCCGCCACCGTCAATTCCGACGACTGCCACCTCGCTGCGTTCGAGCAGGCTTTCGAGCGTGATCGATTTATCGGCAGCCGGTAGCCAGAATTCGACACCGCGCCAGCGGTCCTTTGACATCGCGATGCCGATCTGGATGTTCAGATGCTGCGATGCCCATTCTGTAAATTCTTCAATGCCCTTGTTTTCGGCCTTGTCATACTCGGAGATCAGGCGCTCGACATCGATCGAGTGTCCAAGGTTTGGCAGAACGATCGGCCAGTTCGCCGGATCCTTCCACGCGCCGTTTTTATCGGCCTGCATTTCGAGCGGGAATTCGTAAAGGATCGGCAGTGTGTCGCCGGTGATTTCGCCATCGCGGATCCGCCGGGCATACTCGAGATCTGTCTTGAATATGCCGACCGGTGGTTCATCCGATTGAGTGGTGATGGTCACCATGAAAGCCTCGGGATTTGCGATGATGCCTCCGCGCAGCTGCTTCATCACTTTCGAGGCATCCTTGCTCTTGCCGAGAACGTGCAACTCGTCGATCAGTATCCCGACTGGCTTTGCACCGGTGACAACCTTTGTGTCAAAAGTCTTGATCTTGAGCTTTGCCTGAAAGCCTGGATTGTTTTCACCGTTGACGTTTTTTGCAATGTCCTGAATCGTCTTGGTGTGTTCGGTGATCTTGAAACGCTTTTGCAGGTAGCCAGCCGGATCGTTTTCGATCATGCCTGCAGCTTGCTCAAAGGCTTCGATTGCAATGTCGTGAGTTGGTGCCAAAAGCAGGAAGTTGGCGCGCGGGCGCTTGTTCATCAAAAGGGCAGTGACCATGATGGCCGCGCCGTTTGTGGTCTTGGCGTTTTTCTTTGGAACCAGGATGAAAAATTCACGAATGTTCCGAGTGCGGTCCGGCTTCAATGTTCCGAACACATGCCGGATCGTTTCGCTGCCCCATGCGCCAGCTGCCTCGCGCATCGTCGGCTGGCCGGGAACGTCAGGCAGCACAAGCCGGTTGTAAAAGTTCTCGGCAGCGTTCGCTGCGGAATCATTCAGCTTGATGTCGGCGACCGGGTACTTGCCAGCCTTCAATCGGTCAAACCAGTCAAGGCAGGAAAGGTCTAGCGCCTTGCGTTCAGCTGGCTTTTTTTTTGGCATCAGTTCAGTCGCTGCGCTTTTGCCAGATCATCAGCCCATGATGAATTCTGGCTGGCATCCGAAGCGTCGATTTCTGCCTGCTCTTTCTTGCCAGGTTTTGGTTCCGGCTTCGGTTCCGGTGCCTTGTCGGTCGCGCGGTTTTCGTCGATGACGTCGAGCAGCTTGTGAACCGAACGGTTCTCGCCGCCCTTCATTTTCCTAAGCAGAACCTCGAGCGCCTTGCCCTCGATCAGGTCCGCGCCCTCGTTCAGCTCACGGGAATAATACTTGCGCAAAGTCTTTTCATCACAGCCGATATATCGGGCGATGCGCGCCTGCGACCAGCTGGCCGCAACAAGCAGGCATACAAGCTCTTGATCTGATTCAAGTTTTTGGTACTTCTTTCGACCGCGTCGTTCTGTCCGGGGTTTGATCGGCTCGCCGAACAGATCGGTAGGTGTCGGATCTGCCATGTTCGCTCCGAAAAAAAACTATTGCGGGAAAAAAAATCTCTGACTGAATACACCGCCGGTTACAGGCCAAGAGAGCTGTAAGGAATCGACGCCCCCCATGCCCGCCGCGATCCATTGGCGGGCATGGGTACGGACACTTTGCTCTGCACAGGGTTATAGGGTGAGTGTCAGGTGCTGCGCGCGCGCTTGGCGTCAGCAGTCTTGCGGTTGTGGCAGTTGATGCACAGGAGCTGGACGTTGTTCGGATCCAGGCGAGCGCCGCCATCTTTCAGTTCTTGGATATGATCGCCAATGATCCGGCGGTTTCTGGCACCACAGCGTACACACTTTCGTCCGCGTTCCTTGATGAGATGGCGAATGAGTGCCCGCCACTCAGGCGACTGATAGAACGCATCGGTTTGTTTTGGTGGGTGGTTCAACCGCGAGGGCGGCGAGGCGAGGCTCGTCGGTATCTGTTTCAACTTAACCATGATGCTGGCGATCTTGAGGCACAAGCCTCCATTGCGAGAACCTCAACGCGGTGCCTGTTGGCGGTGCGCTTAGTGGTCTGGTTCTCTGGTTCCGCTGCGGCACTTTCCGGCTTGCCGGTTGGCCGACCGATCAACAATGAGATCGCGGTTCGTCCTGTCTTCGCCTATACTCAAATCTTCTGGATTGAGTCAAGACTAATCTCAACAGGACGATGTGTGCCAAACATTTCTAAAAGGATTTCAATGCGTTCATCGCTTTTCTGCCTGTTAACGATTGCCTCGAAAAACTGCCACGGTCCGTCCAGGACTTCAATAATGTCACCGGGCTTGAAGTTTTCCTGATTCGTTTTCGGCTTGCCGACATGCTGATTATGGTAAGTGAACAACATCAGCATCGCGCTCAACGGGACTTGATGCGGCTCTATGCCATAGCCTAGCAACTTGTCAATGTGTCGGCAGTTGTGGACGTGTTCGAGCGCGGGCTCGTCCTTGATGGCAATGAACACAAACCCGGGAAATACTGGTACTCGCTTGTAGCGACGCCGACCGTTGTTTCCGTTATTTCCCTTGGATCCTCGGACCTTCACCCATTCCTCAACAATAAATGTCGGCACTCCGAGCGTATTAAGCGCTATGTAGGCGCTATCTGCCTCGGTAATCTGGCGTTCGTCATCCCTGTCGAAGTAACGCCGCACAGAGCCTGCTGGACGTGATCTCGCCTTTGCGACAAACCATTTCAGATTGAACCATTGTTGATCAATAAGCCTGCCATCCAGAGGATCATCCGGCTGCGTCGGCTTGATGGTTCCGCGTTGACCGCTCGGAATATATTTCGGCCTGATGACGTTTTTCAATTTTCTTCCTCACACAGGGTGTATTCCTCGTCGATCTTGTCATCCGCCATCATCACCCGTTTCTCGTTTCCTCATGGAGGATTTCCAGAGGGACACGAACAAACGCCTCTGCTGTTTTGATTTGACTGCGTAGCCGGTTGGTATGTGCCACCTGCTCTGGGGTTGGCGAATATCCGTTGGCAATGCGGTTTTCTATTTGGGCATTCACCGCCTCATACTCGTTGAGCTTTCTCACCAGAACCTTGTGCCCTGCCGAATAAAACCAATGACAAACCAATTGCTCAACCGAATGCATTTTGACCAACCGTGTAGATATCCTCATCAGACATGCTTGAAGTCATTGGTGTGAAGTCTGATGGTGGCTCTTTTGGAATCCAGACATACCGATCCTTGCCGGGCGGTGTTGGCAGCGGCGGATAGTCATTGGCTTCAAACCAGCCCTGCCATGCTTCCCACTCGGGTGAGCCTACATGCACGGTCACATAGCCACCGCTTGCAAGGTCCGGGTTCTGCGGCGGCGGAGAGGGTTTGTTCTGAACCGCCAGATCATCCATCTCTGCCACACGCGGAAACTCACCCCGCCTTCGGCTGTCCTTGAACATGTGGCCCTTGCCCTCGGCAATCAGCTTTTCCATCACCGGCGATGGTTTCCATCGAATTCGCGGTTCTTTGAGCAGGCGCAGTCGATGCGCCATCCACGCCTTGCCGAAAGGTGCCAGCGGTAAACACACATCCTGTTTTGTTTGCGCCCGGGGCAGTTTCAGCCAGCGCAATTCACGCAGATAGACGGCGAGTGAGCAAACGTTCTTACCGCTGGCCTTGACTGCCTCGCAAAAGCGTTCAGCTTCCACCACAGCCCGTTCGCGCTGGGTGTCATCCAGGAGCTTCCATTCCTTCCGCGCGGCATCCTCGCTGTCGGAAAGGTAGGTCGGCCAGCTTGGCGCAAAGGCCTTGAAGTCCCGCTCAATCCTGTCGGTCATTGTCGCCCCCATTCTTGTCCAGTGCCGCAACCAGCGCAGCAGCGTCACCCACCACAAACTGTTCGAACTTTTGGGGTCCCGCGCCGATAGTCTCACCGGTTTTTCGACCAGTCTTCCGCGATACAAGTTTCACCTTTTTGGTGAAATCGAGCGGTGGCTGGCCATGCTTTTTCCTGATTTTGTTGATCGCGTCTGCCCGCTCCTCCGGGGTTTTGGCGCGATCTGCGGCAACTTCCCGAAGGTGCACAACTTCCGGCGTTTCCAACAGGTTTTTCTCTTGTGGCTTTCGCCAAACCTTGTCGAAGGCTTCCTGCGGTGCAGCGATCCTACGACACTCCCTTGCAAGCTCTGGCGGCTTTGGCAGGAACGAAGGGTTGTGATTTTCAACCCGACCCTGGATAAACCGTTCAACCGCAATACGCACGGTTTCGGCGGTTTCGTCTCTCACTGCAATCAGGTACACTCCGGCAAATTCGGGTGGGGCCTCCGCCATCTTGGTATCAAGGGAAAGCAACATGTAGATGGATTTGGATTTTTCCGACATCTCCCTATCGGGCTGTTCCTTTTCGAAGGCGTGTTTTAATTTTCCAACTGCTTTCATCTGTCAAACCCCGCATTTTCCCGAAGCACATCCATCGCTGTTTTCTTGCGAACCAGTTGTTCATCCTCCCACCGGCCATCGTTGAGCCAGCCTTGGGCTTGCTTCCAGTAGCGCCTGTCGTTTGTGCGAGACATCGCATAGCGCGCGGCACCGTCGATCACTTGTGCTGCAATCTTCGAAAGCTGTTTTCGTTTCCACAAACGAAGCGCTGCCTGCCTACCCCGCTTGTCAGCGAAAGTTGCCCAGAATTCTTCAAAACCAAATTCTGATGAAACAGGCTCATCCCCCGGTGGGGGGATTATAGGGGGGAATAAAGAGTCAGTACTTATTATAGTGTCAGTACTTATTATAGGGCCTGATTTACCGTCACACGGCAAATCAGGTTCCGGTAAATCAGGTTCTCCGTCACGGTACCCCTGAAAATCAGGTCCCGGTTCAGCACATTGCACCTCATCAAAGATGATTGTTTCCTGACCGGAAAAACGGCCATTTTTAGCCTGTTTTGGCTGCGTTTTGGCATACCCGGCAGCGCGAATTTGTTGCATCAGTTTTTGCACTTTATCGCGGCCAAAACCGGTCACTTTTTTCAACTGATTGGTGTGAACCTTCCAGTTTTGCGGTCTTGTCAACAAATATGCCAAGAGCGAACTGGCTTCAAACGACATAGCCTCCGAATCATAGATTTCATTCGGAACAACCGTGAAATTTTCGCTTCTACGGCGGCGTATGATAGTCATCCCGCACCCCCTTCACGCTCGGGTTTTGTGAGTGCGAATCCTGCGCCTAACAGCGTATTGCCTTCCTTCAAGAGCTTGTTCAGGTGGTCTGACAGCACGCCTTTGAGGTCCGGGTAACGGTCGTCATACATTATCCATCCAAGCAGCATCATGGTCGCCTGGGCATGCAGAAAACAATCTTCGAACTGGCTGTAGATTTCATAATGGCTGGTATATTTTGGTGGCGCTACACCACTCTCACAATCGGTCATTGCAAGTCTCCGTGATTGGCCGCCAAGCCGGTGTTCCAATACCGAATTGGCGGGGTGAACAAACAGGTTGGAACTACCCGAAACAAGCCTCACGGAAACATGTTCAGGTCCGCTAATGCGGCCTGAATGCCCACCCCATAAAGTTCGGACAAGTAGTCCGAAACTCAAAAACCGCGCATCAATGGCGCGGCTGGAGCGCCGTGAAGTATACAGGGTTCCAATCCTGACACGCCCATTTGTGACGTGCATCACAACGCTGTCTGATTTGCAGGAAAAAGTCAAATTTGAATTCAGCAACAAAATTTGCTTAAGTATCGTCAAGTAATTGTGGAGGGTTGAATGAGAATTATTCTGGCAATTGTGTTCGCATTTTTTGTGATGCCTGGAAGTATCCTTGCTCATCAGCCCGATGGCGCTCAATGTGCCAAGGAAAAAGAAGATGATGACCGGCTGCTTTGCTACGACCTGTTGTTCAAGAAAACAATCAAGATAGAACCTGTAAAACAAGGCACCGGCGCTTGGCGAATTCACAAAGTAATTTCCAAAATCGATGACAGCCAGAACGTATATTTGAGCCTTAATTCCGCCGACTATTTTTCTGATCGATATAACAAAAAACAGCAAGTGATTTTGCTCATAGAATGTCGAGAAAACACGACAGTGGCATATTTCAATTTCAGCGGCTCTTTTATGAGTGATCATGCAGGTAACGGAAGAGTCACCATGCGAATTGACAAACAAAAGGCGTTCAACAAAAACCTTCGCGTCTCCACAGACAATGAAGCCTTGGGCCTTTGGAATGGCGGGTCGTCGATCCCTTTGATCAAGAAGCTGTTTGCTGCTGGAACCCTTTTGCTGCGGTTCACACCATACAACGAGAGTTCCTCGACTGTGAATTTTCCGGTAACTGGCTTGAGAAATTCTATTGAGCCCTTGGCGAAGGCATGTAACTGGAAGCCGTGACATCATTCACACACTAGGCCTACTTCGCCCACATCAGCGGAGCTGGTAAATTCCTTCCAGTGACGCCAACCACCTGCAGGGCTTTCTTTTGGACAATGAAAACCCCATTCGCGTACGCGTGGTCCTGTAATAAAGATCGTCACTGCAAACTTGTCATAAAGTTCCAGCCGGTGAGCAAAGCAGGCGGAGCGGTAAACCACACGACCTGCATCAACAAAACGACTGTCACCGCCCTTCAGGTGCTCCCGCAGGCGTCCTCGCACACAAATTGACAGTGAAGCCCAAGGGTGATCATGCAGTGCGCGGTCATCGTCATCGCGCAACACCCGGTGCAAGTAGATATTGAAAAACCGGTTTCTCGGTATCAGCCACCAGCGCTGCAAATACGGATTTTCACTGCCGCCAATCTGGAAATCGGGTTTGCACCGGCTCATGATTTTTTGAGTTTTACCGTCAAGATACCGGCGCACAATGTCAGGGATTTTCACTCCGCTACCTCCAGTTGTTTTGTTTCACTAGACGTTTCATGTGAAGCAATTTCACGTTTCAATGACCGTATTTTTCCAAGCCGTTCCGATGCCCTTGCGGACAGCATATCTTCTGGCCGGATATCCAAAGCTTCCATCATCATGAACGTATTGCCTGCGCTGATCGCTTGACCATGTTCCATTCTGGAAATCTGACTTTTGGAAACACCTGTAATTGCCTCCAACTTGCGCATGGTCAGTTCCATCTCTTCCCGGCGATGCCGTGCAACAAACGCAAGACGTGTAAGATCAAACATCTTCACCCCCGCTTTCATTGCCCCAGAATGCCCACCGGCCTTCCTTGCGGCGATGCAGGCGGATGTCGCCCTTAACCAGCGACTGCTTGCGCTGGAACATTTCGAGCTTTGGCAGGGTTGGGAATTGTTTGTCTATGATTTCCGCAAACTTCACCGGCTTTTCTGAGGTCTTGCCGCGCTTTATTGATTGAATGGATCGCTCAAGCAGGCTTTCATCCGGTGCCGGAAAATCGCCGCGCTTGGCGATGATCAATGCTTCATGTTGGTCACGAACCCAGCGGCCAGTGCCTTGGAGCTGCTTGTTCCAGGCATAGAAGCTGATGAAATTAAAACCCCAATGTCGAATGATATCAATGCCGTCATCCATGCGGTTGGCTGATATCCAGAAAAACAAAACAGCGTCTTTGGTGGCCGGTGACTTATCGCCCTCACACAGCGCCATGATTTCATCCACGCTCATGGTCGGATATGGCCTGCCCCGGTCCTGTCCGGTCTCATCCGACCAGGCTTCATTCTCATAAGGGTAATCGCAATAGATAATCGGGAATTTGCCAACCGGCAGTGCCTCCATCTGCTTGCCGCCTTTGGCTGAAATGGAGTTTATCCGTTCCGCTTTTTGATCACGACTGGCGCGTTTGTTTTCGGTGCGGATTTCCTTGGCGCGTTGAACAATCTCTTTGCGTTCACGCACCAGAATATCGGAGAGTTCCTTGTCTCCCAGTTCAATCAATCCTTCAGCCGCATGCACCTTTAGGGTGCCGTCCTGGACTGCTGACATGAGTTCATCGTGCCCGCGTTTCCGTATAGCATCGGCTGACCTGATCATCCGGTCGGATATTCGGAACCGCCCTGCAACAGCCTTTTGGGTCGGCAAATTTTCCGACCCTTCCGTATGCTGGTTCATACCGACAGCCCATGCATTTACATTGGCGGCAACAAGTGCCCGCTGGCTGGTGGAAAGGTGGCGACGATTGACATTCTCCGACAACACATAATCGAGTGGCGATCCGGCCTCGTTGTCATAGTCCGCCACGTATGCAGTTTCGTAGCGCTTCTCGATATCCCTGGCCGCAATCACGGCAACGCGCCGGTTTCGACCATCCAGAATTTTGCCGTCGAGCAGCATGATTGGGCGGTCCTGGCGGTAACCACGTTGTGCGATGTCACGCCCGATGGATTGTATTTCTTCATCCGATGCCATTGGCAGGATACTGGCCAATGGATGAGCTTCCAGTTTCATCAGCTTGGCTTCGGATATTGAACGGAAATTTTTGTAACCCGTCTTGCTCATGTTGTGCCCTCACCTGAAAATTCGGGCAACATGCCAAGCGCCTGCATGTAGAGATCGCGTACAGCTTCCTGCTCCTGTCGCTCGGTAATATCCAGCTTGCGCAAACGTACGACCTGCCTCAGCACCTTGGTATCAAATCCATTTGCCTTTGCTTCCGCATAGACAAGTTTGATGTCATCACCGATTGCCTTCTTTTCCTCTTCAAGACGCTCGATGCGCTCGACAATGGATTTCAGTTGTTCGCGGGCAACCATGCTGTCAGTGTTGTGGCCGATACCTTTTTCGTTCATGCCATCACCTGTGAAATTATTGAGTCCGGCAGGCGGCATATGTGTCTGCTGCGGCTACCGCTGAATTCAAGCAATCCGGATTCCACCAGCCGGGTTTTGAAATCGGCCAACCCAACACCTTCCGGATAACGCTGATTGCACACTAGAAGCCAATTTACCGCCTTGCTTTCGTCACGAACTTGTTCCGCTATCCGGGCATAAAATTCTGCATCCCATCTATCAAACCCCCGACTACCGGCGAGTTCACGAAATTTGTTGAGGTTGGCAGTTGTCGGCGTGAATTCCTGAATACCCAGCCCGGACAAAACCAGTTTTCGGGCCAGCGCATCCGGCGAAATTTTCCGGCGCATTGCGGCACTTTCGAGTTTTCTTCGCGCCGCATCAGGCAATGAAATTGCGTAACGCCAGATATCCCCGGATGGTAATTTGACTGGTTCCGCGCTCATTCTTCACCCCCAATCAGCTTGAAGGTGAATTGGGTTTGATCCTGATAGGTGATTTCAATCTCCCCATCATCAACCAGGTATTTGATGCACTGCCGGACCAGTGGCTGCTCGCATCCGGTTTTTTCGGTGAGAAACTTGAATCCGAGGGTAGTTGTTTCTTCCTTGTTGGCCTGTGCTGCAACAACCAGCCGTTCAAGGATTTCATCCGAAATCGCGATGTTGCGGCTGACTGAAAGCGCTTGTTGCACCCTTTTGACCGGCGGTGGCGTGACAACACGATCATCCAAAACCGGTTCTGCCGGTTCCGCTTTTTCCAGTGTGTTGGCGGTTTGAAATATGAACCAGTTTCCTTTTCGGGTTCCCGACTTGACCCGCTCTATTTCGATAACGCCTTCCCCATCCAGATCTGTCAGGATTTGGGAAATCACCGGAGCACTGCATTCCAGTGCTTTTTCAAAGTCGCTGTAGGTGCAGCGGATCCAGCCGTCACCAGCGCCCTTTGCCTTTAGCACTTCAATCAACGCATCTTTTCGCTCATCGTAAGTAGTGCGGGATTTTGCAATGCGCTTTTTCCCGCCTTTGGGTTTGTCACCCCTTGCAATCACTGCCGCTTGACCAAGTCGCTTTTCAACCCGGGCGAGCGAATCCAGAAGTTCCATTGCCCCGCTGCGCAGGTTGGAAAGATGTTGCCGTTTGGTTTCAATGAATTCGTCGAGAGGATCCATCACGCCACCATCAATGCTGAGTATGCCATGACCAGCACTGCGCATAGCCAGGAAGCACAACCACCTAGCCAGCAGAGGGTGTATCCAAAATCATCACCTTTTCTTTTGTAGATGGGCGCGGTTGAAAACTGGAAAAAGCCCAAGCCAAAACATGCGAATGCCAGAACGCATGCAGGCACAATTAGAATAACCTCCACAGGCGGAATCAGTGATTCCCACATGGCGCTTCCCCCTCAAGTTTTTGAAGTTGGCCGTTCAGCGCATTGCGCAGCCGCGCCATTGGGTCCGGTTTGGAAAACCCGAATTTCGGCATGGGATTGCCATTCCGCTCAATGGCCGATTGGGCTATTGCATCGGTGGTTTCAGAGGCGGCGGAAGTTCCGGGAGCCTTCGTCATCCAGTCCCCCGTTTGACATCGCATCGCGCAGGGCATCGCCGAAATCGGGTATGCAGAAATATCCCAAGCCGTGATCGATGTTTGGTTTGCCGCCTTCCAAACGCAAATGGCGCTCGATGGTACGTTCGGGAAAACCGGTATTCAGGCTGAGATAATAGGCAGGTCGTGCCGCCCAGAACTGTACTGTAATCTCCCGAAATACGTCCGGCCTCCATACGCAATGTTGCGTGGATTTTAACGCAGAGTTGGGGGACGCATTTGTGCTTTGATCCGGGTGGATATGGTTCTGGAAATAGTTCATGACTTTTTACTCCATACAAACAAGTCCTGATGCAATTCGATCCCGTGGTCATTTTCCGGCAACCTCCGAATCAGCAAAGGCTTTCAGTTTTTCCAGCGATCTCAGGGTGACAGTTCCACCACTTTCAATCCGATCCCATGACTTGCCGTCATTAAGCGCCTTGAAACAAAAGTGCGAAGGCTTGATGCCATGTTTGGTAGCACCGTCCTTGATCAGTTTGACTAGTTCGGAATGCGTCATGGGATTCGGAAGTATAGGGATATTTCCCCGATGTCAAATTGAAGAATTAGGGATATTCCCCGACTGTTAGGAAAGCTGTGTATATTTTATGATAATGGTCATGGATCAAGATTGGCGCAAGAGACTCGAAATGTCCGTTATAAACAGCGGTTTATCGAAGTCTGCCATTTCCAGCCAGGCAGGGCTTGACGCAACTTATTTACGCGATGTTTTCAACAAACGCAGAACTACACCAAGCATCGAAAAACTTATTCAAATTTGCGAAGTAATTAACGAATCACCGTCATATATTTTGACTGGGATTAGGTTGGACAAAAGAGCCGAACGAATGCTGGAACAGTTTGCGACCCTGCCGGATGACAAAAAACAACTTGCCATCGAATTGCTTGAATCCTTCGACAGAACAGACGCGGCCTGATTTCTCCAGATCCACTATCAACCCCACGAATGCCTGCGCTTCGGCGATTTCGTGCATAGACATAAGATGCCTCCAATTTGATGCCCCTCAGCAACTAAAATCGTAATGTTCAAATTCCTTACAATCTGTTAAGGGGATATTTCCCTTGACCGAGTAGGGATTTACCCCTATTTATTTTTGCCGTAAACCTTGGCCAAGCGGCGTGGCAGATTGTATCGAGTAAAAGAGCCCGCTCAACTTCGAAGGCGGCAGGATGACCAATTATTCCCGACTGATAGACCGAACCGGCATGGCATTGATGGACAGCATCAACCGCACCGGAAAAATTCTGGAACAACAACGGGAACTGGTTGCCGCCTTTGAAGCAGAGGTCAAACACCGAAAGGAATTGTT
>JAJFHU010000061.1 GCA_021775455.1 Hyphomicrobiales bacterium | reverse complement strand
AAAGCTTCAGCGCTTCGTCAAATTCCTCATGGATAATTGCAACACCACGCGCCAGCTCCCGCTGTTTCTTCTCCGGCAGATGATCAAGGCTATCGCGCATGGGGTTGTTTTAATCGCGTGGCGCGATTCGGGGAAGGGGGTGAAGTGGGTTTGGAACCAGAATAATATGCAGGTAAAAAAATCCCACGGTACCAATCCTCAACTTACATTGGTCCAGCCACCCGCAATGTCCAACTCCCGATCTTTTCCTTGCTTTTACCCATCCAGTTGATGTTACCTGCTAAAAAGGCTAATCCGGCTGAAAATTACGAATAATCGGGAGAAGAAGATGCTGGCGATATCCGAGCAGTTCAAAAAGCAGGCGAACTTGATAGCAGGGGAGTGGGTTGGAGCCGACTCCGGCGAAACCATTGAAGTCAACAATCCGGCAACTGGGGAAATTATTGGCACGGTGCCGAACTCCGGCAAGGCAGAAACCCGCCGCGCTATTGAAGCAGCACAGGAGGCTTTCCAGAATTTCCGCAAGACGTCTGCACTTGAGCGCTCGCAGATGCTGCGTCGGCTGCACGATGCTATCATGGACAATCAGGAATCGCTCGCGCAACTGCTTTCCTTGGAACAGGGAAAATCACTGGTTGAAGCGCGTGGCGAAGTCGGCATGTCTGCTGCCTACGTGCTGTGGTATGCCGAAGAAGCCCGCCGTACCTATGGCGATGTAGTACCGTCACCGTGGCGCGATCGTCGCATACTGGTCACCAAGGAGCCCGTTGGTGTAATCGCGGCGATTACACCATGGAATTTTCCGTCGTCCATGCTGGCGCGCAAGATCGGCCCGGCGATTGCCACTGGCTGTACGGCCGTAGTGAAGCCGGCAACCCAGACGCCTTATTCGGGTCTTGCCTGGGGTTTGCTGGCTGAGCAGGCTGGCGTTCCTCCAGGGGTCGTCAATATCCTGACCGGCAGCGCCTCTCAAATTGGCGGTGAGATTACGCGCAATCCATTGGTTCGCAAGGTGACGTTCACCGGCTCAACCGAAGTCGGCAAACTGTTGCTGAAACAGTGCGCCAACACGGTAAAGAAGGTTTCGATGGAACTGGGTGGCAATGCGCCGTTCCTCGTCTTCAACGATGCCGATCTCGACCGGGCGGTCGAAGGGGCTATTGCTGCCAAGTATCGCAACTCCGGCCAGACTTGCGTCTGCACCAATCGTTTTCTCGTTCAGTCGAAGATTTACAACAAGTTCGTCGACAGGCTGGCAGAAGCTGCAAGCGCATTGAAAGTTGGCAACGGTCTTGAAGAAGGCACCCAGCAGGGACCGCTCATTGACATGAATGCGGTTGAAAGCGTTGAGTCCATGATTGAGGACGCGGTGAAAAAGGGTGGCAAAATCGTTGCCGGTGGCAAGCGCCATTCGCTCGGGGGTTCTTTCTTTGAGCCAACCGTGATTGCCAATGCCAAGCTGCGCATGCGGTTCACCAAGGAAGAAATCTTCGGCCCAATCTCGCCGGTCTACAAGTTCAGATCCGAAGAGGAAGCCATTGAGTTGGCAAACAACACCAATTTCGGATTGGCGTGTTATTTCTACACGCAGGACCTTGGTCGTGCTTACCGCGTCATGGAAGGCCTGAAATATGGTCTGGTTGGCGTCAATGAAGGTGTTATCACCACTGCCGAGGCACCATTTGGTGGTTTCAAGGAATCCGGCGTTGGCAAGGAAGGCGGGCATCAGGGCATCGAGGATTATCTTGATACCAAATATGTCTGTATTGGCGGGCTTGGACTCTAGAGCCTTTCTCCTTTTGATGGACCAACAAATGGACAAGGCAATGCGGGTAAATTCGTCAGGCCGTTGCTGAAAGCAGGATGCCGCTGATAATGAGCGCGGTTCCTGCTGCAAACCGAAGGGTGATCGGCTCGCCAAAAGTGTAGTGAGCCATCACCGGTACCAGTATAAAACCGAGCGACATGAAGAGGTAGGCGGTTGAAAGCGGAACCTGTCGAAGCGCCCATATCCAGCCAAACGTAGCGATGCCGTAAAGCACCAGCGACGTGGCAAAGAGCATCGCTGTTTTGGGATCCTCTACCAGTGCGAAGAATCCACGATCACCAAGCCTTAATCCAACGCTCTTGAAGAGCAGTTGCCCAATTGCGATGACCGTCACGACCGTCAGTATCAATGCATAATTCATGGGTTTTGCCTGACTCTTTCAATCATACGATATTGTAGAATTGGCGCTTCACTTCAGCTCGAAAGCGGCGGATGGAGTCCAGTATGACGGCTGCCGTAAAAGACAGCATGGAGACAACCATAATTCCTGTGCAAAGGATCGCTGTTGGAACCTGGGTGACCTGGCCATCTTTTGCAAACTCTGCAAATACCGGTATTGCCAATGCAAGCGAAAGCATTACGCCGCACAGGCCGACCCCACTGAAGAAATAGAGTGGCTTGTATTCCTTGAGCAGGACAATGATGGTTTTTAGAATTCGAGCTCCGTCGCGGAAGGTCGAAAGTTTGCTCTCAGAACCTTCAGGCCGGTCCTTGTAGGGAAATGCAATTTCCTCGACCGGCAGGCGAAGCTGGGAAGCATGGACCGCCAGTTCGGTTTCAATCTCAAATCCGGCTGAAAGGGCCGGGAAGCTTTTCACGAACCGGCGGGAAAATGCCCGGTATCCTGAAAATATGTCAGTAAAATCCCGACCAAACAGCATGCTGTAGATCACGTTGAATGCCCGGTTTCCGAAGGCATGTCCGGCGCGTTCGTGTTTTTCGGTTGCTCCGGCCCGTGCAGCGACCACCATGTCTGCTGAACGCTCTTTAAGTTTTTCAACCAATTCCGGAGCCTGACTCGCATCATAAGTGTCATCGCCATCAACCATGACATAGATATCCGCTTCAATCTGGGAAAACATGCGGCGAATGACATTGCCTTTGCCAGCGCGGGTTTCATAACCCACAATTGCACCTGCTTCCTTGGCAACCTTCGCGGTTTCGTCGGTTGAATTATTGTCATAAACATAGACTTTGCAGCCGGGTAAGGACTTTTGGAAGTCTTTTACGACCTTGGCGATGGTTACCGCCTCATTCATGCACGGTATGATGACCGCAATCTCATTTGCTTTTGACACGTTTCGTCAACCCGTTTTTGGTTCACACGTACTCAACCCTATGCGTTTTACGTAAAATAAAAATTAATGTTTAAGAACCACGGTCCAACTTAAGCTGATTCTCTTAAACCTTGATTGGCAGGCCAGTATGAGCGACCGGCGAGAACCCACAGAAACCCAGTACATCCCCTGGTGGAAGATTATTGTCTGGACATTGCTGTTTCAAATTGCCTGGAGCTGGCGCGTATTTGAACCGGTATTGCTGAATGGCGAACTGGTTGGACCGGATGATTTTTTGCGATTTCACCAAATTGAAAACTGGATGAATGGTCAAGCCTGGTATGACCAGACGGTCTACCGAATGTTCCCACCCGATGGTGCTGATATTCACTGGTCAAGGCTTGTGGATGTACCCGTTGCATCAATTACCTGGTTCTTCAACCTGTTTGCCCCTTACGAACTGGCGATGCGAATAGCCACGATTGTTTGGCCAACTGCCTTGATGGTGGCTACCGTGTTGGTGCTGGTTGCAATCTGTGACCGACTGATCCGGGACTCCAACCGACTGTTGGTCATGCTGTTTGCAGTGCTTTGCGCAAGCTCGGTTGTCGAGTTTGCACCAGGTCGAATTGATCACCACAACGTTCAGATCCTGCTGTTTACACTTGTGATGCTGGGGATGGTGATGCGACCCGAAGCAAAGGGCGATATTTTGATTGGTGCCAGTATTCCAGTCTCGATTTCTGTTGGTCTTGATTCTGCGCCGCTGTTCGTTCCAATACTTGCCTATCTTGGTTATGAATGGGCCAACGGCAAGGATGAAGGCGGCACGGGTCTTCGTCGTGTGGCAACTACGATGGTTGTTGCAAGCTTGATAATGTATGGGTTCAATCTGCCGCCGGACCGGTGGAGTGAAGCCCACTGCGATGCCTACTCCCTGTTTTATCTGACGGCTTTGGTGTTAGTGGCATTAGATTTCCTCGTGCTGTCCTCGATTGCTGGAATTTTGAGCCGGTTTCCGGGTAACCCAATGTTGGTTCGACTGTTCGTTGGCGGTGTGCTGGCGCTAATCTCTGTGGGAATCCTTTTGTGGTTTTTCCCACATTGTGCAAATGGTCCGCTCTCCGGTGTGAGTGATGAACTGAACCAGCGTTGGTTGGTCAATGTTCACGAGGCAAAAAGTCTTGCAAATTCCCTGAGGGCAACGCCGGCGGGTTGGCTCGATATCGTTGGCTACATGATTGTAATGCTGGCGGTTGCCACGTTTGTTGTCGCCAAACGGGCCAAAGGATCTCCACAGCTTGTGGTCGCCTACTTTATTCTGCTCATTTGTACCGTCGGAATTTTCTATCAGGTACGTGTAATGCGAACAGGCATTTATTCGGTTGTTCCGTTCTGCGTGATTTTTGCGATGATGAGCTGGAGTTGGTTGCGCCAGCGTTTTGCCGACAAGCAGATCGTTGCCATGGCAATACAGGTAATCGTGTGTGTTGTCCTCATCTCCGCAACCTGGACAACAGCCAGCACGAAACTGTTTGCCAGCAGGCTGGAGAATGCACTAACGCTTGCGCAGCGCGACGACGATTCAGTTGAAGCCGTAATTGACAATGAACCGGTTGCCAAGATCAAGCGGCGAAACAAAACGCAATGCCAAAGTGCAGCCGACTATGATTTGCTGAAGGCTCAGGAACGCGGCCTCGTCCTGTCTGATCTCAATCATGGCACGCCGATCCTTGTCCACACCGACCATTCTGTTGTGGCCGGACCCTATCACCGAAACGGCAAAGCCATTCTGGATGTGGTTGGATTTCTGGCCAGCGATGAGGTTCGGGCGAAGGAAATCATTGACCGTAACAATGTGAATTATATTGCATTCTGCAAAGGCAATGTGCTGGCGCCTGAAAATGAGGATGATGTTAGAGTTTCAATTGGATGGCGCATTCTCAACGATGACCTTCCCGATTGGCTCGAAAAACTGTCGACAGGTGAGGATGATCGCGTTGCCTTGGTCAGGGTATTGCGTACTGGTGACTGAAATCGATTATGCCAAAGTCGATCGGTGACTGGCTGTTGTGCTGATCAGTTGGCATGCCCTGATCAAGCCCTCTTCGAGTGTTGCTATTTGAACAAGCCGTAACCGAAGTACCTTTTTCCATTGAACCAAGACAGACATAAACTAGTCGCTATATGACGACTGTATTAGCCCCCAAAGGGGAAGCAGTTATGTCATCATTACTCCGGCAGCGCGTGTGATCTAACGCGATCGAGCACCCCCGCGCCGCATACCTGCTACGGATTTTATGTTCATTCCAATATCCATGTTCCCTACGGTGCCGGGCTTTTTGTCAAAGTACCCAGCACCCGAATTAGGTATAGGTGTTACACCCTTGGGAATTGACTTTGTCGCTTTTGCAGCGACTTTTGCTTTAGCCCGGGCTCGAGCCTTGGTTTTTGTCATGACAAGCTCACCTTTCTCTTTGTTCAATTCTGGTTACAAGAGCAGACAATGATTATCTATCTGCGTTCTTTCGCATTAGCTCCGGTAAGCAATCTGCCTATGGTGCGGACAATAACTTTCGTCGGCGCCGGTCTTGGCACCACAGAGATAAAAGTCTCTTTGCTGCGGATCACCGATCGGCCAACGGCAATGCAACTGACCAACCGTGTGGATCGTTTGGCGTTGCAAAATCGGAACGTGCTGGCCGTCTGGTTGACGATTAGACTCGGCAATAATTCGTAAGTTTGGCATTCTACTTTGCACAAAACATCCTTTCGCGGATACGATTCGAGTTGAGAAAAATTGACACCGGGATTGAGTGCGGTTGTATTTGTTAAAATTTTCTGAAGCCATGCACGCCTTGATTTGGCGTTTACAGCATTTACATTATGCACTTTGTCAATAACATTGTCCAATTCCACCTGAATCCGGCAAATATCCCTTCCTGGCACAAGGAAGCCTCGCCAGGCCTGTTGTTAAAACAGCATGCAGCTTGAAATCGCTCCACAGCCTCCAGTTATTTTGCCGAAGCAGCCGATTGGGCTTTGCATGTTCGAACGAACGTGTTAACGACCCTTGTCAATCCATGTGTTTAATTGCCTGCGTATCTGTTGCAGGCATTTCTGATTTTAGCGCAAAAAATAGGGTTGGCATTTGCCAATTATCGTTATGTCAAAGATCGTTACTACTGGTACCGGAGAGATTGCACTCACCTTCGATGATGTGCTGTTGCAACCAGGCCACTCCACAGTTCTGCCCGGTGAAGCAGAAATTTCCACCCGCATCTCTGAAGGCATTGACCTCAATATCCCAATCATCTCTGCGGCCATGGATACGGTTACTGAATCACGTCTCGCAATTGCCATGGCTCAGGCTGGTGGAATGGGCGTCATTCACCGAAATCTCGATGCTCCTGAACAGGCAGAAGAAGTGCGACAGGTAAAGAAGTTCGAATCCGGTATGGTCGTCAATCCGGTGACCATCCGGCCGGATGCGCCACTTCAGGAAGCGTTGGACCTGATGCAGATAAACCGGATTTCCGGTATTCCTGTGGTGGAAAAACCGGATAATTCATCAACAGCAACCGGAAAACTGGTTGGCATTCTAACCAACCGTGATGTTCGTTTCGCGTCCAATCCGAAACAGAAAATCAGCGAGTTGATGACCCACGAAAACCTGATCACGGTGAAAGAAGGTGTTGATCAGGACGAGGCCAAACGATTGCTTCATCAACATCGCATTGAGAAATTGCTGGTCGTGGACAATCAGGGCCATTGTGTCGGATTGATTACCGTAAAGGACATCGAAAAATCCCAATTGAACCCTCACGCAGCCAAGGACGAACAGGGCCGTTTGCGGGTTGCAGCGGCGACGACCGTTGGCGCAGGTGGTATCGAACGCGCTGAACGCCTGATTGATGCAGGTGTTGATGTTTTGGTGGTTGATACGGCCCATGGTCACTCGCAAAAGGTGCTGGATGCGGTCGCGCACATCAAGACGCTATCCAATTCCATTCGAATTCTTGCGGGTAATGTGGCCACTGCGGAAGGCACACGTGCCCTGATTGAATCAGGTGCCGATGCCGTGAAAGTCGGCATCGGACCGGGATCCATTTGTACAACCCGGATTGTTGCCGGTGTTGGTATGCCGCAATTGGCTGCGGTCTTTGGTGCCGTGGAAGAAGCGCAAAAATCCGGCATTCCAGTTATTGCCGATGGCGGTATCAAGTTTTCCGGTGATATTGCAAAGGCAATCGCTGCCGGTGCGTCCGCAGTAATGGTAGGTTCGCTGCTTGCAGGCACTGACGAAAGCCCGGGTGAAGTTTATCTCCATCAGGGTCGTTCGTATAAATCCTATCGCGGCATGGGTTCAGTTGGCGCAATGGCAAGAGGGTCTGCTGATCGCTACTTTCAGGCAGAAGTTACCGACAGTCTGAAGCTGGTGCCGGAAGGTGTTGAAGGGCAAGTGCCGTACAAGGGGCAAGTGTCTGCTGTTATTCACCAATTGTGTGGCGGTTTAAAAGCAGCCATGGGCTATGTTGGAGGCAAAAACTTGATTGATTTTCAGGAAAAAGCCCGGTTTGTTCGAATATCTGGTGCCGGATTGCGCGAAAGCCACGCCCACGATGTTTCCATTACCCGCGAGAGCCCCAACTACAATCGCGGTGGATAATTTCACACGTTGAAACCACTTCAGAAGGATGCCGGATGAATCCCGCTTTATTGATTTGGCCGATGATACTGGTGGCTTTGGTAACATTGGCGCTGCTGCCAATGTTATTCACAAAGCGCGTAGGCGCGGTTCGTAGTGGCAAAGCGAAAGTGTCTGATTTCAAGGTCTCCATGTCGGATCCGGAAGAAAGCATACTGTATGCCAATGCCTTCAGGAATCAGACTGAAACCCCAACCTTGTTCTATGCTGTTTGTCTTGCTGCCTATGTCACGAACAATTCGGACCTGATAATGATCGCTCTGGCGTGGGTCTATGCGATAATAAAGCTGATTCATGTATATATCCACGTAACCGGGAATTCTCTTGGAATCAGGGTTCGTTTCTTTGCGGCATCAGTTGCTACGCTGTTTGCAATGTGGGTCTTGTTGGCAATCAATCTGTTGGGACAGGTATAAAGATGCGTCTTGGTGGCCGAACCCAGGCAGCAATCGAAGTATTGACCGAAATTGAAAAGCGGTCGCGCCCCGTAGCTGATGCCCTCAAGGACTGGGGGCTTTCTCATCGATTTGCAGGTTCTGGTGATCGCAACGCGATTGGAAGCCTTGTCTATGATGCCCTGCGGAAGAAGCTGTCGCTTGGATATCGTATTGGTTCCGACACGCCACGGGGTCTGGTCTTTGCTGTTCTTTTACTGGATTGGAAATATTCACCAGAGGAAATTGCCGAGGCATTTAAAGAGGACAAGTTTGCACCGGAAAGCCTATCCGGGGAAGAGCTTTCTGCACTGACAAACAACAGGATAGAGGAAGCAGCGCTGCACGTTCAGGCGGATGTACCGGAATGGTGTGTCGCCAGTCTGGAAGCAAACTTTGCCGAAGATTGGGTGGATGAGGCAAGGGCGTTGGCCAATCGTCCGCCAATTGACATGCGGGTCAACACATTGAAATCCACTCGCGAAAAAGTGTTGAAACGCCTTTCAAAAACCGGTGCGGTCAAGACTCCAATCGCGCGAAATGGAATTAGGATCAAACCCCGGGAAAGGGATGCACGCAGTCCCAATGTCAAGGCGGAAGAGGCCTACCAAAAGGGGCGATTCGAAATTCAGGACGAAGGCAGTCAAATCGTTGCTGATCTGGTCTTTGCCAAACCCGGTGAAATGGTTCTGGATTACTGCGCCGGTGCAGGCGGCAAGACCTTGGCTCTGGCTGCTGCAATGGAAAACAAGGGGCAGGTCCATGCTTATGACACGGACAAATCCCGACTGGCACCAATTCATGAACGCTTGCGAAGAGGAGGTACGCGAAATGTTCAGGTACATTCCCCGGATTCCGACATGAGCGAATTGCAGGAGCGCATGCACAAGGTGGTTGTTGATGCGCCCTGTACGGGAAGCGGAACCTGGCGACGCAGGCCGGATGCAAAATGGCGGTTGAGCAGTTCCAGCCTGGAAGAACGCTTGCGGGAACAAGAAGAGGCGCTTAGTGGCGCTGCAGCGTATGTTAAGCCCGGTGGACATTTGATTTACATTACCTGCTCGCTGTTCCCCGAAGAGAATGAGAATCAGGTCTATGGATTTTGCGATGACAATCCCGAGTACCAACTGGTTTCGGCTGGAGAAGTTTGGGAAGAACTCTTCGGGCATGACAAGCCGCAACCCTGGTCATCCGACATGAATACAATAACCCTCACTCCCGCCTCGACCGGCACCGATGGGTTTTTCTTTGCTGTGATGGAGCGGGCAAAGGCCTGACTGCACGAATTCGGTGACAAATTCGTTTCTAACATTGCCTAAAGGCAAGACTTCTATTAAACGCCAAACATGAACTCCCCGACTGACAAGATTCTGATTGTAGACTTTGGTTCGCAGGTGACCCAGCTCATCGCGCGTCGGCTGAGGGAACTGAATGTTTATTGTGAAATTCACCCTTTTCAGAACGTGACTGACACCTTCCTCTCAGATTTCACTCCAAAGGCGGTTATCCTGTCCGGCGGACCTGCATCGGTATTCGACAAGGGCGCACCGATGCCGCCGAATTCGGTGTTTGAACTCGGCGTTCCAATTCTTGGGATTTGCTACGGTCAACAGGTGATGATGCATTGTCTGGGAGGCAAGGTTGAGCGCGGCAAGGGGACTGCTGAATTTGGCCGCGCCTACGTCACACCCGGCAATCAATCCGTGCCGTTGCTGGATGGTTGGTACGGTGAAGGCGACGAACAGGTCTGGATGAGCCATGGCGATCACGTATCTGAAATCGCACCGGGCTTTGAGGTTTACGGAACCTCTCCAAATGCGCCCTTTGCGATTACCGCAGACAAAGCCCGCAACTTCTATGCCGTACAGTTTCACCCGGAGGTGCATCACACGCCGAATGGTAAAACGCTCTACAGCAATTTCGTGGATTTGGCTGGTGTTAAGCGGAACTGGACCATGGCCGCTTACCGCGAAGAGGCGATTGCCGCAATCCGCGAACAAGTAGGAGATGGCAAAGTCATCTGCGGCCTGTCCGGCGGTGTGGATTCATCTGTCGCTGCGGTGCTTATTCATGAGGCGATTGGCGAACAATTGACCTGCATTTTGGTCGACCATGGTCTGATGCGCATGAACGAGGCGGATGAAGTCGTTTCCATGTTCCGTGGACATTACAACATTCCGCTGATTCATGTGGACGCAGCGGATACTTTCATTGATGCGCTTGAGGGTGAAAGTGATCCGGAAACGAAGCGCAAAACAATCGGCAGGCTTTTCATTGAAGTGTTTGAAGCCGAGGCCAAGAAGATTGGCGGGGCGGGATTTCTCGCCCAGGGAACGTTGTACCCGGATGTGATTGAAAGCGTTTCGTTTAGCGGCGGGCCGTCGGTTACCATTAAATCACACCACAATGTGGGTGGCTTGCCGGAGCGCATGAACATGGAGTTGGTCGAGCCGTTACGCGAATTGTTCAAGGATGAAGTTCGCGCACTCGGTCGGGAATTGGGTTTGCCGGATAAATTTGTGGGTCGGCATCCGTTTCCAGGACCTGGCCTTGCAATTCGATGCCCCGGTGGTATTACGCGCGACAAGCTGGATATTCTCCGTCAGGCGGATGCAATCTATCTTGATGAAATTCGCAACGCCGGATTGTACGATGAAATCTGGCAGGCGTTTGCCGTGCTGCTGCCGGTCCAAACCGTCGGCGTGATGGGTGACGGACGAACATATGAATTTGTCTGTGCCTTGCGGGCAGTAACCTCCGTCGATGGCATGACGGCAGATTTTTACCCCTATGACATGGATTTTCTGGGTCGCGCCGCAACCCGCATCATCAACGAAGTCCGTGGCATCAACCGCGTCGTCTATGACGTGACTTCCAAACCACCCGGGACCATCGAGTGGGAGTGAGGAGCGGTATCGCACTGGCGATAGAAAACAGAGAATCTGTTTTCAGCGACGAACACCCGAGCGCCTGCCGGTGCGAGGGTCAATAACGGTATCGCACTGGCGATAGAAAACAGAGTGATGAGCAAGTGAGGCTGATAAATGACTCGTGCAAAATTATTTGAGTGGGCAGGTGTAGTAACCGCAATTGCCTATTCCATGTTGGTTGCACTGAATGTCGGTGCGGAGTTTATTGGCTTTACACTGTTACTGGTGTCCGCAATCCTGATTGGTGTCTGGGCATGGATGGGAAAGCACCGCGGAATGCTGTTCCTGCAACTGTTTTATGCCACCGCCGGCATCATCGGAATGTTCCGCTGGTTTTAGGTATGCAGATGCACCTCAGGTGCGAACAAACACCAGTTCAGCTACATTGCCGTGCTCGTAGACCCAGGCTTCCCGGTCACCCAGCAAATAGCGCTGGTCTGGTGGGCAGGCTTGCGGATCCAATTCCTCGATGTCGAGCAAAACATCATCCATTTTCTCGGCAAATTGGTCCGCGGCAATGGCATCCATAAGATCCAGTTCAGAACTGTCAAATTGCGCAAGAAACTTCACGTCTTCATCGGTGACGATGTGCATTGGGCGTACTCCGTACGAATCGCGTTGGTACGGGTGATTCTCTGCGCAATTGGTAACAACAATGTTAACGGGAAATATTTGAGCCGCCTCCACCGTGGAGACGGCTCTGACCGAGTGGACCTAAGGGGCGAAAATAGGCCGTCTCCGGTAATCCTGGAAGGCCCTCCCGGTAAGGGGCGTTAACCGGGAGGACCTTTTCCGTTCAGGCTGTAGTGTGGGCTCTGACCTGAGCGGTGTTCTGTTCTGATGATTTAGATATAGCGGGTAACGAAAACGCTATCTGTGCGATTATGCACACTTCGAAAAATTGAAGTCTTTCTTTCCAAAATTTAAGGATAAATGCCTTGCGAGCGTGACGGTTGGCGGCTAAGCCAAGGCAAACATCCGCTGACGCCCTGGAACCAATAGAACTGGAGAAGCCACAAGTGTTTCATTCTTTTTTCCCTGCACCCCGGCTTTATTTTGGTTCCTTCGCGGTCTGGTCGTTACTTTGCGTCTTGTTATGGTTTTTCGTAGCAGTGGATATGGGCTTCATTTTCAGCCTTGGAAGCCTTTTTGGGTTTTACTTTCCAGCGGAGCTTGCGGCAGACGCAGATGATGCCGCCAAAGCAGCTCACGCAGCAGCATCGTCAGGTGCCGGAAATTTCTGGTTTTACCAATATTTGGTTCTGGCGATTGTGCTGTTCTGCGGGTTCTGGACGCGCCTGGCGCAACACCCCTGGCAAAAGTGGTCGGTTTGGGGATCAGCCCTGATCTTCTTTGTAAACTGGTTTCTGGTTCAGCTTGATGTCATGATCAATGAATGGTTCGGAGCGTTCTACGACCTTATCCAACAAGCACTGGGTAAACCAGGCGCAGTAGAAGCTTCCAGCATCTACCTGCAGATCGCCACGTTCTTGAAGATTGCCCTGGTCTATGTGTTTGTTGCGGTTCTGTTCCGATTCTTTGTAAGTCACTATGTGTTCCGCTGGCGTACCGCCATGAACGACTACTACATGTCACGATGGGATGAGTTGCGTCACATTGAAGGTGCTTCCCAGCGTGTTCAGGAAGATGCAAAACGATTTGCTGCGATTACTGAAAGCCTGGGTGTGAATCTTTTGGATTCGGTTATGACCCTGATTGCGTTCCTGCCGCTTCTTTGGGTATTGTCGGCGCAGGTAACCGTACTTCCAATCATTGGTGAAGTGAGTCAGGGACTGGTGTTCGTGGCAATTCTTTGGTCGATATTTGGTACCGCTCTTGTAGCGGCGGCGGGGATCATGCTTCCCGGCCTGGAGTTTCGCAACCAACGGGTAGAAGCCGCCTACCGAAAAGAGCTCGTTTATGGAGAAGACGACGAAGAGCGGGCGAAACCACCGTCAGTTGCAGAATTGTTTGCCGATGTTCGAAAAAACTATTTCCGCCTATATTTTCACTATCTCTACTTCAACGTAGTGCGAATTTTCTATTTGCAAATCGGCAATCTGGTGCCGTACATCGCGCTAACACCCACGATTGCATCCGGTGTAATCACACTTGGGGTAATGCAGCAGATCATCCGGGCATTTGGTCGGGTTGAGGGTTCCTTCCAGTATCTGATCAACTCCTGGACAACCATCGTGGAACTCTTGTCCGTGTACAAACGCCTTAAAGCCTTTGAAGCTGCACTGTCCGGAGAAGAATTGCCGGAAATTGATCGCAAATTTCTTGCCGGTGAATCTGCTGCAGAATAATTGGTAATTCTGGTGTAAAGTGTTCAAGCGCAATTGATGCAACGTTCGGCCATCGGATCGATGGCCAGACGTGCATCCGGAATTTCGTCGCCGCATTCCTGGCAGTAACCATAATCGTCTTCGCGCAGACGGCGTTCTGCCTGTTCAATTCGAACAAGGTCGTGCTGTCGGGTGCGCTCCTGGGCATCTGCCATGGCCTTTTGCTGCATGGCGTCCATTCGCGATAATCGACCAACTGCCTGTTGATCCAGTTCTACGGTGGTTCGCGCCTCGCGGGATAGTTCTGATTGAGCTTCCAGCTCACTACGCTTTGTTTCAAGCCTTGTCTTTGCGTTATTAATGTCGACGGTCATGATTTTACAGACTAATGCGTTTAAGTTTCGCTTTCGGTTACTATATTATCAATTTTGAACAACGTGCAAAAACAAGTGGAATTGCAAAAATGGAAATTTTGATCCTGGGCCTGGTATTGTTTCTGGGCATTCATTGCCTGCGTATTGTTGCTCCTCATTGGCGCCAGCGCATGGTGGACAAACTGGGATTGGGCCCATGGAAAGGAATCTATTCAGTTGCATCTTTGCTTGGCCTGGGAATGATTATTTGGGGATATGGGCAAGCCCGCGCAGAAACTGAGTATCTCTATTTGCTTCCAGAAGGTACCCGCCACGCTGCCTATGGGATGATGTTGGTTAGCTTGATTCTGGCTGTTGCGAGCGATTTGCCTGTCGGTTACATACGTAACCGCGTTCGCCATCCCTTGCTGATCGCGGCCATAATTTGGGCGATAGCCCATTTGATGATGAATGGTGATACAGCCAGCATTCTTTTGTTCGGCGCGTTTTTGATTTGGGCGTTGATTGCGCTTGTTTCTGTGATAGGCAGACGAGAACCAGCACCTGAATTGAAGACAGCCTGGGCTGATGTTGCAGCCTTTGCTGGTGGAATAACCATCTGGCTGGCAATAGCTTGGTGGCTGCATGAGTGGTTAATTGGTGTTCCGGTAATTGCATAAACACACTGCATTGGGTTAAAAGACCGCCAACTACGAGTTTCCCGAAAATGGATGGCATCAAATGTCTGACGACAGTTTTATTCGCGAGGTAGATGAAGAGCTTCGCAGCGAACGCATGAAGTCGATCTGGTCACGCTTCGGCAATGTGATTATCGGCATTGCGGTTTTGATAGTGTTGCTGACTGCCGGTTACCGAGGCTGGCAATACTACACTGAGCAGCAGGCCGCAAAATCCGGTGACAGCTTTTTGGCAGCAATAGAATTGTCGAATGATGGTAAACACGATGAGGCGATTGCAACCCTGGAAGAATTGGGAAACACGGGCCACGGACAGTATCCAGCCCTTGCCAAAATCCGCATTGCTGCAGAACTTGCCAAAAAAGGTGAGGTCGATGCAGCCGTTGCTGCTTTTGACGAAATATCCTCAGACAGCAATTTTGATACTGCTTTACGCGATATTGCCAACCTTCGAGCTGGCTTGTTGCTGGTTGATACAGGGACCTTTGAGGAAGTTTCCCGGCGTCTGGAACCATTGGCCGAAACTGGCAAATCATTTCGCCATTCTGCCCGCGAAGGCTTGGGTCTTGTAGCCTGGCGTGAAAAACGCTTCAAGGATGCCTACAAGTGGTTTCAGACAATTCGCAGCGATGTGGCAGCGCCAAGCGGTGTAAGAACCCGTGCAACGGTGATGCTCGAATTGTTGGCCGGTGAGGGCGTTACCTCAACCGAGTAAACTGTCGGCAAATTTGAAAGTGTACTTCAATGGGAATTACTGTCGCCATCATCGGGCGGCCCAACGTGGGCAAATCCACCTTGTTCAACCGGCTGGTTGGCAAGCGCCTTGCGCTTGTTGATGACACGCCGGGTGTTACCCGGGACCGTCGTCTTGCTGACGGCTCAATTGCATCGCTGGAATTTCAGGTAATTGATACCGCCGGCCTTGAAGATGCCGATCCGGAAAGTCTTGAAGGTCGTATGCGTTCCCAAACTGAACGGGCGGTCGAGGAAGCGGATATGTGTCTGTTCCTGATCGATGCACGTGCAGGACTATTGCCAGATGACAAGATGTTTGCCGATTTGCTTCGCCGGTCTTCAAAGCCTGTTGTTATTGTTGCCAACAAGATGGAAGGCAGCCGGGGGGACGCTGGATATTATGAAGCATACAAGCTCGGGTTTGGAGACCCGGTTCCATTTTCTGCCGAACATGGAGAAGGGATGTCGGAATTGCATGACGCCATAGTGGCCGCAGTCAGCGAAGATGTTGCTTTTGGAAAAGAGGAAGAGGTTGAAACTGAGGCGCAGGATCTGGACGCACTGGATGACCCAGACTACATACCGCCATACGATGAAACCAAGCCACTCAAGGTCGCAATTGTTGGAAGGCCCAACGCTGGCAAATCAACTTTGATCAATCAGATGATTGGCGATGACCGTTTGTTGACCGGACCGGAAGCCGGTATCACCCGCGATTCCATTTCAGTTGACTGGGAATGGAATGGCCGGTTGATAAAACTGTTCGATACAGCCGGAATGCGAAAGAAGGCCAAGGTTCAGGAGAAGCTTGAAAAGCTCTCGGTGTCTGATGGTCTGAGGGCAATTCAGTTCGCAGAAGTTGTCATCGTTGTGCTGGACGTGACGATGCCGTTCGAGAAGCAGGATTTACAGATTGCCGACCTGATCATCCGGGAGGGTCGCGCATTGGTAATAGCACTTAACAAATGGGATTTGATCGACAATCGGCAAGAAGTCCTGAAGGAACTGGAATTGCAGGCCAGAGAGCACATATCCCAAATCAAAGGCATGAGGGTTGTCCCGATTTCCGGGTTAACCGGAGAAGGCCTTGAAAAATTGATGGTTGCAGTGCTTGAAGTTCACAGGATCTGGAACAAGCGCATTCCAACGGCTCCACTTAATCGCTGGCTAGAAGCCGTTCAGTATCATCATCCGCCTCCTGCCGTCGCCGGTCGCCGGATCAAGTTGAAATACGTAACGCAACCGAAAACCCGGCCACCCACATTTTCCATAGCTTGTTCACGTCCGGAAAAGCTGCCCACTTCATATGAGCGCTATCTGATTAACAGTCTGCGCAAGGAATTCGATCTCGATTCAACCCCCATTCGGTTGCATATGCGCAAAGGTGAAAACCCATATGCCGGGCGCAAGCGTCGCGTGAAATAGTCAATCTAACTGGCGGAATGAATAATTTGACTCACTAGTTGATTGGATAACTTGTGAGCCTGAACCAATTTCGCCGCATTCTTGGTTAGATAAGTCTCCAGGGACAGGCCAGCGCCCGTTAACCGACTGTCAAGATTCAGTTAACGCTCTGGCAAGGTTAATTTTTTATGCTGTTGGTTCATCTCGGGAAATATCCCGGAATTATGGATTGAGTGGGGATGGTATTGCGTAACACTCGTCAAAAAATCGCTTCCGCGGGGAAGCGGGTTGCGAATTTGGGACTGGTCTTGGCGGCCGGCGCTACTGCAACTGTATTTCAGTCCAGCCAAACCGCTTATCAGGATGTCGCCAGTCGATTGGGCAGCCGTGGAGAAATCCGGTGGTTGATGCACATTGAACAAGCGCCGGGCCAAACCATTGTCTCTGGAAACATGGTTGAGCCTGTAAATGTTAGCCTTGATTCGGTGGTGACAGGAAGCATTGGCAACCAGTTGAAGATCAGCACTTCGGCTCGAAGCAAACTCATTCCCGAGAAAATCAATCGTTCAATCAAGGGCGCACGTGTAGTTTCCACAGCGACCCGCCAAGCCCCGGAAAATTTTGTTGCTGGTTCAGTTCTTGAACGCCATTCCATGATGCAGCCGCTAAATCGCGGTGAAAAACTGGCTCTGGCTTTTCTGAAGCCCAAGCCACATGAAGAAGCCCTAAGGGTAGCATCCCTATTTCATTCATCGAAATCGTCGTTTGATAGCGAGACCGAAAACCTTCCGGTCATGGTGGCAAGTTTGGTGGAAGAATCCCGTAGTTCAGTTTTGGCCTATGCCCCGGAACCTGATTTGTTTATATCGCCATTTGCTGCCGTTTTGACAGAAGTACAGCCTGTGAGCATTGTTCCAAAGCTTGGAAAAGGTGACCACGCCTGGGCGGCTGAGCCGTTGCCATTGGGATCATTCTCGGATCGGGAGCAGAATTGCCTGGCTCGGGGTATTTACTTTGAAGCGCGCGGTGAGCCGGTTCGGGGACAAGCAGCAGTAGCTCAGGTTATTTTGAACCGTGTAAAAAATCCGCAGTATCCCAATTCAATTTGTGGCGTGGTTTACCAGAACAAAAATTGGCGTAATCGTTGCCAGTTTTCTTTCGCTTGTGATCGCATTCGCGACAATGTGAAGAACAAGAAGCTCTGGAGCGTTGCGCAACATGTAGCGCGTGAGACAACCGCCGGGCGTATCTGGTTGCCGCGGGTTGGCTCCTCTACACACTATCATGCTACCTATGTGCGTCCACGTTGGGCGCGTTCCATGAAACGCGTTGGTCGCATCGGACTGCACATTTTCTACCGTACATATGGTGGTGGCTGGTCGTAAAACGCCTGCTTTTCAACGCACAATCTGCCGGATTCTCTTAACTTGCTCGTTGACGTGTTGTCGCAGACGAATATCTTTTAGATAAATCCATAAGTATCAGTATCTTAAGTGAGGTCGACATCGCTTGACAGTCAGGCAGTGCAAATCTATGTTGCGCGCGACTTCGCAGGGTTGGAGGCATTTGTGTTTTTCCTGCCCATTCTGTCTTTTCTCTGATACGGTCTTTTACCGGATTATTATCGTGAAAAGGGTCCAATTTGGCGGTTTTGCCTTATCGGGAAGCGGGATGGAGCGGGCATGACGCGAGGCAACAAGAATTCTGCAGATGAAGAACGTGACAGACGCCTTCAGTCGCTGAACGACCGTCTCAAGAAGACACGGGCAGCAGAGGTGCAGGAAAGTTCTTCGAGACCGGATAATACCGGTTTTGGCAATGCACTTCGTTTGTCGAGCGAATTTGTTGCCGCAATTCTGGTAGGGGCCGCGATCGGTTATGGGATCGATCAACTTGCCGGAACTGCACCATGGGCAATGATCTTGTTCATGATGCTGGGATTTGTGGCCGGTGTGTTGAATGTAATGCGAATGGCAGGTGTCATGTCTGATCCGTATCGACAGGAAAAAGACGAAGAATAGGGCTTGAAGGGAACACTCGGTGGCAAGCGATCCGATCCATCAGTTTCAGTTGAAAAAGCACATTCCGCTCGAAATCGGCGGCATGGACATTTCCTTTACAAATTCATCCCTGTTTATGGTGGCGACTGTGGTCTGCACTTCCGGTTTCCTGATCTGGGCGACCAGTGGCCGCGGTATGGTTCCAACACGTGCCCAATCATTTGCTGAAATCCTGTATGAATTCGTTGCCGGTATGTTGCGTGATGCAGCAGGATCCGAAGGGATGAAGTTCTTCCCGATGGTCTTCTCGCTGTTCCTGTTCATTCTTGTCGCAAACATGTTTGGCATGTTCCCGTACTTCTTTACGGTAACCAGTCACATCATTATTACCGTTGCCTTGTCGATGCTGGTATTTTTAACGGTACTCGGTGTTGGTTTTTTCAAGCACGGGCTTGGATTCCTGAAGCTCTTCGTACCCAGCGGTGTTCCGATTGCAATCATGCCATTGGTGGTGGCAATTGAGATTATCTCATTCCTTGCCCGCCCGATCAGCCATTCGGTTCGTCTGTTTGCGAATATGCTGGCTGGACACATTACGCTAAAGGTTTTCGCCGGGTTTGTCGTATCACTCAGCAGTTTTGGCGTCCTGGGTATTGCCGGTTCAATCCTGCCAATGTTGATGACAATCGGACTTACAGCACTGGAATTCCTGGTGGCATTCCTTCAGGCCTACGTCTTTACCATGCTTACATGCATGTATCTAAACGATGCCCTTCATCCGGGTGGTCACTAATTTAACAATTGCAAGTTTCATAAAGGAGCTCAAATTATGGAAGCAGAAGCAGCAAAATTCATCGGCGCAGGCCTGGCAGCAATTGGTACCGGTGCAGCCGGTATCGGTGTTGGTAACCTGTTTGGTCAATTCCTTCAGGGTGCTTTGCGCAACCCGTCAGCTGCAGATGGCCAGTTCGGCCGCCTGATCTTCGGCTTTGCGGTTACTGAAGCGCTTGGCATCTTCGCCCTGCTTATCGCACTTCTCCTGCTTTTCGCAGTGTAACATTTTGGTGTGCCCGGTACGCCGGGTATACAAACAGGCGCTAATTGATTGCGGAGTTTCGCAATGATCATTGATCAAGCATGGGCAGCATCTTCGGAAGCTTCCCAATCAGCAGAAGGGGCTCGTGGCGGCGGAACATTTCCTCCGTTTGACCCGTCTACATTTGCTTCACAGCTTTTGTGGCTGGTGATCACGTTTGGTATTTTCTATTTTATCATGAGCCGGGTAATTATCCCGCGCATTGCGGGAATACTGGAGACAAGACGTGATCGTATCAGCCGTGATCTGGATGAAAGCCGTCGGTTGAAAGAAGAATCTGACGCAGCACATGCTGCCTATGAGCATGAATTGGCTGAGGCGAAACGCAAGGCTCACACGATTGGTCAGGAAGCTACAGATCGCGCCAAGCAGGAAGCTGCAGCTGAGCGCGAAAAGGTTGAGGCTGGGCTGTCTGACAAATTGAAAGATGCAGAATCCCGCATCACCAAGATCAAGCAGAAAGCGCTAGGTGAGGTTGATGACATTGCGGCAGAGGTCACCGGTGCAATAGTAAGTGAACTGATAGGCGGCAAACTTACAAAGGCGGAATTGACCAAGACCGTCTCGGCAATTACGAAGTAGGAAGTCAACATGGACGCTTCATTTTGGGCTTTGGTTGGACTGGTAATCTTTCTGGCTTTGGTGGTCTATTTGAAAGTTCCTGGCAAAGTAGCCAAGGGACTGGATGATCGGGCCGACAAGGTTCGCGATGAACTTGAAGAAGCACGTAAACTTCGCGAAGAAGCCCAGGGTCTGCTTGCGGAGTATCAGCGCAAGCGCAAGGAGGCAGAAGAAGAAGCTGCTGAAATCGTCTCGGCAGCCAAACGTGAAGCCAAAGCCTACGCCGAAGACGCAACCAGAAAGACCGAAGAATTCGTTAAGCGCCGCACAGCCCTCGCTGAATTGAAAATCGAGCAGGCCGAAAGCCAGGCAGTTGCTGAAGTTCGTGCTTCTGCGGTTGATGTGGCGGTAGAAGCTGCAGAGCAAATTCTGGCTTCAAAAGTAACTGGTACAATCGCGAGCAAATTGGTAAAAGACGGTATCGCTGAAGTCAAAGCGAAGCTGAACTAACATAAACCTTTTAATAATCGTTTTAATTCCGGCCTGCCATTGTGCGGGCCGTTTTTGTATGGTCCCGGAAAATGTATGATGAGAGTTAATCTTCCAACAACTTGCGCACTGGAGCGAAGCTCTTACGGTGGAGTTTGGTTGGTCCGTACCTGTTTAATGCATCTAGATGTTTGTGTGTACCGTAACCCTTGTGCCGGTCAAAACCATATTGCGGAAACAGTGCATGTACATTTACCATCATGCGATCCCGGATGACCTTTGCAACTATGGATGCGGCGGAGATAGATAGGGACCGGCTGTCGCCTTTGACATAGGCATTACCGATGTGAATGAGCCCGACCGGTACATCTCGACCATCAATCAACAGTTGGTCGGGTTTCAACTCCAAATTACCGGCCGCAAGGGTCATCGCTTGAAGAGACGCCTCACGTATGTTGATGAGGTCGATTGTTTCTGAAGGCGAGCTTGCCCATGATACGTGAGAACTCTCCAAAATCTGATTAAACAATTTCTCGCGGCGAGTTTCAGTGAGTTTTTTGGAATCGTTAAGTCCATCCGGAATGTTGTTTGGGTCAAGGACTACTGCAGCGGCAACAACCGGCCCTGCCAGTGGTCCTCGCCCTGCTTCATCTACTCCGGCAATAACTTTCTTGCCTGAGCTCATATATGCAGATTCGATTGAATAATCTGGCGTGTCGGCGTTACCCGGGAAAAAGAGAGAATCAGTGTCGGACGATTGAGACATGGGTGAATTTCGCCCAGACACTGATCCTCTGCAAGGTCCGAAAGCCAAGTTTGGTTGCGGCGCTTGGCGTCCGGTTGGTTCAAGATTGTCAACAAGCAACCTGTTGCCGGCAGGGGAACCGGAAAAGGCTTGATATTAAAACAAACTTAGCTGACTACCCTCTTGAATTGGTGGAATAAACAGATCCCGATTGAGACGACGCTTGTGCCGGTTGAGGCCAAGCCGTTCACAGGTCAATTCGAAACGGCGACCGATTTGCCAGGCATAAGGCCCATCTGCAAAAAACCTTTTACTGAACTGGGGATCATGATCCTTGCCACCGCGCATGGAACGCAACAGGTTCATCACATGGCGATAGCGATCAGGATAATGCTTCAAAAGCCAATCGCGGAACAAGGGACTAACCTCACGAGGCAGACGCAACAGACTATAACCGGCTTCCTCTGCACCGGCTGCCTGAGCAGAATCCAGAAGTTTTTCAAGCTCATGATCATTGAGTGCAGGAATAAGCGGCGCAACCATCGTCGAAGTCGAAATGCCTGCTTCTACCAGCTTGCGAATTGTATCAAGCCGAAGTCCAGGTGTTGCTGCCCGTGGCTCCATGGCACGTGACAGCCTGCGATCAAGTGAGGTAAGCGACATCGCTACCTTGGCAAGACCTTTCTCAGCCATGCGGGACAGAATGTCGATATCACGGGTAACCAGCGCAGATTTCGTGACAATGGCAACCGGATGATTGGCAGCCTCCAGAACTTCCAGAATTTCGCGCGTAATTCGCCACTGTTTTTCGATCGGCTGGTAGGGATCCGTATTGGTTCCAAGTGCCAAAACCCGTGGCTTGTACCCCTTCTTGCCAAGTTCTTTTTCTAGCAGCTTTGCTGCATCAGGTTTGGCGAAGAGGCTCGCTTCAAAATCGATGCCGGCAGAAAGCCCCATATAAGCGTGTGTAGGTCGTGCATAACAATAGACGCAGCCATGCTCGCACCCGCGGTAAGGATTGATTGACCGGTCAAAATGAAGGTCAGGTGATTCATTGCGCGTTATGATGGTGCGGGGTTTTTCTACCTGAACATCCGTTTTGAACGGCGGCAATTCATCCAGTGTCTGCCAGCCATCATCAAAGACGTGATTGGTGAATATATCGTAGCGGCCCGTAGGATTCAGCGTTGCGCCACGTCCCCGGGTACGATCGCCTGCAATCTCCCCACGGTTCTTTGCAAGGCTGGAACCCGCCATGAATGCATCATGGGAAATCCTGTTTTTATTATCTTGTTCTCTGGTGCGTTGCACAGCACACCTCCCAGTCTATTCCGTGAAAAAATTCCTATCACACGAAAAAGAACATAACAAGAACAAAATACAAATTTTATTAGGGTTTTGAATCAACAGGCATTACAACACCGCATCAAGCCCCTTGATCAGTTTGTCGATCTCTTCTTGTGAGGTGTAGTGCACGAAACTAACCCGGAGTGCACCCTTGTCCGGATCGACCCCAAGCGCCTCAAGCAACCGAACTGCGTAAAAATTGTCGCCACCAGCCATAATGCCATGCCTGGATAAATCTGCTGCCAGCGGTTCAGCCGGTCCTTGTACCTCTATGGCAACTGTTGGAACTCTGGTCTCCGCATTGTCTGGTCCCAAAATCCGCACATCATTTCGCGCACGAAGATAGTCAAGCACAGGCGCAAGGAGTTTTTTCTCATGAGCACTTTGAAGATCATGAACCACTCGCGCGCGATTGGCAGCATCAGCAGGATTCGAGAAATGATGTGTATAAACTGCATCCACATAATCGGCCATACCGGCACAGGCTGCAATTTGAGCGTGATCCGGGCCTGCCGGTGTAAACTTCTTGTTGAGATATTTCTCGTTGAAATAATGCCCCTGGTTGGGGAGGCGTTCTGCAAGTGCTTTTCGAACCACCATGATGCCTTGATGGGGCCCGTAGGTTTTGTAGGAAGAGAATAAATAGATATCTGTACCCAACGCGTCCACATCTGGAAATCCGTGTGGTGCGTAACTAACCCCGTCCACACAGGTGACCGCACCTGCGTCGTGGATCATGCCACACAATTGAGCTACTGGATTAACCTCTCCCACGATATTGGAGCAATGAGGAAAGCACACGAGCTTGACTTTGTCATCCAGCAGGTTTGCCAGATCATCAGGATCAAGATGTCCGGTTTCGCCGTCTACTTTCCATTCACGAACCTCAATGCCATCTTCCGCCAATCGCCGCCAGGGACCAGAATTTGCCTCGTGATCCTGATTGGTAACTATGATGACATCTCCATCATCAAGTGATTTCCGAAATGCTTGTGACAGCACATATGTATTCTGCGTTGTGGAAGGACCGAAGCACAATTCTTCCAGCTCGATATTCAACATCGCTGCCATTCGCCTCTGGGCTTCGTCCATTTCTTCACCGCCATGTTGTGAAGATGGAAATGGATGGTAGGGTTGAACCTTGCGCTCCCGGTAAAAACGAGTCAGCCGATCAATCACCTGGCCGCAGGGGTAGGAACCACCTGCATTTTCAAAGAAAGCTTGCCCAATAAGAAAAGGTTCGGAAAAAGCCGGAAACTGGCTACGGATGAATTCGATATCTAGTTCTGGCATATGGACTCCGCCCTGAGGATCTAATCATTGAACAATGCGCCTTTTGGGTTTGATTTCAACCGCAATTTTGTTAGTTTCCCCGTCCTCAAAAGGATAATGAAATGCCAGATCGTTTCGCAAACACCCCTGAGCCACCCTACTACGCCGTCATATTTACCAACCAGCATTCCGGTGAGGATGGCGCAGCCTATGGCCGCATGGCTGAAAAGATGGTGGAACTCGCTGCAACCATGCCCGGCTTTCTGGGCGTTGAAACCACCCGGGATGCAGACGGTCTGGGAATTACCGTTTCGTACTGGGAATCAGAAGAATCGATAGCAAACTGGAAAGCGAATTCCGAACACCAGTTCGCCCAGGAAAAGGGTAAATCCAACTGGTATGATCATTATGAATTGCGGGTGGCGAAAGTCGAACGTGCCTATTCAGGGCCGGAAGGGCGATGAAAAACTATTTGGATCGCTTCAGATGTTCATCCAGTCGCGGCATGATTTCCACGAAATTGCACGGCATGTGGCGGTAGTCGAGTTGATTGGCAAGTATTCCATCCCATGCATCCTTGCAGGCACCCGGTGAACCCGGAAGGCAAAAAATGAAGGTTGTACCCGCCAGCCCGGCGGTCGTGCGCGACTGAATGGTTGAAGTGCCGATCTTGTCGTAGCTTATCCGGTGAAAGACTTCGCCCCATCCATCCATGTGTTTGTCAAACAGGGGCTCAATTGCATCAGGCGTTACATCACGACCGGTAAAACCGGTACCGCCGGTGGTGATGATCACATCAATTTTTTCATCGTTTATCCACTTGTTTACATGGGCTTGAATGGCTTTTACTTCATCGCGGACAATCTCCCGGTCCACCAGCCGATGTCCGGCAGCTTCAATACGCCCGGCAAGAGTGGAACCGGACTTGTCATCGCTGAGGGACCGCGTGTCGGAAACCGTCAGCACTGCGATACCAACCGGAATGAAAGCGCGCGAATTATCAATGCCGGACAATTGGAAATCCTTTCTGATGAATTTGTTTGGTTTTAGAAGAGACTGTCTTTTTACGCAACGCCACCAGGGTCAGGACCCATTAATTAACGCGAAATGGCGCATGACATGACGAGAAATACGAGGAAAAGCTTGAAAGCGGGGTTCATCCCCCGGTTGAGAGCTTTGCCAAAGTAGTTCGACGTCATGGCATGGCGTCCTTCGGATGGGGTGAATTTGCCCGGCTGATGTGTTGTGATTGCTTGAAAACCAAATGGTTTCCTGCGCATCCACGCCTGTCATTCAACCAAAATCCCTCCCACCATTTCGCGCTAATTAATAGGTCCTGACCCTAAGCATTTACATGACCAAAGATCATCCAGCCAGTGTACTTGTAGCTTCAATCCACCATTCAGGTCGAAGGCTTCGAAGTGCTGATTTCGCAAGTTCCACATCTTCCAATGATTGAAAAATAGCAAAACAAGTTGCTCCGGAACCGCTCATTCGAGCCAGTTGGCAACCGTCCATGGCATTTAATTCAGTAAGGACATCGCCAATAACTGGCGCGATGGAAATCGCGGACTGCTGCAAATCATTTCTAAATCCGCATAACTCAGCAAGATTAGGCAGGGCATGCAAGAGCCCGTCCTGGATTGGTGGACTCGTTTTATCTTGCAGCTGTTTGAAAACTTCAGAGGTTGAGACCGCAATTCCGGGATTTACGAGCAACAGATCCAACGAACCATTGTCTTCCAGCATCGTAATGCGATCGCCAATGCCCTGCGCACGCAATGGTTTTGAAACCAGGCACATGGGCACATCTGCGCCAAGTTTTTGTGCAACTGGCTGCAGGTCGAAATCCGCGTCAAGTTCCCAATACTCTTTGAGGGCAAGCAGTGTCGCTGCCGCATCAGCAGAACCGCCTCCCATTCCACTGGTAACAGGCAGTTTCTTTTCAAGTGTGATTTCAACTGGTTTTGGTTGTTTCCCGACTACCCCAATGAGAAGCTTGGCTGCCCGCATTATCAGATTGTCATCGGTGTGAGACAGGTTAGAAGCAAATGGGCCAATAATTTTAAGACTTGCGGGTAAAGAGCCCTCAAGCGCCGACATAACCGAAATCCGATCCCCCAGTTCGGTGAATGTAACCAGTGTATCCAACTCATGATACCCATCTGCACGCTGTCCGGTTACGTGTAGGGCAAGGTTGATTTTTGCGCAGGCAATTCGTGTAACGGTCAATTTTCCATGGTGGTTTGCGGATTATCAGTTAAACCTTCCCGCAATTTCTTTTCTACCATTTCTTTGTTTTCAATTGGTGGTTCACCGCTCAAGGCGATTTTCCATTGAAAGGTCGCTTCGAGTTTGCGACCGACACGCCAGTAAGCATCACCCAGATGATCATTGATCGTCGGGTCTTGCGGCATAAGCTCGGCCGCCCGTTCAAGTTCGCGAACGGCATCCTCATATTTACCCAGCCTGTAGTGCGCCCATCCCAGACTGTCGACAATGAATCCGGAACGAGGGCGTAAATCCACAGCCTTGCGGATCAGGTCCATGCCCTCGTCCAGATTGATACCCTGATCGATCCAGGAGTAACCAAGATAATTCAGGACATCCGGCTGATTGGCGGAAAGTTCCAGTGCCTTTGTGAAATTGGGTTCTGCCAGATCCCACTTGTTCAGGCGCTCATATGCTATACCGCGCCGATAAAACAGCCGCCAATGGTGATTTTGCTCGGTGCCGATCTGTTCAACTGCCCTGTTATAAATTTCGGCAGCCTCTTTGTATTGCTTTTCCCGACTGTAGAGTTCGCCAAGGGTCATGTAACCCAGAAGGTCTGTTGGGTTTTCATCCAGAATTTCAAGCAGTACCTCGATAGCTTCCTGCTTCTTGTCCATCCGCGCCAAATTGCTCGCGCGTTCCAGCTGTGCGATATGATGAAAAGAAGAAGCTTCTTTTACCGACTCATAGTAGATGTTGGAAGATTCGTAGCTACCCTGTTGAAGGTAGAGTTCAGCCAACGCAATCGAAATGACATCACTGTCGGCGGCAAGATATTTTGCCAATTGCAGGTAAGTCTTGGCAAGCGCAGTACCGCCATCTCTCTTGATTCCAGTGGCAACATTGAAAAACAGTTCTGCGGCACCTTGTTGAGGGGAAGCAATCAGTGGTGGTGGAACCGTTTCCTTTGCAATTGCATCAGCTAGAATCTTGAAGGGCGGATGACTTGGGATAAGACTCTGGCCGAACTTCAATTGTTTTGTAGCACCCTCGAAATCTCCCGCTTTAAGTTCGTTGCGAATCAGCGCTTCAACGGAGCGGATGTAGGTTTCTGTCAGAACCGAGATCATTACCCGGTTGGCAATGACACTTTTGAATTTTTCTTCTGCGATCGCAAGTTCACCAGCAGCAGTTGCAAGTAATCCGGCATGATGATCGCGAATTACCATGATCCATTCCGGCCCATCAATTGCCTCCAGACGATCGAGCGCTTCGGTGCTTTTTTTGTCACCAAAAAGTGCCCAACTTGAAATGATTTCGCGGAGCATCATGTCCAGGTCGCCGCCTTCCAGAAGTTCCAGCGTGCTGAAAGATTTGTTCCAGGAACGTTTGCGCAGTGCGGTAATCGCATCGACCATCAAGGCCAGATTGCCAGCTTGCCCATCAGCCTGGATGTCTCCAACCATTTCGGCCGCGTCATCCACTCGACCGTTGGTAACAAGAGAAACAAACAAATCCTGATGAAGTTTATTGTTTTCCGGATCAAGTGATAGCGCCCGTTCCAGAAAAAGTACCGCGGCATCATCATCATTTTCGTTGATCGCTACCCTTGAAGCCAGAAAACTTCCAGCAAGTCCCGAACCTGAGATGGTTTCGTCAAGATCCGTGCTGGCGACTCCTATTGGCCCAACCGTCGAAATCAAAAGGGAAAGCATCAGTGCTTTCACTGGATGGCGGAATTTGATGCTCATGCTTTTTGCTTATTCCTTCAAGGTTATTGCAACCTGCTTTGAGTTTGAGAATCATGGCGCTTTTGAGACTAAATCGCAAGCACTGAACTTTTAATTGGCCCTGCTTACGCAAAAATCAAGTACGTCAATCAACGCGGTTTTATGTTCGGTGTTGGGCATGCGGTCAAGTGCATCCCTTGCCATGTCCGCATAGTGCCGTGCGCGTAGAACGGTGTCGCTTATGGCATCGCGTCTGTGCAGCAATTCCCTTGCCTGATCGAGAGCGTTGTCATCATTCTTCTCTGAAACGATTGCATCCTGCCAAAATTGCCGTTCCTTGTCGTCTCCGCGACGATAAGCAAGGACAACCGGAAGCGTTACCTTTCCTTCCCGGAAATCATCACCAATGTTTTTGCCGAGTTTCTTGCTGTTGCCACCATAATCCAACGCATCGTCAATCAGTTGGAAAGCAAGTCCAAGATTGTTTCCATATGAACGGAATCCGCTAATTGTAGTTGCAGGTTGTGCAGCGATTATTGGACCAACTTCTGCCGCTGCTGCAAACAGCGCCGCAGTCTTGGAGCGAATGACTTCCAGATATTCATCTTCTGTGGTTTCAAGGTTCTTGGCGGTTGTAAGTTGCATCACTTCGCCTTCAGCGATCACAGTAGCGGCGTGTGACAGTACATTAAGAGCATCTAGGGAGCCAACATCAACCATCATCCGGAAAGCCTGCCCAAGCAGAAAATCACCCACCAAAACGCTGGCTTCATTCCCCCACAACATACGGGCTGCCAGTTTCCCCCGGCGCAAATCACTTTCATCTACTACATCATCATGAAGCAGTGTCGCCGTGTGCATGAACTCCACACTGGCTGCCAGAGTTACGTGTCCATCGCCCTCATAACCACACATTTGTGCGGCTGCGATGGTTATCATTGGCCTGAGCCGCTTGCCTCCCGAATCAATGAGGTGGTTGGCCACCTCCGGAATCATCTGAACATCGGATCCGGTTTTTGACAGAATTAATGCGTTGACGCGTTGCATGTCATCGGCAACAAGTTGCATCAGTAATTCTATGCTGGTATCCGCTTGATTTCTGTTTTCGAAATTGACAACAACACCTGACATGAACAGTCCTAATCCCGTAACTCTTGCTAAAAACCCAGCAGTTCAGCAGAGTCTAGGGTTCCCCTTGTAGCTGTACAAGTGATATTTTGGCGCAGGTCAGAATGGTTAAGTACCGCTTTGCTGATGTTTGCCGGTACGCTGGCAATTCAATTGGGGACTGGCAAACTCGATTGCCTTTCACTGGATCGTGACTGTAAATGATCGCTTTGCCGGTAGTTTTTCGCTAATCTTCAATTAGAACTTTAATACCTTGGAGGCCGGATTGAGACAGCTTCTCGCAACTAACAACATGGTAACAATCTCGGTTGTCGAATCGCTGCTTCGTCAGGCTGGAGTGATTTATCAGGTTCTGGATCAAAATATGAGTGTTTTGGAAGGTTCAATTGGCATAATTCCCCGCCGGATCATGGTGGACAGTGATCAGTGGGAGCGGGCCAGGAAATTGATGACCGATGCTGGGCTGGAACTCGAACTGACCGATAATGTGAAAAACTGATGGCACAATCTATTTCTTCGGAAGCTGGCATGTCCGATCCAAACGAAAACCACAACGGGACTACCGAGGATGCATTTCACGATGGGGCGTTCAAGGTTCTGCAACCAAAGTCCAGTGGTCATCGTGCGGGTCTGGATTCACTTTTGGTGGGTGCTGCCTTGCCGCCAAATGCTAAGGGAATTGTTGCCGATCTGGGAGCAGGGGTAGGGGTCGTCGGCCTGGCAGCGCTCAATTTGAACTCCGGTTTGCAACTGGTTCAGGTGGAAATTGACCCTGATGTGGTTGATCTTGCACGAAAATCCCTTGAGCTTGCAGGCAATGAGTCCTTCGCATCCAGAACCAGGATTGTGGAGGCGGATGTCACACTGTCAGGTGTCAAACGCGTTGAAGCGGGTCTTGAATCTGAAAGTGTTGATCATGTGGTTCTCAATCCACCCTATAATTATGCCAGTGAACGCCCGTCCCCCGATCCTGAACGCGCGGCAGCGCATATGCTGGGCAACTGCGGATTGGATCCCTGGTTGAGGACGGCCGCCGCAATAACAAGACCGGGTGGAACCATTGCCCTGATTTACAGGACAAAGAATATCGCCGATGTCATGGCATCCTGTCAGGGACGGTTCGGTGGACTTGAAGTCCTTCCAGTCTATTCAAAGCCGGATGAAGCAGCACAGCGCATAGTTGTTCGCGGAGTTCGCGGTTCCCGTGCACCTTTTTCGATTCTGCCCGGTTTACTGGTGCACAAAGCAGACGGTACTTTTACAAAACAGGCTGATAAGATATTCAAGGGTAAAGAATATTTGCAATTTTCGAGTGCGAAATCCTGAATCAATTTGATAAATACCCCTTGCAAAGCGGCCTTCAGTCCGCCATTTGAGTGGAATACTGATCACTTGATTTAATCCAGGAAACCCGATGAAATTCAGCAAGCTTTTACCCGGTAAACTGGGAAACAAGTCTCAAACCATCCCTGTTGTGCGTTTGGCGGGAATGATTGCCACCGGCGGCGGTCCACTTAGTTCTTCCCGTTTGTCATTGGCCGGTTGTGCTTCAAGTCTTGAAAAGGCCTTTTCATACAAAAAAGCACCTGTCGTCGCCATATCGCTCAATTCTCCAGGTGGCTCCCCTGTCCAGTCGCGCCTGATTTATTCCCGAATTCGCAAACTCGCTGAAGAAAAAGACAAGAAAGTCATCATGTTTGTGGAAGACGTGGCGGCATCTGGCGGTTACATGATTGCATTGGCCGGCGACGAAATCATTGCTGACGAAACGTCGATAGTAGGCTCTATTGGCGTTGTTTCTGCCGGATTCGGATTTGACAAAGCCATTGAAAAAATTGGTGTGGACCGGCGCGTTTATACGGCTGGTAAAAACAAGGTAATGCTGGATCCCTTCCAACCGGAAAAGAAAGCTGACACTGCCTATCTCAAGGAACTGCAACTGGAAGTCCATCAGGTGTTTATCGACATGGTGAAAGCACGTAGAGAAGGAAAACTTGTTGAGGACAGTGATGTATTTACCGGCAAGTTCTGGACGGGTGTTCGTGCCAAAACACTGGGTCTGATTGACGGACTTGGTCACATGTCGATTGTGTTGAAAGAGCGATTTGGTGATGATGTAGAATTAAAGCTCATTCAACCCAAGCGTGGTTTGTTTGGCCGCGCTGCTCCGGGCGTCAGTAATGCTCTGTCTCAGGAGACTGCCTCAGCCCTGGCGGATGGATTGATTAATGTAGCAGAGGAGCGGACACTTCGTGCCCGTTATGGTCTTTAAATGCCTCAACTCATTGCCATAGTTTTGGTCGGTGGTTTGGCTTGGTATGCCTACCGGGCATTCAAGCGCGAAATGGAGCGGGTGGGACGAGAAACCAAAAAGGCAGAAAAAAAGCAACCGGGCAAGGCACTGCAAAAAGGGCCTGACGGGGTCTATCGTCCTTCTGACGGCGACAAATAGTGCGAACTAACTCACATTCCATCAACTGTATGTGAGAATTGCCGGTTGGCGCTTGGAATTTACCCCCAACCGGTAAACACTGAACCTCGTCAGGAGGTTGGAATCCGTGTGGAATATTCGACCAATACTAATACTGCCAGCTTTTCTGTTATTGCCTTATTCTGTATATGCTCAGGATTTGTCTCATCCTTCCGCTCACTTTGAGATTGAGGAGCCGGCTGAATTGAACCAACAAGAAGCCGAAGATATTTATCAACGGCTCTTGAGTGGAATGGCGTCCGGTTACTCGGAATCTGATATTCCAGAAGCAGCCGCCTATTTACAATGGCAGCGGTTTAACTCCTCCCCCTACATTTCGCAGGGTCATGGCAACCGCTTTTTGAACAATTATGGCAACAAGATATCGAAGGACTATCTGGCAATGGAAGACAGCTTTGCCATGCCTCCCGGTTCAATTCTGGCGAAAGACAGTTTCACGGTTACAAAGGACGGCGGAGCATTTCCTGGTGCATTGTTTCTGATGGAGAAGATGCCGGGAGGAACCCGTCCGGAACACGGAGACTGGCGCTATGTGATGATAATGCCGGATGGCTCGCTTTTGGGTGACAGTCTTGGAGAAAACCCATCGAGCATGGATTTCTGTCATGAATGCCATGAGATTGTAGCAGATACGGATTATCTCTACGGAATTCCTGAAGAAAATCATGTCAATTCGGGCGAGTGATCGCCAACCAGAATTCAATTTATCCATTCACTGCTTCCGGCTCCGTCGCTTTCGGCAGTGCTGACCATCATCATACCGCCCGGATGTACAACCGGAGGAACTTCCACATAGGAGGTATCTGGATCTTCAGGCACTGGTCTACCGACAATGATGCGATACACAACAAATGCCGCGAAGATTATCGTTACCGCCAGCAATACCCACATGAATATTGTGATCGGGAAAAATGTCAGCAAACCAGTCGCCAAAAGTGGAAGAATGAACCCGCCCGACGACCACGCAACCATCTGCGTACTGGCGAGGAACACATAATGCTGCGGGTCAGCGCGGTCATTCGCAAGAGCGCTGGAAACGGAGTAGATCGTATCATTGGCGCCAACCCAAATGGCAAACACCAGTGCCAGCATCAAAAATCCGAGTGTTGACTGAAAGATGATCGCGATCACGGCCATTACTGCCGCCATCCCGCAAACCATCAACAGCACATAACGTCGGTCAATTTTGTCCGACAATGCACCCATTGGCACTTGAATGACAATTAATCCAATTTGCATCATCATCATTAACAGGCCGATTTTTTGAGGTGTGAATTCAAGCTCGCTTGCGTAAATTGGGGCGAAAGTGACCAATGTGAAGGTCATTCCACCGACACAGAACATTCCCACCAATCCCACGGGTGAAATTTTCCAGACTCGTTTAATCTCAACAGCCACCTGATCGGGCAAGGGCGGTTGCGGCAGTTTCGTAAGCCCAACCGGGAACACCGCCATCGCGGCAAACAGGATTGCAAGGATCAGTATTGTTTCCCCTTCGACACCAATCTGCCCGGCCCAGAATGAACCTACGCCCAGCGTAAACAGGAAGGACACATAAAGGACTGACATCACTTGTCCGCGCTTTTCGTCTGTCGTTGCATCATGGAGCCAGCTTTGTGCAACGATGAAAACTCCATGTGCGCCAAGTCCGTAAATCGCTCTGCCAAAAAGCCAGATTATTGGATGGTCACTAACCAGCAGAAACAAGTAGGATAAGAGAAGAGCAGTATGCAAAACCATGAAAACGCGCGCATGACCGGAAATTCTCAGCATCCAGCCGGTCGCAAAGCATCCAATGAAGCCGCCAAAAGCAGTAGCTGGAACCATGCTGGCCAGAACCCACGGTTCAAAGCCCAGGCTTTTCAGTTTTATTGGCACGTAGGCATAAATAAGTCCGCTTGCCACGGCCATTAGCATCATGGATAGGATAATGCCGGACATGGCTATTGCCGGAGGCTTTGCGACGACTTGCTTCATGAATTGTGACCCGGTTTGTCAGAAGTGTCGTGCAGAAGCGGTTACGAGGCAATTTCCACTCGCGCCACGCAATGTCGCATTCACTTGTCGGTTATAGCCAAATGCTTTCTTGACCCTTGCTTGCATGCCCCCTAAACACAAACAAATTCTATGGTTTTCTCTATGAACGCAGCAATGAAAAAGCCGGATCACCTCAATCCGACAAGATCTTTTCAGGGACTGATCCTTACCCTCCATGATTATTGGGCGAGCAAAGGCTGTGCTGTGCTCCAACCCTATGACATGGAGGTCGGTGCCGGTACTTTTCATCCGGCCACGACCTTGAGAGCATTGGGGCCCAAACACTGGAAAGCTGCCTATGTGCAACCATCCCGTCGTCCAACCGATGGGCGATATGGAGAAAACCCCAACCGGCTTCAGCACTATTACCAGTACCAGGTTTTGTTAAAGCCATCACCGCCTGATCTTCAGGAACTGTATCTGGGATCCTTGTACGCAATTGGAATTGATCCGGCCCTGCATGACATTCGCTTCGTTGAGGACGATTGGGAAAGTCCGACACTTGGTGCCTGGGGTCTTGGCTGGGAAGTCTGGTGTGACGGTATGGAAGTTTCCCAGTTTACCTACTTTCAACAGGTTTGCGGATTTGAATGTTCACCGGTTTCCGGTGAGTTGACTTACGGCCTTGAACGCCTTGCGATGTATGTGCAGGACGTCGACAATGTCTATGACCTGAACTTCAATGGCCTCGAAGGTGAGGGCAAGCTTTCCTACGGCGATGTATTCCAGCAAACTGAACGGGAATATTCGCGTTGGAATTTTGATGTGGTCGATACCGATACATTGCAGAGGCATTTCGAGGATGCTGAAGCCGAGTGTGAACGTATCCTTGAGCAGCAAGACGTCGACCCTAAAACCGGCAAGAACATCGTCATGGCGCATCCGGCATATGACCAATGCATCAAGGCTTCACACGTATTCAACTTGCTGGATGCCCGAGGGGTCATTTCAGTGACTGAACGCCAGAGTTATATTCTGCGGGTTCGCGCCTTGTCGAAAGCATGTGGTGAAGCTTTCCTGAGGACAGAAGCTGGTGGCGCTGAGGTTTAAACCCTTGCCTCCTGAAGCTGAAATCTTTTACAAATTTTCACACAGTTGAAAACTTGTTGCTTGTATAATTTGCAGCTTCAAGTAGGTTGGATTTTGTTATCACAGAGGGAGAATTTCGATGACGAAAAAAGGGGAAGTGGCAGGTACCAGTCCAACCAAGGTGGATCTAAAGGACGGCGAAACTTACTACTGGTGTGCGTGTGGAAAATCAGCAAAGCAGCCATTTTGCGATGGTTCGCACAAGGGTACGGAATTCATGCATCTCAAGTGGGATCAGGCAGGTGACGAGCCGCGTATGCTTTGCAATTGCAAACAGACCAACAACCCGCCTTATTGTGATGGCAGCCACATGAAGCTTTCCGGTGACCCGGCTGTTGCCAAAGGCGGCGGCGATGACTTTGATTAATAATTGGGGTAACCACCCCGGTTCTTTCTAGTTGAAAACGGTGTGGTGTAAGCGGCTTCAGCAGCGAAAAAATTTTGTATCTTGAATCTGGTCACAGAACAGGTGACAAGCTCCCGTAGCCTTGCTATGTCGCGCGAGGATATTGGAGCTATTCATGCCTGACCTTCTGCTTGAACTTTTCTCCGAAGAGATACCCGCCCGCATGCAGCGAAAGGCGGCAGGTGATTTGCGTTCCGCGGTTACCAACGCGCTGGTGAATGCAGGGCTCACATATGAGGGTGCGAAGGAATACTGGACACCTCGGAGACTTGTTCTCGATGTGCGTGGCGTTGATGCGCGGTCCGCCGACATCAAGGAAGAGAAAAAAGGCCCACGCACCGATGCACCGGAAAAGGCCATCGAAGGGTTTATGCGTGGCGCAGGTCTGACATCGATTGATCAGGCCGAGGTAAAGTCCGATCCGAAGAAGGGTGATTTTTACGTTGCGGTGATTGAGAAAGAAGGCCGCGACGCCAGTGAAATCATTGCTGATGCAATGCCGGATATTATCCGTAATTTTCCCTGGCCGAAATCAATGCGCTGGGGTGAAAGACCTGTTAGTTATCTTCTCGCAGAAGATGACTCTTTCATTCTTATGGAAGACGGAAACAAGATTGAACTTGAAGGGTCATGGTTGAAGTGGGTGCGTCCGCTGCAATCAATCCTGTGCATCTTTGGTCCCGAAACCGAAGAAGCTGAAGTGGTGAAATTTGAAGTTGGCGGCATTCAATCGGGCAATGCCACGCGTGGGCACCGTTTCATGGCGCCGGGTGAATTCACTGTGAAGCATTTTGATGATTATGCCAGCAAGCTGGAGAAGGCATTCGTTATGCTGGATGCGGAACGCCGCAAGGAAACCATCAAGACCGAAGCGAATAATCTTGCTTTCGCGCAAGGGTTGGAGCTGGTCGATGATCCGGGACTGCTGGAGGAAGTTTCCGGTCTCGTAGAATGGCCCACGGTTTTGATGGGCGAATTCGACAAAGACTTTCTGGATATCCCTCAGGAAGTTATCCGCCTCACCATCAAGGACAACCAGAAATGTTTTGTGGTCCGTGAAAACAACACACTTTCAAACAAGTTTCTCCTTGCCTCAAACATTGTCCCGTCTGACGGCGGAACTGAGGTCGCGCGAGGCAATGGCAAGGTAGTAAACGCGCGCCTGGCCGATGCAAAATTCTTCTGGGAAAGAGATCTCCAGCAGGTGCTTTCAAAAGAAGGCTTTGAACCATGGATCAGGAAACTGGACGACGTAACCTTCCACGCCAAACTCGGGACGCAGGGTGAGCGGGTTAAACGCATTGAGGCGCTGGCGGACGAACTGGCACCCATTGTTGCAAATCGGAGCGAAGCTCCGGGAGGCGATATGCCGACCGACACGAATACGTCGCCCTCGCGGAGCGGTGGCAAAGCCACTCGCGTGAGCGCAGAAGAACTTGCCAAGAAAGCAAAAGAGGCAGCGCATCTTTGCAAGGCCGATTTGAATTCCGCGATGGTCTATGAGTTCCCGGAAGTGCAGGGCGCCATGGGGCGCACCTATGCGGAGCGAAAAGGTCTGGATGCCTCAGTCGTCCTGGCAATCGAGGAGCATTACTCACCACTCGGGCCATCCGATGATGTGCCAAGTGATCCGGTCTCGATCACCGTTGCGCTGGCAGACAAGCTCGACACGCTTGTCGGCTTCTGGGCAATCGATGAAAAGCCAACCGGTTCCAAGGATCCGTTCGCGTTGAGACGGGCTGCACTTGGTATTATCAGACTGGTGCTGGAAAATGGGGTGGGGTTGCGATTAAATAAACCGATTGGAAATGCCGTTGACCAAATTTCCAATTCGGTTGCTTCAAAATTTGAAGCTAATTTTCCTGACGAAGTTTCAAAGAATGAGATTGAGGAAATTCGTCTGCAAATCGTGGAAGCTGAACGGAACTATGACAGCTCGGTATTCTTCCGAATGTTGAGCATGCGAGTGAAAGTCTTCAATAGTCGAAGCGGCCTAATGCTGTTCTTCCATGACCGCCTCAAGGTCTATCTTCGCGACAAGGGCATTCGTCACGATTTGATAGATGCTGTGCTTACACCGGATGCGGATGATTTGCTTATTATCACGCGCAAGGCCGAAGCGTTGCAGGCACTGATTGATTCCGAAGATGGGAAAAACCTCTTGGCTGGTTACAAGCGTGCTGCCAATATTCTTGCCGCTGAGGAGAAGAAGGGTGATGCATTTGAAGGTAAGGTGAAGGATGATCTTTTTGCCGCTGATTCAGAGATTGAACTCAACAAGGTGTTGAATCAGGTTGAATCCAAAGTGTCGGAAGCCATTGAAAAAGAAGATTTTTCTGCTGCCATGTCGTTGATGGCCACTTTGCGTGCGCCAATTGATTCTTTCTTTGAGCATGTTCTCGTTAATGATGAGGATGATGCCGTTCGCGCCAACCGTCTGGCACTCTTGTCGCGCATCAGAAATGTAACAGGAACTGTTGCAGATTTATCCAAAATCAGCGGTTAGTTCCTCAATATCCAGCAACATTTACGGTTGTATGGTGGCTAGTCTACAACCACTTCTGTTTATACTTTGAAAACTCACCTGTGGTACCTCTTTGTAGTGATAATATGCAGGGGGAAGCATGGGACGGCCAGAGTTCGTTTCTGATGCAATTGAATTGGATGAAAGCGGTGTAAGCATCGGGCGTTACCTCGATTACACCTTGTACCCCGCTTGCCAGCCAATTTACTCAATCGAAGAAGACGGGATAGCAAGGCTTGTCGCCTACGAAGGTTTGATAAGGCCGGAATCCAACGGATATCCCGTTCACCCTGAGTTTTTCTTTGAACAGGTTCCCAAACGAGACAAGGTATTTATCGAAAGCATGTGTGTGGCTCTGCATATTCGTAGTTACCGCGCATTTCAGCCTGCCGAAAAATTTCTGTTTGTGAATGTAAACATAGCCAACTTTCAGTCATTGAAAAAACTGGAAACTGAATTCCAAATTACACTGGATCGTCTGGAAGCAAATGGCCTCGATCAATGTTACATCGTATTTGAGATTCTCGAGCATGAAATTCTGTCGCGGAGAATGCTTGAGCGGGTTTGTGAAATTTTGCGGGGCAACAATGTCAGATTTGCCCTCGATGACTATGGCAAAGGATGTTCAAACGTTGAACGTTTTCTCAATGTACGCCCGGATATCGTCAAGTTGGATAGAACCCTGTTCCAGAATTTTTCATCCAATAACCAGACATTCGCGCTACTGAAATCCATGGTTGCAGCGTTTACCAGTTCGGGCTCCACCGTGCTGATGGAAGGTGTAGAGACAGAGGAAGAAGTGTTTCTTGCTTCAAAGGCAGGTGTCAAATATCTGCAAGGGTTTTACTTCAGTCGACCGACCCTGATGCCCGGAGATTTCGCAAGAACAATTGATTTGCATTCTGAAACTTTGGAAGAATCCAAAAAACGCGCAGTTTAGACGCTAGTTAAAGGCGCCTGCTGCAAACGCAACTATCCCGATCAAAATTGCTGCTGCACTAATCTGCATTGGTCCAGCCCAGGAAGGTGGTCCGCCGCTTCGCGCCCACCCGGGTGCAAGGAAGTTGAACAGCAGAATGATCAGGGTCAGTAAAACCACCAGCGCGATCTTCACGGTGAATGCGAAGCCGTCTGGCCATAATCCGTGATTAATCAGCATCAACAGACCACTTGCCCACAGGAGTCCGATTGCGCCCAGTGCCGTGAGTCGAAACAGTTTTCGCATCTGGTTAAATTGCCCCGGTGTGGGAAGATCATGCGGTCCTTTCGAAAGCATTATGTATAGATTGCCCAGACTGGCCGTAGCGCCGAGCATCAAACCCAACAAATGAATAAACTTCAAAATTACAATCATGATGTCAGTGTTTCCCGTTCGCCCTTTTCTTTTCCAGTTCAGATGGTATCCAGTTCTTCAGCAATTTGAAACAGGGATCTAGATCATGAAAACTTGGAAACTGTATTTGTCAGGTGAAATTCATACAGACTGGCGCGAGCAGATTGAAACGGGTTGCGTTGCGAAGAAGCTGCCTGTTTCGATTGATGCGCCCGTAACGCACCATGAGGCTTCGGATGATTGTGGCGTCGCAATTCTTGGCTCTGAGGAAAAGAAATTTTGGCATGATCGCAAGGGTGCGCAGATTAATGCAATCCGCACCAGAACATTGATTCAGGAGGCCGATATTGTGATTGTGCGTTTCGGTGACCAGTACAGGCAATGGAACGCTGCCTTTGATGCAGGTTTTGCTTCGGCAATCGGAAAGCCGCTGGTCATCATGCACGGTCCGGATCATCAGCATGCATTGAAAGAAGTTGATGCAGCGGCACTGGCTGTAGCTGAAACCGCCGAAGAAATTGTCGATATTCTGGACTATGCCATCAATGGAGAATTGAAGGGCTACACTGATCAGGCCCATGCCGCTGAATAATCAGTGGCCCGCCTGTTTTTCCCGCTCAACTGCCCGCCAGCCAATATCTCTGCGGCAAAAGCCGTTGTCCCACTTGATTTGATCAGCGGCAGCGTACGCTTTTTGCTGTGCTTCGCTGACACTGTCACCGAGGGCTGTGACATTTAAAACCCTGCCACCGGTTGCTACAAGAGTGTCTCCGTTGCTGGCGGTGCCTGCGTGAAACACGGTTGTACCGGTTTCTTCTGCCCGCTCGATACCTTCGATTGGTGCTCCCTTTTCATAAGTGCCCGGATAACCTTTGGATGCCAGTACTACGGTAAGTGCTGCCTTGTCTGACCAGTTTGCCTCCACTTCAAGAAGCGAACCATCAATGGATGCCAGAATAAGTTCAAGCAGGTCAGACTTCAGGCGTGTCATCAGTACCTGGCACTCCGGGTCACCGAAGCGGACATTGTATTCGATCAGCAGCGGCCCTTTGTTGGTGAGCATTAGACCGGCAAAGAGTATTCCCTTGAACGGCATTCCGCGGCTGTGCATGCCCGCAAGGGTTGGGACGATGATATCGCTCATGGTTTGATCAATCATGTCTTGCGTCATGACCGGAGCGGGCGAATAGGCGCCCATGCCGCCAGTGTTTGGGCCGGTATCACCGTCACCAACCCGTTTGTGATCCTGCGCTGTGCCGAGCAGTAATGCGGTTTGTCCGTCAGACAACGCAAAAAGGCTCGCTTCCTCACCTTCAAGAAATTCTTCAATGACGACTTCACTGCCCGCGTCGCCAAAGGCACCGGAGAAACAATCATCGATTGCAGCTTCCGCGTCATTTACGGTTTCGGCGATCACCACGCCCTTGCCTGCGGCCAGCCCATCGGCCTTGATGACAATCGGAATTTGGCAATTCTTCAGGTAGGCTTTGGCCGATGCTGAATCCGAAAACCGGCCATATGCGGCAGTAGGGATGTTGAATTCGGCGCAAAGGTCTTTGGTAAACCCTTTCGACCCTTCAAGTTGAGCCGCGGCAGCAGATGGTCCGAACACCTTGATGCCTGCATTGTCCAGATCATCCGCCAATCCGGCGACAAGAGGTGCTTCGGGCCCGACAACCACAAGGTCTATCTGGCTTGATTTGCAAAAATCGATTATTGCCGGATGGTTTGTCGGATCAAGATCGACAATTTCAGCACATTGAGAGATACCGGCATTTCCGGGCGCGCAATACAGTTTCGAAAGCAAGGGGGATTGGACAAGTTTCCACGCAAGGGCATGTTCTCGCCCGCCGGACCCAATCAGTAAAACTCTCATGTGCAATCATCCAATCAAAAATGTTGCTGCAAACTAACACGGATTATTTGTCGCCTTGACCAGTCGATCTCGGGAGTCCACAGATTTTCCATGATTGACGCGGACAAAAAAGTCGCCGATGCCCTGAAACACAGTTGGGTCTATTGGCTGCCACACTGGATGTGGCCTTATGCACAATTGGCGCGCTGGGAACGTCCTATCGGTTGGCAACTTTTGATGTGGCCTTGTTGGTGGTCATTGATGTTGGGTTTCTTGACTGCCGGTCGCGATACACAAGTTTCCCAAATCATCTGGTATCTGTTCCTGTTTTTCGCTGGTGCATTCGTCATGCGTGGCGCCGGTTGCACCTACAATGATCTGGTTGATCAGGATATTGATAATCAGGTTGCCCGTACCCGCTCAAGACCCCTGCCATCGGGTCGGGCTACGCGCGCTGGGGCGTTGATTTTTTTGGCCCTGCAATTGCTGATTGGCCTTATCGTCCTGCTGCAATTCAATCGGTATACTATTCTCGTTGGATTGATTTCCGTTGTAACCATTTTGGTATACCCGTTCATGAAACGTTTTACCTGGTGGCCGCAACTGTTTCTGGGGTTGGCATTTTCATGGGGTGCGCTGGTCGGTTGGACTTCTGTGTTTGGTCACCTCACGTGGCCTCCACTGGCTATGTATGCCGGTTGCATATGCTGGGTAATTGCCTATGACACCATTTACGCGCATCAGGATACCGAGGACGACATGTTGGTCGGTGTCAAATCAACCGCGAGACTGTTTGGTGACAATACCCGATTGGCGATTGTCATTCTGTATGTCAGTGCCCTGATGCTGTTTGCCATTGCATTCGGCTTGGCGCGTGTCGGATTGCCGGCGTGGATCGGACTGGCTTGTGTCGGCATGCACATGGCATGGCAAGTCACAAGGCTGGATATTCATGATCCGAACAAATGTCTGAGGCTGTTCAAATCAAATAGTGTGTTGGGGCTGTTTATGTTTGTTGGACTGACAGCTTCGGTGCTTTTTTCGTGATCTAACGGCGCGCAATAATCTCGGTAGCAGATATTTTCTCAACCTCACCTACAACACCAGGTTTACGGCGGCGCAGAAAATTTGGCCGGTGCTTGATAGTTGTGATCCGCTTGCGGCGCTCCCAGGGTGTTTCGACCATGATTTCACCTAGTTGTTTGCGAATTGATACTGCGACATCGTCTGGCCCTACAATCAGCATCGGTAGTTTCATTAACCGCGACCAGGAGTGCCAGTCAGCAGCAACATCATCCAGATTGTCGGCAACCAGCAATGGTATGCAAAGATCCGGATCATGATGAAGCAATTCAAGGGTTACAGTCACTTTGCCTTGAGCATCCTCAATGGCACGTGCTGCAATTCCCTTGAATGCTTTTGCCGGCATGGCCATGCTCAATGGAAGACCGCAGCCAAGTGTTTTCTTGACCACTGCTCCAGTGACATCAACCTTGTATGATGTTCCGTGAAGCTCCACCTTGTGAGGAGCCTTGTAGGGGTCAAGCCGCATTGGACTTGCCCCTGCCGGATTGGCGATTGCTGCCATTTTTGCCTCTCTGTACCCTTCAGAGCCCGATTCTATGTCGGTGCTTCTGTGTCACGAATTATTGTTTTTCTTGTTCCCGTGATGTGGAGAACATAACAGGGCGCCATGCCGATCCACTTAACAAACAAGGTGAATCAATTCTTGCTTTCGCTTTTGGTTATCAAAATCTTGCGCGGGAAGAGACTGTTAAGGATGGGAACTTCATCTCGTGGTTTGTCCGGCCCTGTTTGCTCTCCAGAGTTCAATTACAATTGTAAGGGCGCAGAGTTGTGCCAGGATTACTGCAGGCCAAATTTGCGGAAAGGCTGTATCAAACCATTTTTGCGGCCCAAATGAGAGCATCGCTGTTGCAGCCGCACATAGCGTTATGATCTTGCCCGTTCGATTGTTCACTGGACCGAGAACTATTGCCGCGGTCGCCAGGGAAATTGATGCAGCCAGAAATGGCCCTAGCGCGAACAGAGGAATGCTTAAAGGTGGATGTGGTGGTGACTGGGCATATAAGGATAGCAACATGATGACCTGAAGGATGATCAGGCAAGTCAGGGCGGCGTGTAGTTTGCGATTTTCAAGTGACATATTGTATTCTCCAAAGTGTAAAATAATGTACGGATTGACATATCCGTACAATAAATTACGATTATGTCAAGATGTTTGGAGGAACTTATGAAGTTGGAAAACAGGCAAGCACGCATGCGGCAGATTGAAATGGCGGCTTTTCAACTGTTGCAGGAGCAAGGATACAAAGCGACTTCCATGCTGGCGATTGCCAAACGGGCTGGAGCATCAAATGAAACTTTGTACAACTGGTATGGAAACAAGCAGGCACTGTTTCGTTCACTGATTAAAAGTAATGCTCAGCAGATAATTGTTACCCTGCAGGATGGATTGAACCGGGATGAAGATCTGCAACATATTCTCGAGCGTGCAGGTTTCGACTTGTTGAAAATGGTTACAGGTGAAAAGGCCGTGGTGTTGAACCGCGCAGCCGCGACGGACGCCAATGAAACCGGGTCCCTTGGTGAGGCATTAGCCGATGCCGGACGCAATCACGTTATGCCCGTCCTACAGCAAATTTTTAAGCGGGCAAAAAACAAGAAGCAGATACATTATGAAAATTCCGGTGAAATTGTTGATTTCTATATTTGCCTGCTGTTGGGGGATACCCAAATCCGAAGGGTAACGGGCACAATACCCGAACTGAATGACAAGGAAATCAAAAGCCGGGTCGATCGCGCCTGGAATGTGCTGAAGAAATTACATTGCAACTAATGCCGGGTTAAGAGAATGCCTGGTCACACCACTTTGCCAGGGTTCATAATTCCATTAGGGTCAAGGGTCGTTTTCAGTTGTTTCATGAGTTGAAGTTCCACAGGGCTTTTGGTTCTTGCGAGCAGGTCGCGCTTCAACCGCCCTATACCATGTTCGGCAGAAACTGAGCCCTCCATTTCGATCACGAGATCATGGATGAGATCATTTATCTCCTGCCTGTGCGCCAAAAACACTTCCTTGTCACCGTCAATCGGTTGGGAAATATTGTAGTGAATGTTTCCATCCCCAAGATGGCCAAAACTGTAAATCCGGGCATCGGGCATTTCCCGTTTGATTATTGCGCCCGCTCGCTTGAGAAATTCCGGAACCCTGTGTACCGGAACTGCCACGTCATGCTTGATCGAACCACCTTCTTGCTTTTGGGCCAGCGGCACCGTTTCGCGTATTCGCCACAATGCCTGTTGTTGTTCCAGCGTTTGGGCGATTGCAGCGTCCCCAACGAGTTTTTCTTGCAAACCCTCTTGAAGAATGTTTTCAAGGCTATTCTGCGCATCTTCTTCACTCCGGTTGGAGGAAATTTCCATCAGAACATACCAGGCGTGATTGCCTTCAAGCGGAGCGCGATTGCCTTCAATATTGCGTAGCGTGCATTGCAAAGCCAAATCCGGCATTAATTCACAAGCGGTCAACATCCCTTCACCCCGCTCGCGCGCAAGAGCGTATAGTTTCAATGCGTGCTCTGGTGATGATAATCCGGCAAGTGCAACAGCCTTTCCACGCGGTTTTGGTCTGAGTTTAAGCACACAGGCAGTAATGATTCCAAGTGTGCCTTCCGAACCGATGAACAGGTTTTTCAGATCATAACCGGTATTGTCCTTGTGAAGACTTCTGAGCCCATCCAGAATTTTGCCGGACGGAAGCACAACTTCCAGCCCCAAAACCTGGTCGCGCATGTTCCCGTAAGCAATGACTCCTGTTCCTCCGGCATTGGTCGCGATATTGCCGCCTATCTGGCATGACCCTTGTGAAGCCAAGGTTAGCGGAAAAAGTTTTCCGTGTTCTTCGGCTTCAATTTGTATGGCTTCCAGAATGACACCGGCTTCAACCATCATCGCATTGCCATCAATGTCTACCTTGCGAATTCTGTTCATGCGTTCCATGGAGACCACAATCTGGTTTCCTTTTTCATCGGGAACCGCACCTCCCACGTGACCGGTATGACCACCCTGGGGAACAATTGCAGTTTTGGTCTCCGCAGCCAGTTTGATTATTGCAGCGACCTCCTGCGTTGAACCCGGTTTCAGCACCAAAGGTGTTTTTCCGTGATAAATGCCGCGATTTTCATTCGTGTAGTGTGAAAGATCATCGCTGCCAGTCAGCACATGATCAGCACCGACGCATGCCACGAACTGATCCAGCAACTTTTTGGATAACCCGGTCATGCATCAACTCCCGGCTTTGGTGCGGCTGCGCGGTTCAGTCGATCATTGATCGCAATGCCCAATCCATTCGTTGGTATGGGTTCTACGGCAATCACTTCATGACCGGCAGAATCAAGCACATGCAGACTTTCATACAAATTGGCAGCTGCTTCAATCAAATCGCCTCCCGGACTTAGATTCATCGTCTGTATTGCCCCGTCACGATTGCAATCCGTCTCTGCGCCAAACGCCAAAAGGGCAGCACCAGAGGGACAATTCCTTTGATTGATTAGCAGTCTGGCATTCGGAGCGTAGTGGCTTGCCATCATTCCGGGTGCTTCAATTCCATCTCCGCCCGCAATGCTCTCGGGCATGATTCCGGTTTCTGATTGGATCATCTCCCCTGTAATTGAGCCCGGCCTCAGGATTTTCAGACTGTCACCATTTACCTTTACAACGGTAGATTCCAGCCCAACCGAACAGGCCCCCGCATCTATGATGGTTAGTTGTTCGTTCGGAAACTCCCTTGCAACACGACCTGCCGATGTTGGGGAAATTTTGCCGGAGCGATTGGCGCTTGGCGCCGCCAGAGGTCGATCACAGGCTTCAATGACATCGGCTGCTGGTCCCTTGGGGAACCGTAAACCAACAGTATTGAGATTGGCGGTCACAAGGGGATGAATTCCATAATCTGGATTGAGTGGCAGGACCAGGGTAAGGGGCCCAGGCCAGAATGCCTTGGCAAGTTTGGTGGCAAGTGGTGAAAATTCACCAATTGCCTCCGCCATCTCAGTGCCGCTTACATGGCAAATTAGTGGATTAAATTGTGGTCGCCCTTTCATCTGGAAAATCTTTGCAACCGCGATACCATTGGTTGCATCGCCTGCGAGCCCGTAGACCGTCTCGGTCGGGATGGCAATCAACTCGCCGCCTGCAATTTTCCTGCAGATGGCGTCCATGCTTTCAGCAAGGCTATCGACAGAAATGATGTCCGGCATACAACCAATTTCCATTTGACCTGAGTGGCTCAACTGTTCAAGACAGTAAGACACGTGTTGGTAATGCCTAATGCGTGTACTGTTTTAGGGCAAGAGAGGGAAACAGGAATGTATCGGGCACCGGTAGAAGATATTGCATTTGCATTGAAGCACGTGGCGGGCCTCAATTTGGCGATTGCGGAAGGCAAGTTCGAAAATCTCTCAGAAGATTTGGTGGATGCAATTTTGAAGGAAGCGGGAAAATTCGCTACCGAAGAGGTGGCCCCTCTAAATCGGACGGCCGATCAGGTTGGCGCAAAGTGGGAAAACAAGGTTGTAACAACTGCACCAGGTTTCAAGGAGGCGTACAAGCAGTTTTGTGAAGCTGGCTGGAATTCAATAACCGGGCCAGAAGAGTTCGGTGGCCAGAAACTGCCGACCATGATGGCTGCCGCCGTTCTTGAAATGTGGAATTCCGCATCCATGGCATTTGGATTGTGTCCGCTGTTAACGACCGGTGCCGTTGAAGCCCTGGAGGCTCACGGTAGTGATGATCTGAAAAACGTGTTCCTGGAAAAAATGGTGTCCGGTGAATGGACCGGCACGATGAACCTTACCGAACCACATGCCGGAACAGATTTGGGTGCGCTCAAATCCCAGGCAAAACCAGCAGGTGACGGTACCTACCGCATATTTGGCCAAAAGATTTTTATTACCTATGGAGAACACGATTTGGCGGATAATATTTGTCATATGGTGTTGGCCCGATTACCTGACGCGCCTGCAGGAACACGTGGAATTTCACTCTTTCTGGTGCCAAAATTCGTACCGGATGATAGTGGAAATCCCGGTGAGCGCAATGACGTGTTCTGCCAGTCGATTGAGCACAAGCTTGGTATTCATGGTTCTCCTACATGCGTAATGATTTATGGCGATGGATTTACCGAAGGTGAAGCTGGTGCTGTGGGTTATTTGGTCGGCGAAGAAAATCGGGGCCTCAATTGCATGTTTACAATGATGAACAATGCCAGACTCAATGTTGGCATGCAGGGTGTAGCGGTTGCCGAAGCTGCATACCAACACGCACTTGCCTACGCCAACGAGCGCAAGCAAGGCAAAGCGCCGTCACATGAAGGCCCGGGTATGAGCCTCATCGTCGAGCACCCCGATGTGCAACGCAATCTGCTAACAATGCGGGCGTTGGTGCAGGCGTCCCGTGCTATCTGCTATTCCCTTGCCCATGCCATAGACATGAGTGATTCAGAAAATCCCGACGAGGCAAAATTCTGGTCGGAAAGGGCGGGTCTGATCACTCCAATTGCAAAAAGTTTTTCTTCCGATGCCGGCGTAGAAGTCGCGTCCCTTGGGGTGCAAATTCACGGCGGGATGGGTTTCATTGAAGAAACCGGTGCGGCTCAATTTATGCGTGATGCGCGCATTAACCCGATTTATGAAGGCACAAATGGTGTTCAGTCAATCGATCTTGTGACACGAAAGTTACCTTTGTCTGGTGGCGAAGCAGTGAAAGGATACATCGCCGAGTTAAGCAAAATTGCAGAAATGGTTCGCGGTGCAAATCACGACGAATTCGGCACAACTGCGGATGCGTTGGACAGCGCGCTGGAGGCTCTCTCTCAAGCCACAGGCTGGATGCTCTCTTGCCTTGAAGAAGGTCGAATGGAGGAAGCGCTGGCGGGAACATCACCTTACCAGCAATTGTTCGGATTGGCCGCAGGTGGTTGTTATCTGGCCAAGGCAGGCCTGGCTTCAGAAGCAGGTGAGGCAACTGGTTTGGCGCGGTATTATGCAGAAAATCTGCTACCAGAATGTGAAGCGCTTTCGCAAACCGTAATCGGTGGAGCACAAAGCCTTCTCAAAGCGTCTTCCATTTTGAAATCTGCCTGATTATGAAAGCCTCGTCCAATGAGTGATTTGATTCTTGTTGAGGAAATTGATGGCGTAATGACCATCCGCATGAACCGTCCTGACAAGAAGAATGCGTTGACGGTCGAGATGTATTCCGCACTTTCCGGTGCAATCGACAATGCCAATGCAAACCCTACAGTAGGTTCGATTACCATACTCGGAACCCCCGGAAGTTTTTGCGCGGGTAATGATATCGCCGATTTTTTGAAAATGGCTGAAGGGGGAAATGTCCATGCTTCTCCGGTGTTTGATTTTCTGGAACGCATCATTATTGCTGAAAAGCCATTGGTTGCGGGAGTAGACGGGCTGGCCATCGGTGTGGGCACCACCATGTTGTTACATTGCGATTATGTGATTGCATCCGATAAGAGCCTGTTCCGGACGCCTTTTACTGATTTGGGGCTTGTCCCGGAAGCAGGTTCCAGTCTGATTGCGCCGCGCTTGATGGGCTATCAGCGGGCGTTTGAACTGCTGGTCATGGGGAAGCCATTCAATGCAACACAGGCATTGGAAACCGGTATTATCAATCAGATCGTGCCAGCAGGGCGGGTTGAAACTGAAGCACTTGCCGCAGCCTTGGAAATTACATCCAAACCACGCGAATCCCTCAAACTCTCACGAAATCTCGTTCGCGGTGACCGTACCGACATTCTGGCACGGATGCGCGAGGAAGCATTGCTCTTTGATGAGCGGCTTAAATCGGATGAAGCAAAGGCTGCATTCGAAGCTTTCCTGTCAAAAGGAAAGAAATCGACTTAACCCTGGTCAACCACCCCTGGGAACGGTCCGATATGATGGGTGCGATGCTCTACCTGAAACAGGTTGGAATGAAGATGTGCAATCCACATCTTGCCTTCTGTCGTTAGTCGCAAATATTCAATCGCCGGCCCGATATAGGGTTCGACATGAGTCCAGAAGTGCTCGGGATATTTGTCGGTGAGATCTGCTGGCGTTTCCATGCCCAGCATCTTGTCAACGCCTGTTTCGACAAATTCTGCATAAAGTCCATTGATCTTTGAGTGATAAAACGGATCAGCCATTTGCCCGATAAGGTCTGCTGCCCGCACCAAGGCACCTTCGCTTTGGGTCTCGTTGTGCATTTTGGTATCGGGAATGGGAAAGCGCGTCATTTCAATCATTTCGGCGATTCGATCCCCATCGACAAACTCTGAATTCTTGAAGCGTTCGCGGGCGTAAATTTTGCCTCGATCGACATGGTAAGGCGTAAGATATGCATCTGATGCACCACGTGGTGGTGTAATCGTCTCGCCTTCGTCATTGATGATGAATTCATTTTTGGTATCGCCGGAACAAATTCCCCGAACATAACCAATATCATGGATCAAAAGTGCGAGGGTAAAATGCAACCAGTCTTCCGGACGAATTGAACCCGACAGCAAGCGGCCTCGAATAATGTGCTGACCGCAAAGCGTCACTACAATCGTGTGGTCTACATTGTGGTAAAGCGCATTGGAATTTCCAATTCGTTCAAGAACCAACCGCGCCGCGCCGCCAATATAGCTGACAAATTCCGGCCTGCGATCGCCAAAATAAAGGTGGTAAGTTTCCTGAAGATGGTTTCCTAATTCATTTGCAACAATGGCGACAGGATTCAACATGTCTACTCCAAACTATATGTTGCATGGCCCCTATTTTTGAAAAGACTAGCAGGTGAGTTGGGCTTAGACCACAGGCAACGCCAATTATTTTTTGCTCCGTTCAAGTAGTGTCACAACCTCAAGGTGCGGTGTAAACTTGAACTGGTCGAGGGGAACAATTCTCCTGATTTCATAACCGCCAGCCAGCAAGACGGCCAAGTCTCGCGCAAGCGTTGCAGGATTGCACGAAACTGCTACAATTTTTCGGACTTGCGACTTTGCAATCTGTCTGGATTGGGCTTCAGCTCCGGCGCGGGGTGGGTCGAAAACCAACCCGTCAATGTTTTTCAATTCCTGAATGCTCAAAGGGCGTCTTTCCAGATTGCGCACTTCGGTAGTGATTTTCTTCAAGGTGCCGCCGGAATCCCGCCACGCCTGATCCAGCGCTTCTACCGCAGGCTTGCTGGTTTCAGCGCCGTATACCGTCGATGTTTGGGCCAGTCGCAATGCAAATGTACCCATGCCGCAGTAAAGGTCAGCAACCTGCTTGCAATCGGCCAGATGTTCACAAACCAGGGAAACCATTGCTTGCTCGGTATCTTCTATGGCCTGCACGAAAGAACCAGGTGCTGGAACCAATCTGTGACCTGAGAAATTTAAAAGAGGCTTGCGGGCTTCAACAAGAATTTCATTATCAAGCGATAGCCGGGCAATATCAAATTTCAACGCAGCTTCAATTGCGCGACTTCGTTGTGTTTCCTTGATGTTTCCAACATCGTAAAAACTGACGTCCAGACCAGTCTGTGTAGACAAAACGCTGATGCGATAAGGCTTTTTGGGATTTCCAAGAACCTGCGCCAGTTGTCTCAGATCATCAAGCTTGGCAGTAATGTTGCTTGATAAAACGCTACAGGAATCAATAGGCACTATCGTGTGAGATCGGCGACCGGAAAATCCAAAGAGAAGTTTTCCACCAGCCCATTTGGCATTGAATACGACCCGCCGTCTTGATGCCGTATCAAATTGTACGATGGGTTCGGGCATTAATTCAATTCCCGACCGCGTCAGTGCTTCCCGAAGCAGATTGAACTTCCATTCCATGTATGAACTGTTGGATATATGTTGGGTTTGGCATCCTCCACACACTCCAAAGTGTGGGCATATGGGCTCAATGCGGTTTGGCGAAGGTTTGTGGATAGTTTGCAACAGTCGGTGGCTGCCGCTACCGGATACCTCCACCTCTTCATGTGGCAAAGTGAGTGGGACATGAATTCGTGCGCCGTTCAATTCTGCAACTCCGTCCGCCTTTCGGCCCAATTCTGTAATCCTTACCCGTTCACCCATTTTTGATCCCCGCTATCAGATACTCTGTGTTTCCATCGCCACCGATAATGGGAGATCTGGCAAAATGCGTAGCCTTCCATCCTTCAAAATCCGATAGCCAGTCGTGGGTTTCACGGGCGAAACGTTCTCCCATATTTTCATCTTTGACGATTCCACCCCGCCCAACATGATCTCGCCCCACCTCAAATTGCGGTTTGACCAGAAATATGCCCTCGGCACCATCTTCAGCTATCGTAAGGACCGGTGGCAGAGCAAGTTTTAAAGATATGAAACTCACATCACATGTCAAATACTGGGGTTGTAAATTGTCAAGATGCTCCAGTTTCAATTCCCGTGCATTAAGCCCTTCCAGATTTACCAATCGGGAATCGCCGGAAACAGAATTTATCATTTGATCGTGCCCCACATCCACCGCGAATACCTTCTTTGCGTCATGTTCGAGCAGCACCTGGCAAAATCCACCGGTCGATGCGCCGACATCCACTGCAATCTTTCCTGCCGGGCTGAACTGGGTGATCTTCAATCCGTGAAGCAGTTTCAACGCGGCACGGGATACGTATTTTTGAGCCGGATCATCTGTTTCGACTAATTCGCCGCCGCCAACGTTTCTGGACACCTTGGTTGAAACCTCACCGTCGATGGAAACGCAACCACGCTTGATTGCGTCCCGGGCCCGTGCACGGGAAGGGTAGTGCATATACTGTACTAGCCATTCATCAAGGCGATATTTTTTAAAGTCAGTCACTCAACTTAAATGAAGTGCCAAGCTTGTGATTGCAAGAAATTTGCAGTTGTTGAAAATCAGATAGCTAGTTAATTCTTTTCAGGCGTCGCCCCTTGCTGTCGAACTGGTCCCAATAAAGTCCATCAGAATATGCCTGCTGCGCCGGTTGCGTGATCACAGTGCCTGTCATGATCGCATCCAGATCACCGGTATCATTGCTAACGATCGGAGGTGGCATTTCGGTACCCGCAGGATGCGGTGAACCGGAAAGTCTTGGTAACAAAGGAATTTCCGCTTTTACGTCGGTCTTTTTCTCCGAAATCTCTACCATGATCGGAGATTGATCGTGCCCGATACTTCCTCGAATGGTACCGAGTTTGGCGGCAGCCAACCGCGCTGCAGCTGCTGCGACACGCCTGTCATAACGCGGTTGCACAAATGTAGGTTGTTCTTCCAGATATGCCTTTTTTCCGAATGCATGACCTTCAAAATGTGAATGCTCGTCTGCAAACGCACTTCCACTGATAAGCGTGGCCGCAAGCCCTATTACGCAATACTTCAATTTCTTCCCCAATGCCCTTACTCCCACCAATTTTGTGGATGGGTTATTGTCCCACGACAGGGTTAGGGAAAGAGAAACAGAGATGGTTACCTAATGGTAAAATTGCAGGTTTAGCTGCCAACCAGAATTTGAAGTTTTGCCACAGCAGTTTCCTGGGCCTCGCCATAGCCAACGGTGCCCTGAAGGCTGCCATCTGCTCTGAACAGCAAGACAGATGCCGTGTGATCCATGGTATAATCGCCATCATCCAGATTAACTTTTTCAGCGTAAATCTTGTAGGAGTCCAGCAGCTTCCCGATTTTTAATGGGTCCCCGGTTATCCCTGTAATTCTCGGATCAAACGAGGAAATGTATCGCGCCAATGCTTCGGGCGAATCTCTTTCCGGATCGACAGTAACGAAATAAAAATCAACCTTGTCACCGTCAGGACCAAGCTCTTTCATCCAGCTGCTGGCTTCCGCCAGAGTCGTTGGACAAACATCTGGGCAAAACGTAAATCCAAAAAAGAGCGCGTACGCCCGACCCTCAAATGCTTTTTCGGTAATTGGTCTGCCATCGTGACGTACCAGTTCGAACGGTGCGCCAAGGTGCAATGCCGCAGGTGTTGGTATCCGGTTACCGGTAGCTGTCATGATGGTTAGATAACCAGCAAAACAGGCTGTTAGCGCAACCAGCGCCCAAAGGAACAATCGGATCTTTTTCATGTTGATGTCTGGCTGCCTCACTTGCCATCAAGCGGTTCAGTGCCAGCAGCTTTACCATCAGGTGACAGGCGGATTTTCTCAACCTTGTCCTCGGCTGCCTGCAACAATTTGCGGCAATGATTTCGCAAAGCTTCACCGCGTTCGTACTGCTCAATTGACTTGTCCAGAGGAACTTCACCCTGCTCCAGGCTTTCGACTATCTTTTCAAGTTCCGCCAGTGCTTGTTCAAAGCTCAGCGCTGACACATCGATGCCAGTTTTTGAAGCGTCTTTTTCAGTCATTCGTTCAGGTTCCTATGCGCTCATCAATCGATTTACATGGGCTGCAGCCGATTCGGCAAGCCCCTCCAGATCATACCCACCTTCCAGCAAACTTACGATTCTGCCATTGCAGTGCTTGTCCGCCAAATCCATTAACTTGCCGGTTGCCCAGTCAAAGTCCGAACCGGTCAGTTCCAGATTTGCAAGCGGGTCTTTGTAATGCGCATCAAATCCGGCAGAAATCAGAACAAGATCCGGGTGAAACTCATCGACCGCCGGTAAAACCCGTTCAATGAAAGCCTGCTTGAATGTGTCGCCATCGTCTCCGGCACGCAAGGGTGCGTTAAACACATTTCCGACACCGGTTTCATTCAGCGCACCAGTGCCCGGGTAAAGTGGCATCTGGTGGGTTGAGGCAAACAACACTGTTGGGTCGTCGTAAAATATATCCTGGGTGCCGTTTCCGTGGTGCACGTCCCAGTCAACGATCGCAACCCGCTCACAATCATGAGACTGCTGGGCATAACGCGCTGCAATGGCAATGTTGTTGACAAGACAAAAACCCATGGCGGTGGTCTTCTCCGCATGATGACCCGGTGGCCGCATCGAAACGAACGCGTTGGATGCCTGCCGGTTGAATACTGCATCAACAGCATCAATCGCAGCGCCACAAACATGCAAAGCAGTTTCCCAACTCTTGGGGCTGGCACTGGTATCAGCATCAACCACTGCCAGGCCGGTTTCGGGAATTCGGCTCTTGATTGCTTTTAAGTGGGATGCCGGATGCGCCAGTTCGAGAAGCGCCTCATCAGCTTCCGGCGCGTCCACCCGCGCAAGGTCGGAGAATTGCTCTTCGGCAAAAACCTTGTCGAGAGCCCGAATGCGATCCGGGCGCTCCGGATGGCCGGGCGGTGTAATATGCTCAACGCTCAATTCATGGGTGTAAAGTCTGGTAGTCATTGCCAACTAACTTGGGGTCGACAAAGCACAAGATCAATCATTGATTTACAAAAAAAGCGCTTAGCGGTGGACAGCATGAATCTCACCGTTTTCAAGACCGACCAGAAAGCGTGTATCATCACCAGATTTTTCAACGCCGATTGCCTTGTCGATGGGCGAGGGTAGTTTGATACGCGCAAGTTCATTAAGACCGTCACGGCCAAGACCAACAATAACCAAGTCCTTGCGGTCTTGCGATGGCAAAGCCAGTTCAATTGATCCGTTACTGTCCACGTCAGCCTGGTTGGAAAGCCGCAATTCCCGTGACCCGATAACATGATTGGAAAATGAACGGGCCGCCAGAATTGGTAGAAGAGCACCACTGTGATATTTGAATATTTGAAGTGTGCCGCCGATATGCGGTGTCACCACGATGGCGATTTCAGGCGTATTTCCACCAAGATAATTACCGACACCAGCAACATTGAGCCATCGATTGGGTTGGCCAATAAAATTGCTTTGCACCATTTTGACCAGAGCGTTTCCATTTAGATTGAAAATGGCAATGGAAGCGCCCTGATTGAGTGATGATAAAATGGTAATCACTTCTGTCCGCCCATCGCCGTCAACATCAGCAAGACGCGGACTGATATCTTCAAACACCTGGGTTCGTGGAAGCCGGTATGTGTAAGTTGCCCCGCGAGGGGTTTTGACCCGAAGGGAGCCTGCTTCAATCCGGTCTCCCAATACCCCATGGCGATATCGCCCGGTAGGCTCAGAGTACCAGGCCGAGGCAATGTCATCGGTGTTTTCGATTGTGGTTATGAGTCCGTCTGGAAGAGCATCGGTTGCGAGTTCACGGGTTTCCGGAACAATTTCTGCAGGAATTGAACCATCCGTGATTTCCGTAAGTTTCCACGCTTCCTGTGCCAAAGGTAGTTGAGTAGTGGCAAGCAGCAGAATTAGCGCAAAAAGAAGCCGGTACATTACGTCTCACATTTCGTCAGTCAGTGTCTCAAGAATTTCTATGCCGAAACCTTCCAGTCCAACATAGTGTCGTTCCCGGGACGCAAGCAACTGAATTGATTGGATTCCAAGGTCGCGAAGAATTTGTGCGCCAAGACCAATTTCAAGCCATTCTTCTTCACGACTCTGAACAGACCCGTGTTCTTCGCGGTCAGATTGCTGGAGTGCGTGTTTCCAGCGACCATGATGAGCGACACCGACCGACCCTTCACGTAGATAGACGACTACACCTCTTTTTTGCTTGGATAGGTAATCGAGCGTTTCTCTCAGGTAGTCGGAAGCACCGAAGACGTCATTGACGACTGATTCGATATGCAGTCGAACCGGTACATTCTGTCCATCCCGAATGTCACCATAGACGACCGCCAGATGATGCATTGCATCCCACGGTGTTTTGTAAACAAATGCTTGCGCAGCACCTGCGCTGGTGTCGATAGAAAATTCCTCAACCCGCTCGATCAGACTTTCCTGACGTTGACGATAAGCGATCAGATCGGCGACCGAAATAATCTTGAGGGCATTCTTTTCAGCAAATTCGTAGACTTGGGGGCCGCGCATCACGGTGCCGTCGTCATTCACAAGTTCTGAGATCACACCAACCTGCGGTAGGTCCGCAAGGCGGCACAAATCAACTGCTGCTTCGGTATGTCCCGAACGCATCAACACACCACCCTCTTTGGCGACCAGTGGAAATATATGGCCTGGTCTGGAAAAATCCAGTGCCCCGGAGTTCGGATTTGCCAGGCCCCTTACCGTTGAGGTGCGGTCATCCGCCGAAATGCCGGTGGTAGTTCCATGTTTGTAGTCTACCGAAACCGTAAACGCGGTTGCATGGGGATCATCATTATCAGCCACCATCGGGTTCAGGTTTAGCCGTTTTGCCTCGCCCGGTGTCATTGGTGCGCAAACGATGCCGCTGGTATGGCGGACGATAAAGGCCATCTTTTCCTGTGTGCAATGAACTGCAGCAACGATCAGATCACCTTCATTTTCCCGGTCGTCGTCGTCCGTAACAACGACAATTTCACCCGCTTCAAATGCGCGAATGACATCAGCAATTCTTTGTTGGTCGTAACTCATGAATAACTTTCTAAACGCGGCCGGTCTGACCGCGATGCAACATATAATGGTCAGCGATTGCACAGGCCACCATGGCTTCACCAATGGGAACCGCTCGAATGCCCACACATGGGTCATGACGACCCTTGGTGCGCACATCGACTTCCTCGCCTTTGGCGGTAACACTCTTGCGCGCTGTAAGAATGGACGAGGTAGGCTTTACCGCAAAACGTGCGACTACCGGCTGTCCGGTTGAAATTCCACCGAGCACGCCACCTGCATTGTTCGACAGGAACTCGACATCGCCGCCTTTGCCCATTCGCATTTCATCGGCATTCTCAACACCGGTAATGCTGGCTGCTTCAAATCCATTGCCAATTTCAACGCCTTTGACCGCATTGATGGACATTAGGTGCGAGGCGATATCCTGATCCAGCTTGGCGTAAACGGGAGCACCAATTCCTGCTGGCACGCCTTCAGCTACGATCTCGATTACGGCGCCTACCGAGGAACCGTCTTTTCGAATTCCATCCAGATAAGATGCCCATTCATCAACCATGGAAGCATCCGGGCAGAAGAAATCATTCTTGCCTACCTGGTCCCAATCCCAATTATCACGATTAATTTTCTTGTCACCAATTTGCACCAGTGCGCCCCGAACCGTCAGTCCGACAATCACCTTTCGGGCAACCGCACCTGCTGCAACCCGCGCCGCAGTTTCACGGGCAGATGAGCGACCGCCGCCGCGATAGTCGCGAATTCCGTACTTCAAGTCATAAGTGTAATCCGCATGACCGGGCCTGTAGCGATCCTTGATTTCGCTATAATCCTTGGAGCGTTGATCGATATTCTGAATCATCATTGATATGGGCGTGCCGGTAGTTGTCAAAAGCTCAGGATTTTCTTCCCCCGCCATTACACCCGACAACACTTCTACAGCATCGGCTTCCTTGCGCTGGGTAGTAAAGCGCGATTGGCCGGGCTTTCGCTGGTCAAGAAACTGTTGAACTTCAGCAACAGTGAATTTGATACCTGGTGGACAACCGTCAATCACACAGCCCAAAGCAGGTCCGTGGCTCTCGCCCCAGGTCATGACCCTGAACATGTGACCGAAACTGTTGAATGACATAGTATGATTCCAAAATTGGTGGAGTGTTTTTAGAACAAAGTCAGCAAGTTTGAAAGCTGGTGACTTGCCTCAAATGATATCTTCTCCACCATTAGAAAACACAAATATTTTGTCCTGCGGAAAAACAAACTTTGAAACTTCATCTGCGGGAATGCCAGCCAGAATATGCCGCGTCACACGGCCAACTGCTCCGTGAGCGGTAACAACGTATTTTCCTTGCGCTTGAAGACTGTCATACCAACTCTTTATTCGAACCACGATATCAGCATGGCTCTCGCCACCCTTGGGACGGAATGTCCACATGTTGTTTTTGCGTTCATAATAAGTTTCGCGGTTTTTGGCCTTGAATTCTGCCTGTGTGATGCCTTCAAACTCGCCATAGCAAACTTCTCGCAGTCTATCGTCGGTTGTATACTCTTTTGCAGGAAGTTGCATTTTTGCGCGAATTATTTCCATCGTCTCGGTGGACCTGCAAAGTGGGCTTGAAACAAACTGAAATCCGTCAGCGCTACCCAGGGCCTGAGCGAGCTTGTCTCCATTGTAGCCAGCTTGGGCACGGCCCTTTTCGTTCAACGGAATGTCTTGTTGACCCTGATAGCGAAATTCCGCATTCCAGTCGGTTTCCCCATGCCGGATGTAATAAATGAGCGGCCCGGACATGGTGCTAATTCTCGCTGTTGCGGGTGATTGTTCAGTCGTCCTTTACGACAGAAATATCCGGTGCATCAACCGCTTTCATGCCGACCGTGTGATATCCGGAGTCCACGTGATGGACTTCACCGGTAACACCGCGGGATAAATCCGACAGCAGATACATTGCCGAATCACCGACGTCTTCGATTGTTACAGTTCGCTTCAACGGCGAATTGTATTCATTCCACTTGAGAATATAGCGGAAATCACCAATGCCGGATGCGGCAAGCGTCTTGATTGGGCCGGCAGATATTGCATTCACGCGAATACCCTTGGAGCCAAGATCAACCGCCAGATACTTGACGGATGCTTCAAGCGCTGCCTTGGCTACACCCATGACATTGTAATGCGGCATGACCTTTTCAGCACCGTAGTAGGTGAGCGTCACCATGGAGCCACCATCTGGCATGATTTTCTCAGCCCGCTGGGCAATTGCAGTGAGGGAATATACAGAGATGTCCATTGTTCGCCGAAAATTATCAGCGCTTGTATCGACATAACGACCGGTAAGCTCATCCTTGTCGGAAAACGCGATAGCGTGGACAAGGAAGTCTATCTTGCCCCATTTCTTGGCAAGATTGTCAAAAACGGCATCGATGGTTTCAGCTTCTGTCACATCGCAGTGTCCTGCGACTATCGCGCCCAATTCTTCTGCTAGTGGTTCAACACGTTTTTGAAGCGCTTCGCCCTGATAGGTGAGAGCTATCTCAGCACCTGCATTTGCGCATGCCTGCGCAATACCCCATGCTATGGAGCGCTTGTTGGCGACTCCCATAATCAGCCCGCGTTTCCCAGCCATTATTCCGCTGGTTGCTGTCATCTCAAACCTCCAATGGGTGTTTCTTGTCGGGTTTGAATGTGGGGAAGCAATGCCCTGAATTGCATATCAAATACCCAGTCCCTTGATCCCCGGGTATGGCACAACAGTGAGAGGCCCGCAAGGTGGGCAAGCCTTCACAAAAAATCGCAAAAAGTAACAATATGAAACAATCAGATTATTCATGAAGCGCTTGAAAGAAGGCTTCAAGGTCTGCAAGGCCCTCTTCAGGGAGTTGGATTGAAACAGAAACCAACAGATCTCCTTGCCCTCCACCCTGTTTGGGCAAACCTTTTCCTTTCAGCCGAAACACCTTGCCTGAACTGGTTCCTGCAGGAATGGAAAGAGAGATTTTACCGTCCTGTGTTTCCACCCTCACCTTGCCACCAAGAATTGCAGTCTTAAGAAGAACCGGAAGGTCCTTTTTCAAGTCTGCGCCTTGGCGAACATGTTTGCCATCGGGTTTGATGACCAGAGTGACGAGCGCATCGCCTGGTTGGTAACCGGTAGATTGCCTGCCTTTGCCCTTGAGGCGGATGGTTTGTCCGTTTTCCGCTTCCGGTGGGATTGAAACCGAAATCTGCTTTCCATCCGGCATGCGAACATTGGTTTTTCCGCGGAAAAGATCGTCAAGATTGACAACCGCCTTCATTTCCAAATCAAGTGACGGGGCAGCCCGGCCACCAGTGCGCTGATGCATTGTATGCGTTTGTCTTCTTGCTTGTCCTCCGAAGGAAGAGCCAAAGAGCTCATTCAGTACGTCTTCAGCGTTGGCGAATCCTCCACCGCCACCGCCAAATGGATTGCCGCTGCCAGAGGTGTTCCCACCGCGCTGTTGAAAGCCTTCAAAAGGATTGCCGCCGCCAAAACCGGCGAATTTCTCCTTGCCCGTTTCGTCAATTTCGCCGCGATCGTACTGACCACGTTTTTCCTTGTCGCCAACGATTTCATAGGCCTGGTTCACCTCTGCAAACCTGGCTTGGGCGTTCTTGTCATTCTTGTTCTGGTCCGGGTGATGCTTCTTTGCGAGTTTGCGAAAGGCGCTCTTGATCTCCTTCTCGCTCGCAGTTTTTGCCACCCCCAGTACTGAATACGGGTCGCGCATTCTTTAAATACCCCATTCTTTCATGCACCGGTCCAAAAATCGGTCCAAATCCATTTATTCGTCTCAAATATGGGAGTTGGGAGTTCAAGTTTAAAGCTTTTGGGTGGAAATTGACTAATTTAATTCGCCGTCACGAATGAACCACGACAACACCCAAAATCCCTTGCGTAATTCGCAGGTTTCACCGTTGTAAAGGGAAATGCCCATAAAAGTATCTACAGTAGTCTGGAATTTTTTGCATTTCTGCCCGTGACTGCCGGTAAACTTGTCGATTGCCGTGATTGTGCCCTTGTTACCAGTGCCCGGATTTTGCCAGGCAAGCGTGGAAGGCGAGTTGGTGTCATCAATGTCAGCAACGACTGTCTTGATAACTTCGGCATCGGTCGAATCGATGCCTTCTTTCTCAACCGGCTTGGATACCGAGTGGTTGACGAGTTGATTTTCCGGTGTAGCAGAACCGACCGTTGAACTGACCGAACAGGCTTCGAGTGAAATCGCTACCAATCCAGTCGATAGTACTTGGATAAGCGTGCGTCCCACACTAAAATGACAATTATTGTCAGTGGTTGACGTTGCCTTTGATGTCGGCAAACTAATACTGTTTAGAACTCGTCCCATTCAGCCCTACTCAAACAAAAGGATGGCTATTGCATGAATGATCTGCCAACGAGGTTAAAAAACGATGACCAAGCAGGTGAAAATCCGTACGATATATTTAATGAATGGTTAAAACTGGCAGAAGAGACGGAGCCGAATGATCCAACTGCCATGGCATTGGCGAGTGTGGATGAGGACGGTTTACCCAATGTGCGAATGGTCCTGATGCGCCGTTGTGATGATCGCGGCATAGTCTTTTTCACAAATTTCGAGAGCCAGAAAGGTGCGGAACTTTTGGCAACCCGCAAGGCGGCCGCCTGTTTTCACTGGAAAAGTCAACGAAAATCAGTTCGTTTTCGTGGCGAAGTTGAAGTTGTGAGTGACGAAGAGGCAGATGAATACTTTTATTCCCGGCCTCGCGGCTCACGGATCGGTGCTCATGCGTCGAAACAATCACGTCCTTTGGAGAGCCGATTTGCACTCGAGAAGCAGGTCGCGAAGTTTGCTGCAAAGTTTGGGACCGGCGAAATTCCAAGGCCGGATTACTGGTCGGGATTTCGGATCAAGCCGTTATCAATAGAATTCTGGAGTGACGGAAAATTCCGCCTTCACGACCGCAAACGCTTCGACAGGAAGACTTTCGATGCACCGTGGCAAATATCAAGGCTTTACCCTTAACGTTTAGAGCTTGAGATAGACCTCGCCATCTTCAACGTTAACCGGATAGGTTTTGAGGTCCACACAAACCGGTGCAGACAACGCCTTGCCATTGGTGATTTCAAACCGGCCACCATGCAAGGGGCATTCGATTACCGTACCAATTACGAGTCCGTCTTCAAGGTGCTGCTTCTCATGGGTGCAATGGCCATCGGTAGCAAAAAAACCCTTGGGTGTGTTGTAAATCGCGTAGGTCTCGCCACCATGATCCCAACGGATCAGGTCTTCCTCGTCAATGTCATCTGCCTCTCTCTGCAGTTGGTTGTGCCGGTATCAGAGCAGTTGGTGGCTAGCTGGCGTAGTCGGACCCTTCAGAATCCAGAATTGCCTTGAGTTCTGACAAATGGGCTTGTGCCTGTCCGGGGTATTCTTCAATTTCGCGGGCGGTCTTTTCGGCAATTTCGTCTGAAAGCACCCGCAATTTCTGACCGGTCTGCAACGCCCTGATATACGTTTCCGCAGCGCGCTCGAAATAGTAAAGCCGGTTGAACGTATCCGCCGCGTCATCACCCAACACCAGTACACCATGATTACCCATAATCATGACTTTTTTGGATGGATCAGAGAGCGAAGCAGCGCAGCGCTCACCTTCTTCTTCGAAAGCAAGACCACCGAAGTTCTCGTCGATCACATAACGATTATAGAAAATTGCAGTATTCTGATCGATCGGAGGCAGGTTTGAATCTGCAAGGCTCGCCAGAACTGTTGCAAATACCGAATGTACATGCATAACGCACCGCGCGTGCTTTACATGACGATGGATTGATCCATGAAGACCCCAGGCCGTTGGATCGGGCGAATTGGGCTGACTTAACGTATCCGGATCATTTGCATCGAGAAAAAGCAGGTCTGATGCCTTGATACGGCTGAAGTGCATCTGGTTGGGGTTCATCAGGAACTGAGTGCCGTCTTCATTTACTGCCAGAGAGAAATGGTTCGCCACAGCTTCATGATAATTGAGTTTAACAGTCCATCGAAAAGATGCTGCGAGATCAACGCGTTCCTGCCAATGCTCAATATTGGGGCGGGTTTGCAGAGTTGAAACATTAGACATGACATTCCTCCGGAAGCTTCTGATGCCGCCGTTGATGTGGGAGGCATTTCAATGTGCGGGTTAATTTGCGGCATGATGAGCCAGAAACGGCGAGTTCACAAACAAGAAATTCAAACCAGTTGCATTAGTTTCACTAATGAGTAATTTGCCCTTATGGCCGTATCCGAAATTTCCCTGCCGCCGCTTAATTGGCTTCGAGCGTTTGAAGCCTCTGCTCGCCTGTTGTCTTTCACGGCAGCGGCTAGCGAGCTCAACATGACCCAATCTGCAGTGTCCCAGCAGATCAAGAGCCTTGAGCAACACGTGGGAAGACCGCTTTTCATTCGCCGTCCGAGATCCATTCAGCTGACCGATACTGGTTACGCCTATCTGCCGGTGGTGCAAGAAGCATTTGAAACGCTTGTTTCCGGAACCCGCATGGTGACGGGCGGCGATCGTGGCCAGGTACTGACAGTGCAAAGCAATTTGGCATTCTCCGTATTTTGGCTGGCTCCGCGTTTGGGTAGCCTGCTTGAAAATCACCCATGGCTCAAACTCAATATCACTACAGCAACATGGGAACCGAACGACCATGCCTTCGACGTCGAGATCCGGTTTGGTATCAATGTTGAAGATCGCCGCGATACACTCAAGCTTGCCGAGAATACTGCATTCCCGGTTTGCACTCCTGAATTCCGTGATCGGCTTGGCAAGTGGCAGGAAGCAAACCTGTTTGACTGCACCGGTATCTACGCCAATTGGGAAGGCTGGGCAAAGACACGAGGAGAGGCGCTTCCAACAGGCAAAGCCGTCAATCTTGCATCGACCTTTTCAGTATCCCTGAATGCGGCACTTGGCAGTGTTGGCTTGGCGATGGGCCATGAAATGCTGGTTGATCGCTTTTTGGAGAAAGGTTGTTTGGTTCGTCCGTATGTGGAAAGCATACCGATGCGCGAAGCTTATTATCTGATACAGCAACCAGACCATGCCCAAACACCCGCCAGTCGGGCTTTTTTAGAATGGCTTCTGGACGAAGTGGGAACACAAAAGGCCCGATAATTTGCTGGCCAGTTACCAAACACCGCGCCTAAGCCCGACCCACAAATAACCCCAAAGGGTGGGATGAAACCATTGTTTTGAAAGTCCTTCAGCCTTGAAGGGTTTTAGTTTCCCCTTGAGTGCGTCATCGACTGCTTTTGTGACAACGGAACGCGCCGCAACTGCCATGGTGAAAGGGTAAGTAATTATATTGTTGCCCGGCGGCACCGAAACTTTCTCCTGATACAGCGGATCGCCTGTGTCGACGTTCTCATCAATCAGGTGCACGGTGATAGCCAGATTTTCAACGTCATCAGATGCCAGTGTCCAGTAACAACCGTGCAGTCCACGATACTTTGGGGTAAGCCCTGGATGATAGTTGATAAACGGTGCCGCAATGCATTCAAGTGTTGGTTGGTGAATTATTCTGGTACCTACAACAACCACTACTTTCGGTCCCAACATCTTCAGGATTTCACGGCAATTATCGCTGTTGACTGAATCAACTTCGAAGATTTTGCGCTGCGCAGGATATTCAAGACTTGCACCGGCATTCTTGATGATGGAAGCTAACCGTTCTTGACTGCGATACAAAATCACGCGCGAGAAAAGGGCAAATGCAAATTGCCCGGCAACAGCCCAGTATCCAAGTCGCTTTATCCGTCTTTTGAACAGCACGCTCTTGGGTTCACCCTGTTCGCGAACAATTGCAAGCGTGCCAAATTCGTCCTGCAAAGCATTTGCAATGACAGCATAAAGCGGGCTATCTCCTGCCAAAAATACTATATCGGATTTCTTCACAACACGCTTCGCGTCAGGCACCTGTTCCCCCAACAGTCATCTGGTTCATGCGCACAGTCGGCTGTCCGACTCCTACTGGCAAAGTCTGCCCGTTCTTGCCACAACTGCCCACCCCTGTATCAAGCTTCATGTCGTTGCCGATCATTGCAATGCGTTGCATGGCTTCCGGGCCGTTGCCAATCAGGTTTGCCCCCTTTAGTGGCGCTCCGACTTTGCCATCCTTGATCTCATAGGCTTCCGTGCAGTCGAAGACGAACTTGCCGGAAGTGATGTCAACTTGCCCGCCACCAAATGATGTCGCATAGATGCCATTCTTGACCGAAGCGATGACTTCTTCTGGATCATGCTCACCAGACTGCATGTAGGTATTGGTCATGCGTGGCATCGGCTGATGTGCATAGGACTGGCGCCGACCATTGCCGGTAGGCTTCATGCCCATCAACCGGGCGTTTTGCCGATCCTGCATGTAGCCGACTAGAATGCCGTCTTCGATTAGCACGGTCTCATTGGTAGGTGTTCCCTCGTCATCAACCGACAGCGAGCCGCGCCGCCCTTCAATGGTACCATTGTCAACGACGGTCACACCTTTGGATGCAACCTGTTTTCCCATCAGTTCAGCGAAAGCAGATGTTTTCTTGCGGTTGAAGTCTCCCTCCAGCCCGTGACCGACGGCCTCGTGCAGCATCACGCCAGGCCATCCGGCACCAAGCACCACATCAAGCGTTCCAGCCGGAGCGGGAACGGCTTCCAGATTGACTAAAGCCTGCCGCAGCGCTTCATCAACAGCATACTGCCACTTGTCTTCAGTCAGAAAATCTTCAAATCCAGCCCTGCCGCCAAAGCCGTGACTGCCGGTTTCCTGCCTGTCCCCATCACCGGCAACAATTGCAACACTTGCACGGACCAACGGTCGAATGTCCCGCACCAACTCGCCACCGAGCCGAAGGATTTCCACAATCTGCCAGTTGGCGGCAAGCGATACGGTAACCTGGCGAATACGGTCATCGAGGTTGCGGGCATGGGCATCAATGGTTTCGAGAAGTTTGACTTTCTCTTCAAAGCTTGGGGAGCCAATCGGATTTTCTTCGCCATACAATTTGCGGTTTGTTCCCGGAGGAAAAACGGCGTAACTGCCACCCTTGCCACTTCGAACGGTTTTCACAGCATCACAAGCGCGCTCAAGGCCTTTGAGTGACAAGTCACCAGAATGGGCGTAGGCGGACACTTCTCCTGCTACAGATCGCAAACCAAATCCCTGACCGGTGTTGAACGTTCCGGTTTTTAACCGGCCATTGTCAAATACCAGCCCCTCGCTCTCGGAATATTCAAGATAAAGTTCACCATCCTCGGCACCGCCAACTGCATCTTCAAGCATGTGCCCGATTTTTCTGGCATCGACATCAAACTGATCGAGAAGCGATTTCATTGGTATTTGATCTCCTGGAAGAATCCACTCTGCGTGAATTAGCATTGATGCATGAAAAACAAAATGGTTGTTCATCATTTCTTGAAGCTATACGCAGCATCCACTCTTCGTCATCCCGGCCACTCTCTCCCCGTCATCCTCTGGCTTGGCCCGGGGATCCACGCCTTTTGTTTTGCCTTGCCCGCCTTCCGGGCTTTTGTTTGATCCGCCGTCACTCGCTACGCTCGCTTCCCCGGAACCCCCGACTCTATTTAGCCTTGCTCGCCATCCGGCGAGCGCGCGTTCGCGGACTGGCGGTTTTAAAGGATTTCAAAACCTTGTCCTGCCACGCAGGGGAAATCATTCACTCGAACCCTTTGGAACAGTGGTATGAACTTCGCTCCGTGCCAGCAGAAGCCAATGCGACCAGCATTGGTGCCACTGCGTGAACGGGCGTTGGCTGGACAGCCAACGCAGCTAATAAAGCGCACAAAAGCAGGACCCGGATAACCGGAAAAAATGTCCTGTGTGCTGGACCACCGGGTCCTGCGCGGAGAGTAAAGAGCGGTTCGTCGAAGACGAAGAAAACGGTGAAAGCGTTTTCAGCGATGAACTTGGGTAGAGCGACGCCGCGAACCGCCGGGGCCTTCGCACCAGTAGGCGCTCAGGCGTTCGGTGTTGAAATTGCTATTTGCAATTTCCGGCCCTTGGCCACCACACCTCACTCAAGCACACTGTCCCGACAAAGCCTCTCTGCAACCTCTGCGAACGGCCAGACGAAAAGAGACACCTTTCAATTGCCACCTTTTCCCGTACCTGGTCGCGGAAGAGGAAAACCAAAACGTAGCGCTACGTTTCGAACTTCCCGTGCCACAAGACACTGCATTAAGTCGCCCACACGCAAGCAAAGCAATTTTCCAATTGTTTGCCGGCTCTCACTGGATGGCCACGACCGCTCCGCATCTGCTGCTCCACTAAACAATGGTGAATAGTCCAGTGTTTGTGCAAAGCAACAGTGGGGCAATCATGCAGGAGGTTTTGAAGGCGGGGATAAGTTTTCTGGAAATGGCTGAAAACCCGGGTTCTTCAAGCCGGAAACGGGGAAAGAGGCATTGGAGCACCTTTTCCCTGTTGTCATCCCGGTTGCCATGCAAAAAGCCTGCCCCGGACTTGCTCCGGGGGGATCCATTGACGCCATCACGACAACAGGACAGTATTAATTTGTGAGTGGGTTTGTTTACATCATGGCATCGCGAAAAGGCGGCACGCTATATACAGGCGTGACCGCAGATTTGGCTTTTCGTGTTTGGGAACATCGCGACAGAATTCAGCCCAGCCTTTCACGCGCAGCCTTTAGCCGTTCAATGCTTTTTGAAGGCCATTGTTCCTTGAAGCTGTAGAATTTCTCAAATGCAGGAATGTCCGGGTTTAGCACCACCCACGGAAGCTTGCTCCGCGTATACACCTGCACGTTGGGAACGCAAGTTTCAGCGTTTTCTAGCGCTCCCACCCTGACGAAAAAAACATGGGGTCCCATCGTATTGTAAATTCCCCAAACAGCCGTTTGGCATTTTGGACATCGGTAAACCTTCTGACCCTTACCGCTGTGTGATTCCAATAGGGTTTCCTCCAGTCGACCGGACACAAGCTCAATCTCATCTGCTTCGATTACGGCGTTCAAACCTGTTCCAGTGCCGGACTCCCTTCCGCAATCCGTACAATGGCAGCAGTGTACGAACATGGGTTCCCTCTTCATCCGAAATTGAATTTCTCCGCATGAGCACCTTCCCTCAATCATCGTTCTTTTCCTATGTCATCCATGTTGTATGTAGTGGTTTGATAAGTCTGGTTGATCCAGTTTCCGAACAGCAAGTGGGCATGAGATTTCCAACGGTTCTGCGGCGGCAGGTCGGGATTGTTGGCCGGGTAGTAATTGTGGGGTATTTCGATAGGTGTGCCGTTGGCAATGTCACGATCAAATTCTTCCTTCAATGAGGTTGAATCATACTCAATATGATTGAAGATATAGAGCCGTTTGCAAAAATCTTCATGGATTAGGCACGGACCGGTAATGTCGGACTCCATCAGAACTTCAAGCCCGCTATCCGGTTTGATATCGCTCGAGCGTACTTCGGTCCAGCGGGAAACCGGAATTTGGAAGTCGTCGGAAAATCCATTGAGATAACGTGACTCTGGTTTCAGGTTTCTGTGCCGGTAAACGCCAAAGGCTTTCTTCGCCAGTTCATATTTTGGGATACCATGAAAATTGTAAAGAGCCGCCATTGCCCCCCAACAGATGAAAAAGCTCGAATGGACATGGGTAGTTGTCCAGTCCATGATTTCCTGTAATTCATCCCAATAAGTAACATCTTCAAATGGCAATGTTTCAATTGGCGCGCCCGTAACAATAAAGCCATCGAATTTCTGGTCCCTGATTTCATCCCAGGTATTATAGAAATCGATCAGGTGGTCTTCCGAAGTGTTTTTGGCTTTATGTTTTCCAATGCGCACGAGCGTTAGTTCGACCTGAAGCGGAGTGGCGCCAACCAGCCGCGCAATCTGCGTTTCTGTGCGAATTTTATCGGGCATCAAATTCAGCAGTCCGATATGCAGCGGTCGAATGTCCTGTCTTGCAGCATCAGAGTCGCTCATTACCATGACGCCCTCAGACTTCAGGGTCTGACGGGCAGGAAGGCGATCTGGAATTCGAATGGGCATATGTAAGACCTCAAAAACAAAAACCGGTAACAGTCGCTACCGGTTCCGTTTTTGTCGGGTCCTTTTAGCGACTTGTTTAACGTGGCTGCAAGCTGGTCATCCTTTCGGAATTCAAATCACCACGATGCTTGTATGTAACGCGCCGAATGGCCTTGGGCAAGAGGTGTATCTACTTACTTCCCTGCTTCAATCGCTTCGACGATCATCTTTTCAGCCTCCTCAGCATCGCCCCAACGGTCGATTTCCACCCACTTGCCATCCTCGAGGTCCTTGTAGCGTTCAAAGAAATGCGAAATCTGCTGGCGCTTGATGTCCGGCAAATCGTTGATCGACCTGATATTCTTGTAAGTGGCGGAAACCTTGTCCGAAGGCACAGCAATCAGCTTTTCATCACTGCCTGCTTCATCACGCATGAACAACACGCCTATTGGGCGGCAATTGATTACACAGCCTGGAATTAGCGTGCGGGTGTTTGCAACCAGTACGTCAAGTGGGTCACCATCATCAGAAAGTGTGTGGGGAACGAAGCCGTAATTTCCCGGGTAGCGCATTGAAGTATAGAGCATTCGATCTACCACCATGGTACCGGCATCTTTGTCCATTTCATATTTTACCGGTTCACCGCCAACCGGCACTTCAATGATCACATTGATATCCCGGGGTGGATTGTTACCTATCTTGATCGCATCGATACGCATTTTTTGAGTTCCTTTGATATACCCGGCAAGTAAGTACCAATTTGGCAGGCTATATGTCTAACGCTGCTGTCTTGCCAAGAACGCCAGCCGCTCGAAAAGATGCACATCTTGTTCGTTCTTCAGCAAGGCACCGTGGAGCCTCGGGAGGGCATTCTTGCTGTCTCCTCGCAAATCCGCTGCGTCGATGTCTTCCGCGACCAGCAGGCGAATCCAGTCAAGGGCCTCTGATGTTGATGGCTTCTTTTTGAGGCCCGGTGTTTCGCGTATTTCGTAAAATTGCGTCAGCGCTTCATGAACAAGATTTTTCTTGATGCCCGGATAGTGAACATCGACAATTTTCTGCAGCACATCCATGTCGGGGAAGCTGATATAATGGAAGAAACAACGGCGCAGGAATGCATCCGGTAGTTCCTTTTCATTATTGGAGGTTATTACCACAATCGGACGCTGTTTGGTTTTGATAACCTCACCGGTCTCGTAAACGTGGAATTCCATCCGGTCGAGTTCTTGTAGAAGATCGTTCGGAAATTCGATGTCTGCCTTGTCAATCTCGTCAATTAGCAGGACAGATTTTTCATCCGCCGTAAACGCTTCCCAAAGCTTGCCGCGTTTGATGTAGTTCTTAATGTCATGAACGCGTTCATCACCCAACTGGCTGTCGCGCAGACGCGAAACAGCATCATATTCATAAAGTCCCTGTTGCGCCCTTGTGGTGGACTTCACGTGCCATTCATTCAATATAAGATCGAGCGCTTCTGCCACCTGGATAGCCAGTTCGGTTTTGCCAGTACCGGGTTCCCCCTTGACCAGCAATGGGCGTTCGAGTGCGATCGCTGCATTTACTGCCACCATCAAATCATCGGTTGCCACATAGGATGATGTACCTTCAAAACGCATTGGTTTGATCCCTGATCGCTTTTTGTAATTGGAGTAAGGAGTGAGAAAACAGTGAAACAGCAGAGTTTGAATATGTTATCCCAAACCATGCGAGCAGTTAGGGTCAGGACCCGTTAATTAACGTAAAATGGCGCATGACATGACGAGAAATACGAGGAAAAGCTTGAAAAGCGGGGTTCATCCCCCGGTTGAGAGCTTTGACAAAGCAGTTCGAAGTCATGGTACTCGTCCTCTGGATGGGGTGAATTTGCCCGGCTGATGCGTTGTGAATGCTTGCAAACCTTATGGTTTCCTCCACATCCACGCCTGTCATCCAGCCAAATTCCCGCCCACCATTTTGCATTAATTAACGGGTCCTGACCCTAGCAACATTACTCGGTGTTGGAACCGAGTTGA
>JAJFHU010000007.1 GCA_021775455.1 Hyphomicrobiales bacterium | reverse complement strand
ATCTGGCCGTTCATTCACAAGCTAAACTCAGTGCTATTGCTAGACAGCCAAACGAGCGACCAAGAAAGACCTTGCAATATCAAACACCAGCTGAGAAGTTTGCCCAGTGTATTGCATCGATCAGTTGAATCCACCGTGCTTAGCAGACATTAGTTGTTGAGTTCTAGTCGCGGTGCTGTGATGTTCATCATCGTTCCCAGCTTGGCGCTGATCAACAGTATTTTGAAGCTTCGATTCTGCAAATTTGTAGCGTTTGCGGATAACTGCGAATAGGTGTCAAATCATAGGGAGATGTCTTGCTGCTCATACGTAATTGTATGAAACAATTTTGCTACATACAAGCAACAACCAATATTCTGTTAAGTTATTGATATTATTATGTTTATGGTGCCCAGGGGCGGAATTGAACCACCGACACGCGGATTTTCAGTCCGCTGCTCTACCAACTGAGCTACCTGGGCATACAAATTGCTTCCTGATTTTACAAAATCAAGTTTGGAAGCCAGCGGGGTTATAAGCGCTTCAATTTCCCCTGTCCAGCCCTGAAAAAGGGTTCGGGAGCGCTTTTTCAACCAGTTGCAGGATTTCTGCTTATCCTTGACTTATCCAGTTGAAATGGACCGGATAACCTTCCCCTGCCAGCAGCGAAACAGATTCGTATAATGGCAATCCAACGACATTCGTATACGAACCAACCAGCTTTACCACGAAGCAGCCGGCGATACCCTGAATGGCGTAACCGCCGGCTTTACCGCGCCATTCACCAGACGCGAGATAAGCTTCCATTTCGTCCCGGGAAAGTCGCTTAAAGCGTACTCGAGTTTCTACTAATCGGTGCCGCATCGTGCCATTGGGAGTGACCATCGTAAGTCCGGTATATACCCGATGATTTCGTCCAGACAGCAATCGCAGGCAATAGGAAGCCTCATCCAGCATTTCAGCCTTGGGCAACACCCGCCTGCCAAGGCCAACAACCGTGTCAGCCGCCAGAATGAAACTGCCCTTAAGATCTTCAGAACGTTTCACTTTTTCAAGGGCCTGAATTGCTTTTTCTTTCGCAAGTCGCTTGGCAAGGGACCTTGGGACTTCACCTTTTAATGGGGCTTCGTCCGCATCAACCGGCGACATGTGGTCAGGCTCAATCCCGGCCTGCTGCAAAAGTTGCAATCGCCTAGGTGAGCCGGAGGCCAAAACCAATTGGGGTCTTGCGGACATAGCCAGTTTTCAGACTTTCTTCAGGATTACTTGAAACGGTAGGTTATACGGCCTTTTGTAAGGTCATATGGAGTCATTTCCACCAGCACATTATCACCTGCCAGGACGCGAATTCTGTTCTTGCGCATGCGGCCTGCCGTATGCGCAATTATTTCATGATCATTTTCCAGTTTTACGCGAAATGTTGCGTTTGGGAGCAGTTCGGTTACTACACCTGGAAATTCAAGAACTTCTTCTTTTGCCATTCTTCCTCTTGCAAATATCGTTCAATTTTGCGCGAACCTATAGCAGACCCAACGCGTTGTGAATATGGGTGTTTACAATGTTTATTGCGAGATCGGTAGAGTTATTCTTCAAATCTTTGCCGGATGCGGTTTTCCAGGCTGTCACGAACATCTCGGTAGGCCTGCAGAACCTGTTCCCGCCTTCCTGCAACTGTTGAAGGATCAGCCGTCGGCCAATATTCCACATCAATAGCCTGTGATCGTATAAACTCCAAAGAACGATGATGGGCTTCCGGGGAGAGGGTAACGATGAGATCGAAGTATGATTCTCCAATTTCTTCCAAGGTTCTCGGTTCATGCGTTGACATATTGATACCGCGTTCTTTCATGACAGAAATCATGAACCCGTCTGGTTCGCCGGCATGTACACCTGCTGACTGCGCAAAAATCTTTTGACGAAACAAATCCTTCACCAGAAATTCCGCCATTGGGGAACGTATGGCATTCATCGCGCAAACAAAAAGGACGGATGCCGGTGAATTTTCGGCAAGAACAGGTTTGTCGCCTGACGCCATCACCTGCTACCCGCGCCAGTGCAATACACATATTAACGTGAACAGACGTCGCGCAGTATCGAAATCAATATCAATTTTTCCGGTAAGCCGCTCATTGAGCGTATGTGAGCCCTCATCGTGCAGTCCACGCCTCCCCATATCAATAGCTTCAATCTGGTTTGGTGAGGATGTCCGAATTGCTTCGTAGTAGCTCTCACAGATCAGGAAGTAATCTTTGATGACTTTCTTGAATGGTGTGAGGGACAGCACGTGTAATACTACTTTTTCATCATCTTGGCGAGCAATGTCAAAAAGCAGTTTTGAATCAATAACCGAAAGGGTCAACTTGTACGGCCCACCTTTCTTGTCCCCGGCAGGATGAAAATTGTTCTCTTCAATCAGGTCAAATATTGCCACTGCCCGCTCATGCTCAACATCAGGCGTGGCACGACCAATCGACTCATCGTCCAGGACGATCTCGACAAGCCGGTTTTGCTCTTCAGCCTCATTTGCCATCAGTGTGTTCCGCGTATTGGCATTTTGGTTCCTGATCAACCTTGCCAGTTTGTTCGTATTGCAATTGAATTACGATGCGCTTCAAGTCCTTCGGCCTCTGCAAGTTTCATCGCTGCAGGGCCAATTTGACTGAGTTGCTCCGGTCCGCATTGCAGAATGGAGGTTCGCTTGACATAGTCAAGTACAGATAATCCCGAAGAAAATTTGGCGGAACGCGAAGTTGGAAGAACATGGTTGGAACCGCCAACATAGTCACCGATAGCTTCCGGTGTATGGCGCCCAAGGAACACTGCTCCTGCGTTGCGTATTTGTGAAAACAAGTGATCAGGGTCAGCTGTCATTATCTCAAGATGCTCTGCCGCAATTGCATTGGCAAGCGCAGGCGCCTCTTTCAGGGAAACAACTTCAATAACTGAACCAAATTCATCCCAGCTTTTGCCGGCAATATCGGATCGGGAAAGCGTTTTTAGTTGCTTTTCGACTGACGTCTCAACTGCATCAGCAAAGTCACTATCATCCGTAATCAAAATGGATTGTGCAGATGTGTCATGTTCAGCCTGAGCCAGCAAGTCGGCTGCCACCCAGTTGGGGTCGTTGTCCTTGTCTGCGATGATCAGTACTTCTGAAGGCCCGGCTATCATGTCAATGCCAACAATTCCAAAAACCTGACGTTTGGCCTCCGCAACATATGCATTTCCGGGGCCAACAATTTTGTGCACAGCCGACATTGTATTTGTGCCATAAGCCAGAGCTCCAACCGCCTGAGCGCCGCCTACTCTGAAAATTTCGTCAACTTCTGCCAAATGCGCCGCCGCCAATACCAGTGGCGAAATCTTTCCGTCCGGGGTTGGTACAACCATTACCAACCTGTCCACCCCAGCAACTTTAGCCGGAATAGCATTCATCAAGACCGAGCTTGGATAACTGGCGGTTCCTCCGGGGACATACAGTCCTACAGCTTCAATAGCAGTCCACCGTGAACCGAGTTCAACACCTATTGGATCGGTATATCGCTCATCCACAGGTAATTGCCGCTTGTGATGAGCAGCAATTCGATCTGATGCAAGCTTAAGTGCTTCCATGGTATCAGAATCGACAGAATTGGCTGCGGAGATAATCTCGTTCTCGCTGATCCTCAAGTCGTTTTCACCCAGGCTCATTCGGTCGAATTTATGTGTGTATTCAAGTAACGCAGCATCACCGCGACTTCTGACATTATCAAGAATTTCACGAACGGTTGCAGCAACGTCGACCTGCATTTCCCGCTTTCGCAACAGAAACTGGTTGAATTGATTTTCAAAATCTGGCGATGCTTGATTGAGTCGGGTAGCCAAGATGACGTCCGTTCCTTGATTTAACTTGCTTCGTCTTCTTCATGCGATGGGCGAGATGACGTTCCCCAACTTGCATCAAGATCTGCCATCTGAGCTTCGACACATTCGACGTCAAGCCGAATTGCTCCATCGCCAGCAAATATCAGCTCTATGGTGCCGCCAGGCGCTTTCACGGGTTCAAAAGTAATTGCAAGCAAACTGAGCACCATATCAGCTTCGGACTGATTAATACCGAGCAAGCGAGCGTGATTTACTCGTTCGAAATGAATGACTGATTTTCGGCGTTCATAGGTTTTGTCATTCTTTCTTTCTACATCACCAATTTTTTCCCAGGCAAACCGGTTTACCGCCAGGATAAATCGCCTTTCGACGGGTTGATACCGAATATCGGAAACCTTCAATATGGCATCCTGACAACAGCTTGAGAATACCTCTAAATCTTTGGTGTCCATCGCAAGAAGTTTAAGACGGGGCATAGTATGATTCACACTTTCCAAGTACTTTAAACCTAGTAGGCATGAATCAACCAAAGTTCAAGTTGTCCGATTGCCAACCGAAACAATTGGAGCGATTTATCTCTGTGACAATTCGGTTTTTGACGCGATTGGGGAAACACCTATTCTGCTGCTTGCCGCTGCTGAATTTGTCGCGAAATCATGACTCGCAGTGCGGCCGGCTTTACCGGTTTGTTTAAAATCAAGATAGATTTGGCTTTTGCCAGCAAACTTACCTCCTTGGATCGATCTGCGGTTACAAGCACAGCTGCCATTGCTTCCCCAAACCGGCTTCTGATTGTTTCTACAACTTCGATGCCGTTCTCTTTCTCGCCGAGATGATAGTCTACGAGTAGCATGTCGAACAAATCTGTTGACCCACCAAGTCGTTTGATTGCTTCTTCAAGAGATGAAGCGCACTCAACCTTACAATCCCACTGCTCCAGTAGCGCTTTCATGCCATCCAGGATGGATAAATCATTATCAATACAAAGAATGCGGACTCCGGCAAGATTTCGGTTCCGAACTGTGGAATTTGATACAGCAGAAACCTCCTTGATCGCAGGTTCACCCAGCGGGATTACGACTTGAAAACGAGTACCTGCAGCGGGTTTTGACGACACAAACACTTCATGATCGAGCAGCTCTGCAATACGCTTTACGATTGACAATCCCAACCCAAGCCCAGGCACCTTGCTTGTGTCTCCACCGAGCCTCGTAAATTCCCTGAATGCAAGTATCTGTTGTTCATCTGTCATTCCAATGCCTGTATCAATGACTTCGACCACAAGTGATTTACCCCGCTTCCTGCAACCGACAAGAATGCTACCTTCATTGGTGAATTTTAGTGCGTTGGAAATCAAATTCTGAAGTAATCGCTTTAACAAGGCGCGATCGGAAAACACCCATTTTGAACTGTGAACGAATCTGAGGGTCAACCCTCTTTCCTTGGCAACTGGATCGAATTCCAGCTGAAGTTGTTCCATAACTCGACGAATTGCGAAATTTGCCGGATTTACTTCTGGGCTGGCCGTATCGAGTCTGGAAATAGCCAGAATTGCTCCAAGGATTTCTTCGACCGAGCTAAGGGAGCGTCCAACGTTTTCGGCAAGTTTGGAGTTTTGATCATTATCCGTACGATCCTGTAAAGTTGAAGCGTAAAGTCTAGCTGCGTTCAGTGGTTGCAACAGGTCGTGACCAGCGGCAGCCAGGAACCTGGTTTTACTGGCATTAGCCTGGTCTGCTGCTTCTGTAGCACGCTCAAGTTCTCGGGTTCGTTCCTCGACTCGCAGTTCCAATGACTCATTTACCTCGCGTAATGCTTTTGCCGATTGTACGCGTTCCGTAATGTTGTTCCAGGTAACAACAATGCCACCATCCGGCATAGGATTGGTTCGTATCTCGAGGACTTCGCCAGAGTTTGGCAAATTCATCTGCCAAAATTCCGACTGGTTTGCTAACCGGTGTGCCAGGTCTTCACCCAGTCGGTCACTGTTTAAATTGTTTGCATTTGCAATTTCGGCAGCAATTTCCGAAAGTGGAACACCTGCACGGCCTACCCGATCTGGCAGATTGAGAAGAATTCTGAACTGTCTGTTCCAGGAAGCAAGGCGGAACTCGCCATCAAAAACGGTTATTCCCTGTTCAAGCTGGTCAAGCGCTGTTTGGAGTACATCCCGGTTGAACTGCAAAGCTTTGGATGCCTGATCAAGTAGAGTTCGGTTCGAAAGTTCGCTGGAGTCGTGCCTCCTGAGGAGAAGGTTGTGCACGAGCCGTGAAGAAGATGCTCCAATGGCACTTGCCAATAGCTGCTCCGTAAACCTCAGCAAATGACTGTCAATGGTATCCTGCGGATCGGGCCTTGTGCCTCTTTCAGCCCAATAAGCTTCCAATGATCTTTCGGTTCTAACGGCACCAAGATAGCGGGCTATTGTCTCGGATAATTGTTCTACCCTTACCGTTGACTGGCCGATATCCGAGGGTTTTGGTATCGCAATCTGATACGGCGCAAAAATTGACGCCTGCATTCTTTCAAGAGGATCTGGTACTCTTGTCCATGAGCCAGCTATGAATGCAAATGCGTTAAAGGCAAGGCTCCAAATCACACCATTTGCAAGGGGTGTAAATTGAGAATCAAAAAGATTTTGAGCCCTCAACATAGATATTCCGAATAATCCTTCTGAAACGAAACTGGCATTACTCGTGAAAATTGTAGGAAGCAGCAGTGTGTAAGCCCAAATCGCAAATCCTAAGGTCATTCCAGCCATTGCTCCCCTGGCGTTGGCACGTTTCCAAAAAAGTCCACCAAAAAATGCTGGAGCGAGTTGTGCAATGGCCGCAAAGGAAATTAGTCCGATTGATGCCAATGCTGCAGAGTTATCTGCAACGCGGTAATAAATGTATGCGAACGCCAGGACACCAAGAATTGCCATTCGGCGGATAATGAGAATTCGGTTCTCCATATCCTCAGGTTCGGCGTGGCCTGCAGAAGCTCGGGAACGGAGAAACAGCGGAAGAACAATATCGTTGGAAATCATGATCGCCAACGCCACACAGGCAACAACAACCATTGCGGTTCCAGCCGACAGACCGCCGATAAACGCCAGTAAACTAATAAGTCCGTTTGAGTGTAAGATCGGAAGCAGCAGGACGAAATCATCTGCCTTTGCAGTTCCGCCAAATTGAATGATTCCGCCGGCTGCTATCGGTATGACAAATATATTGATTACCACAAGGTAGAGAGGGAATAGCCATCGGGCTCGATTGAGTTCAGCCATTGAGTTGTTTTCAACTACAGCAACATGAAACTGCCTCGGTAGAAGCAGAAAAACCGTAAGGCTCAAGATAGTGAGGATTGCAAAATTTCCAAAATCAAATCCACGGGCAACGATTTCCTGAACCTGGAGATCCGCTGCAGCCTTTTCGTAGATATCCCAAAATCCATCAAATATGTAGAAGGTGACAAAAACACCAACCACTAGGAATGCAAAAAGTTTTACTACCGACTCCATTGCAATGGCGAGCATTAGACCATGTTGATGTTCCGTTGCATCTGCATGGCGAGTACCAAAGAGAATGCTGAAAAGCGCCAATGACAATGCCACCAGGATTGAGATATCGCCAAATGCAGGCGTGTGAGGGTGGTGTCCAGCACCTACTGATGGAAGATCCGCAGCGAAATTGAAAATCAAGGTATTGACCGATGAAGCGATAGCTTTCAGTTGCAATGCGATGTAGGGGATCGTTCCAATTACTGCGATTAACGCGGCTACTCCCGCCACTTTCAGATTTTTTCCGTATCGCGATCCAAGAAAGTCGGCAACAGAAGTTATACGCTCCTGTTTTGACAGTTCTACTATCCGTCGCAGGAGAGAAAATCCGAATGCAAATATAAGTACGGGTCCAAAGTAGATTGCGAGAAAATCAACACCATTTGTTGCTGCCAGACCAACTGACCCAAAGAAAGTCCAGGTAGTGCAATAAATGGCCATGCTGAAGGCGTAGATATTGGGTCTGCTGCGCCCACCACGCACAAATATTGCCCGATCACCGTAGCTCGCCACGGCAAACAGGATTGACAGATAAACTGCAGCCACCAGCAATACGACCCAAGGCTGGATCACGGCTTGATCCTCCACAAGCTTCTATTTGGATTTAGAGCACTAATCACCCTTGTTTGTCCATTGCAGCACTTGGTCTCCGCATTTGGAGGAATTGTCGTTTTGTCAATCTGCCGAAGTCACATTGGGTCTTAACGATTGCCCACAGAGTGGTTTATAGAAGGACAATAGCAGCAATTGTTGCTGATTCTTTATGGTAAGTGATTTTGTTTCCAGGGAGGGGACACTAAATGTTGAATGAATTCAAAACCTTCATAATGAAGGGCAATGTTATGGATCTGGCCGTCGGTGTGATCATTGGCGGAGCATTCAGCTCAATTGTTTCATCTTTGGTGGACGATGTATTGATGCCAGTAATTGGTGCGATTTTTGGGGGTCTTGATTTCTCCAATTATTTTGCCCCGCTTTCCGGATCTGTAACTGCTTCAACTCTTGATGCCGCAAAAGAGCAAGGGGCAGTCCTTGCTTATGGCAATTTTATTACAGCGGTCATCAATTTTTTGATCATAGGTTTCATCATCTTTCTAATCGTCAAGGCAGCAAACAATATCATGAAAGCGGCTCAGGAGGAGGAATCAGAAGCGCCAGCTGCTCCGCCTGCACAAGAGGTGCTGTTGACCGAAATACGTGATTTGCTGAAAAAAAAGAAATAGTCACTACCGGATACCAAGCATCAGGTAGTTAAACAGGACGCTCCGAATTCGAATCCGGGGTGTTTGCTCTTAACAGGTGTTGCTGGTGCTGCCGGAGAGAATTGAACTCTCGACCTCTCCCTTACCAAGGGAGTGCTCTACCCCTGAGCTACGGCAGCGTCAAAACGAAAATTGTTTAGGCCTAAGCGATTGCGTTTGCAACAGTGAATGCGTTAGGAACATGCAACTTTTGTGCTTAAGGCACTTGCGGCACACGCATAGCGAAACTGCTTGCGGAGTACAAGACAAATTCATGGGTTGCCAGATGGAAAAGAACAAGAATAGTGAGAAAACACGCGGTGACAAATTAAGATCCGCCTTGCGTGACAATTTGAAGAAACGCAAGCAACAAACCCGCAAACTGGCGGATATAAGCCACGAAAAGCTTGAGCAAGGAACTAATTTGGAGTTGCGTAATCGGGATTTTGATCCCAAAGCCAACAAATCGGACAATTCCTGAATAAAAATTCGTTTGAGAATTTGGAGTTTGCCTCAATGCGAACCAAGATTGAATTTATCGTATCCAAGCGACAAACCTTGATGGCAATATTACCATAGGGTACAAACCAGCGAATAATTGATTGAACATTTATTAAATTCTCATCCAAGCTCAAAGGCGAGACCAGCAGATTAAGGGCAATCCATGGACCAAATTGTTGTAACCGGTGGGCAACGTCTGAACGGTACAATCAAAATATCAGGTGCAAAAAATGCCGCCCTTCCCCTGATGATTGCTTCGTTGCTTAGCGAGGAGCCGCTTGTACTGGAGAATGTACCAGATTTGGCGGACGTTAATTCGCTAATACGAATTCTTACCAACCACGGGGTTGATCATCGTGTCGACGGGAAACGCCGCGGGCAGATGGATATGGATGGAAGAACCATTCATTTTAGTGCGCAAGAGATTGTTGATACCGTGGCTCCCTATGAGCTTGTGGCCAAAATGCGCGCAAGTTTTTGGGTGATAGGACCGTTACTGGCTCGAATGCATGAGGCAAAAGTTTCGCTTCCCGGTGGCTGTGCAATCGGAACCCGACCCGTCGATTTGTTTATTGCAAGCCTCGAGGCGATGGGAGCAGATATAACTGTTGATGCTGGATATGTTATTGCCAAAGCTTCAGGTGGACTAAAAGGTGCGGAGTATGAGTTCCCGAAGGTATCCGTTGGGGCGACACATGTCGCAATGATGGCTGCGACATTGGCATCTGGTCAGACCGTATTGAAAAATGCAGCGCGTGAACCTGAAGTTGTTGACCTTGCAACCTGTTTGACTTCCATGGGTGCCAGGATTTCTGGTGCTGGAACTTCGACTATCGTTATAAATGGCGTTGAAAAGCTGCATGGTGCACGTCACCGTGTGTTGCCGGATCGCATTGAAACAGGAACCTATGCCATGGCGGTGGCAATGACAGGTGGGGAAGTCCTTTTGAAGGGTGCTGAGCCAGGCCTTTTGCAGGAAGTTCTCGACGTTCTTACCAAGGCAGGAGTTGCAATTGAACCCGTAAACGAAGGAATTAGAGTTTCCCGCAATGGTGCCAATTTGAAAGCGATTGATATAGTAACCGATCCTTATCCTGGTTTTCCGACCGATCTGCAGGCGCAATTCATGGCGTTGATGACAAAGGCAGATGGGGTCTCCAGCATACAAGAAACAATCTTTGAAAATCGGTTCATGCATGTTCAGGAACTGGCACGATTAGGTGCCAACATTTCCCTCGATGGCCAGAATGCGAAAATCACAGGTGTCTCAGAGTTAACGGGCGCGCCTGTGATGGCTACAGATTTACGTGCGTCCGTGTCACTAGTGATTGCAGGTCTGGCGGCAACGGGAAAAACAACGGTCAGCCGGGTGTACCATTTAGACCGTGGGTTTGAGCGACTTGAGCAAAAATTGTCTGGTTGCGGTGCTCAGATCGAGAGAATTTCGAGTTAGATTTTGAAAACATCAAAGAACAGTTCTACACGCTCGCGGGTTCATCCGGTGCAAAACTCGAGCCAATTTTGTTCATGATAATTACCGCTTGAGTGCGACTGTCAGCGTCAAGTTTCAACAAAATTGCGGAAACATGTGCCTTTACTGTGGCTTCTGATACGCCCAGTTCATAAGCAATCTGTTTGTTAAGCAACCCCTTGCCAAGCATTGACAAAACACGGGTCTGTTGCGGAGTCAGTGATTGCAGTTTTCGGATAAGTTGGTCGGTTTCTGTATCACCTTCACCATCAAGATCTACATATGGTGGTACATATATTTCCCCAGCCAGTACCGAACGAATACCGTCCGTTATCAGTTCGGATCCAGAAGATTTGGGTATAAAGCCAGATGCTCCAAGATCCAGACATTTCTTGATGGTTCCAGGGTCTTCTGTGGCAGATACAACGATGACCGGAACTTCTGGAAACTCTGCCCGAACGGAAATCAGGCCTGAAAACCCGCTTACACCGGGCATCGCAAGATCAAGAAGTACAAGATCTGCAGAATCAAGAGTGCCAAGCAGTTCACAAACGGAATCAAGATCACCAGCGGTTGGGCAAGAACAGCCGGGCAACAGGTTTTCAATAGCGTGTTTCAGAGCATCCCTGAAAAGCGGATGGTCGTCAGCGATTACGACAACTGATTCCAAACCTGTACCCCTGTGCATAAAACGTTTCGACGTTATTACCGCTATTTACGATCAATTGAAAGCGCTCGATTAAACTCCAATGAAAGTTCTCATTTGGGCGATTCCAATTGAGTGACAATCCGTTTAATGTCGATATTGTGCATCATCGCTGATTCCGGAATGTGGCCCGACCATGTTGGAATTCGCTTCATTGTATTTCGGCGATAGTAGAGGCAGGTTATTTTGTTGTTTTCGCGATTGTTGAATTTGATTTCCACACAATTTTCGGGTCAGAAACTTAAACGCCCTGGTCCAGAGTTACAATCTGGCTTGTTGTGTGCTGGGTTGATTTTGGCAGTATTGGTATTTGGCGCACTTTGGCCATACATCTCAGCAGTTTTCAGCCATGCATCATTGTTCGACATACCTCTCGCGTATTTTATTGTAGTTTTGTTGTTGCCGGCGGTGATATTGGCTTATCTGTTTTACTTTGCATCCCGTCAGGAGGCATCAGAGCTGAAGGCGGAAGAAAGTTGTGATGAATAATGTCTGCTGAATATAATCCGCCACTGAAAACTGTAGGTAATCTGGCTGTAATGTATATTGCCAGTTTTGCTCTGGTTGTTTTCTTTGCAATTACATTGCAGCAAATTGGCGCTCCGGTTCACTACGGCGCAACCTTGATGGTATCCTTTTTGGCAACAACTTGGCTGTTTGCCGGCTTTTTTGCCGGGACCATGCGTTTGTCTGTTTTTCATCGGGCGCACGAAGCAGGAGCGGCACCCCAGGTAGGTCAGGCGGTGGCGGCTGGCTTGATTTCATCAATGGTGTACCTTCTTTTACCTGGTGAATTTTATCAAAGTGGACTTGATGCGCTTGCCATCTATTTCGGTTGGATGTTGGGTGCGGTATTCCTTGCTATATTGGCAGCACCGACTTACGCTAGTGCCAGGACAGTTACCCTTACTGAGCTTTTGGTTAATCGTGACAGCAGCATGGCAATGCGCATCATGTGTTTGTTGGCAGTTGTAATTTGCTCCCTGTTGTTGGCGTTGGTTCAGTTTCAGGCAATAGGCCGGGTAGGTGAACTATTACTCGGTATACCGGGGCCAATTGTAGTGTCAGTAAGCGCCGCAGTAATTTGCATCTGCATACTGTTCGGCGGATTGCAATCTTTGAGTATAACCCGGGCAATGATTTATCCAGTAATAGCGATTGCATTTTTGACTCCGCTGGTTTGGCTCTCAGCAAAACTGGTTGGATTTCCAATTCCGCAGTTTTCATTTGGAGCCGCTGCGCTGCAACCGGTGTCTGAGATCGATGCAGAATTACTGAAAGCAGGATTCGCCACAGCGGAAGAAATGTTTTCAATGACTTCAAAGGGACAACAACTGGATAGTTTCAATTTTGTTGCATTGATCCTTTGTATCGCTGCAGCAATTGCGGCAATGCCACATCTGGTTCAGCATTTTGGCGTTTTGGGTGGTCGCGCAAAAGCGCGGCGTAGTGGAGTGTTCGCGGTGCTGTTTTTGTTCATTGTCATAAGTGCCGCTCCAGCTGCGGCAGCTTTTACGAAACTGGAACTCTACTCATCGCTCTTGGGTCTGCAATTATTTGATCTTCCAATTAATGCCGAGTGGCTGTTCGAAGCGGGGAATATCAGTGCGGCAAGTTTGGTCAGCCTGTGTGGTGAGCATCCAAGAAGCCTTGAGCAAGTAATTTCAGCATGCGGCGGTAGCGAAGAACATATCCTTTCCGTGCAGGATATTGGTGTTGAGTTGGATATGGCAATGTTCGCCATGGCAACCTTGGGCGATCTGCCAATGATCGTGAAAATGTTGCTGGCAACCGGGGCTTTGGCTGCATTGTGGTCGACGGCAGATGGAGCATTGTTTGCTGCCGCAAACACGCTTTCAGAAGATGGGTATTTCAAAAACTTTCAGACCAAATCCCCACTTGGTATTCGCCTGTTTATTGCCCGTATAACAATATTGACTTTGACGGTCTTGGTTGCCGCAGGCGCTGTTTGGATGAACGGGTATGGCAGATTTCTTTTCGATTGTGCATTTGCAATTGGGGCGTCTGTTCTGTTTCCCCTGCTTTTGATGAAAAGCCTGAAATTACCTGTAACACCAACTTGTCAATTGGCGGCGATGACTGGCGGAATGATCGTTACGATCGTTCTGTTGCTTTTGACTTCCGTTGGGATGGATATGCAGTTTGGTACGGGTGATGAGTTTGTGGCGTCAATACCGTTTCTTACCGATAGTTTGTTGCCAATTAATTCGGGATTTCTTGGAATGATGGTTGCGTTTACTTTCTTGGGCGCAGGTAGTCGGCGCATGAAAACCAAAAATTATTCAACAGTATCGGATTAGAATAATGCTATTGAAGTTTCAGGATTTTGGTTTGCTTGATGGCCCAAGCTTGTCTTCATAGTCTTTCTTGAGGTCTTGAATCACAGAATAAAATCTCCGCATTGCTTCTTGCGCAAAATCCATTGCTGTATCAAATTCCGGCGGAAATTCCATTTCGTCGGGAGATTTTGATTTTTCAGGTTTTTCTGCTCCAGCTGAATTGGTATCTGTTTTCAGTTGATTCAATCTTTCCTGAAGTGTGTCAATTTCGTCTCTCATTTCATTGAGAGCAAATTCGTATGCCATCCGCTCATCAGCTCCCAACTGGCACACAAGATTGTCTGAGTTCAGTGTGCAAAGACTGATTTCCCCAGTCTCACTGTCCAGTCTGACATATCCCTTAGCGGTTTTGTTGAATGTGTATCGACCAGGCTGTGAATCCAGAATTTTGTCCGTCGAATCTTCTTGTGCCAAAGCAGGCAAGATTGTGGGTAATGTTGAAGCAAGTAAGAAGATTGTTGCAAATTTGGTGACTCGGTTCATCTTGCTGTTCCCAATTGCCATTATTATGCATTATTGCATACTCGCTATCTTGTCCCAAACCTATGTTGAATTTATGGTCACCGCAGAAAATTAGGTTCAAGTAGCTAATGACCGCCAAGCCAAACAAGATTTATAAAATACTAACCTCGGAACAGTGGAAATCCCTTCAAAGTGCTGGTTTTTTTGAGGGTGCGCCAATTGATCTGGAGGATGGCTATATTCATTTTTCCACGGCTGCCCAGTTGAAAGAGACCGTAAGCAAACATTTCAAAAATCAAAGTGATTTGATATTGGTGTCTGTAAACACCGATAGACTTGGCGATGAGTTGAAATACGAACCTTCGCGCGGTTGCGATTTATTCCCACATCTTTATTCGAAGCTGGATCAGTCAGCAATTATCGCTGCTACAGTCCTTCAGGAAGACGGAACTGGTGGACACATAATTCCGGAAAATCTGTATGCTTGAAGCTTGCCTCATGAATGCTGCCTTTCTGCTGCCACCGGAAAATGCGCACAAGGCGTCGATCCTGGCTTTAAAAACTGGGTTGGTATCGCACTACCCAATTATATCAGATCCACGCATTATGATTAGAATATTTGACCTCGATTTCCCAAGCCCATTGGGATTGGCTGCCGGTTATGACAAAAATGCGGAGGTTCCAGATGAAATTTTACACCTGGGTTTTGGCTTTACTGAAGTCGGTACAGTTACGCCAAAACCACAGTCAGGTAATCCACAACCACGACTTTTCAGATTGGTTGAAGACGAAGCTGTGATCAATCGATTGGGATTTAACAATCAAGGTCACGAAGCCATGCTTGGAAGGATGCAAGCCCGGCAAAACAATCCAGGAATTGTCGGCATTAACATCGGCGCCAACAAGGACAGCGCAGACTTTGTCGCCGATTACGAAGCAGGGATTGAAAAATTTTATCCATATGCATCCTACTTCATGGTCAATGTTTCTTCACCAAATACACCCGGCTTGCGCGATCTTCAAATGGGTGATGCGCTTACGGTCTTGCTAAACCGAGTCGACGAAAAATCACAGCAATTGGCAGACATTCAGGGATTGCGTAAACCGGTAATTCTCAAGATTGCTCCGGATCTTGATGCCAAACAAATGGATGAAATTGCCAAAGCGGTTACAAAGTCAAATCTCGATGGTTTGGCGATTTCCAATACCACCCTTGCCCGGCCCCTGTTAAAAAACCAAACTAATGCAAATGAAGCAGGCGGCCTTTCGGGTAAACCCTTGTTTGAAATTTCGACGCGAATCTTGGCAGAAATGCGGAACCGGCTGGGCGACAGATTACCAATGATCGGTATTGGCGGAGTTGCAAATACTGCTGATGTAATTTCCAAACTTCAAGCCGGTGCCAGCCTTGTGCAACTTTACACCAGTCTCGTTTATGGGGGCCCGGGATTACCTTCCAGGATTGTTAGCGAACTCAAGGATTATTTAGAAAAAAACAACATTGCCCATGTTTCAGAACTGACGGGTTCCCAAACGGGCAGTTGGCTCAAATAGAAGAAATAATCATGAAACCTGTTATCTGGCATAACCCAAGATGCTCAAAGTCCCGCAAAACGCTTGAACTGATTCGCGCTGAAGGTTTTGATCCGGATATTGTTGAGTATCTCAATGAACCGCCGGGGGTGGACGATATTGAGGTAGTACTAAAAAAATTGAACATTGAGCCGAAGGAATTGATGCGAAAGGGAGAATCGATATTCAAGGAATTGAACCTCGGCTCTGAAAGCAATTGGAATAACCTCATCACCGCGATGCGTGAGAATCCGATACTGATTGAACGCCCCGTAGTATTGGCTGGCGACAAGGCAGCACTGGGCAGGCCACCTGAGGATGTACTCAAGATTTTAAAATAAGTTTTCAGGCAAATGTACCGTTAGCCCGTGGCTTGAGACGAAATGCCAGGGTAATGCCGCGTGTTATCAAAAAGACATGCAGCGCCGCCCACAGCCCGTGATTGCCAAACGGTTCTTTCACCGCCCACCAAAAAACAAGGTAGACGGCCAAAGACACTAGCATCATCACAGTCATGTCACGTGTCCAGGTGGCACCGATGAACACCCCATCGAGATTAAATGCCAACATACCCGTAACTGGCGTCAGTGCAGCCCATGCAAGGTATGTACGCGCAGTCGTCTGCACATCTGTGTTGGTAGTCATTATGGATATAATAGTCGGGCCGCCAACAAAAAATATCAGGGAGCACAGAACAGCCAGCACCATGCTCCAGATAAGAGTCAACTTGAACCCTTTCCAAAATCCGACTGCATATTTTGCGCCGACACTCCTGCCAATAATTTGCTCTGCTGCCGTTGCCAACCCATCGAGAAAAAATCCCGCAATCAGGAAAAAGTGCAAGAGGATGGCGTTTGATGCCAACGTAACAGAATCATACTGGGCACCTTGGGAGGTGAAGAATGCGAATGCAAAAAACAACGCAAACGATCTTATCATTATATCGCCGTTTACGTTTATCAACCTTATCCACGCAGGTCGGTTGAACAGGCGTTCCTTTGAGGGACGCACAGTGTGGGTCAGCATTTTCCAACAAATTGAAAGGCCCACAATGAAAGCAACGAATTCGCCGATTATTGTTCCAATCGCAACTCCGACTATTCCCCAACCAAGGCCAATACCCAATGCAATGCTCATCAGTATATTGATGCCGTTCAAAAGCATCTGAATCGCAAGCGTGGTGCCGGATTTACCCAAGCCCAGTAGCCAGCCCAACAGCACATAATTTGACAGGGCAAACGGTGCGGAAAGTGTTCTGATCAGGAAATACGTGCCTGCTGCTTGTGAAACGCTATCCTCTGCAGCCATGAACCAAAGTCCAACAACGAGTATCAACGGGCTAGCCAAAATCATGATCAGCCCGCTGGAAAGGCCGATCATGAGCGCGCGAAACAATATCGCCTGTTTTTCCTTTTCATCGTTGGCACCGAGTGCCTGCGCAGTAAGTCCGGTGGTTCCGGCGCGTAAGAAGTTGAAAGTAGTAAAAATGAGATCAATTATGATGGCACCAATTGCCAAACCCCCGATCAAAGCGGGATCACCAAAACGGCCAACCACTGCAGTATCCACTAACCCGAGCAATGGGGTAGTCAAATATGCCAGTGTCATGGGGACAGCAATGCTGAGAACCAAAAGCTGATCAACCTTGAACGGGCCGTCGCCTTGCAATGGATTAAGAGGAGGGTTTTCCTTGTGCATCTTGTTTGGGAAAAGTTGTGTCGTTTTACCGACCGAACTTGAGTATTCTGAGAAGCAGAAATACCGGAACAACTATTAATGCGCCCCAAACGAAATACTTGGCGATGCGCCAAATGGCTTCAAACCCGAGGTCGTAAAGGTGAGACACAAAATCGCGAAACGCTTCCCAAACCTCCCAAGGGGTGAAATTGAGGGCACTCATGATTATACCGACAACAAACGATACAATCGCCAGTTTTACCAAAGTTCTTCCAGGCGTGTCGCCCAGAAAACGGCTGATTGACTCGGACATGTCAGGTTCCTTTCCAACGATTGTCCACAGGTAACTGTCGCTGTCACTCATTTCAAGTCTTTTGGAACTATTGATATCCTACAGAATCTACTATTCCGCCCGTGCAACCGGGATTAATTCTGGTTGAGTTTTCCAAAAGACTTTCGATGTTTGTTTGTTGTGTAGTGTTTCCCGAAAGACTCACAACCAGTTCTGATATCAAGCGGCGGTCCCCATCATTGTGGCAGCGAATTTGGAGGCTATCAGCTCTATTTCCCCCAAAATCAATTTCAAAAGCTTCGCGGATGGTTTTTCCATCAAGCCACTGTTTTATGTGCTGCGTGAACAAAGGACGGGCAGTTGACCGGTTAAAGTCATCCAGTAGTTTCAATGATACTCGAAAATACATTTCAGGATTGGCATTTTGCATACAGGTGCCGTGCTTGATCCATTCGTGCCTATGAAGGTGGGAACGATATCCGGGCATCTTTTCTTTTAGATCACGCCTTAATTCGTTGCTCGGTTCAAGGGCGGGTAATTGATCCCACCGCCCGCTGCGGTCGAGTGCCTTGGCGCGGTCATTCACATTGCAGTAAATGTTCAGCTTTGGTTGCGGCCAAAGACCATGAAGAGAAAATGATGATGCATCAAAGCGGCCAGGTGATTGGGTTTTGCACTCTGGTTTTTGCTGTGGTTTTCACAAAATGCCGGTAGCCAGCTAATGGCCAGGAGGTAGTTCTGATTTCCGTACAAATCAGGCTCGTTCACTAACCAGTCTAATGTGATGTATGTCAGTAGAATGGCCATTGCAACAAGTAACAATCTGGTAGAGTTTCGCATTTTCTGTTCGACCTCCTGAGATCGCTTGCATACAATTCCATGGTGAACAAGAAAACTACCATAATCCACGGCTGTTCAGGCCTTCCGTTCAATCTCCCGAAACCATTCACCGACTGGTTTGCGGGTCATGGGTGGCAACCGCGATCACACCAACTGGAACTTCTGTCTCGCTGCCAGGCTGGGCAGTCTACATTGCTGATTGCGCCAACTGGAGCGGGCAAGACCCTTGCTGGATTTTTATCCTGCCTGGTTGAACTTTCAGGCCGACCAAGACGAAAACCCGGTGAGGCGCAAAAGGGGATACACACGCTATACATTTCTCCGCTGAAAGCGCTCGCAGTTGATATCAAGCGTAATCTTGAAACCCCAATTCGCGAAATGAATCTGAATATTGCGTTGGAGACACGGACTGGCGATACACCCGTTCATCGTCGTCAAAGGCAGAAACTGGCTCCACCACAAATCTTGTTGACTACTCCTGAACAATTGAGCCTCTTGATTGCACAAAAAGATGCGCCTCGTTTTTTTGACTCCCTAGAAACTGTTATCTTTGATGAGTTGCACTCTTTGGTAACCTCTAAACGCGGCCACCTTCTTGCCCTCGGATTGGCGCGGCTTCGGACCTTTCGACCTGATTTGAAAGCGATTGGCCTGTCTGCCACTGTTGCCGACCCGGACGAACTACGCCGGTGGCTCGTAAAACAACCACCTCTTGGAGAAATAAAGCTTTCGGAATTGATCAAGCTTGAAGGCGGTGCAAAGCCTGAAATCACGATTTTGAAATCCTCCGAACGAATTCCCTGGTCAGGACATTCAGCACGTTATGCGATGGGTGAGGTTTACGAAGCGATCAAGAATCACCGTACGACCTTGCTCTTTGTAAACACGCGAAGCCAGGCGGAACTATTGTTTCAGGAATTGTGGAACCGGAACGAAGATACGTTGCCTATTGCGCTGCACCATGGGTCCCTTGATGTCAGTCAACGTCGAAAAGTGGAAGAAGCAATGAGTGTCAACGCTCTTCGGGCAGTAGTCGCAACATCTACGCTTGATCTGGGTATAGACTGGGGCGATGTTGATCTGGTGATCCATGTTGGTGCGCCAAAGGGTGCCAGCCGTCTTGCGCAACGTATAGGGCGAGCCAATCACCGAATTGATGAGCCTTCCCGTGCGATCCTGGTACCAGCCAACCGATTTGAGGTGATGGAGTGTCAGGCGGCACTGGATGCCAATTATCTTGGAGCGCAGGATACGCCGCCTTTACGTGATGGGTGTCTGGATGTCTTGGCGCAGCATATTATGGGAACTGCCTGTGCTGCACCATTTGATGCTGATGAATTGTTTGATGAAATTATTTCCAGCGCACCGTATGCAAATCTTTCGCGCAACTTGTTTAACAAAGCTTTGGAGTTCACAGCTACAGGCGGATACGCTCTAAAGACGTATGAGCAGTATGCCAAAATCAGGAAAACGGAAGATGGCACATGGCGGGTCACACACCCAAGATTTGCCCAGCAATATCGCTTGAATGTCGGGACCATTGTCGAAGCACCGATGCTGGATGTTCGATTAACGCGCCATCGCGGTAAGGGAGCCAATGTCCGCGGTGGTCCGATGCTCGGAAAAATTGAGGAAGGATTCATTGAAGGTTTGACACCCGGCGACACTTTCTTGTTTTCCGGAAAAACCCTACGGCTGGAAGGTATTCGCGACAACATTTGTCTGGTTTCCAATGCAGCAGATACCGATGCCAAGATTCCCTATTACGCTGGTGGAAAGTTTCCTCTTTCTACCTACCTTGCTGATCAGGTTCGCCGTATGTTGTCTGATCCGTCAAATCGGACGCATTTACCGAAACAGGTTCGGGAGTGGTTGGAGATTCAAAAATTAAAGTCTGTGTTGCCAAAGTTTGATGAACTTCTGGTTGAGACATTTCCGCGTGCGGAGCGTTTCTACATGGTTGCTTATCCGTTTGAAGGGCGATTGGCACATCAAACCTTGGGAATGTTGCTAACTCGGCGGTTGGAAAGAGCGAATGCAAAACCGCTTGGGTTTGTCGCAACCGACTATGCGATTGCTGTTTGGGGATTGCGTGATTTCAGCAGGATGCTGAAATCCAGTGAGGTCACATTGGCAGCGCTGTTTGACGAAGATATGTTGGGTGATGATTTGGAGACCTGGCTTGCAGAATCCTTCTTGTTGAAGCGAACGTTTCGCCAATGCGCGACCATTGCCGGCCTGATAGAAAGACGGCATCCGGGAAAGGAAAAGACCGGTCGTCAAATGACAGTATCGTCTGATCTTGTCTATGACGTGCTGCGCTCCCACGAACCAGATCATCTTCTTTTGCAGGCAACCAGCGCTGATGCGGCACACGGTTTGCTGGATATCCGCAGGCTTGGTGAAATGTTACTACGCATAAAGGGTAGAATCAGACATAAAGGTTTGCAACAGATTTCGCCGCTTGCCGTGCCAATCATGCTTGAAATCGGTAAGGAAAGCGTCGGATCAGATGCCCAGGAATCCCTTTTGGCAGAAGCGGCGAAAGAACTGGTTGAGGAGGCCGGATCAGGTTGATGGAAGCTCTATTACAGCACGAGCAGGGCGGATGCCAGGATATTGATTTCCAGGGGGAGCATTTGATTCTCGACTGCTCCGCTTGTGTTTTTTGGCCTGACGAAAAGACCTTGATGGTTGCAGACATACATATGGAGAAAGGCTCTTCCTTTGCGTCAAAGGGTACTTTTCTTCCTCCGTATGACACTGGGGAGTCACTCATTCGGTTGGGAGCAGCACTGAATGCTTGGAAACCCAAACGGGTTATCAGTCTGGGCGACAGTTTTCATGATGATACCGGAGCAAGCCGTTTATCGGATAGTTACGTTGAAATGCTGGAATCACTAATGCGTGGTCGGGAATGGATCTGGATTGGTGGTAATCACGATCCTTCACCGCCCGCAGGGTTGGGAGGATTGCATTCTACTGAACTGTGTGCAGGACCGTTTGTTTTTCGTCATCAACCGGTATCGGGCATCGCTACAGGAGAAATTGCAGGTCATCTCCATCCCTCTGCGCGAATTAAAAGACGTGGCAAGTCTGTGCGCCGAAACTGTTTTGCTGGGGATGGTGAACGATTGATTGTTCCGGCATTCGGAGCCTACACCGGCGGCCTGAGCCTGAAGCATGAGGCATTCGAGGGACTGTTTGACTGGAACAAGCTAAAAGCCTGGATGATTGGTCGCGAGACAATTTTTGAAATCGCCGGTCGGCAGCTTGTTGGTTAAAAATTTGCAACTCAAAATAGTGCAAAGAAAACCAGTATGTGGCTGGCTGCAACTAATAATGTGAGTACTGTCCGCAATTTCCCGAACCACACTGGAGCCTTGCCAAGATTAACTGTTAGTGTATCCCACGCACCCATGGCGCAGTAGCATAGCAATAGTATTAGGACGCATAATGGGTCGGGCAGGAACAGTGCGAACCAACCGACAACTGCAGGAACAGTACTAGCTATAATTTCTCTTGGATCCGTCAAGCTTCGGTTGATGCCCATACCCCAGCGGATGCCGCCGAGAAAAGACAAAATTACTGCGGACCAGGTCTTAAAAACATCAAAGACTGACGGAAAAAGGCTATGATCATGCCGCAAAACAAAGAGGGTCACTGCCAGAAATACAAATGGGATATAGCCTGCGCTTGCAAGCACCCAGCCAAGCTTGGCAACGTCTTTGACTTCCTCGGTTTGGGAGTTAGGCATGCAGGTCTGTTGCCTTAGTTTTTTCTGAAAATCGCATTTGCTGCCCAGCCAGTGAATATAGCCACGAGCACGCACATTATTCCGTATAGAAAGCTGTGTTTATGGGCAATGTTGTACATCCACCGCTCAAATCCAACTTTTTGAATACGGAAGCTCGACTTTGAATCGGCCCGAAGTTCCCCGGACTTGAAAAGAAAGGCTCGAACTTCATGCGTTCCAATCGGAACATTCGGTGGCAGAAACACAGTAGCGCGAAATAGTGACGGGCTTAATTGCTTGAGATTTTTTGGAGCTTCACTGAACAATCCGTTTTCAGTGCGGATTCGACGCAATGCGTCAGTAAATTGGGGCGTTGGTAGTATTGTTTCGATATTCCCTTCAGCCAGCAAATTAATGTTGAGATTTTCGATACCAATTCCCGCTTCCCGCAGGACTTCGGGTATTGCGATTTTGCCCAGCTTTATGCGTGATGCCGTGGCATAAAAAGACGGAATTCTTGTGTATTTCCGGTGATCGCGGTTTACCCAGATTCCAAAGATCCGGTCTTTTTTGCGTACTATTGTATCTTCTGGTGCGCCCGTAACCGTAACAACCACCTGATAATGTCCAAGTTTGGCTGCTATATCATCGATGCCCTCAATCGATCCGAATACGACAATGTTGGTTCCATCAAAGTCCGATGCAACTGGAACAGTATCGACAGAGACACCCATTTCGATCGATTCACCTTCAGCTAACACGATATTGATGGAGCCGACGATGATCGAGATTGTGAAGAACAGGAGAACGGATACACGCAATCTAATGCCCTCCCACATCGCTGGCGCCCAAAACTGAGAACAGATCATCAGGCGTGATAACCAAATCATAAGCCAACCGCAGACAAATCGCCAATACAAGCAAGCCTAACAATGCGCGAAGTTGTTCGCCCTTCAGTTTGTGACCAGCGGCTGCGCCAAACTGCGCACCAATCACGCCGCCAACCATTAATATTACTGCCAATACAACATCAACAGTCTGGTTGGCCGTTGACTGGATGATGGTTGTATATGCTGTAACAAATATGATCTGAAACAAGGAAGTTCCGATAACAATATTCGTAGGTACTCTCAGCAGGTAAATCATGGCAGGAACCATGATAAATCCACCCCCGACACCCATGATTGCAGCGAGAAGGCCCACCAATGCTCCCAATACAACAACCGGAATTGCACTGAGATACAGTTTTGATTTTCTTAGCCTGACTTTGAACGGCAAACCGTGAATCCAATTGTGTTGGCCAGGTTTTCTTCCCATTGGAGCGTTGCCGGCCTTGGCTTTTTGGATTGCGCGGAGACTTTCAATCGTCATCAGTGATCCGATGGAACCCAAGAACACTACATACAAGATCGATATGATGAGATCCAACTGACCCTGGCTTCTCAATATTGAGAAAATATAAACACCAACTGTAGAACCGACCAAGCCACCGGCAAGCAACAATATGCCAAGTTTGACATCGACAGTACCTTTTCGCAGATGCGCCAGCGCACCAGAAAACGAAGACGCAACGATTTGGTTTGCTTCTGTTGCAACAGCCACAGCTGGTGGGATATTGTAAAAGATCAAAAGTGGCGTCATCAAAAAACCGCCACCGACACCAAACATACCCGACAGGAAACCCACCGCGGCACCCATCCCGAACAGGATGAAAATGTTTACAGAAATCTCCGCAATAGGAAGATAGATGCTCACCGCATCACCCCCGCACTTTGAAAGCTAATAGTTAGGAAAGGCAGGTTTGGCAAATCCAGCAAATTCCCAATCCGATATGCAAGGCTTAATGCGCTCCAGTGCGCACCATGTCAATGCGACAATCCCCACAATCAAGTTAAATTGCCCATGATTGCAGAATTTAACAAACTGATAGTTTGGATTGCTAGATGGAAACGGCTTTGAGCGCGTGCATGAGCTCACGGCTGACTTTACCGTCTACTTTCAAACCGCTGCGTTGTTGGAATGCCATGATTGCATTTCGGGTCTTGGCGCCCATTAACCCATCTGCCGGGCCGGGATCAAATCCGAGCCTTGCCAGGAGCGTTTGTGCATTGCTGATCAGTTCTTGCTCTGAAGTACCGGCAGTCGAAGTGGTGCCAGTTTTCCAGCTATCCGGAATGGAAACTGAATTTGCTTCAGGATCAGGTTTCTTTGGTTTCCATAATTCTGATTCTGCCCGAGCTTGCTCTAGTTGATCTGGCCGCATTGCATTTGCGATTACGTCCCGTTTGCCTGAGGCATCAGAGTCGCCAGCTTTTGCTGCAACCGCAAACCATTTGTAGGCTTCAACCAGATTTTGGCCTTCTTCATCAACGCCATTTGTATAAAGGATACCCGCGTTGACCTGGCTGTCACGAACCCCATATTCTGCAGCCTTGCGAAACCAGTTGAATGCAGTTGCCATATCCGGTTCGCCGCCAATTTTTCCTTCAGCATGAAGAACAGCAAGATTATGCATGGCAATTACATTACCGGCTTCAGCGGCCTTCAGGTACCAGTTGGCGGCCTGAGCAGCGTCGGCTTCGACACCGTGCCCTTTTTCGAAAAAATTGCCGATGCGATACTGTGCTGGTGCAAAACCCTTTGCTGCAGCTTGTTCATACCATTTTGCAGCCTTGGCGAGGTCACGCTCGACACCGTCACCGTCTGTAAATCTGCGTCCAATTTCAAACAATGCAGCCGAATCGCCCATTTGCGCTGAACGCTTCAATTCGTCGGAATTCAATTCGAAATCATCGTTGAGCAGGGTTTCCAAAGAAGTGGTCAGGGTAGGTGTTTCTGCAATTTCAGGTTCGGCACTGGTTTGCAATGCCTCTTCCTGTTGTTCTGGCAGTTCTACAGGAGCAGGCGTAACAAGTTTACTTTGTTCAAGAACTTCTTCGGCTTCGATCTGTTCTTCTTCAACCTCAGCCTTGTTATCCTCGACAACTATAGCTTCATCAGTTTGAGACGTGATGGACGGACTTGAAGATTGATTGGCCATTCCACCGCTCAGATACCGACCGGCCATTGGCATTGCTACCGCTATCAACAGCACTGCCGCTGCTGCCATTACCAATACTTTCTTACGTTTCCTCAGGAATTCCGGCAGGAACGAGTCTCTGCCATTTTTCTTGTCCTTCTCGATCTCACCTTGGGCAGCTTGGGCTTGCGCAGCTGCCGCCTGTGCTGCCCGGCGTGCTGTTGCAATAAAATCAGTTCCAGATGTGATTTCGTCGCCAGATTCGCCGCCTTTATTCTTTTGGTTCACACGCCTGACCAAGGCTGCAAGATCAGGAGCTCCGGAACCTGGTTCAATCAAGGCGTCATTTTCTGGATGCACGTCAGCTTTGGTTACTTCTGGTGAAGCTGCTGGCAATTCCTGCAATTCCAGTTCAGGTGCCTCAACTTCGGGAAGTTTGGCCAGATCATCATGCGGATCAATCGAGGGAGCTTGGATTGAAACGTCATCGTCTTGACGAATTTGTTCATCCATGCCGGAATTATTGTTCGTGGCCGGGCTCGGATCGTTCCATTGTTGAGTGTGCTCTGCATCGGTAGCTTGATCAGTATTAAATGCCTGGGTGACCAATGCCGGTTCTTGAGACATTTTGGCCTCAATATGACCGAGCCTATCCACCATCATTTCAAGCGAGTTCTGCACCGCTTCGAATGTTTGGACATTGGAAGCAGTGGCGTCTCTGCTAAATTCTCCAAGCTCTTTTATATTGTCAGCAAGTGCATTCAGTGTATCAGCACTGATGCCACCAGTTGAAGATACGTCGCCCTGTGGAAGTGCACTAACCGTGCGATTTACTGCATCTTCAGCGGCTTGAGTTGCCAGTTCGATTGCAACATCGCGGCTCGCACCCAACTGTTGCTCAATGCTTTCCAGACGTTCCTCAATTGGTCCAAACGAATTGCCGGAAGTATCAATCGAGTTCAGTTGACCGGCTATATTGGCAAGCTGTTGCTCCAGTGAAGCTAATGCGGCGTCGTTGACCGGTGCGTTGTCGGGAGAATCGATTTGTTCCACACGGGTTGAAATTGCATTCAACTGCTCCAGAACCGCATTTGCAAACGCATCCGACCCGCCTTGGGATTCTGTGGTGTTCATGCCAGCCTTAAGGCCTGCAAGTTCGCCGGTTAGTTGTTCCAGCTGCGATTCGATAGGTAAAAGAACAGTAGAATCCACTGGATCGCTGCTCAAGGTCTCAACTCTTTCAACCAATTGATCGAGGCGGCTAATCAAAGCGCTGTTATCACCGGATGCGTTGCCATGTGATGAAGCAGCGGCTCCAATATTGTCAATTTTTTCACAGAGTTGGTTGAGTTGTGTCGCAAGACCATCGAAGACGTTTGCTGAATCAGAGTTGATACCCGCAACCCTTGAATTCAGTCCTTCGATCGAGTTTTGCAATTCCTCAATTATGCCAGCTAAACGAACGGTTTCCTGTTCGGACGTTGAAGTGGTTGAATTGGCAAGAAATCCGTCCAGGCTATTTGCAAGTGATGAAACCCGGGCCTCAATGCGTTCCAGACCCTCTGTAGATCCGCCCGTTGCAGAAAGGGCCATAATTGCGCGGCTGATTTCTTCAAACTTTGGCTCAAGTGCTGAAAAATCAGTTTGTAGCTGATTTGCCTGCATCGCAGATGAAATGCTGTCCAGATTTTGATGTAGTTCTGTTAGTTTTTCAGCCAGTTTTTGGTGACTGATCTCGATAGCCTGGGCAAACACTGTCGGATCGGTATTTGCATTTGCAATTTGCTCAACTTGCTCGCATAGGCCGTTGTAGTTCGCGTTAATAATCTGATGCAGGGCATCAAGATTGAATTCGCCTGTACTATGGTTTGATATATTGACGATTACTTCCCGAAGGGCGGCAAATTCCTGATTGATTCGTTCAAACTGTGAAGAATAATCAGTTGCAGTGGGCTGTGATTTGGAACTTTGTGCCTGTGCGATACCTTGCAACTTACCGGTTAGTCGATCGAGACTGGCTTTAATGTTGTCCAATTCTACCGTTCCCGCCGGTTGCGCATAATTGGATATTGCTGCTGGAGCTGGCTGTTGCGGCATCTGAGCGTAAACAGGTTGTTGGTAGGCTGCGGGGGCACCATATGCGGCAGCCGTGGCAGAGAATGGATGAATTCCCATGCTCTGAAGTTGGCGTTGAATTTCATAGGATTGATTATTTCCACCAATTGGTGCCTGGACATTCATCGGGGCATGATGGGGACCGGCAGGCTGTGCTGCCAGATTATCCAATTGTGATCTTACTCTGCGCATGTAAAAACTCGGGATCCAGATAAATCGAATCGATGGTGCTGAAAAAGTCCGGTTTTCAGCGTGTATGCGCCTAGCTTTCACAAAACAGGGTAAACAATGAGTTAATTGTTGGAATATTCTCTAGTTTTGTGCGCTTCCCTATTCAGACAATTCAATGCGCGCCGCGATGTGTAAATCCTCGATTTTGCCCACAATGCATCTACTGAACTCACGTTCTGGGATTTAATTGCACACTTGTATAGAAACGCTTATGCTCTCATTCTCTGGATGTACCAGATGCAAATACGCCGACAAAAGTGGTCGTACAAAACTGGTGAATCGTTGTTCATTAATGGATTTGGAAAATCGACTATGAAAACATCTATAACCGCAAGAGCTCTAATGAATATTGCCGTAGGTTTTGATGACCCGAATATTGATCACATCGATGATGGCAAGGAAACATTCCGAATCGGAGATTTGGCATCCGAATTTAATGTCACCCTTAGAACATTGCGGTTTTATGAAGATAGAGGACTAATTCAGCCGAAGCGAAATGGCTCGACCAGGATATATTCGCGGGATGATCGCGCTCGATTGAAATTGATCCTGACTTTCAAAGGCGTCGGTTTTTCGCTCGTGGACATTGAATGCCTGTTAAGCGTTTATGATCGAGATGAACAGGATTCAGAAGTCCTGGATCGGCTTAACAAGAAGTGCGCCGCGCAAATGGATACCCTTCAAAATCAAAAATCAGAGATTGAAAAATCGATTTCCGATCTGCACTCGATATTGCAGAATTTTGAGGATTACCGAAAACCGAGGAATTAGTTTTCAGGTAGCTTGAACCAAACATATTCACAATGTTGCTACATACAGCTGGAATTGAAATTTTTAACCCATATATCTGTGTATAGGGAATGTTTTGCGGCTGGGTCCGCTTGGTTTTAGGAGGTCCGCCGAATGCCGGTTTACAGTTCACCAGTTGAAGAGACACTGTATGTCTTGCAGGAAGTCCTTAACATTGACCGCTACAACAATCTACCGGGTTTCGAAGAAGCAACGCCGGATTTACTGGAAGCGATATTGGGTGAAGCGGCGAAACTAACGGAAGAGGTTCTGCAGCCAATAAACCTCGCTGGTGATCAAGAAGGATGTACGCGCCATGAAGATGGGTCTGTAACAACACCAAAGGGTATGAAGGAAGCTTATGATGCCTACCGCGATGGCGGCTGGATGGGCCTTGCTGCCAATCCTGAATATGGTGGCCAAGGCTTGCCCTATGCTTTGCACACGGCAATCGGCGAGTATCTGATTTCCGCAAACATGGCTTTCGCGATGTACCCAGGCCTTACGCAGGGCGCGATAGCAGCCATAGATGTGCATGGTACCGATGAGCAAAAACAGCAATATCTGCCAAAGCTGATAGAAGGTGCTTGGACAGGTACCATGAACCTGACCGAGTCCCATTGCGGAACTGATCTGGGAATGTTGCGAACAAAGGCGGAGCTGCAAAAAGATGGCACCTACAAGATCTCCGGACAAAAGATTTTTATTTCCGCTGGTGAACATGACCTATCAGAGAACATAATTCATCTCGTCCTGGCTCGTATTGACGGAGCACCTGAAGGCACGAAGGGAATTTCACTTTTTATTGTACCAAAGTTCATCCTGGATGATGATGGAAACCCAGACCAACGCAATGGAGTAGTTTGCGGTGCGCTGGAAGAAAAAATGGGTATTCATGCAAATGCAACCTGCGTTCTCAATTATGATGGCGCAACTGGTTATTTGATTGGCGAAGAAAATCGCGGTTTAAAAGCAATGTTCACTATGATGAACGAAGCTCGCCTTTCAGTAGGGCTTCAAGGTCTGGCAATGTCGGAAGTTGCGTACCAAAACGCGGTTGCATATGCCCGTGAGCGCATTCAGGGCAGGGCTCTTACCGGCCCGGCGGAACCGGACAAGAAAGCCGACTCAATCATGGTTCATCCAGATGTCCGCCGAATGCTGATGAACATCAAGGCATTTAACGAATCAGGACGAGCCTTGATGCTTTGGACAGCGCTAAAGGGCGACATTTCTCACCGTGCCAGTTCTGAAGAAGAGCGCCAGCTCGCTGATGACATTATGGGCTTGCTTACTCCAGTCATCAAGGGTGTTTTGACTGACAAGGGGTTTGAAAACGCCGTAACTGCACAACAGGTTTTTGGTGGCCATGGGTATATTCACGAATGGGGAATGGAGCAGTTTGTTCGCGACGTGCGGATTGCCCAGATATATGAAGGCACCAACGGTATTCAAGCGCTTGACCTTGTCGGCCGAAAACTGCCCCGCGATGGTGGGCGCGCTATGCGGGCTTTCCTTGAGGAGGTAAATAGCTTCACCAAAACACACATGGACAATGAGGAAATTCAACCCTATACGCAACCGCTTCGAAATGGGGTCAAGGCATTGGAAGCAGCCAGCATGTGGCTGATGCAAAATGGCATGAAAAATCCAAACGATGCCGGAGCAGCGTCAATGGATTACATGCATTTGTTTGGACTTGTGGCGCTCGGGTACATGTGGGCAATAATGGCTGAAAAATCGCTTGCGGCTTTGAGCGAAGGCGCAGGTGACAAGCAGGCGTTTCATGAAGAAAAGTTGATAACCGCTCGCTACTTCATGGAGCGCATCATGCCCGAAGCGCAAGCGCATCTCGCAAGAATTGAAAGTGGTTCTGAAACCATGATGGCGCTTGCGGCAGAAGCGTTTTAGGATAAGCACAAAATAGAGCTAGGAACTCATTTATGGCCGACGCATACATATATGACCACGTAAGAACACCACGTGGCCGGGGCAAGAAGGATGGATCGCTTTATGAGGTTCCAGCAGTTCGCCTTGCATCCAAGACCCTTGAGGCGCTTCGGGATCGCAATGGTTTTGAATCGAAATTAATTGATGATGTAATTCTGGGTTGCGTTGATCCGGTTGGTGAAGCAGGGGCAGATATTGCGCGCGCTGCTGTATTTGAAGCTGGATATGACAATCAGGTCCCAGGCATGCAGATCAACCGTTTTTGTGCTTCCGGTCTTGATGCTGTGAATTTGGGCGCCGCAAAAATAGAAGCCGGTTCCGATGACATCGTCATTGCAGGTGGTGTGGAATCCATGAGCCGCGTAGGTATCGGCATGTCCGGTGGCGCCTGGCCAGTTGATCCAAGCGTCGCGATCCCTTCTTATTTCATGCCGCAGGGAATTTCCGCTGATTTGATCGCGTCCAAGTGGGGTTTCACACGGGATGAAGTCGATTCCTATGCGGTTGAGAGCCAGAAGCGCGCCGCTTCAAGCTGGAAGGAAGGTCGCTTTAATAATTCAGTTGTTCCGGTAAAGGATCAAAATGGCATCACCATCCTTGATCATGATGAGCATATGCGCCCCGATACCGGTATGCAGGGGTTGGCAGCGCTTGACCCATCATTTGTCATGATGGGCGAAATGGGAGGGTTTAACGCCGTTGCAATACAGGCCCACCCGGATGTGGAAAGTATCAATCATGTGCATCATGCGGGCAATTCCTCAGGCATTGTAGATGGAGCTGCGGCAGTTCTGCTCGGCTCCAGGGAAGGTGGCAAGACGCTGGGTCTTGAGCCGCGAGCAAAAATACGAGCTTTCGCCAACATTGGGTCTGACCCCGCATTGATGCTGACAGGACCAATTGATGTTACGGAAAAACTTCTCAAACGTGCCAAGATGAAGCTGGAAGACATCGACCTCTTCGAACTGAACGAAGCTTTCGCTTCCGTGGTCCTTCGTTACATGCAGTACTTTGACATTCCTCACGACAAAATCAATGTCTGCGGTGGTGCGATTGCGATGGGGCACCCATTGGGAGCAACCGGAGCGATGATTCTTGGAACTGTCCTTGATGAATTGGAGCGTCGCGATCAAAATATTGCATTGGTTACTTTGTGCATTGGCGCCGGTATGGGCACCGCAACGATTATCGAGCGAGTTTAGCAAATGCCAAAGATCGATATCGAAACAATGGAATGGACAGGCGGATGTGGTTACCCACCTCCGCTCGATGAGATTGCCAAGGGGCGCACTCGCAGGCGATTAGGAGATATGGCTGGTCTTGATCAATTTGGCGTAAACCTTACCAAACTTGAACCTGGATCCGGATCGGCACTTCGCCATTGGCACGAACACGAAGATGAATTCGTCTATATGCTCGAAGGTGAAGTTGTGTTGGTGGAGGATGAGGGAGAAACGATCTTGAAGGCTGGTGACGCGGCGGGCTTTAAGGCCGGAGTGGCAAATGGGCATCACCTACTAAACCGCAGCAACCGGGACGCCATCTATCTGGAAATTGGCACGCGGTCGAAAGTTGAGCGCGCGCACTATCCCGATGATGATCTTGCCGCAGTCAAGGATGCAAGCGGTTTGCGGTTTACCCGAAAGAACGGCGAACTCTGCAGCTAAATTAATTTAATCGGAAAAAATCAATGACCTATTCCCATTTCAAAGTTGAAACCGATGCCGAAGGCATATTGCTGGCTATCTGGAATTCGCCTGAAAAATCCATGAATGTGATTGATCAGTTGGTGATGGAGGAGTTCGACGCAATCATCGATCAGGTTGCAAGTGACGACGATATCAAAGGTGCAGTCATTACTTCAGGCAAAAAGGCATTTGGCGGCGGAGCGGACCTCACCATGCTACAAAAGATGCTGGGCGAGTTTCACGCTGAAGTTAAAAGAGACGCTGAAGTTGCCGCAAAAAGCCTTTTTGAACATGCCTGGTTGCTCAACGGCCTTTATCGGAAAATGGAAACTTGCGGGAAACCGTTCGTAGCTGCAATCAATGGACAGGCAGTCGGCGGATGTCTCGAAATGTGCCTGGCCTGTCATGCACGGGTTATGGCTGATGATGTAGGTGCGAAAATCGGACTGCCAGAAGTCAAAATTGGTTTGTTTCCAGGCGCCGGTGGAACGCAGCGTGTTCCCCGATTAATCCACACGCAGGAGGCGCTGCAAATGCTTTTGAAGGGCAGTAATCTGGATTCTGCCAAAGCCTTGAAATTGGGGTTGGTAACTGAAACTGCCCCGCTTGCTGAACTCGTCGAGAGATCAAAACACTTGATTCGGGATGGCTTGTCTGCCGTGCAGCCTTGGGACGCAAAAGGCTTCAGGCTGCCCGGTGGCAAGGTTTATTCGCCAGAAGGCTTTCAACTGTTTCCAGCAGCCAACGCGATATACCGACGCGAGACTTATGACAATTATCCCGGTGCTCGTGCTATCATGAAATGCGTCTATGAAGGACTTATGCTTCCCATGGATTTGGCCTTGAAAGTAGAAAGCCGTTACTTTACGGAAGTTTTGCAAACGAGGGAAGCTGCTGCAATGATCCGTTCATTGTTCGTTTCCATGCAGGCTTTGAACAAGGGCGCTCGTCGTCCCATAAATGTTGAGCCGTCGAAAATCGAAAAAGTAGGAATTCTTGGCGGTGGCGGTTTCATGGGTGCCGGTATTGCCTATGTGACTGCAAAGGCTGGTATTAAGGTTGTTCTTCTCGATCGTGATCAGGAAAGTGCTGAAAAAGGAATTGCCCATGCGACAGTTCTTGAAGACAAGGCAATTTCAAAGAAGCGATCAACACCTGAAAAGAAGGAGCAGATAATCGGAAATCTTGAAGCTGCAGGTGATTATTCAGCGCTGTCAGATTGTGATTTGGTAATTGAGGCTGTTTTTGAGGATAGCAATGTCAAGAAAGCGGTTACCGTAGAAGCCGCGAAGCACATGAAAACCGGTGCGGTCTTCGCTTCAAATACGTCAACCATTCCAATAACTGGGTTGGCCAGGAATTACCCCACCGTGAATCGTTTCATAGGCATCCATTTTTTCTCTCCGGTGGATCGCATGATGCTGACAGAAATTATTATGGGCGAAGAGACTGGCGATGAAGCTCTCGCCACTGCAATTGATTTTGTACAGGCCATCCGCAAAACCCCGATTGTCGTCAATGATACAAGAGGCTTCTACATCAACCGTATGGTTTTGCTGTACATGTCGGAGGCTTACAACATGCTGATTGAAGGCGTTCCGGCTGCAATGATTGAAAATGCAGCTCGCATGGCGGGAATGCCGGTTGGCCCCTTGGCGCTTAATGATGAAATCGCCATCGATCTGTCTCACAAAATATTGCACCAAACAATAAAAGACCTCGGTGACAAAGCGGTCGATCCACGCCATGTTGAACTGGTTGATGCCATGGTGGAAAAGCATGAGCGCCTTGGGCGTAAAAACGGAAAGGGATTTTATGATTATCCTGACAAGCCGGCCAAGAAACATTTATGGCTAGGGTTGAGAGAAATGTTCACTCAGCAAAACCCGGATGAAATTGACGTCGATGAATTGCAAAATCGTTTCCACGCAATAATCGCTTTGGAAGCTGCCCGTTGCGTTGAAGAAGGTGTCGTAACCGACATGCGGGAAGCGGATGTGGGCTCAATCTTGGGGTTTGGATTCGCGCCATTTACCGGAGGTGCAATCAGCTATATTGACGGTTTGGGTACCAAGGCGTTTGTCGAATTGTGTAACGCATTCGCCAAAAAATACGGACCACAATTCAAGGTGAACAAGTTGCTTTCGGACATGGCGAAGAACGACGAACGGTTTTATGATCGTTTCGAGATGGCGGAGAAAACAGCGGCGTAAAGAAAAGTTGCTTAAATTTTCCGTTTGGAAGCTGTCATTCTTTTGCAATGGGTTTGTTTATGTGTGAGAATTTTCACAGGGATCCGGAACGGATGCAATTAAGAAGAATTTCAATCAAGTATGGAGGAGGCCATCATGGCACTTAGAATTAACGACGAAGCTCCAGATTTCACCGCAAATACAACGGCGGGTACTATCAATTTTCATGAGTGGATTGGTGACGGTTGGGCGGTATTGTTCTCCCATCCCAAGGATTTTACACCAGTGTGCACCACCGAGCTTGGTTACATGGCGGGTCTTGCTGATGAATTTGTCAAGCGTAATACTAAGATCATCGGGATTTCAGTCGATCCGGTTGATAATCATAAAAAATGGAAAGGCGACATCAAAACAGTTACTGGGCATGATGTTGACTATCCCATGATAGGTGATCCGGAACTAAAAATTGCGAAGCTTTATGAGATGTTGCCAGCAAGCGCAGGTGATACCTCTGAAGGGCGTACTCCGGCTGACAACCAGACCGTGCGAACCGTATTCGTTGTTGGGCCGGATAAAAAGATCAAGTTGCAATTGACCTATCCCATGACAACCGGAAGAAATTTCGACGAAATCTTGCGAGCGATCGATTCAATGCAGCTGACTGCCAAGCATCAGGTTGCAACACCGGCCCAGTGGAAACAGGGTGATGATGTCATTATCACACCTGCAGTATCGGATGAGGATGCGAAGGAACGTTTTGGAAGCTATGAGCAGCCTGTTCCCTACGTGAGGATTACAAAGCAGCCTGAAGGCTGATCACTCCGGTTCTACTGCTTCTGCCAGATAATGTACCAGCCTTCTTTTTCTGTGCTGTTGGAAAAGTAGGTGCCCAATTTCTGGACAACTGTTTTAATTATTCCGGCCTTTTCCAGGGCCGGAATTTTTTGGGAAAACCCTTGCGGCTCCCAAATGTCTTTATGAACAGTGCAAGCAATCAGGCCATTTCGCTTCAGAATTCTGATCAATTCAAAAATCGAATCGGCGCCAACGTGGGCATGGGTAAATGTACCTGTGCAAATCATTGCATCATAAGTGCTGTCTTCGAATGGCAGCATCTGGTTGAGATCGGCTTCAATCAGTTTGCGATAGATTTTCCGCTCTCCCGCAACCGCAAGCATTTCTGCTGAGTAATCCAGTGCGTGCAGATTGGGAAACTTCCGCTCATGTAATTCTGCGCCAGCCAATCCGGTTCCTGCACCGACATCCAGGATGAGGGAGTTTTTCTCAGATAAATACTGGGTGAGCAAACTGGCAGTACTTGTTGGTGTCAGATAACCAAGACCATCGATCATGCTTTGGTCATAGGTATCAGCCCAGTCTTGATACAGCTCCCTGCGGTCCTTTTCGGTTCGCAGTGAATAGGCTCTGGCGAGCAGATCTTTGGATTTCTTGTCTTTATCGGTCATGCTGTAGGCATAGTTAACAAATTTACGGATAATTTGCGCACATTGCATCGCTGATACGAGAAAAAAATGAAGCTGCCTGCCTAATCCGGGTAAGCCAGTTTTGGCAAATGCCCGGAATTCAATTTTCTTGTTTGTTTGTCTGGACACGTATCAGTGGACTCGTTACAAAAGGAAATTATTCCTTGGCAACAAACAGGGCCAATTATGCTGACGCATGCCCAAATATGGACGGCACTTGATGCGCTTGCCAAAGAAAATGACCTGTCGCCATCGGCGTTGGCCAGAAGCTCCGGGCTTGATCCCACAAGTTTCAACAAGTCAAAACGGTTTACCAAAGATGGGCGTAGTCGTTGGCCATCTACAGAATCTCTTGCGAAAGTCCTCATAGCGACAAATACCCCTATTGATAACTTCATAAACCTGATTGAGCAGCCGAGCAGCAAGAAGAAATCGCGAAATGTCAGTTATCGAAACTCGTCCGGGAAGCAGGTCCCTTTAATTGGATTTGCTCAAGCCGGGGTAGGAGGTTTCTTTGACGATGGAGGCTTTCCGGTCGGTCAGGGTTGGGAATCGGTTGATCTTCCATACGGACTTTCAGAGTCAGCATATGCGCTGAAAGTCTCTGGAGATTCCATGCTGCCGCTTTACCGCATTGGCGATGTTGTAATTGTTGATCCGCTTGCGACAGTTCGAAAAGGTGATCGCGTTGTAGTCAAAACCAGGGAGAGTGAAGTGATGGCAAAAATTTTGACGCGAAAGAACTCCAGGCAAGTTGAATTGCAATCGCTGAATCCTGAACATGACTGCCGAACTGTAAAATCTACTGAAATTGAGTGGATTGCGCGTATTGTGTGGGCCTCTCAGTAAAGCAGATAGAACCAGTGTTCAGACTTAGAATGAATCATGCGTAAATGGCTGCTTATAACGCTCTCACTGATTATCGGATCTTTTTTGGTTCACAAAATTGATTGGGAGGACAAAGAAATTTCAAGTGGTGCCAACTCAAACAATGTCGAAGAAGATCTTGTCCCGCAGTTTGAAAGATATCGGGACAACATTCGCAACGTCACACCGAAGAAGATCTTGCCAGCACCCAATCCAAACGAATTGCTGGTTGAGCGTTTACCACCAAAGCTGATTTCGCCAAAACCCCCACGTCCACCTGAACCGGTCTCTTGGAACCGTGCAGAAGTAACATCCTCCGGAGTTTTAAGAAGTGGCAGGACGACCATCCGCCTTGCAGGAATCGATCCGCTCGAAGTTGGTGAAAAATGTACGGATGGAAATGGCAATGTCTGGCCGTGTGGTATGTTTGCGCGTACAGCGTTTAGGCAGTTTGTCAGAGGCAGGCCGTTAGAGTGCAATCCTGTTGATGACAATAATGCCAAGGTTATCACAACCAACTGTACTCTAGCCGGTTTTGATATGTCTGCCTGGTTAGTATGGCAGGGATGGGCCGAGCCCATCGGAGATCGTTATGCAGAAGACTTGAAAAAAGCCAAATCAAATAATTTTGGAAAATGGAGTGAGCGCGCACCAGGCCTGTGATCTTCGATATGTTTATGAATCCAGGGTCTGGACTCAATTGGTAAGCGGGCTGTCGCTAACGGTTGGGTCAAAATGGCTTTTTTCAGCGTCGAAAAGCCTCGCAGATGCGATGGCATCGTCTGCATTTTTCTTTTTGAAACAAGTCATTTTGCCTCCAATGCGGTCCCGTTTCCCAATTGGGTTCAAACCCTAGTTGGTTGATATCGGTTCCAAGGTTACAAGCGGGGCAGTTATTGATCCGCCTATGAACAAACGGCCACCAGAAGGAGTATCTTGCTCGTATCTTTGTGCCCGCAAAGCCAATCCTCCTTCGTAAAGGTCTGCCCGTCCTGAAATTCTAATTTCAGAAGCACCTGTGCGGATCATCCCGTCCGAAATTGCGGCAATTCCTCTGACAATGAATAATTCGGCCCGAAATTGCTCAAAGGCAGTTTTGCCACTTCCATCCAGCGGCTGCAGAATTCCACCTTGTTCTTCATTTCGTTCAAACAGTCTGTTCACATCAATTCCATCGACACTACCGTTTGTGACATTTACTTTAACCTCGCCATTTGCTTCGCGAAGGAAAGAGCGCGAAGACAAATCCTGGAAATGTATTCTTGCGTCTATATTCGCCAAACCTGTGAGCCCGAGAAGATTCTTGGGAAGTAGTGCAGTGATTTTAGATGAGTTGATACCCCTGGCGGATATATCAAGAGATGCACTGTCTTCTTCTTTTTGCTTGCCAAGACGCGCGATTACAGAGCCTTCGAACGTGGAAGAATCACCAATATCAAAAGCCCATTCGTGTTCCTGCATGCTTATGGCTGCCGCAAGGTTGTTTAGCATAATACTCTTCAGCTTCATGGAGTTGGCTGATAGTCGAAGATCCACTTCCAAATTACCAAGAGCGTTTGGATCGCCAAGCTCCAAGTTTGTGTTTTCCGGAAAAAAGAATGGACTAATGTCCACATCCCCAAATGCAAGAGTCCCATCCAGTTTGGGGACTGCAAACTCATTGTGAACAATTTGCACTACGCCGGTTGCTTCATTTCCGGAAAGCCTGATTTTGGCGTCTGTCAGCTTTATCGAACTTGCTGTCGCGCTTATGGTGCCTTTCGCTTGTATGTCGCCCAGAAAACGTAAATGTCCTGCTTCAAGTTGCAATACTTCAAACAATCTTGCCGTGGACGGTGATTTAGCCGTAACTGTGCCGGTCATATATAAATCAGCAAACATGTTCGCCTCACCAACAAAGTTAAATTCCAAAGGGGTGGATACAACTTCCACCGAAAGGGCTGAATTGCTTCCCGCTGCAAGTTCAAATGGTTGCTCAATATAGATATTGTGGGAGATCGTTTCGCCTCTCCATACGGCGGATCCCTTGCTTGATAATGGAGCATTTGTGTCGGCCCAATTAAGAGAGCCGTTCAAGTTGGTAAGCTGCTCGGTTTGCCCGGTAATATGGTTTTCATACTCAATAGCCCCATCAATAATGTTGAAGTCTCCAAGTTGAATTGGACTTGATAATTCTGACTGTTCTTCTGCACTCTTCTGGTTGAATACGCCCCTTAGCTGTCCTTTTTCGAAATGCCAGTTGGCTTTTCCATCGCTGGAAACTTTGAGGTGCAGACGTGGCCGCAGCATCTGGTACTGGCCAATATCAGCTCGCCCGAATAAGGCTGGCAGCAAGTCAAGCTTTCCGTGTAATTTTTCGACGGCGAGTAATGGGGGATCACCAGGGTCAGCGGTGGGGTCGGATATCCTTAGATCGCTTATTTCGATCCCCATAAATGGATAAAAAGACACACTTGGATTACCGCGGAAAGATACAGCTCTTCCCGTCAGATCCTGCATTTGCGCAAGGATACGGCCACGAACTGATTCAGAAGAAACAAATAGCGGCAATGCAATCAGTACCGCAGCCACCAAGCCCAGGATCAGGGAAATCGCAATAACAATGCGCTTCATTAAGCAATCCTTGCCAATGTTCAAAGCCGTTGCAACGTTTTGCCTTGCATGCCGGTCGACCCGTGTTGTAGCACCATATCAATAGGTATTGATACCCACCCAGAACATCCCGGAACAGAAAATTCTTTTATCCATATCCGGTCAGTATTTGGAATTTGTGAAATGAATAAAGTTGCGCCACTGTGGACCCCATCAAAAGTTCAAACAACCAACTCTAGATTAACGGAATTCGCCCGATGGGTTGAAAACAGAGTGGGCAAAAAATTTGCGGACTACGAAGTGTTACATACCTGGTCATGTGAACCCGGTGGAGAGTTTTGGGATTGCTTGTGGGATTTTTGCAATGTCGTTGGCGAAAAGGGCCAACGCATTATTGATAATGAAGATCAGATGCCGGGAGCAGTATTTTTTCCGAATGCTAAACTGAACTATGCTCAAAATTTGCTGAAGTATTCCGATGACACAGATGCAATGGTATTTCGCTGTGAAAACAAGGTGGAAAACAGAATAAACCGGACTGAGTTGCGCGATTTGGTTTCCCGCCTGCAGCAAGCACTCGCAGATGCGGGAGTAGGTATTGGGGATCGTGTAGCAGCGATGATGCCGAATATGCCCGAAACCATTGCCATGATGCTGGCAGCTAGTTCGCTTGGGGCGATTTGGTCTTCATGTTCTCCAGACTTTGGTGCACAAGGCGTCCTTGACAGGTTTGGACAAATCTCGCCGAAAGTTCTGATAACCTGTGATGGATATTGGTATAACGGCAAGCGGATAGACATTTCTGACAAGTTGTATGAAATAACATCGAAACTGCAGGTGAGCAAATCTGTCATTGTCCCGCTAGTCAGGGATGAAAAACGTGTGGCTACCAGAATTACCAATGGCATCACCTTGGAAGAGTTTATTGGAAAATACGAGCCCACAGACTTGCATTTTGAGATGCTGGATTTTTCCCATCCGCTTTTTATCTTGTTCTCATCGGGCACTACAGGAATTCCGAAGTGTATTGTACATTCCCAAGGTGGAATGCTTCTCCAGCAGATGAAAGAGCATCAGTTGCATGCTAATTTGCGGGAAGGGGATAACCTGTTCTACTACACGACTTGTGGCTGGATGATGTGGAATTGGCTGGCAACGGGGCTGGCAAGCGGCGCTACATTAATGTTGTATGATGGCTCACCATTTGCGGAGGGCCCGGAAACTCTTTTTGACTATGCCGACCAAGAGCAGTTTTCAGTATTTGGCACATCTGCAAAGTATATCGATGCGGTCAGAATCTCCGGTTTGAAACCAATAGAAAGTCATGATCTTTCAAGCATAAACATGATTTGCTCCACTGGTTCGCCGCTCGCACCAGAAAATTTTGAGTTTGTGTACACGGGTATTAAGAATGATGTGCACTTGGCATCAATGTCAGGTGGCACGGATATAGGGGGTTGCTTTGTAATGGGAATTCCTTGGCATCCTGTTTATATGGGTGAAATTCAGGGCCCTGCTATGGGGATGTCCGTCGAGGTTTGGGACGATCAAGGTGAACCCCTGTCTGAAGGCAAGGGTGAACTCGTGTGCACAAGAGCGTTTCCTTCGATGCCAATACGGTTTTGGAATGACGATGACGGATCCAAGTATCACGCGGCATATTTTGATCGCTTTGATAATATTTGGTGCCATGGTGATTTTGCTCAATGGACACCGCAAGGAGGTATGATCATACACGGTCGTTCTGATGCGACGTTGAATCCAGGGGGTGTTCGTATTGGTACTGCGGAGATTTACAATCAGGTTGAACAACTTGATGAAGTGGAAGAAGGATTGTGTATTGGGCAACAGTGGGAAGGTGATGTTCGGATTGTACTGTTTGTCAAAATGGCCACTGGTATTGAACTGGATGAAGAATTGGAAAAGCGGATACGTAACAAAATTCGATCAGGTGCTTCACCGCGTCATGTGCCTGCGAGAATTGTTGCTGTTGATGATATTCCGCGAACCAAATCCGGAAAGATTACTGAACTTGCAGTCCGCGATGTAGTTCATGGTCATGAGGTAAAAAACAAGGAAGCGCTGGCAAATCCTGAATCCTTGGAACTGTTCAAGGATTTGCCTCAGCTTCAGGGTTAACAATTCCTTTCGCAGATATTAACCTTGGCACAAAATGAAACACCATTTATTAAAGAATTCACGGCCTTGTTAAGGACCCGTTAAGGGTTGAGGTGACAAAGTAGCTGCAACAAAGGTGGGCTCCAAAACCCAATATGGTACCCGCCGATTTTGAATTTAAACGTGCAAGTGCTTCTTTACTACTCAATTTTTGACCCTGCTTTGGCAGGGTCTTTTTTTTGTATCAGTCGGCAAGTACCCGTTGAGTTGGAAACTGCACGTGCGCGATGGTTCCCTGGTCAGGACCACTTTCCAGGTCGAAATATGCGCGATTTGCCTCAACCAGTGCTTTGGTTAGGGGAAGTCCAAGGCCGGTTCCCTGGCCGCGCTTTTCACTTACCCCGTGGACTTGTTGAAATGGTTTCATTGCATCTTCTATTTCATCTTCGCTCATGCCGCGTCCGGTATCACGAATGCGCAGTGCCACCTCACCATTGCTTTCATATACCGTTGAGACAATTACCTGGCCGCTTGGCGGTGAATACTTGATGCCATTTGAAACCAGATTTAGAATTATCTGGCGCATGGAGCGAGTGTCGGCTACTACTTTCGGTACTGCCCTGGACAAAGAGGTTCGGATAATAATCCGGTGGGCATTGGCTTCTGGTTGAAGCAGCGCGACGGTCTCCGAAACCAGCTGGTTTAGGTCAATTGCCTCAAATGAAAGTTCCAGCTTGCCAGCTTCGATCTTGGACAAATCAAGCAGGTCATTAATGAGATCAAGCACATGATTGCCCGACCGGCTGATGTCTCTGAGATACTCCCTGTAGCGCTCATTTTCGACAGGCCCGAATTTCTCTTCAATCATTACCTGTGAAAAACCGATGATTGAATTTAGCGGAGTACGAATTTCGTGACTTACGTGGGCCAGGAATTCGGATTTTTGCTCATTGGCAAGCTCAGCCCCACGTCGCGCCTTTATCAATTCTTCTTCAGCATTTTTCCAATTCGTCATATCCCTGACTACTGCGCATAACATGCCTGAAGATTGCAATCTGGATATTGTGACAAAGAGTGGAATTAGACCACCTTTGGCTTCATGGCCGATGACTTCCCGACCATCATTCAGCAAAGGGCCAACTCCGGGCGCAGACACGTCTGCGATATATCCCTCAATGACTTCGCGACTTTCCAAAGCCATTAGATCGGATATCGGTTTCCCGGACATATCATCAAACGTGACACCGAAAAGCGCTTCTGCAGATGCGTTGATCGAAACAATATTGCCAGTTGGCTCCAACACCAATATGCCATCACTTGAAATGTCGAGGATATTTTGAACTTCACTTGCCTCTGCAATCGCAAGCACGGGCGGCTCATCTCCAAGTTCAACTTCAGGCATGAAGCTTAAGAGCAAGGCCTTCTGCCCACTCCAAGGCACGGTATGAAGTACGGGTTTCACATTTCGTTCTGTTCCGTCCTTCAGGATCATCTGCTGAAAATCGGATTGTCCTGTATCTGCCGCAGGGACAAGATTAAACAAAGCATCAATGCCTCCAGCATCAGCCAGTTCAACCGTGTTGCGGTATCCTGTAAAACTCAACAATTGACGGTTTGCAAACAACGTTTCACCAGAACGATATACAAGAACGGCAACCGGTAGTTTTTCCAACAACGAAGTATCGACTGGCAGTTCGCCTTCTTGTTCACTTGGATTGGTGTTCTTGTGCACCAGTTTGACAACGTTTGATTTGTCGGAATCTTGATCTTCACTTCCAATTTCTGAGGCGATGCTGATAATCGGTTCGTCCTCAGGCGTAATTAATTCCGTGTCCGGAATTGTCGATAATGTGTCTTCTGGCTCATTTGGTGTTCCGGCGAATTCACCCGCCTCGGTAGTTGACCCAGCAAGTGCCAATCCAGTCTCCTCGGGATCAAGTAAAGTGTCAGGCATACGAATTATGCCAAAGCCACGGAAACCCTCAAATCGGCGTTCGGCATCAAACACCGGCAATGCAGCGAGATCTATCGGTACCGACAAGTCGGTTCCCTGAATTGGCCACAACACAGTCTTGCCTGACCATGTATCTTGTTTTTCAAGCAGGTTTTTGATTTCGCCGTTCCGGTCAAAACCAAATACTGTAGATACATCCGCCCAGCTTCGTCCTTCTACATCTGCTGAATTTGGACCGACCGATTGCGAGAGTTCAGGAGAAATCGATTGAAAAATGCCATCGGCATCAATTGTGAAGGCAAAGCGGACGGTTTGTGAACTTTCTTCAAACTGAAATTCCTTGGGTAATCCTTGAACGCCCATACTGTCGGCAGATTCTGGAGTATCTGCAGAATCAATTTCCTCACCATCAGGAGAATGTTCCTGACCTGCCCAGCGGTCAAGCAAAGATCGTGTTCGTTCAGCCAGATTGTTGGTATCTTTTTTTTGTTCACTTTCTTCGTTGACTGGCATCAAATGCGGTTGGGAAAGGGGTGCTTCTCCATATGCAGTATCCGAGTCATAAGTTTCTTGCTGGACAACAGCACTCTCCGAATCAGGCGAGTCGTCGACAATTGTAACTTTACCGTTGAACGCTTCCGAATGAAGTATCTCAGCACCCAAATCAGTTGTATCCGCCGCAACAGCAGGTTCCGTATCGTTGCCAGCATCAGTATCTTCGTCTTCACTTGTTATAGTCGTGTCTGCAAGAACCAGGAGATTGCGGCCAGGATTATCTGAAAACCGGGCCAAGCCTGCCACAAAGTTTCCTTCCGGTAAGTCAACAACCGGTCTTTTTATTAGACGATCCTCTTCCCGGGTAAGCTCATCCACCAGCATTTCAAGGGCGCTTTCGGATAATCCTATATCTTCAAATTTTTCTGATACAGCGAGGGGCAATCCAAAATCATCTATTATTGCTGCAGCGTCTGCAAAGCCTTCGAGCGCGTTTACAGCTTTATGTGCAAGGTCATTTTCAGTTACTGAGTTTTCTCCCAGGTTATCGGAACACACCAAAAGTATAGCTGCCACATTTTCAGGAAGAACAATGCGGGATATTTCGCATTGCAGTAGGCGTGTTCGAACACCCTGGCTAACACGAAAACCGCGAATTAGACTCCCGTCGGAAACTTCCAATTGAGCGATCGCATTTTTCAATTGGCGCACAAACGAAAGGCTGTCTGACAATCGGGCAGAAAGCAAATCTGCTATGCCACGCCCCCCCAACAAGTTGGCACCTGCTGCGTTCGCCCAAAGAATGGATTCAAGGTTTTCATCGAAAACCGCCGCCGCATCTGCAGATAAAACATACGGGCGCAGAGGTGTGAGTACCGAAAGATCCAGATATGAATATTCTTGTTCCTGCGTCATCCACTTTTCGTTTCAACACTGTACAATTACGTCAATCCACTTCGGAGAGTGTTAACAGATAGTTAATACAATTGGTGGGGCCGGGGGTCCAGAAAATAAGGATTTTCAGATGAATTCTCTACTGTCACGGTTAATGCCGGTTGTAATTTTGTTTAAGTACAGGAATTCTCGACACCGATTAAAGAGGTCGGCTACACGTATTTCGGGAATCATTCCGGATTCTGGTAAGTTAAAGGAACTTTTCCTTGCAAATTTTGCCGGATATCCGTATTTCAACAAGGCTTTTCGGCATACACGACAAGCTGTGCGGTTGTAGCTCAGTAGGTTAGAGCGCTAGATTGTGGCTCTAGAGGCCGGTGGTTCAAATCCACCCAACCGTACCATCCTCCCCCAATTTCATTTATTGGTCTGATAAGACCAATATTGCCCGGACGAAGCCTCTACAAAGATCGAGATTGATTATTGTCTCTTGATGTACAACACTGAATGTATGGTCATCCACAACCGCTGAACATTGCAGCAAGGTGCGGGATGGGCGAACAGATGAGGTGAATCATTGGAATTTGAGGGAGAACATATGATCCCGGCACCCCGCGAGCGAGTTTGGGAACTTATGAATGATCCGAAAGTGTTGAAAGAGTGCATCCCTGGATGTGAAGCACTTGAGCAGGTTTCACCAGATAGTTTCAGGGCTAGGGTGGTTTTGAAAGTAGGTCCGGTAAAGGCCAAATTTGAGGGTGAAGTAGAACTGACAGATAAAATTCATCCGGAAAGCTATCGAATAGTTGGTGCCGGGAAGGGCGGAGTAGCAGGAATGGCATCAGGCGGCGCGTTCGTAAAGCTGGACGAAGAAGCTGAAGGTACCCGTCTCTCCTATGTGGTGGATGCCAGGCTTGGCGGTAAAATTGCCCAAATAGGATCGCGTTTGGTGAAATCTTCAGCTTCAAAACTGGCAAAGCAGTTTTTCACTCGATTTAGCGAGATAGCATCTGAAGGAGCAACTGCTTGAGTTGAATTTCAAATTAACAAATGTCGGTACAAAATAAACCTATACTGAGTTTGGAGGAGGAACATGACTACAGTATCTATGACCGTTAACGGAAAGGCCGTTTCAGGTGACGTCGAGGACCGAACGCTACTTGTTGACTTTATCCGTGTAAATCTTGGCCTGACAGGAACCCATGTTGGTTGTGACACTTCCCAATGTGGTGCTTGCGTCGTTCATGTGGATGGTAAAGCAATAAAAGCCTGCACGATGTTGGCGGTGCGGGCTGAAGGCTCTGAAATAACTACCATTGAGGGTTTGGCGAAGGATGGGGAATTGCATCCCATGCAAGCAGCTTTCAAGGAAAATCACGGACTTCAGTGCGGGTTCTGCACCCCTGGAATGATCATGGCTGCTACTGAGTTTGTAGAGCGCTACAAGGTTAGCGGAATTGAACTCGATGAAGCGGCAATTCGAAAAGAGCTGGAAGGCAACATCTGTCGCTGTACCGGCTACCACAACATTGTCAGATCAATCGAAGATGCCGCATCAAAAATGTAACCTGTGCGCGAGGAGGAATAATTATGAATGAAGGAATTGGCGCGCGGGTTTTGCGCAAGGAAGACAAGAGATTTATCACGGGTGAGGGACGGTATACTGATGATATTGTGCAGCCTAACCAGCGTTATGCATCGTTTGTGCGTTCGCCATATGCCCACGCGAAAATAAAGAAAATCAACAAATCGGCTGCGGAAGGTATGGTAGGTGTTGAAGCGGTATTTGATGGCAAACAGCTGACCGGTGACGGCATCGGCAACATAATTTGCGGTTGGATGATACATTCCAAAGATGGCTCCCCCATGAATATGGGGGTCTGGTCCGCGCTCGCCACTGAAACTGTTCGTTATGTTGGCGATGCGGTTGCGGTTGTAGTCGCTGACACTGCTGCAAATGCCAAGGCCGCAGCCGAGGCGGTCGAAGTTGATTACGAAGAACTGCCATCGGTAATCAAACCAGACGCTGCCTTGGAAAAGAGCGCTCCCCAAATACACGACAATGCAAAGAACAATCTGATTTTCGATTGGGAAATCGGAGAAGAAAAAGCGACCGATGATGCCATCAAAGGCGCTGCGCATGTGGTTGAATTGGATGTTACTAACAACCGCCTTGCACCCAATGCCATCGAACCGCGGTCAGCAATTGCGGTCTACAGTAAGGCTGAGGATCATTATACCCTTTATACCACCAGTCAAAATCCACACGTTGCAAGGCTTGTTCTTTCTGCCTTTTATCAGGTCGCGCCGGAACACAAGCTTCGCGTTGTTGCCCCTGATGTTGGCGGCGGGTTTGGCTCCAAAATCTACATTTATCCAGAAGAAATCGTTTGCCTGTGGGCTTCCATGAAAACCAACTGCTCGATCAAATGGACTGCTGAGCGAAGCGAGTCCTTTCTCACAGATGCTCATGGGCGTGATCATGTAAGCAACATTAAAATCGGCTTTGACAAAAATCACAAAATTGTTGGCTTGAAGGTGGACACGATCGCCAATCTCGGCGCTTATATGTCCCTGTTCTCATCGTGCGTGCCAACGTATCTCTACGCAACGCTTCTGTCTGGGCAGTACGATATTGCCAACATTCATTGTAATGTTCGGACAGTGTACACCAATACAACTCCGGTTGATGCTTACCGCGGTGCAGGACGTCCTGAAGCCTGTTACCTGGTTGAACGGGCCATGGAAACAGCTGCAAGGCAATTGGGAACCAGCCCGGCAGAATTGCGACGCAAGAACTTTGTGGGCAGTTTCCCACATCAGACACCGGTTATCATGAATTATGATGTTGGTGACTTTGCAGCGAATCTGGATGCGGCTATAAAAGCTGCCGATTATGGCGGGTTTGAAACACGTCGAGCTGAGGCAGCCAAGGTTGGTAAACTCAGGGGTATCGGCATGTCGTCCTATATTGAAGCTTGCGGCATTGCGCCCTCTGCGGCCGTTGGCTCACTGGGAGCAGGTGTAGGACTTTGGGAGTCTGCAGAAGTACGGGTAAACCCGGTCGGCACTGTCGAAATCCTGACTGGTTCCCACAGCCATGGCCAAGGCCATGAAACAACCTTTGCCCAATTGGTTTGTGATCGCTTTGGCTTGCCTGCGGATAATGTGCAAGTGGTTCACGGTGATACCGACAAGGTTCAGTTCGGTATGGGGACTTATGGTTCGCGCTCTGGTGCAGTTGGCATGTCTGCAATTGCCCAAGCGCTCGATAAAGTTGAGATAAAAGCAAAGAAGATCGGCGCTCACATGCTTGAGGTCAAAGAGAGTGACATTGTTATCGAGGATGGCGAAGTAAAGGTTCCAGGATCAAACAAGGTTCTGGGGTGGCATGAGGTGTGCCTAAACGCCTATACAGCGCACAATCTTCCTGAGGGCATGGAACCGGGCTTGAAAGAAGGTTCATTCTATGATCCGGCAAACTTCACTTTTCCGGCCGGAACCTACATTTGCGAAGTGGAGGTTGATCCGGAAACCGGCCACACAGATATCGTTCAGTTTGTGGCGTCGGATGACTTTGGCACCATCGTTAATCCGATGATTGTTGAGGGTCAGGTCCACGGTGGAATTGCCCAGGGTATAGGACAAGCGTTGCTGGAAGAGGTTGTTTATGATGATAATGGACAACTTCTGACGGGCTCATACATGGATTATGCCATGCCAAGGGCTGATGATTTGCCGAGCTATCAGGTAAGCCACGAGTCTACGCCATGTCCTAGTAACCCGCTTGGCATAAAGGGATGTGGTGAAGCAGGTGCCATTGGATCACCGCCGGCACTGATCAATGCGATAACCGATGCCATTGGCAATAATGACCTTTCCATGCCCGCGACACCTGCCAAGGTATGGGCCGCCATTCAGGCTGCCGGTACGAAACAGGCAGCGGAATAAGGAGGAACACAGCGATGTATGAAACAAAATACCACAAAGCATCCAGTGCTGACGAAGCTGCCAGGTTGCTTGCTGCAGCAGAGGACGGAAAGTTTCTTTCAGGTGGCCAAACACTTCTTCCTACGATGAAGCAGCGATTGGCCGCACCGACCGATCTGGTGGACCTTAGCCAGATTGATGCCATGAAAGGGATTACAATTGATGGAAAGAAGATAACCATTGGTGCAGTCACGACGCATGCTGAGGTGGCCAGCAGCAGCGAATTGCGAGATGTATGCCATTCCATATGTGATTTGGCCGGAATGATTGGCGATCCACATGTGCGCAATATGGGCACAATTGGTGGCTCAATTGCCAACAATGATCCAGCAGCAGATTATCCCGCAGCGATGATGTCACTTAACGCGGAAATAATGACAACTAAACGTACAATCGCAGCAGATGACTTTTTTGTTGATTTGTTTGAGACTGCACTTGAAGACGACGAGATCATCACGGCGATCAGCTATACCGTCCCGTCGAAATGTGGGTATGCAAAGTTTCCTCATCCAGCTTCCAGATATGCAATGACAGGCGTGTTCGTGTCGAAGAATGTAGATGGCACGGTGCGTGTTGGTGTAACAGGAGCTGGTGCCAGTGGCGTGTTTCGCCATGAAGGAATGGAATCTGCCCTTGCTGGTACTTGGACTGCCGATGCTTTGAAAGATTGTACAGTTGACGCAAATGCCATGCTGTCGGATATACATGCTGACGGAGCGTACCGAGCAAATCTTGTGAAAGTGCTCGCGGGACGAGCAGTTGCCTCATCTTGCTAGCAACATTGTGAGGCGTATGAAATACTGTTTATGGCGGGTGTATTTCCCGCCATATTCATTAGCGTTTCAGGATGAAATCAGTGAATTCCAGTCATCACAAGAATCCTATTTCTGAGCTTTCTTCTACCAGGGAATCGGGAGTTCTTGCCGTAATTACTGGTGTGGAAGGCCCTTCATATCGTCCCATAGGGGCAATGATGGCAATTTTTCCAGATGGGCGGCGTGTTGGAACTCTTTCTTCGGGATGCATAGAATCGGACCTGGCTCATCATGCTGAATCCGCCCTACAGGGCGGAAAAATGAGAACAGTTAAATATGGACATGGCTCCCCTTATGTAGATATCCAGCTTCCCTGCGGCGGAGGCTTGGAAATCTTGCTGCTTCCAGATCCGGACAAGGCGGTGCTGCAGAAGGTGGCCGACTACGGTTTGCAACGTAAACCCTGTACGTTGAATATAGATTGCACCTCCGGCGCATTGACGATTGGCCCATATGTAAAGATCGGATTTGACAAAGACACATTTCAGATCGGTTTTTTGCCGGAAATTCGATTTGTCATTTTTGGCAAGGGTCCTGAGGCTGCTACATTCGCAGCACTGGTCAATTCAGCAGACTATGAGAATGTGATCCTCTCCCCCGATGAAGAAACACTTTTGGACACTTCCCAAGCAGGTTGCGAAACAGTCCACTTGGTTGCCCCGAGATTTCCTTCGGAAACAAAGGTAGATCCCTGGACAGCGATTGTATTGTTCTTTCATGATCATGAATGGGAGCCGCCGGTCTTGCACTACGCCCTTGAATCAGATGCCTTTTACATTGGCGCTCAGGGAAGCCAACGTGCGCGGGATACCAGATTTGAGGCGTTAAAAAATCTTGGAGTAGCAGAATCTGACTTGAAACGACTTCATGGACCAATCGGATCAATACCATCCGTTCGAGATGCCCGGACATTGGCAGTATCGGTGCTTAGCGAGATTCTTGCATTGGCTCATCATTCTGATCGTAGTTGACGCCTTGATGAGCGTAGCCTTCTGAGATTGCAAAATAGTGTGATTTGCATCTGTCAATTCCAAGATGCTACGCTCAAATTGAATTGCTTTTTATGAGATTTACAAATTGACAGCAGGACTGCTGATAGTCGCCATCTTTGCCGCTGCCTATGCTATGGTCGCTAACCGCCTGTCCAGCACGGTTTTGACTGCCCCCATTTTGTTTCTGGGGTGTGGATATTTATTATCGCAAACTGGAATTTTACCCCTAAATTTGATGAACGATAGTTTGCACCTGGTTGCTGAGGTTGCATTGATCGTTCTGCTATTCTTGGATGCCGCTCAAACCGATCTTGATGAATTGCGCAAACGTTTCGTTTGGCCGGCAAGGATGCTGTTGATTGGATTTCCGCTTTGCTTGCTGTTGGGTACAATTTTCGCATGGATTTTTCTGCCCGCTTGGCCATTGGTTGCATTGGCTTTGATTGCAGCGATTCTTGCGCCAACCGACGCTGCATTGGGCCAGGCGGTAGTCACAAATCTAAGTATACCAGAGCGTGAAAGACGTGCGCTTACTGTGGAAAGTGGGCTAAATGACGGTCTCGCGCTCCCGGCCATACTTCTATTTGCAAGTTTGACAGCCAGTGTGATGCATGGCGATGAAACCAATTGGTTGTTGTTTGGCGCAATGCAGCTTGTATTGGGGCCATTGGCTGGATTGGTTGTCGGGATCCTCGGAGGTCGAATTCTTCTTTGGGCGAAGGCTGGAAACCATACAGCGGAAGCCTATGAGGGTGTAGGTGCTCTCGCTTTGGCTTGTTCTGCTTATTTGGCAGCAAACCTTATCGGTGGCAATGGGTTTATTGCTGCGTTTGTGGCGGGACTCTCCTTTGGTGGTATCGTCAAGGATCGCTGCAAATTTGTATTTGAATTTACCGAAAATGAAGGGCAGGGGCTTGTCTGGACAGCATTCCTGTTAATAGGGATGTTGTTGCTTCCAACTGCGCTGGAGCATCTGGATTTGACCTCAGCAGGAATAATTCTGACTAGCCTGTTTATCGTAAGACCTCTGGCAATCTGGATTTCGTTGATTGGAACGGACGCTTCACCCGTCACCAGATTGTTTTTTGGTTGGTTTGGTCCAAGGGGCTTGGCAACGGCACTTTTTGCATTGATGATATTCCATGAGATCGGTGAAGATATTGGGGAGTATGTCTTAAACTTGGCAGTAAATGCGGTTTGGATAAGTGCATTGTTGCATGGACTCACATCAGTTCTTGGTGCGAAGTGGTACGCTTCAAGTTTAAGTCGGAAAAAATAACACGTGAGAGAGAACGGCGCCTTGTGCCCATACGCTTCTTGTAGCAACAAACCAGTCAGGAAATTTAAATGAAAAAAATTTCAATAGCCAAATTTGACCAGATCAAGGACCGCAAACCGGAACATGCACTGGTCGCAAATGTTGATCTGGTGGTTGTGCGCTTTGATGAAAAAGTCGAGGTCTTCTATGGCAGATGTCTTCACCGTGGAGCATTGATGTCTGATGGGTTTGTACGCGGTAACAACCTTATTTGCGGAGTTCACTATTGGGACTATCGGATGGATTCCGGCGTATCTGAATACAACCATGCCGAGGTCCTTCCGAAATTCGGCAACTGGGTCGAAAAAGGCGAAGTGCTGGTAGATGAAGACGAAATTGCAGCCTGGGCACTGGAAAACCCTCAGCCCTTCAACCGCGATCAGTATTTGGGTCAGTATGCCGACACAAGTCACGGCACCGAAGAAGAGCCCTACAATCAACTCATTCAGCGATATGCCAGGGATGGGCTTACAAAGACTGGCCATCATGGTGTTGTCGAAGCAATGGGTGTTCCAAGAGCTGAACTTCCCGATTGGGATGACATTCAGCTTATAACTGCACAACTTCACAAGGTTCCGCTTCTGGATGAAGACCCGGTAGGGACTGATGTTGTAATTGGGCCTAATGCTCAAAAACCGCTCAAACTAAACATTCCGTTGTTTGTATCGGACATGAGCTATGGGGCTCTTTCCGAACCTGCAAAGGTGGCCTTGGCACGTGGAGCGGAATTGGCAGGAACCGGCATCTGCTCCGGCGAAGGCGGCATGCTGCAAGAAGAGCAGGATGCGAATTCCCGGTATTTCTATGAACTGGCCTCGGCGCGTTTTGGATTTGCGTGGGACAAACTCTCAAAAGTCCAGGCGTTTCATTTCAAGGGTGGTCAGGGTGCAAAGACAGGTACCGGTGGGCATCTTCCTGGAAAAAAAGTGAAAGGAAAAATCGCAAAGGTACGTGGCCTTGAAGAAGGCCAGGATGCTATTTCGCCTCCTCGTTTTCCCGAATGGACCAAAGTCAGTCAGATAAAGGATTTTGCCGATGAAGTGCGCGATCGCACTGGTGGCATTCCGATTGGCTACAAACTTTCAGCCCAGCACATCGAAAAAGACATAGATGCAGCGTTGGAAGTTGGTGTTGATTACATCATTCTCGATGGCCGTGGCGGAGGAACAGGTGCTGCTCCAATTATATTTCGCGACAATATTTCCGTGCCGACAATCCCGGCATTGGCACGTGCCCGCAAGCATTTGGATAATGCAGACCGCAAGGATATCACTTTGATAATTACCGGTGGCCTTCGCAAACCTGCAGATTTCATCAAGGCGTTGGCCATGGGTGCCGATGCGGTTGCGCTATCAAATTCAGCGATGCAGGCAATTGGCTGTATTGCAATGCGCGCCTGTCACACCAACAATTGTCCGGTTGGAATTGCAACTCAAAAACCACACCTGGTTTCACGCCTCGTTGTTGAAAAGTCCGCCCGGCAATTGACCAATTTTTTTGAGGCGTCAGTGGAACTCATGCAGGTCATGGCTCGGGCTTGCGGGCATGATCATCTTTCGAAATTCAATCCCGATGATTTGACAACATGGAAAAGGGAAATGAACGAGCTTTCCGGTGTTCAGTACGGCGGGGTAGCATGAACGAAGCAGAAGCAGTCTTTCTTTTCGTTAAAATTTGGTCGGCAGTCGGCACCGTGATTGCCCTTGTATTTCTAACGGTTGGAATTGACCGGATAGATGAAGACGCAAGGGGAGCATACGTTTTTCGCCTGCTGCTGATACCAGGAATTCTTTTCTTGTGGCCTCTGGTTATCTGGCGCTGGATGATACTTGAAACTGGTCGTGACCGCTGGCTGAACCGGCATAAGCCACCACGGGAAGCGCATTTCTGGGTTGCAGTTCTGTTTGCAGTGGCAATTCCCGCTATCATGCTTCTGGGATTATCCCAGCGGCAGCAGTGGCCTTCGGAATTTGAACCTCAGCAACTATCTGTTGAGCAAGGGGAAATCCAGTGAGCGTCAAATATATTCCCGTCCAGTGGAATCCCAACAAATGGAAATACAACACGATCATGCTGGTAAGCGTGTTTGCGTACCTTTGGATATTTATTGAATTGACACCAGGGATCATGGCCAATGAAGGGCGTATCAACGGTCAAATACATAATGCACGTGCTTTCGGATCTTGCGCATTTTTCATGCTGACCGTGATTTTGTGCATTGGTCCGCTTGCTCGATTGGATAATCGTTTTCTCCCGCTGCTTTACAACAGAAGACATTTTGGTGTGATGACCGCATTTGTGGCGCTCACTCACGCGGGCTACATTCTCAACTGGTATTTCGCGTTTTCCAGCTCCAGCAAGTATGAGACATTGCTGTTTGCCAATACAAGTTTTTCCCAAGTTGCCGGTTTCCCATTTGAAATATTTGGTATCTTTGCGCTCCTTTGTTTATTTGCACTGGCAACAACCAGTCACGATTTCTGGTTGAAATTTTTGACGCCACGCGTTTGGAAAAGGATCCACTACCTGATTTACGCTGCCTACATTTCTGTAGTTGCACATGTCAGTTTCGGAGTTCTTCAGGATCAACAAAATCACATCTTTACAATTACATTCATGATCAGCGCATTGATTGTGGCCGTGTTACACTTAATGGCTGCTTTGCATGAACGCCGTCACGGGGACCAAATGGCAAACCTGTCTGACGGTTGGGTGGAAGTTTGCGATATCTCGGAAATGAAAGAGGGTTTCGCAAACATTGCCATGCTCGCAAATGGCGAACGGGTTGCGGTCTATCTCCAGGAAGGAAAACTGTCAGCGATCTCCAATGCGTGCGCGCACCAGAATGGGCCGCTGGGCGAGGGAAAAGTCATCCGGTGTTTAGTGACATGCCCGTGGCACGGCTTCCAGTACAATGTGACCGATGGACGGTCACCCGCCCCGTTTACCGAGAAGGTGCCAACTTACAACATTCGGCTTGAGGGCGACGTGGTCAAGGTGGATCCGCAGGCCAACCCACCTGGAACCTATGTCGAACCGGTACCGGTAAAAGCATGAGGAGACATCACTTATGAAAGAAAATGCTCCGTTTTTTGTTGGCTACCTGAAAATACCTGCAAAGTTGCATGGCTTTTTGATCAAGGTGTCTGTGATCATCTTCGCGAGCTTTGTGGCAGGGGCATTTTTGGCCGGTGCTTCGCAAGATGATCCTGGAAAAGCCGGATTTCGTTTCGATTTCGGCCGTCAGAAACTTAAAGGAGTTCTTGAGGCAAATCCCTATCCGTTGTTGCATGTAATTTCCGGTAGTGACCGGATAGATGCAGGTCAGACAATTATGCTTACCGCGCAAGGAAAATCGGGGATCATGACCGATACAAACGCGTTGAACGGTAGGGTCGTAGAGGCAACTGGTGTCATTGTTCGACGGGGAGATTTGGATATGTTGCAAGTTTTGCCCGGGCAACGCGGTATTAAGCCAACCAATGAAGCGAGCATTCTACCGGCAAGCGAACCTTTGGGTCGATGGCGACTTCAGGGAGAAATCTGTGATGGAAAATGCCTGGCCGGTGCGATGCAACCCGGTCGGGGACTTGCTCACAAGGCTTGCGCGAACTTGTGTTTGTTGGGTGACATTCCGCCAGTGTTTGTATCAAGCAAGCCCGTGGAAGGTGAAGAATTCCTTATGGTTGGCGGGGCTGATGGTGGGATGCTGCCCAGAGAGCTTTATCATTTTGTCGGCCAGTTTGTTGAAATTGAAGCAAACGTCGAACGTCGGGGGGACCTGTTGGTCGTGCTGGTTGAGGCGGAAAATGTGAAGGTCATAAAATGAGAATGATCATTAGCCTCGCTGTGGTAACACTGGTTGGCGTATTGTTGCTCTATTCGTCACGCTTCTGGCTTTTCAGTCTGTGGGACAGCGCAGGCTTATTTGGTGTTAAGGCTCTCGTACCCCAGGGTGGCTTGCTACAACGTTGGTTGCGTGGAACCGATTTGGCACCCTATGAATTGCTGATCTGGGTGATCTTGGGATTTCTGATACTGACGATGGTCCAGAAAATATTTGATCGGTCCGCAAAGCACTAAAAGTTCTGCAGTCGGGAAACCGTAGATCACTCTTAGAATAGGTTGCCTTGCTCACTCTTTGCAGTGGGCTTCGACGATTTCTTCGATGCGGATGATTTGGCTTTTCCAGCAGCCACACCCGATATCATACCGTCACGCAATTGCACCAAAAAACGGTCGCCAGCCGAAACAGCGCTTGCAGAAGTTACCGGGGCTTCCTTGGTATCTCTGACTATTGCATATCCTCGATCCAAAACACGCTCGTACGACAAGCTTACAAGCATCCGGTCTGCCTGTGACAGTCGGTTCCGGATCGCCAAGGTTCGATTTGCAAATGCATTCTCACTTCGTTTACCAAGAGCAATTAACTTGTCATTGCTTCGCGCAAGGGTGAGCTTCAAGCCATTAAATGAAAGCCGCCCCGCAACAGATTCGTAATTGGTTCTCTTGACGCGCGTCGTGAGTTCCAGGCCGCGGCCCAATCGGCCAATTGCTTCATCCAGTCTTCGTCTGGGCATTGCTAGAAGGTTATCAGGCGTCGTTAGACCACGCTCGGCAGCAACCAATGCCGACCGTTTTCGATCAAATGTTCCGCTTAAGGAACCACGAAGCCGCGCATCAAGACTTGCAACCGTCGCTTCAAGTTCAGCCTTTACAGGAACTGCAATCTCGGCAGCGCCGGTGGGCGTAGGTGCTCGCATATCCGCTACCAGGTCAATTAACGTCCAGTCGGTTTCATGCCCTACAGCGGAGATTACAGGAATGTTCGAACTGGCAACTGCCCGTACTACAATTTCATCGTTAAATCCCCACAAGTCCTCAATACTGCCGCCACCCCGGGCGATGATCAAAATATCCGGTTGAGGAATTTTTATTTTTCCGTCCATCTCGTTGAATCCCTCGATTGCTGCCGCAACCTCAGGCCCAGTGGTTTCACCTTGCACCCTTACTGGCCAGACAATCACATGAAGTGGAAAGCGATCCTTGATGCGGTGA
>JAJFHU010000060.1 GCA_021775455.1 Hyphomicrobiales bacterium | reverse complement strand
TACGTTGCGTATTCCCATCAAGGCCACGACCCGCGTGTCGATCAACAGGCCGGATACATATCAGCGACTTCCGATATCCAATGCCAAATTCTCTCTTGCAAACCGCAGTCGGTCCATACATATGGGTCATCAATAACGGAGACCCGCATCGTGACTTATCCATATCACGACGTATCGAAATTGGTTGATAAGGGCTCAAAGGAGTAATTTGTAGATTCTAGAATTATTGAATTAGAATGACTGTTTTTGGAAAGCGGCAAAATTCTTCTAAAATGCATCAAGATCTGGAAGCCTCCTTATAGGCCACGTTTCTTAAGCGCCGCTTCCAACTGTTCCAGCGTTAAAGGCGCTTCTTCATTTCTCTCTACTTTTGCGCAACGCACCAATCTCCCTTGTTCTTCAAGTCCGATCTTTCCATAACTGTTGAGCGTTGTCATTGCGCCTTCATGACCGAGGTTTTGGCTCCAGGCTTTGAACTCTGGCACCGGCAGGCTACGACGGTACATTTCCGAAACAACCATGTTGCGGAAGACGTGAGGCGTGTAGGGTTTCAAGTTGACCGCCTTGAAAGCATCCTTGACTATCGTGCGGACGCGGGTTGCGTTCGCCCAGTGCTCACGGCTCAGGCCATCAACCTTGAAACATTGATCCTTGTCCTGCCCGAGACGGGTCTTCGGAAACAGCGGATCATTGTCTCCGAAAAGTTCAACCGTTCTGAGATACGTAATCCACTCCAGAAAAATCTGCTCAAATATTTTGTTGAGCGGAAACAGGAAAGTGTCAATCCTTTTGGAATTTTTTGTTCTTACTTCTCTGGGATTCTGAAAGACAAGATTTCTGCGTTCGTCAAAGTGCTTGAGTTTCAGTGTGACCAACGCGCCATCCCGAATGCCAGTAATCGCTAAGAAAGCAACCAGTGCACGGTCGCGCTTCTCAATTGCGGTTTCTGAGGGCATGGCATCAACCGCTTTCTCAATCATCTGCAACGTGGGAAAATCCTTGTCGGAAGGGGAACTGGCTGCCCGTACATCTTTCTCCGACAAGTTGAGATAATCAATGTCGGCAATCCGAACGGCTGACTTGAAACCAGGCTGCAATGACAACCACCGAAGAAATTGTTGCAGGTGATTGAGACATGAAAGGATTGTTGCGGGAGCAAGACTTGATTGGGATATTGCATCCTTGAAGCTGACCGCCTGCTTTTGGTCAAATTCCTTGAAGCTGCGAAACCCTGTATGTTCTTCAAAGCGGGAAATTGACTTACTGATTTGACGGATGGTTTGTTCTGATCTCCCCAGTGCGTGTTTGAGATGATACAGATATTCACGTTTGATCCGCTCGTTGATTGAGTTCTTCTTTTTCATGTTCTTTTCCTCGTATTGATTAGTGATTTGCCGTGGATTGGTTCCGCAAAGATTGCTTGGGAGTGGTTCCTTGCAGAAAGTACGATTAAGGCGGGGGAAGCCATACCCAACTAGGCTGCGCAACTGACGCGTTTCCGTGCGTCCGGCGCTTCCAGAAAATTGACAGACTTGGCACTGGCAAACTTGTTCATTCTGCAACCGCAAACTGCGCATTTGCCGGTAATCAAGACAGCTTTGGCGGTATGAGGTCGGTTTACTCTGGAGCCTTCAGCGAAACGTCGCGCCTTGTGGCAATGCATACAAAAGGCTTCGTCTTGGCCGCATTTGGATTTCTTGTTTGCCCAACGCTCTCGAAGCCATTTCTTTACGACTGCACCGTCGAATAGCGGCGGCTTGCAATGATCAAGTGACGGCATTCCTTCCCGGTGCCATTGGCGAACCGTTGCGATGTTTTTATCCAAATCATCCGCCAGCTCTTTGAATGAGTAAACTGTTGTAGGTCGTATGCGCCGGAAATCCGGTTTTCTTTTCTGCCGCTTGCCCATCAAACAATACTCCTCTCGCTGGAAGGGTATTCGGATGTGGACTTGAATCGGTTGGAAGTAATCCAGGCATCAATATCTTCCGGTCGATAAACAACGCGGCGACCAAGTTTGGAGTAGACCGGCCCTTCGCCGGAAAGGCGCATTTTCGCGAGAGTGCTGACTGAGAGTCCAAGTCGTATCGCAACTTGGTCCGCACTGAGAACAATTGGATTGTTGATAGTCATCTATCCGTCGCCATGTTTGAACCGGACAACCCCGGCAGGTGAGGGAAAGATACTGATTTTTGCAGATTCAAAAACGTCGAAAGGGTTTATAGCAACATGTTCAACAAGGTCCGGACCATGAAAAACAGCAATTAATTTAGTTGGTTAGTGGCCCTTACCTTTACCGTGCAACCCGCCCACTTCATCGCCCGGTCGACGCAGAAATGTTGCCATGTTACCAATTTTCGTGGGGCTTGGTGATCCTAGTTCTGCAGGCCAATTATCGACTAACCAAGCTTCAATTATCTTCTTCGATGTCCTGCCGGTATTGGAAAAATTCAGTTCCCGCGTAGCCCGAACCATGAAAGCTAGATAGGGAAATTTGTTTTTATCAACATCCGTATTAAGTTCAGTTTCTGTTTCCTCGGTTCGCACGTCATCAGTTTGAGGTGATAAAAAGTCCTTCTTCAACACGATTGGACCGCTGACTGTGTTTACGAGTAAACCTGCGGTGATTACGAATTCTGCATCTCCAGTGTGAAACATGCTGCCGCCGTTTTCACCCCTCCACACCTTATCTGGTATTTTTATGAACTCGCCGGTATGGGTAATAATGCTTGCTTCAAACTCGTTGATTGAAAATGCATTTCGCAGCATATCGATGGCAGTCAGCCACCGATCCCGACTTCGGTTTTGGACCTCCCATTCTTCAATCAACGTTGGCTTAATAGAATTCCACCAGGAAAGTGCCCGCTCTTTTGAGGCGGGTATTTTCGAGTGATTGCCTTCAATCACAAAGTAGTCGCTTTCGCTCTTTTTATCAGGACTCCAGTTCCACGGCGGATCAGGCGGATACTTGCAGTTAGTAGAACTACGCTCACTACCATCCCAATCCGATACATCGGCTTGACCAAATTTATCAATCGCTTCTTTGAGTGAACAGTGAGAATTTGGTATCCAGGGTTTCTTTTTGGTAGGCTGTGCCCACGCGAAACTATTGGGCCCAATGACAAGATCAACCCAGGTTTTTCTTCTGTAAGGTTGTCCATCCGGTAACTTTGCCAAGGGTACAACTCTACTAATGTCTGCGATCTGGTAATCGAAACATTACAACAAACTGGAGATAGGGCAAAGTACCACTGGATTTGCAAATTATGCTAATGTCAGCTTCGAGCCCCTTTTACCGAAATGGCATTGTCGCAATCGAAACAACTCGAATGGATTGCTCTCGTCAATGATGACCCAACGCCGACACTACGGCCATTTCCCATACTTCTGCTCTACAACATTGTTAGCTTTCTCTACAAGATGAGGGTAGTCTAGGCTAAGGGGCTCAGCTAGTTCCTTTTCCAGAATACAAAGCAAAGAATTCAAGGCCCACATTTCGCCATCTCGTTGGGTTGTTTTTCTTATCAAATCCGCTTTTTTATCGTCGATTTCTCGCGACAATAATTCAAACAAGACAAGCGCTTCCGAGCCATCCAATGACAGCGTCACCGCATCAAGGATCGCTTTCCACTTCATGTGATTGTCTGGCCAGTAAGGGTGCAAGGTGAAACCACTGGGCCTGAGGTTGCGGCAGCAATCGAGGGATTCAACGAGATGGACGGAAAAATAAAAATTCCTCAACCGGA
>JAJFHU010000059.1 GCA_021775455.1 Hyphomicrobiales bacterium | reverse complement strand
AAAGCTTCAGCGCTTCGTCAAATTCCTCATGGATAATTGCAACACCACGCGCCAGCTCCCGCTGTTTCTTCTCCGGCAGATGATCAAGGCTATCGCGCATGGGGTTGTTTTAATCGCGTGGCGCGATTCGGGGAAGGGGGTTTTCCTGAGGTTTTACAATTAGGGTCAGGTATCAACAACCCTGTATAAAACTGCCCCCACTTGCGCAGGTTTTACAACTCGGACAATATTGTCCCTGTCTTTACAAAACTTTCCGCAGAGGTAGCCCCGACAGTGTCCTTTCGTGAACCATCTTTTACCATGGGTGTTGAAGAAGAGTACCTGTTGGTCGACAAGGAAAGCCGGGACCTTGTTCGCGAAGCACCGGACGGACTGATGGAGGCCTGCTCAGCGGCACTGAACAAACAGGTAAGCCCTGAGTTTCTTCAATGCCAGATCGAAATTGGAACAAGAGTCTGCAAGAGCGTGGCCGAAACACGGGACGAACTCACCCATTTGCGCGGCAAGATTGCTGAACTTGCAGGTGAGTTCGGACTGGCTCCGATTGCTGCCTCAACACACCCCTTTGCCAACTGGGCAGACCAGCATCACACTGACAAGGAGCGTTATGACACCCTGGCGAAAGATCTGGGTGGCGTCGTCCGGCGTCTGTTGATTTGTGGCATGCATGTTCATGTTTGCATTGAAGATGAGGATTTGCGGATCGACATCCACAATCAGCTATCCTATTTTCTTCCACATCTGCTGGCCCTTTCCACTTCCTCACCGTTCTGGGAAGGTCGCGATACCCAATTAAACAGCTATCGCCTCGTTGTGTTTGATGCCCTGCCGCGTACCGGCCTGCCTCCGCAGTTCGGGTCGTTCGGGGAATATGAGCGTACCGCCAACATCCTTGTAGAAGCAGGATTGATTGAGGATGCATCCAAAATCTGGTGGGATCTGCGTCCTTCGGCAAAATTCCCGACACTTGAAATGCGGGTATGTGATGTGCCGACACGGGTTGAAGATACCGTGTGTATTGCAGCACTTTATGTCTGCATTGCCCGCATGCTCTATCGGTTGCGGAGCAGGAATCAACGCTGGCGAAACTATTCCAATTTCCTTATTGCCGAAAACCGTTGGCGCGCCCAACGATACAGCCTTGAACAAGGGCTCATTGATTTTGGAGTTGGCCGAATTGTTCCCTATTCGGACCTGGCCGAGGAACTCATAGAACTGGTGCGTAGGGATGCAGAGGCGTTGAATTGCGTCACCGAGGTTGAGCATGTTCGCGAGATTATCAAGAATGGCAGCAGCGCAGACCGCCAGCGGAAATTGTACAATGATGCAATAGAGGCAGGTGCTGAAACGCATGAGGCACTGAAGGATGTTGTGGACATGCTGATGGCTGAAACTGTTGAGTGAAGCCGTTCAGGTTTTTTACAGTAATTTGTTCCTGAGAAACCGGGAAGATTAGCGGTATGTATCCACAAAATTCTTGAGAATCTGCCCAGGCACCCGGACATCCTGTTGATGGCATAACTCGATTAACCTGTCGGCACTTGAGGGCGGAAAGTATCCGTAATTCTTGTACAGTTTGATTCGGGTCTCAAACACTTTGCCATCTGCCTCCGGATGAAACTGTGTAGCATAAACGTTGGTCTTGTAGCGGATCATCTGAAAGGGACAGGGGGTAGACGCAAGCAGGTGGGAACACCCGGCTGGCAAATCCTGCACCGCCTCCTTGTGGCCAACAAATGCGAGGAATTTGTTCGGTAAATCCTTCATCAGCGGATCGGTACTCCCGTCGGCGGTCAATTCACATTCTACGGCACCAACCTCTTCGCTGTACCGTTCCTTGTTAACTTTGGCTCCAAGGTGATGGGCGAGGATACCAATACCGTAGCAACAACCCAGAAACGGAAAATCAGTATCGGTAATTGCCGGCATGAGGTTTAAAACCGCATCTTCAATCCGCTTTTCGGTTTCGGATTTTTTGGCTTCCGGATCGCTGACACAGCCAGGACCGCCACCTACGATCACACCAGCACAGTCTTTCAACTCCAGGGTGCCGGGTGTGGGTTCCTGGTCAAGCCTGATCCTGATTGTTTCAGATTGCTTGAGGCCTCCCTTGTCAAGAATCGCTTCAAATTCGTCGTCCGATGCTTCCGTCTCGGGGCGAAGCTGCAAGATTAAAAATGGTTTCATGAAGGGCTTCGAATACCGGTTACTATTTGCAAGGCAGGTAAGATAATTATTTTTCCCTAGTCAAGCCCGACAGGTGTTTGCGAAAGAAAACCTGGAGCCTTATCCGACACTCTTCCTGATGGCTTCGATGTTCCCGCGATAGGCCACTTCCGTGCCGCCTTTGAAAACAGCAGAACCAGCAACCAGAACATCGGCTCCAGCAGCACAAACCAAAGGTGCGGTATCGGGATCAACGCCACCATCAATTTCGATATGGATTGGCCGGTTACCAATCATCGATTTCACGCGTCGGGTTTTTTCAACTACTTCGGGAATGAACTTTTGCCCACCAAATCCGGGGTTCACACTCATCAGGCAGACAAGATCAATCCGGTCAAGCACATGCTCAATGACATTTACAGGAGTATGCGGGTTGATGGCCACACCTGCCTTCTTGCCAAGATCACGCACCGCCTGAAGGGAACGATCAAGATGTCTGGTCGCCTCCGCATGAACCGTGATGATGTCACAGCCAGCATCGGCAAAAGCTGCCAGGAATGGATCAACCGGTTCTATCATCAAATGGCAATCAAACAGCTTGTCGGTACGATTTCGAATTTGTTTGATGATGCCCGGACCGAAGGTGATGTTGGGCACGAAATGCCCATCCATCACATCAAGGTGAATCCAGTCCGCACCAGCGCTCACAACTGCCTCGACTTCATCTCCAAGATTCGAGAAATCGGATGCCAAAACCGAAGGTGCAATGATAGTTGATCCTGTCATGCCTGCCACGCAATGTACCCGTTGAACTTTTGTCCGCTTTTAGCCCATCAGGATGAAAAAGTCTTGCCTATCTGATGATTTCCTGTTGATCGTTAAATCATGAAGCAAGCGTTTTACAGGAGCAAACAAATGGACAAGGAACTGTTCGAAAAGGGTCTCGCAGCACGCAAGGGAACTCTGGGTGCCGGGTATGTTCAAAAGAACCTCGATGCAGCCGATGATTTCAACCGGCCATTTCAGGAAGCCATGACTGAATGGTGCTGGGGGTTTGGCTGGGGTGACGATACGATTGATGCAAAAACCCGGTCGATGATGAACCTCGCCATGCTTGCCGCTCTTGGGAAAATGAACGAGTGGGAAATCCATTGCCGCGGTGCTTTGAACAATGGAGTAACAAAAGAAGAAATCCGCTCAATCATCCATGTGGTCGCCATCTATTGTGGTGTTCCCCAGGGTGTGGAATGTTTTCGCCATGCGCGGAAAGTGCTTGAAGAACAGGGTGCGCTGTAAACACGAAGTTTGAGGATAAAATGAATACCATCGGTTCACACAGCGAATTTGGAAAATTGCGGGAAGTGGTGGTTGGTAGTGCGCATGATTTACACCTGCCGCCATTTGCAAAAGACCTTTCCCACTACAATGACGAACTTCGCGCTGCCCTGAGCGAGAATGGTAACAAGCCTCTCAACATCGAAGAGTTTTTCCCGGAACGCCATGCCAACACGGCAGAGCAAATGGAAGGTGTGGTCAAAACCTTCGAAAATTTCGGCATAAAGGTTCACCGTCCCCGCCCCTACACGAAGGAAGAAAAAGACCACCTCGGAAATCTTCAACCGGGCTGGTCACAGCTTTATCCGGCCGACCCGGTGTTTGTGATTGGCAAGCATTATTTGGAGATTTCAATTCGGCGCGCCTACCGTCGAAAGGAAGTCTTTCCGTTGCGCGACATTATACTCCCGATGATCGAGGATGATCCTGAGGCGCACTATGTGGCGATGCCACAATCAACGCCATGGGTGCCGTCAGGCGAAGGACCAGGGCCATTTCTGGAGGGTGGCGATATCCTGATCCACAAGCAGGACATCTTTGTCGGCTGTGGCGAACTTTGTTCAAATGAGGCAGGTGTATACTGGCTCAAGCGCTATATAGAACGCTACGGATACAAAGTGCACCCGATGCCGATCAGAGGACCAATACTCCATGCGCTTGGCATCATGTGCCTGCTGCGCGAAGGGTTATTGATGGCCCATCTTCCGGCATTGAAAGATGGTTTACCGGAACCTTTGAGGAATTGGGATTTGATTGAAATCACCGAACAGGAGATGAATGCCCATGCTACTGTTGGCGTTAGTCTCGATAATCACCACTACATGCTGGATCCGCAGTTCAACCGTATAATGGATGAACTGGTAACCCGAGGCGTGGAACCTGTTCCAACCCGTTGTGATGCCATCGGATACTGGGGTGGTGCCATACGCTGCATTACACTGCCACTGGTTCGCGATCCTGCCTGATACTTTAAACACAAAGCGATACGACAATGCTCGATAAAAATCTTTCCAATGACATTTTGAAAGCAGTGGACGAAGGTTTTGAAAAACAACTCGCCTGGACTGCTGATCTTGTACGGATGCCATCACTTCGGGGCCAGGAACATTTAGCCCAGGATCAAGTTCATGAAAGCCTGAACGAGCGCGGTTACGAGATGGATCGCTGGTCAATTGATGTGAGCGAGATTGAAGATCATCCGGGCTTTTCTCCGGTCAAAGTGGATTACACAAACGCAGTCAATGTAGTGGGGACACATCGACCAAAGGAAGGGACCGGACGGTCGCTGATCCTGAATGGGCATATTGATGTTGTGCCGGAAGGACCGCATGACATGTGGTCCCGTGATCCCTACGACCCCCATGTGGAAGGCGACTGGATGTATGGTCGTGGGTCAGGCGACATGAAAGCCGGTCTGGCTGCAAACATTTTCGCCCTTGATGCGCTGAAGTCACTTGGTTACCAGCCGGCAGCGACCGTGCATGTTCAGTCTGTCACCGAAGAGGAGTGCACCGGCAATGGCGCTTTGTCCTGCCTCGTGCGGGGTTACAAGGCAGATGCGGCAATCATCCCGGAACCCGAAGATGACATGTTGGTTCGTGCCAATGTTGGAGTGATTTGGTTTCGCGTAAATGTCCGGGGACTGCCGGTTCATGTGCGTGACGCAGGAAGCGGTGCCAATGCCATTGAAGCCTGTTTTCCGTTGATCAGTGCCTTGCGAAAACTGGAAGTGCGCTGGAACGAGGTAAAATCCAGCCACAAGCATTTCACAAATCTCGATCATCCCATCAACTTCAATGTTGGTAAAATTGAAGGCGGCGACTGGGCTTCATCGGTCCCAGCGTGGTGCAGCTTTGACTGCCGGATTGCAATTTTTCCGGGCTGGAACCCGGCTGAAAAGGCTGGCGAAATCGAAGCATGCATCAGGGAAGCAGCAAGTGACGTACCTTTCCTCGCCAACAATTTGCCGGAAGTCGAATGGAACGGGTTTTTTGCCGAAGGTTATGTGCTGGAAGAAGGATCAGAAGCGGAAAAAACACTGGGACAGGCGCACGCAAAATCCTATGGCAATTCACTGGAAAGTTTCGTCACAACCGGCTATCTTGATGGACGCGTGTTCGTTCTATATGACGATTGCCCATGTCTGGTTTATGGGCCCTATTCAGAAAACATACACGGATATGATGAGCGGGTGAGCATAAGCTCGGTAAAGCGGGTTACCGGCACAATCGCATTATTCACAGCCGAATGGTGCGGATTGGAAAAGATCTAGATTTGTAACTCAACAAGCAAAAACGGCGGCAATTTTCATCGCCACCGTTAATTTCTGCTTGGCTATTCCAATAGCCCGATTATGCAATCCACCAGCGCTCTGCGCTACGTGCACCATCAAGCTGCCAGTTACTGGCGATTTTGTCAGCGTGGCCAATGCGCTTGTTCAAGGCATGAACCAGACTTGTGTAACCCCAAACCAGGCTACCGCCATCATCATTTTGAAGGCGCTGGCACTCCCAATACATCTCACGACGCTTATCCTTGTCGAGTTCAGCACGCGCCTGAACAATTAGAGCATTGAATTTGTCTGCAGCTTCTGTGCCTTTCCATGCTGATTCATTCCAGGAAGAATCCTCGACGCAACATGCAGAGAACATCCAGTCATTGGTTGAACGACCGGACCAGTAGGTTGTTACAAACCCGATACCTTTCTGGTTCCAGACATTGGACCAGAAGCCATCATCTGGCTGACGGTTTACATTGACCTTGATGCCAACCTCGGCACACGATGCCTGCATGAGCTGGGCAACTTCAATCGAACCAGCCAGGGCAGCATTTGATGCATGAAGTTCAAGCTCAATTCCTTCCATATCGGCCTTCTTGAGGTGATGCTTGGCTTTGTCTGGATCAAACTCGCGTTGTGGCAGTTCTGTGTTGTAGAACTCCTGGGATGGCGAGATATCGGTGTCATTACCAACTTGACCATGTCCCAGAAGAATTTTGTCGACAAGCTCCTGACGTTTGCAAGCCAGTTTGAGTGCCATCCGCAGATCATAGTTATCAAACGGCGGAGTATCGAGGCGCATTGCCAATGCCCGGTGCTGGGTACTGGTAACTTCCAAAATGTTGATATCCGGAGCCCGCTCAAGCAATGAGACGGTCTTCAGGTCCACATCGTTCATGGCATCGATTGCACCTGCCAAAAGGGCAGATTGACGTGCAGCTGAATCAAGCACCACGATATTTTCGACACGGTCGAAGTGGGCCCGGCCATCCTTCCAGTAATTTGGATTACGCTTGAAATTACTGCTCACACCTGGATCAAAGTTTTCGACAATGTATCCACCGGTGCCGATTCCGTCACCAACCATGACATTGCCATCACCATCAACCGGCATGATGACCGCGTGATAGTCACTAAGTACCCAAGGGAAATCGACGTTTGCAGCTTCCAGTTCCATCACCACTGTATTGTCGTCATCCTTGCGGATTTCCTTGACCGGAGAAATGAGTGACTTGATGGCAGATGTTGTATCTTCACCCCGGTGACGATTGATTGAACCAATCACATCATCGGCGCTTAGTGTCTTGCCATTGTGGAATTCAACATCTTTGCGAAGCTTGAATACCCAGGTTTTCCCGTCTGCGGTTTCCATGCTTTCAGCAAGCTCTCCTGTTAGGGAGCCATCTTCCAGCACCTCAGTCAGATTGCTACCCCAGGTCCAGTTGACATTGAGCATGCCAGCAGAGCCTTCGTTGGTCATCGGATCCAATGTATTATTGGTCGAACCCGAAGCAAAGCACTGATTGAATGTGCCACCCTTTTTCGGTGTGGCGGCTGTTACCTTGTCTACTATCGCCAGGGCAGTAGGAACTGCAACACCGGCGGCCACGACAGATTTGATGAACTGTCGACGGTCTATGCCACCGGATTTGAGTTTGCGTTCCTGATCTTTGATATATTTTTCACGCATATAATATTCCTCCCATTCATGCATTGAGCCCATATTTACGCACAATAACTCTTCAATGTGCAAGAATTATTGCAGTCTCAGACTGTAAGGATAGGCACAAGATATTTGTGTCATTGTAGATTTTTCGCCAAATCCGGCGATAATATTTCGATTGGGAAAAGCCGGATATTCGTTGGCACTGTAACCATTGTTTCGGTATAAATGCCCCTTGATATCAACATTCACCTGGAAACAGTGTTCATGGAAAACTCAGCAGTACAGTCACGCAAAAATGATGCCATTGCACGTGGTGTAGGCATTATGACGGAAATATTCGCAGATCGTGCGGAGAATGCCGAAATCTGGGATGTAGAAGGAAATCGCTATATCGATTTTGCTGCCGGAATTGCTGTTGTAAATACCGGACACCGTCATCCAAAGGTCATTGCGGCGGTGAAGGACCAGCTGGATCGCTTCACCCACACTTGCCATCAAGTCGTTCCTTACGAGAATTACGTGCATCTTGCCGAACGGCTCAACAATTTGGTACCGGGCAACTTTGAAAAGAAAACGGTGTTCGTCACTACCGGTGCTGAAGCGGTTGAAAACGCAGTAAAGATTGCAAAAGCATCAACCGGCCGCGCTGCCGTAGTTGCGTTTTCGGGTGCATTTCACGGCCGCACATTCATGGGCATGTCACTTACCGGCAAGGTTTTTCCGTACAAGGCCGGGTTCGGTGCAATGCCGGGCGATGTGTACCACGTTCCGTTTCCTGTTGAACTTCATGGCGTCAGCGTTTCAGACTCTGTTGCGGCACTTGATCGCCTCTTCAAGGCTGATGTAGACCCGGCCCGGGTTGCAGCCATCATCATTGAGCCGGTACAGGGAGAAGGCGGATTTTATGAAGCACCTGCTGAATTGTTCAATCACCTTCGCGATGTTTGCGATGAACATGGCATTTTGCTGATTGCAGATGAGGTGCAAACCGGATTTGCCCGGACCGGCAAACTCTTTGCCATGGAACATCACGGTGTTGTCCCGGATCTCACCGCCATGGCAAAAGGCCTGGGTGGCGGCTTCCCTATCGCAGCGGTAACTGGACGTGCCGATGTGATGGACGGTCCAAACACTGGCGGTCTGGGCGGCACCTATGGTGGCAATCCGATAGGGATTGCAGCGGCCCATGCCGTTCTGGACGTAATTGAAGAAGAAAAACTGTGCGACCGCGCCGAACAGTTGGGTTCGCGATTAAAGCAGCGACTTCAGGGCATTCGTGAAGATGTTCGGGAAATCGTCGATGTTCGTGGCCCAGGCATGATGAACGCGGTGGAGTTCAACATCGCTGGCTCATCAACGCCAAATCCGGATTTCGCCAATACGGTAAAGGCCAAGGCCTTGGAAAAGGGACTTATCCTGCTAACCTGTGGTGTGTACGGAAACGTGATCCGTTTCCTTGCTCCCATCACCATTCAGGATGAAGTGTTCAGTGAGGCGCTGGACATTCTGGAAACATCCATTCGCGAAACTGCGGGCAAAGCGGCTTAGGGCAGTTTTCCGTCTGATGCTTTTGCATGAGATGCAAGGTTAAATCCTGAGTCCTCAAGGACATTCCGCATCCGGGCACTGAACAAAATTCCTAAAGTATATTAATATTTATTAAACAATATATAATCGTATAATTAGATATAATGTATTTTATATTTTGTTTGATTTGTGCGTGAATCGATGCAATCTTGATTAAGCAATTGATGATTCTTGCAATTATTTTGCATAATCGAATTGCCTGCTGTTGGGGCAACGCAGGAAAAGTTGTTGAAGTCGAGAATTTTTGCCCCTCTTTATTGAAATCCGGCACAAATTTTCCGATTGCGGCAACTCTCCGAATGAAACCTGTGGGAGTGCGGAAATGAACAATTTATGGAAAGTTTCTCTATGTGCATCATGGATATTTGTCGGCCCGTTGGCTGCAATCAATTCCGCTCATGCAGCAATGGCATCGAACCAACCAAAGGCAATTGAAAATCTTTCTGATGGAACGCTTGCCCTGGAGCTGCAAGGCAAACCAAAGGTAATACACAATGTTACCCTGCGGGTGGCAGGCCCGAACGGATATACCGCCAGCGCATTTTCAAAACGCGATGTTCCATCGATCGAACTCTCCAAATACGGCAAGCTGACAGACGGCGTCTATCAATATGAGATGACAGCCGCGTCTGGCGAAAAAATCGAAATTCAATCAGACCTTGATGATGGCCGGGGGGGTAAAAGCCCGAAAGTCATTTACAAATCCATTGCCGTTGCCGGTAGTTTTATCGTTCGTGACGGAAAAATCATTACCAAAAATGACCGTAAAGAAACCGAGTGAGGGAGGCAGACATGATTACGAGCAAGCATCTTTTGAATTCAGCAGCTGCCGTTTTGATGGCGGGCGGGATCGGTTTGGCGGCACCAGCATCCAAGGCCCAGGTTTTTACTTCTGATGTCATAATTCAGGGTAGTGACCTGCCCCAATTGATTGGTCCAGTTTGAATGTTAGTTCATGGTTATCCTTTCATGCAAGTGGATGATGGATTCTGGTGCTGGCGGTTTGTAGCCAAGCGATGAATGTGGGCGTTTTGTATTGTAGTGGATACGCCA
>JAJFHU010000058.1 GCA_021775455.1 Hyphomicrobiales bacterium | reverse complement strand
ATGGCGTATCCACTACAATACAAAACGCCCACATTCATCGCTTGGCTACAAACCGCCAGCACCAGAATCCATCATCCACTTGCATGAAAGGATAACCATGAACTAACATTCAAACTGGACCAATCAATTGGGGCAGGTCAGTATTTGCCATTGCTGGGACATTGGTTTCGATGGGTGATTGCTTGTAGACGGTATTGCGTGCCTAATGCGTGCCTAAAAACAAATGAAAATGGATAAGTAGTTGATTATGCTGGCTGGGGATCGTGGATTCGAACCACGACCGACGGAGTCAGAGTCCGCTGTTCTACCGTTAAACTAATCCCCAAGAAGATCAGGTGACTGGATGCGTCAAGGTCATGCCTTAATGCATTGCTGCAGCGTTGGCGGTATATCCATCATCATCCGGTTTTGCAACTGAATATAAAGTCACGGCGTTTCACAAATGGGCTTGGCCTGATAGTTGCCTGATGATAGGCTTTCCTCAACGACAATTATTTATCGGCAAACCCAACAGTTTTGGCCGGTAGCAAGGATTTTCGGTGTGAGCAAGCTTTCTAATGGCCAGCGGCCTGGGGGAAAGGAGCCAAATCCGAGACGCCGCAGGAAGAAGCGGCGCAAAAATGAGGATACTCCAGAGAGCAGGTCTGGTGATTTAAAAACTCATTTGTCAGCGCAGGCTTCATCCGGTGAAACTATGCCGGACGGACGTAATGGTCCGGGATTGGGCAGAGCGGCAGACAAGGAGGGTTCCAGTCCTGGAACGGAAAACCCGAGCGATGACCAAGATGGCCATCGAACGAATGGCCATGCATTTGGAAACAGAAATCGGGGTTATTCAAAAACTGATTCCGCCGTTGTTCAAGGGAACAACCGACACCAAACAGAATTCAGGAAAAAAGGCCAAACCAAAGAACGCCTGCCACAGTTCGATTATGACGAAAAGAGCCCGGAGGGTCAAAACAACCATCCGAAGAAAACGACTGGGAAACGGCGTAGTGGATCTCAGGATTCTCACCGGCAAACCCGGAAACTTTATGCAGCTTTGGATCTTGGAACCAATAACTGCCGCTTGTTGGTTGCCCTGCCACAAGAACGGGGGCGGTTTCGGGTGGTCGATGGATTTTCACGTATTGTTCGTTTGGGCGAGGGGCTGCACAATTCCGGCCGACTTGGTAACAACGCCATGGATCGTGCACTTGAAGCGTTGAAAATCTGCGCTTCCAAACTTCGTAACAAGCAAATTGTCAGTCAACGATTGATTGCCACACAAGCTTGCCGTCAGGCTGAAAATGGTGAAGAATTTCTCGAACGTGTGTGCCGTGAAACAGGTCTTGAACTGGATGTGGTCGATCAGGAAACCGAAGCAAGGCTTGCCGCAGAAGGATGCGGTGAATTGATGGATCGGCGATCCGATGCGGCAGTCTTGTTTGATATTGGAGGAGGATCGTCTGAGTTGATTCTGGTCGACGCTACCGGGAAACGAAATCGCCGGATTTCAGATAAAATTTCCGCATGGACATCGCTACCCATGGGCGTCGTAACCCTTGCTGAGCAGTTTGGTGGAGGAAACATATCCCAAAACACTTTTGAGGACATGATTTCAATGGTGCAGGAGAATATTGAAAGTTTCGATGGCAAATTGGCACTGGACAAGATCTGGAACCATGGTCGGGTGCATTTGCTGGGAACGTCCGGGACGGTAACCACTCTGGCTGGTGTGCATCTTGAATTGCCACGATATGACCGGCGCAAAGTAGATGGATTGTGGCTCAATTCCAACCAGGTTGACACGGTTATCAATCGACTACTGGCGATGGACTATGAAGAGCGAGCCAAAAATCCGTGTATAGGTAAAGAACGGGCCGATCTTGTTTTGGCCGGTTGTGCCATTCTGGAAGCCATTCGTCGGGTATGGCCCAGCCAACGGCTTAGAGTGGCTGATCGGGGTTTAAGGGAGGGGCTGCTCTCTGAAATGATAAATCGTGACAATGCCTGGATTGGTAAACGCAAGAAGCGTTGGAGTAAGGCGCGCCGTGCCAGGAGTTCCAACAAACCATCGGGTGAAGCGACGTGAGCAAGAAGGAAAAAGGCGCCACGCCATCCGGTCGAGGAAAGGCGAATGTCCGCAATCTGCATACCAAGGTTAAAACCGCCAAAGGGAGAAAGTTGTCGTCAACCCTGTGGCTATCGCGACAGCTGAATGATCCATATGTGCAAAGGGCGAAGGCTGAGGGATATGTCTCTCGATCAGCCTACAAGCTAATCGAGATTAATGAGAAGCACGGAATCTTGAAAGCAGGCGACCACGTTATTGATCTTGGTTCTGCTCCTGGGGGATGGTGTCAGGTCAGTTCCAACCTGGTCTGCACATCAGTTGATGAACCCAGGGTTGTCGGGATTGATTATCTGGATATGGACCCGGTTCCGGGTTGTTTGATTTTGAAAAAGAATTTTTTGGATGATGACGCTCCAGGTATGCTTATGGCAGCCTTGGGTGGCAAGAAACCCGATGTTGTATTGTCAGACATGGCGGCACCTACAACCGGCCACCGTAAAACAGACCATTTGCGAACCATGTTTCTGGTGGAGGTGGCTTTGGATTTTGCGTTGCGTGTGCTTAAGCCCGGCGGGCATTTTTTGTCAAAGACGTTTCAAGGTGGAACCGAGAATGAATTACTGTCACTGATGAAGAAGAATTTTAAGTCGGTTCAACATGTAAAACCACCAGCATCTCGTGATGGATCTGTTGAATTGTATTTGCTTTGCATGCATTTCAAAGGGCCGGGAGCCGATTAAAAGTCAACAAAAACGGCCATAATTCTTCATAAAATAAAGAATTTTTGAATACCGCTTCTTTACTATTTTGATCTAGTTTACATGCGAAACTACGAGCAGGGTATCATGAATTTAGCAAAAATCGGATTGGGTAAAGGATCCAAATACGTGTCGGAATCTTCGCAGATTGGTAAAATCAGATGGGTCGCCATCTTGTGCGGATTTGGCGCCGTATGCCTCTTGGCGCTGCCACCAGAGATATTACCACTCCCGCTTCAAAAACTTACAGGAGTGTTTCTGGCATTTGTGAGTGCCGCAATTTATATGATTATCGTATTGCCTGGAAGTCATGAATTAGACAATCAGGTGAAAATCGGGGCTGAAGGTAAACCCAGGCTGCAATTTCCAAACATCAAGACAGAATCATCAAATCAAACACTTCAAGCTGTGGAATTTACACACACCGATCCGTTGACGCGACTTGGCAACGCTTCGAGAATGACCGAAAAATTCAGAAAAACCGTTGATGAATCCAACTGGAACAACGCAAAGTTCCTGGTTGGATTGGCCGATATGGATGGTATGAAACCAATTAATGATCTTTACGGTTACACCGGTGGTGATGAAGTTCTCAAACAATGTGCACAAAGATTGGCTGCTGCGGTAGGCAATGAGGGTTTCGTCTTTCGCACACGCGGTGATGAATTCGGATTTATCTTTCCCTATATCCGCGACCATGAAGGCGCAGAAGATATGGGCCGAATTTTGCAGGAAATTTTGCTAGCGCCGTTTGATTTTGAAGGCGGATCAGTTCGTCTGAGCGGATCATTTGGCTTTGCGCTCTATCCTGATGCTGGCAAAGAGTATGATGTGATCATGCGTAACATCGAGAGTGCACTGTATCATTCCAAGAATGGCGGCCGTGGTCGTATAACCGTATTTACGAAGGAAATTGAAGACCTGATACTGGAAAAGGCGCGCATGGAACAAGCTCTGCGCCGCGCCATTGCAAATGGTGAAGTTCAACCACATTTTCAGCCAATTATATCGCTTCAGGACGGCAAATTATTGGGATTTGAAGCGCTCGCACGATGGGTGGATTCCGAACTTGGTTTTGTTTCCCCAGCCAAATTTGTGCCACTAGCTGAGGAACGCGGAATTATCTCTGCGCTCACGGATCTTCTTCTCAATCGCGCCGCGAAAGTTGCCGCAGGTTGGCCAAGTGATATCTTTCTTTCCTTTAATTTGTCCAGCGTACAACTGGTTGATCCAACGACAGCGCAGAACATTATCTCAATAATCGAGAAAGCTGGATTGTCTCCACAACGTCTGGAAATTGAAGTGACAGAAACTGCAATGATGAGTGATCCCGAAATGGCATCGCAAATCATTGATGAGTTGCACAATGCGGGAATTCGTATTTCCATGGATGATTTTGGCACCGGACAGTCAAGTCTGGGAAGATTGCGGGAACTGAAACTGGACAAGGTAAAGATCGACCGCGCTTTCATTATGGCGATTGGCGAAGACAAACCAGCTGAGCACATTGTTCGGGCCATCCTTGAAATGTGCCAGGGTCTTGATCTCACTGTGGTTGCAGAAGGTATCGAAGAGATGAGCCAGGCAGAAAGCCTGAAACGATATGGCTGCCATGCTGGCCAAGGTTACCTGTTTGGCAAACCCCAAGATGAACACCGAACAATGGGTTACATTCGCGAGTTCATTGGGCAACAAGAAAATGATCTTCAACTTAAAGCGGGTTGATTGGTTGCAAGCGTTGCCAACGCAAGGAAGACAAGCAATGAATTTTGACAAGGCTATTGTTGGTAACTGTATCGTTTCGGCTGAAGATAACGAAATTAACCAGATCGTGTTGGAATCCATATTGGCAGAACAGGATTTGCCGTTTGTGATAGTTGGGGATGGGCAGAAAGCTGTTGATGCCTGGCGCGCAATCACGCCGAAGTTGATCCTGATGGATATTTCGATGCCTGTTATGAACGGCTACGAAGCAATTCGAGCTATCCGGGCAGAAGAAGCAGGCACCGGTCAGAAGGTGCCAATTATTGCCCTTACCGCACACGTGCTCAAGTGTGATAAAGAAAAATGCAAAGCTGCAGGTGCTGACCATTACCTGACCAAGCCGATCAATCCTGATTTGCTGCTTGAAACCATTGCAGTGATCTTGTCAGACGGAAGACCAGACTACCTTTCTGTGGTCGCGTAGTTCTTCTTCCAAAAAAATTTCTCCAGGACAATTAGACCTTCTGCCCCCTGTTTTCAAGCGTTTCTGCAGTTTAACAAAAATTAACTCAAATAAGACAATGTGTAATTATCTGACGTGCGGGCAGATGATTAAGCGGTGCATTTAATCGATGTTTGGTCAGTTTGTGGGAATTTTAGTGGGGGACCAATGGACAAGGTCAAATTTATTAGTATCCGAAAAAGCGGCATGCTCGCCAGTATCGTTTTTGTTGTAATGATTTTTAGTTTTGCAACATGTCTTTATGTGGTGAACAATGCAACTACGGAAATAGGAAAATCAACTCGAACACTAGTTGATTTATCGCAAAAACTTCATTCTGACATTACGCGTTTTCAGCAAATAAAGGATAGTAGCAATAGCTCCAGACATGACATTGCCAAGTCGCTGTCAAACCAAATTAGCAACAATATCAGTGATAGCGTTTCGAAACTGGAAAATCATCACGATCTGTTAAGATACAGGGAAAGGGCGGTATCCTTTGTTCAGAGAGTTTTGTTTATAGACGACGCTTTAGCGATAAGTGAGTTTCATTCCGAATTTAATACAACGCTGGCATCCCTTAAACGGCTTCAATCTGAATCACGATACTTTACTAGTGTGATGGGGTTTCATTTTCAAAGCGGAGCCAATGCGCTGGTTGCTTTCTATGATACTGATACATTACCCAATTTGAACAAGTTGACCGCCAATTTAGCTCTCAAATCCAATACCATCAGTGAAACCCTTGCTTTTGCTGCAATTGCGTTTGTGGTAGCCGGAATTTCTCTGGCTGTATTGATATATTCCTTTATATTCATTCCGCTCGAAAAGGGTATTGAAGGCTCCATGAAGGCGCTTAACCGTGAGTCTGCAAAGGCCCAAGCAGCAGAGCAGGCCAAATCCGAATTTCTTGCCAATATGAGCCATGAGATCCGCACACCGATGAACGGTGTAATGGGAATGGCTGAGTTGTTGGCGAAGACGGAACTGGATGCGCGTCAATCGATGTTT
>JAJFHU010000057.1 GCA_021775455.1 Hyphomicrobiales bacterium | reverse complement strand
ATCTGGCCGTTCATTCACAAGCTAAACTCAGTGCTATTGCTAGACAGCCAAACGAGCGACCAAGAAAGACCTTGCAATATCAAACACCAGCTGAGAAGTTTGCCCAGTGTATTGCATCGATCAGTTGAATCCACCGTGCTTTAACTATACCCAGGGGCGATCCAATTGGGGAATAGCTGCAACAGGCAATTGGAGACAAGAAAATGAAGCTCGTCAAACTCACAGCACTCCTGATTTTGTTCACAACGTCTCCGGTATCCGCTGCAAACACGATTTACAGCGATGAATATGGTTCATGCTGGAAAACGCTTAAAGCAGCGCAGAAATATCCGAATAAACCAACTTCCAAAGAGATACGAGCTGTCCTCGGGTGTGAGAGTTACAAAATTATCGAAAGCGGAGCTGACACGTGTGGGTCGTGCAAGTGGATAAACAGTTACACAAAGTTGCCCGAACTAAAGTGCAAAGGTTACGTGATCGCACATTGCAAATAGCGAAGCGATCGTCTTAACTCTGGTCATGATCCTAGCAAATCTTGGCATACCAAAACCAGGCACAAATTCATTGGCCTGCGACTTCTGCTTTACCCCCAACTGCGGATTTGACCTGTGCCTCCCTCCCAGAACAAGCGGGGCATGTTCACAGGCCGGGAGCACGCAGTGACACCTTCGACTATTCGCACTTGTTTGGCGGCTTCGTGCCTGCTGCTCGCCTCCCCGGTGATGCTTACTGCCGTTTGCGTCCCGGCTACCGCAGGGCCGTTTGAGGATGGGGTCACCGCCTATTGGCAAGACGACTTTGACACTGCGCTTCAGCTGTGGCGCCCCTTGGCCGAGCACGGCAATGTTGGCGCCCAGTACTATCTCGGGATTATGTACGAAAATGGCAGAGGCGTGAAACGGGACTATGCCGAAGCGCTGAGATGGTATCGCAAGGCTGCTGATCAAAACTTCGCTGTAGCCCAGATCAACCTAGGGACCATGTACGAACACGGCGAGGGCGTGGAGCGGGACTACGACGAGGCGTCGAGTGGTACCGCAAAGCTGCCGAGCAAGGCCACGCCAACGCCATGTTCAACCTCGGGAGCTCGTACGAGGAAGGCCTAGGGGTCGTCCGGGACTATGTCCAAGCGCACATTTGGTTCGATATCGCTTCCAGACTAAGGATAAAAAATGCCGCCAAGAAGCGCGACGTAATTGCGAAGAACACGACACCGGCTCAGATCACCGAGGCGCAAAAGCTGGCGCAGAAGTGGCTGCGGGAATGGCCCGATAGCGCCAGAAATTAGCAATCGTGAACCGTGCCATCGTAGTAAAAGTCCCGAAGGGGTCAGGCCCAGAAGATTTTGATCTGAGAACCAATGTCAAATGTGAGGCCGAGCATGTCATCCAATCCTTCTCAAAGATTAAAGTGTTGCGTTCACCTGTTGAACTCACCACCCCAAAGGGGACATTCGCCATTCGCAATTTGGCTTACCGATCTGCCGAGAAACAAGTCTCAGAATTTGCCGTTGTCGTTTTTCCACTCGCTCGGTGGAGCAACCGCTTCAATTGTGTCCCAATGCTCCATAAGCCTACCGCCAGAAAGGCGGAACAGGTCATAGAAAGCCGAGTGGACACCTTCTCGGAAACCTTCACTTACAGAAAGTACAAAGTTTCCCTCAGCCAGCACCCGATGGATTTGCTCGTATTCAATCATGTTGCCCTGATCGGAGGCACCATCCATATACGAGCGTAGGGTCTCCAGACCATCGGCAATCCGTGGATTATGCTGCGTGAATCTTTCGTCATTATAATACCCCTCCAAATTCTCAAGTCGGCGATTGACGAGGACATCATCTACGAAGGAACGAACAATTTTCCGGTTTGATTCCGTTTGATCAAGATCAGTTACTTCTGTCGGGCCATCGACCATCGAATGGCCAGAGGGGTTGGGGCCTTGTCTTGGTTGGATATTGTCCCAATGCTCAACTGTCATGTTACCTTCAAACCGGAAGACCTCGAAGCCGATCCGCCTGCTGGCAAAATCATATTCAGTATGGGCAAAGATATAGTCACCATCCTCAAATACACGCACGATATTGACGCGAGGAGAAGTCTTAGATAACCGCTTAAACAACGCAGCCAAGCCCTCGCGCCCTTCGTGGGTTTGGGGATTGTGTTGAATGTATTTATCAGGGTTGATGACCGCGACCGCGTCCGGGTCACCAGTTTCGATCCCTTTGAGCAAAGTGCGTATCTGATCTTTCCTATTAGGATTCATGTGTCACACCGTTTGTTCAATTTGTAGGCACAAATTCTAACAGCATCTGTGAAACCTCGAAAGCGGGCATTCAGTTTTAACGCTTGACGTCTGTTTTAAGACCAATCTGACGAATGATGCACAGGGGCTGAATGGGCGCGATGCTGTTTATGCATTACAACGCTAGAATTTGTGGTTTCCATCCTGTTGTCACGCGAGAATCGGCGTCACTTCATCCACGAACCAGTTTATAGCAGGATTGAATTGCCCACGCTCGTGCCAGAGTAAATAGTAGGGAAACTCTGCGCCCGATCTAAATGGTACCGAGACCACGTTGGAGAATGTTGAAAGCTGTGTCCCTAGCCGCGATGGTACCGCTGCAACGGCATCGCTGTTGGCAACATGAAAGGGCATCGCAGTAAAGAACGGCACAGAAAACACTGCCGCGGCATCATCGCGCTGAATGCGCATGACTGTATCGGCCCGCAGCCGGTCGACAGTTGGATAACTAAATTCAATTTGCCGGTAAGGTGCGATATCCGGCGGGTCAAGAAACCCTTTCTGCCCAACCAGTTCCAACAGCGGGTGACCCTCGCGCATAAGGAGAACATAACTGTCAACAAATAGCTTTTTGGCGATCAAGTCGCCTTTCACATCCAGCCCCGCATAAAATACGAAATCAATCTCGCCCTCCAGTATCATCGAAAAGCTGTCTGGTACCAAAGGTGTTACATCGACCTGAATGTGTGGGGCGATCTTGGTCAATCGATCCATGAGCGGCCCGATTATGCACGCGGTCGCATAATCAGTACCGGCAATCCGAAAGCAGCGATGGGAAAGTTCAGGGTCGAAATACGGCGGCTGAAAGACCGCTTCAATCGAATTAATGGCGTCAAGAACCGGCTCCTGAAGGGTCAACGCGTGATCCGTCAACTGATACCCGGCCTGGGTTCGAATCAACAGTGGATCCCCAGTCAGATCACGGATACGCGCCAGAATCCGGCTTGCTGCGGGTTGGCTGATCTCAAGCAGTTCAGCCGTGCGTGTCACACTGCTGGTTTGCAACAAGATTCGCAAGAACCGCAACACTCGAAAATCCATTGAGGCTAGCTGTATATTCATTTTTTGCATGACTATCATGCTAAACTTGGCATTTCGGTTATGTCAAGCTTGGTGCAAATACACTTCATCGAAATCATCCCAGATAAGGAACCCCGATGAAACTCAATTTTCTAATCATTGCTGCCGGCACCCTAGCTTTGAGCGCCAGCACCGCACACGCAGATGTTTCAACCGATACGCAAGACCTGAATGGTGACGGCGTTGTCACGTTTCAGGAATTCATTGATAGCCACGCCACCGGCATTGAACGCACACAGGCATTTGTCGATCGCCACAGAAGCATTTTCGATGCAGCTGACACCAATGGTGACGAGGTTGTCGATCACAGCGAAAGCCAGGGCGGAGTTGCAGGCAAGTCCAAATCCAAAGGTGCCGACAAATCCTGATCTATCGTGCCCGGTGTCTATTGGGCACGACAAATTCACAACGGCCCCATCACTATTGCAAGGAAATGCCATGCTCAAAACCACACTCCTTACCGCTGCATTGTTGGCAGCTTCGCTAGCAACGGCCGAACCCGTAACGGCTGCAGAACCGGAACCAAGCTGGGCCACAGAGGTTGGCGCCATCAATGACGTAACTGGAAAAAGCTTTGAATACGCTGTGTCCGGGTATCGAATTCGCATGGACTTTATTGAAGCCGACCGCATCCGCTGGACGCGCATCGAGGCACCGGATGATTCAGCAGGCACATCAGGTGAGGAAGAGATCGTTCATACCGATCTGCGCCCTGGCGTCTTCATGATCGCTTTTACTGAAGCTGATGGCAACGTCGTTGATACCTTCGACCTGCAGCGCAAGCGGCTCTTTGTCACCTATATCACCAACGATGGAAAACGCTTTCACAGCGAAACCGCGATCGAAGACGTTACATCATGAAATCAACGGAGTTTGAAAATGAATATCACCCGCAGAATGTTTGCCGGCCTGATGACAGGATTGCCGGTTGTTGCAAGTTTTCCAACCTCAGCCCAAGCAGCAGCCTCACAGATGTATGAGGTGCGTGATGTCACGTTCCCCAGCGGTGGTGAGACACTCGTCGGAAAACTGTTCGTGCCCTCTGGCAATGAACCCTTTGCAGCGGTCGCAGTGATTGGCCCTGTAGCTTATGTGAAAGAGCAGTCACCGGTACAGTACGCTACGCGTCTGGCCAATCAGGGCATTGCCGTGCTGATCTTTGATCCTCGCTATCATGGGGCAAGTTCAGGTGAACCGCGTAGATTTGAATCTGCAGAAGCTAAAATCGAAGATATCAGTGCCGCCCTCAACTTCCTCGCCAGTCAGGAGAGCGTGGCGCGTGACAGGCTTGGTGTTCTGGGCATTTGCCAGGGCGTGAATTGGGCCATCGAAGCGGCTGTGCGTGACAGCAGAGTGTCAACTCTCGGCCTGGTCGCGGGGCACTACCTGACGCCCGCCACAGCAACGCTTTATCTTGGTGATGACCAAGCGGTTGCAGCGCGTATGGAACGTGCTGCAGAGGCCAGGGCGGTGTTCGAGGACACAGGCGAAGTACGCTATATCCCGATCATCGGCTCGGACGATGCATTGCTAACAGCCGATCTAATTGATCAGTGGTACGCACCGTGGGACAATCGGGCACCGTGGTTTGCACATCGAGGTGGATGGGAAAATCGCATAACGGCCATGAGCGAGGCAACCATCTGGGGTTGGAAGATCAACGAAACAGTTACCGCGTTGAAGACATCTGTCCTGATGATACATGGAGACAAGGCCGCGTCCGGGGAAAAAATACCACGCGATCTTTTCAAAACCATTCCGGCGGCTGATAAAACACTTCATTGGATCAATGGCGCCAACCAGCTTCAATTCTATGAAGACCCGTTGGTTATTGATGCCGCAGTGGCCCCACTGGCTCTACATTTCAACGCAAGGCAGCAAAGATACTAGGCAAATTATCTAACATGTCCGCTAATGGGATGGACCGGCTGCTCCTATTGTAAACAGGTTAGTCTGATAAGACTGTACCTGTTTACAATAGGAGCAGCATCCCATGACACTTAATATCAAAACTGAATCTCATGAACCTTCTACGATTGGCATCGAT
>JAJFHU010000056.1 GCA_021775455.1 Hyphomicrobiales bacterium | reverse complement strand
ATCGATGCCAATCGTAGAAGGTTCATGAGATTCAGTTTTGATATTAAGTGTCATGGGATGCTGCTCCTATTGTAAACAGGTACAGTCTTATCAGACTAACCTGTTTACAATAGGAGCAGCCGGTCCATCCCATTAGCGGACTTTGGCACTGATCTTACTTCACTGACAGAAAACTGCGGATTCCGCCCTAATTCAATGGAACAGTGAGCCTGACACTACCACCATAGGAGTAGTAATTATCGACACCGACACCGTCGTAGAAGCCGGTTGCGGTGAGTATCAAGCCCATTGGGTTGGTCGCACTAAAGCCTGCCTCAAACCGGGCGCGTAGATCATCATCTCCAAGCGCAAAGCCCTGGCTGGCAACATTGTTGGCCAAGCCGAAGTTGAAGACGCCTGCTACGCCAATGTTTGGCTGGAACAGCGTGCCATCATCAAGCAGCATGTCCCAGACAAAGTTTGGTCCGAAACGGAACTCGCCCAGCGATATAGTCTGCGACGGAATGAACAGTGCATTGGTATCGGTGTAGGATTCTTGCGTTTCCTCATACCAGGCAATCCGGGCCGCCGGCCTGATAGTGAGATTACCCATCTCATAGGCACCCTCAAGCTTGGCCAGGGCCATCCAGCGTTCGGTCTCAAAGCCATCCGTATAGGTGCCTATTGGCGAGACATTGTTGTCCGAACGGCCCCAGGCAGCTCTTGCTTCATAGTAAAGGTTTTGTCCCGGTACGCGGCCTGCCACATACGGTCCTATCATCCAGCCCATGCCATCGGCATTACTGCCTACCGTAGAGTTGGTTTCATCAGCCCAATCCAGTTGCCCCATGATGCCGACAATCGTGTCGGGCGATACGAAGATATGCGCACCGACATAGCCCACCCACAGCGTACTTTCTGATGCACCGGCACTCGACATCGAACCATAAATCTCGGCCCAGATATCCCAACTACCGGTTCTGTCATCTGAATAAGTCGAGAGTGCCGCCTGTTCATTAGTCTGATCAGTGACTGCTACTGCCACCAGTTCACCGGTTAGCGGATCAATTACCGGATTGTTATCAAGACCGGTCAATTGCGCTTCTGCAACACCGGCTTGGCTGGCAGGGGCAAAGCTCATCAAAGGCGATCCAGCAATCGGAGCACCACCGGATGTCGTAGAACCCATAAGCGGGCCAAATCCCGAGCCTTGACTAATTCCTGAGCCAAGCCCTGACTGGGCTGCCAATATCTGGCTGCGCGATGTGGCAAAGGCAAGGTTCATGCCATCTGCATTGCCATTCAGTGCCAGAGTGCCTGGCTGTCCACTGCCAGTGCCAAATCCACCATTAAACGGATTAAAGTTGGGCTGATTGTTGAGAAAATGACCGGCCCGATTGGACATGAGGCTGGCATTCACTTTCTGGGTTTCTTCAACACTTGCACCAGCTGCACCAACTGTAAGGGTTGCCGCTGCCGTGTTGTCATTGAGTACCACATCTTTGGCCACCGCTGCTGCCACATCAAGTGTGATAGCAACACCGGGTCCAGCAGGTGTAATGGTAGCGGTAAACACTGTGACAATACCTGTCGCAGGCGCAAGCGGCCCGACTGCCGCATTAGTGGCCGTCAACTCCCCCGCAATAAAGCCGGTCACCGGTTCAGAGAACGTTACGGTTGCCAAAAAAGGTGTCGCCCCGTCATGGATAGCCACCGCGCCGGTGATCGCAACGGTAGGATCGGTATTATCCAGCGTAGCGGTTTGGTTCGTTGCAGCCGTATTGCCATTGGTGGCTGTATCAATCGCCGCATTGGCATTCACCCCAACCACCGTATTACCGGCACCATTGGGCGTGATCGTGGCTGTAAACACCCGGTTGGCCGTGGTGGTGGCAAAGGCTGTGGCTGCACCATTGGTCAGTGCTGCATTGATGTCGGCAAGATCAAAGCCCGTCACATCCTCATTGAAGGTAAAGGTTGCCGTAAAGGCGGTTGCCCCATCGGTCACGCCAGGAACGCCGGTGATCGCAACGGTGGGTGGAGTTATGTCTGCGACGACAGTGGTCACGCTGGATAACGCGTCGATTCTCTTCCCATCTACGTTGATCGTGATATCAAGCGTCCGGTTTTCCCCATCAACGGTGTCGGTGTAGGTGATGGTGTGTGACCCGCCATTTGCATCTACAATGTGGTCCGTGTTAGGCGCGAGCGGGGGCCCACCATCGATTTTGAAGTTTATGAACCTAACCCCGTCATGTCGGAGATGGGTAAACCCGCCGAAAGTATTATAACACAGTACCCAGGCGTCGGGGGTCACGCCGCTAAAGCAGGGGTCCAAGGCCCGCGGTCGACAAAGGTTGCTGACCTCGTCAAAGCGTAGGCTGCGTTTAGAGAAGCGGCTGAAGGTGTTGAACTGCGCAATATCAGGGGCGGAGCAAGTAATCGGGTCGTTTACTGCTGCGTGGCCATTGCGGACCGTGCCAAAGTCAACGGCCCACACGCACCCAGCAACCACGATAATCACAAGGATAGACATCCAACGTGACATTCTCATGTCCCCCATAAGCCCAACCGATAAAACGGTTGGTATAAGTGGAAAACTGGCGCAACGATGCTGACGGAGCCAAGTGAAGGCCCGTACGAGCAAACGATTTGTCAGAAAAGAACCGTTGTACACAATTTCCCATGTCCGGGCGCCTTGATAAGCGCCATTGCCCTGTTACATGCCAACAGGGTCCCCAGCAGTGTTGAGAGACATGATTGACGAAACGCTACATTAATCTGGTGGAATTGCGAGTTGAATCTTTTTGCCGCGCAAGAATGTGGATCAATGTGATATTTTTACACCACCCGTTTAGGCTGTATTCAGCACCAATGTCCGCTTCTGATGCTGTGGACGGCTCCTTCCCGCGGCATTACCCGATTTAGGGATGTGCCATATTGCGGTGTTTTAGGAACCGCTAGAAAGGAGCCATCCATGGATGAGATTAGCACAATTGGTCTGGATATTGCGAAGAACGTTTTCCAAGTACATGGGATTGATGATGCAGGCGAGGTTGTTGTCGCCCGACAGTTGAGACGGCGGCAGGTCTTGCCATTTTTCAACAGGCTGTCGCCGTGCCTTGTCGGCATGGAAGCCTGTGCGACATCGCATTACTGGGCGAGGCAGCTCACTGAACTTGGCCACGAAGTTCGTATGATGCCACCGCGCTATGTGAAGCCCTATGTCAAACGCAACAAGAATGATGCGGCGGATGCTGAAGCCATCTGCGAGGCGGTGACCCGCCCAACAATGCGGTTTGTGCCGATCAAAACTCCAGAACAGCAGTCAGTCCTGATGATTCATCGAACGCGTCAAATGTTCGTTCAACAGCGCACGACGCTGATCAATGCGATGCGGGCACATCTGGCCGAGTACGGCATTGTTGCCGGTGTTGGCCGCAACGGTGTTGAAGCATTGTTGGAACTAATCGCCAGGGGCGAGGATGATCGACTGCCAGAGGTTGCGCGTGGATGCGTCTTGGCACTGGCTACTCAATTAGCTTTGGTGCGCAAGCAGATCAGTGATGCTGACCGCAAGGTACTTATCTGCCATCGCCGCAATGAAACGAGCAAAAGGCTAGAAGCAATACCGGGCGTTGGCCCGTTGGTTGCCACAGCGCTCGTTGCCAGCATTCCTGATCCTCATGTCTTTCGTTCGGGTCGGGATCTAAGCGCCTGGATCGGGTTGGTACCAAAGCAGAGCTCTACCGGCGGTAAGGAGAAGTTGGGATCAATCTCAAAGGCGGGTAATCGGTATCTGCGGAAGCTGCTTGTTGTCGGTGCTCTGTCTGTCATCAGGCGGGCTAAACAGTTGGGTTACACCCGCCATCCATGGCTGGTCAAACTGATGCAGCGCCGGTCCGTCAAGATTGCAGCCGTTGCATTGGCCAACAAGATTGCCAGAACCGCATGGGCGATGATGGCACGTAACGAAAGCTACAGAATACCACTGCCAGCATCACAGTAGGTAGCACTACAAACACGCAGGAATCATCTCCTGCAAACGAGGTTGGAAAGGCAATGATTGAATAACGCACCCAAGCCAGTCGGCCCATAGATTGAGACAACCCATTTGTGCCAGGGCGCCTAAAGAGCGCGTGTTTTTGACCGGGATCTGATTTGCGGAGAGCATTATGGCCAGCGGCCATGCAACAAAGCCGCATAAACAGGCCGAACACATGGCAGCTCCGACCAGCAACGCGTTACTGATCAAAAACCTTGACAACACGGAGCCGTCCACACATGGCACAAAGCGGACTCGCCAATCCTGTCGCAGAATGAATCCGCAAACGATCTTTGATGGTCACTTTTGTCCGCAGAGCTGCCGTTGGGCAGTTTTCAAAATTAGTCAAATGGCTGCATTGAACCCTTTTTGATCAAGTATGTTGCATCGCAATTCAAACAATTCATGATGTGAGCCATAGGCATTGATGACGCAAGGCGGACATTTGTGCTGCTAGCCCTGAACTACTCACATGCTGCTAATTCAGCGGAACGGTTAGCCTAACGTTGCCGCCATAGGAATAGTAGTTGTTGGTGCCGATACCATCGTAGAAACCGGATACTTTAAGGATCATGCCCATCGGGTTGGTGGCAGAAAAGCCTGCTTTGACGCGGGCGCGCAGGTCATTGTCTCCCAATGCTACGCCTTGTGAAGCAAAGTTGTTCCGAATGCCGAAGTTGAACACACCAGAGACACCAAAATTGGGCTGGAACAGGGTGTCGTCTTCAAGCAGTATCGCCCAAACAAACTCCGGTCCGAAGCGGAACTCGCCTAATGAGATGGTCTGTGAAGGAATAAACACTGCATTGGTGTCGGTATAAGATTCTTGAGTCTCCTCATACCAGGCAACCCTTGCTGCAGGCTTGATAGTGAGATTGCCCATCTCAAAGGAACCTTCAAGCTTGCCGAGCAACATCCAGCGTTTTGTCTCGAAGCCATCCGTATAGGTTCCGATTGGCGAGATGTTGTTGTCGGAGCGGCCCCAGACAGCTCTAGCTTCATAATACAGGTCCTGCCCCGGCATGCGGCCTGCCACATAAGGCCCGATCATCCAGCCCATGCCATCGGCATTACTGGCTAATGTTGAATTAGTCTCTTCTGCCCAGTCAATCTGTCCCATGAAGCCAACCAACATGTCGGGTGACACAAATACATGGGTACCTACATATCCTACCCACAAGGTGCTTTCAGATGCACCACTATTGGACATTGATCCATAAATCTCAGTCCAGATGTCCCAGGTGCCGGTGCGGTCAGCCTGATAGGTCGAGGTTGCAGTCTGTTCATTTACTGCGGCTTCCACTTCTCGTGCAGCCTCTTCACCGGTCTCTGGATCAAGTACATTACTGTTGTCGAGACCGGTGAGTTGCTCTTCGGTTTCCGTTGCTCCCGTCGCCGGTGCAAAGCTCATCATCAAGGTGTTGTTTAAGGTGCCAACCGTGGATGATGTGGAAGGCACGCTCAATCCCTGGCTTGTCGGGCCTTTGCCCATGGCGGTCAATATCTTCGATCTGGAAGTTGAAAACGCTAGGTTCAAGCTTTCCGAATTGCCATTCAGTGCCAAGTTACCCAGCGGCCCGGCGCCATTGGTGTTAGCGCCGGTAAACAGGTCGATCGCACTCCACTGGTTGTTGAGGAAATGACCCGCCCGATTAAACAGGAAACTGTAAATCCTCTCCTGGGTTTCTTCGGCCTTCGCTCCTGGAGCACCGACAATAAGCGTGTCTGATGCCGGGTCTGAGCGTACGCGAAGGCCTGCCAACGTTACCTGCAGGTCAGTCGTTGTGTTCGGATAGCTTCCGATGGCAATGGTACTGTCAACGTCAAGGATAAAGCTGACCTTGCAGTTGCTGTTAGCAGGAATACTGCCACCGAAGTAGTCGATGAAACCTGAGTTGCCGCCATTGTCGTTGATCCCACCACATGTATTGGTGGGCATTGATTGTATCTTCAATCCGGCTGTCAAATCATCAGTAAATACTAGAACAGTAGCGTCATTCACCGGATCGGTGTTCTGGATTGTGAACACAAGTGTCACCTGTCCACCTGGCAGTACCGGATCGTCAGTAAATTCCTTGGTGAAGATTGGCTCTTCAACACTAACAACGTTGAGCGTGTCAGACGCAGTGCCGGAATTGCCAAGCGAAGAAGTCAGATCGCCACTCTCATTGTCATGCGATCCAACTGTCATCGAAGTGACATTAAATTGCACGGTACAGCTTACCCCGGTACCAACCATGCCACCGCCGAACGTGAACGAACTCGCACCGGCGGTAGCATCACCCATTCCATCACATGTAGACGAAGCCTCGGTCGGGTTGGCAATCACCACGCCTGTCGGCAGAGTGTCAGTAAAGGCCAGATCTTCGACCGGTGAGCCGCCTTTGTCCGTATTGTCGATGGTAAAAGTCAGGGTTGAGGTTCCGCCAACTTGAATGGTGTCCGGTGCAAATTCCTTGGTGAACAGCGGCGGAGTCGATCTTACAACCAGATCGTCGGATGCGGGAGATTCGGTGACACTTAAACCACCAACTGTTGCCGACAAATCGCTTGTTGTATTGGTGTGAGAGCCTGAAGGGGCGGCCGGAGGAACATTCAGGACAAGGCTGATGGTGCAACTGCTATTGGCCAGAACGCTGCCACCGGAATAATCAAAAAATCCGGTATCCCCGCTGTTCATCCCACCGCAGGTATTGACCGGTGCTGAAGCTACCACCAGTCCGGTCAGGGCCGCGTCAAGGTCATCTGTAAACGCAAGGTCGGTGGCGTCTTCAACGGGATTGGGATTATCAATTGTAAATTCAAGCGTAACCATATCACCCGGTGTCACCGGATCATCGGTAAACTCCTTGGTGATTGTTGGTGCGCTGACGACGGTAAACGTATCAAAAGCAGTTCCGGAACTGCCCAGCGAGGAAGTCAAATCACCACTGACGTTATCGTGCAAGCCAGCTGTGCTGGAGGTGACATCCACATCAATCGTACAGCTGCCAGCCGCGCCTACGCTACCGCCGCTAAAACTGATCGTGCCTGATCCGGCTGTTGCAATTAGCGAGCCGCCACAGGCATTAGAAGTGACCAACGGAGCGGCAACAGATATAGCCGCAGGCAGAGTATCGGTAAAGGCAAGAGCGGTCGCACCGTCGAGCGCATTGGCCGTATTATCAATAGTAAAGGTCAGGGTTGAAGTTCCGCCAACTTGAATGGTGCCTGGTGCAAATGATTTAGAGAATTTTGGCGGAGCCGTGCCGATACCTCGAATTAGAATTTGGTAGTTACTTTCATCAGTATCATTGTTTTGTATCGATATACTGGCGTTTCTTTTACCGGTTGTGTTTGGATTAAATTCAATCGTGAAAGACGTACTGCCGGAAGAAACAACGGGAGAAACTGGTGGCGTAGTTACCGTAAAATCTGCTGATCCGCTACCTCCTAGATCAACCAGCGGCGTACCCGTGAGATTCAGAGCCCCCGGTCCAGTATTGTGGATAGTGAATGTTCTGGAAACCGTTCCACCAGATACATCTACATTGCCAAAAAAAGTTCCATTTGTCTCATTGACCGGGTCACTCAAACCAGCCGAGATTGACACTGGCGGTATACCCCCGGTGACGTTGATTTCAGGAAGCGGGATATTCGTACAGTTGGCAACAAAATCAGCACCGCCCCCGAGAAGATCTGCAGCTGATAAGTTTAGTGTGATCTGGGCTGCAGCCATCGTGGAAGGGTTTTGATCATTGGTGAGCGTATAATTACCAGGCTCGAATTTTACACCTGATGTAAATAATTGGATTTGAAATTGACCACCTGATTTATACCAAACAATTTTCTGTACAGGTGAGAAGTCTGACCACCGGTCTTTGTCGTCTAACGTTCCAGAAGCAAGACTGCCAAATTTGAGCGTGCAACTACCACTCCCACCAAAATCATCATTATCAGGAGGGGTGTATGAATATTGAATTGGTGATTGATTTCCAGCCGGAAGACGTGAATCGCCGGTTATCGATAAAGCTGTAGCGGGAAAAGCATACCCACAGAAGATCAAAACTGCAGCCAAAGCCCAGCTATATTGCCAAGCCAAATTCCCCGGCCATTTTGATAGGGTCATAAAACCCTCCAGTTTAACCACCCTAGACAACAGGATATTTGCGATATTGAATTCCTACAATTAGGAGTTCTCCTAGTATCAGAGTTGTGTTGGGAGGAGGCCTCTCATATCGAAACTGTCATGTCGGAGGAAAGCCGCATAGTGGAGATTTGCGTGCCCGGGCACTTTGAGATATTTTTGATATCCAACTAAATCTGCTAACTAGCTATGCTTTAAAAAGAGAGTAATGGAAATTCAAAAGGCAGATTGATTACATTGGAATTGACGCAATGACTCGACCTCATTTCAGCGCATCACCAAACAACCAGTTGACTTCATTCGTCGATAACTTGAACCAATGCAATACCATTGACGAGGCTTGGTCTACCTTCAATGCTGCACTCAATGAATTTGGAATTGAACACGCCTTGTACGGATTTATGGCAACGTATCCGCGCAAATCAATAACCAAAGAAATGCTGAGTTTCAGTAGCCATAATCCGGAATTCGAAGAGGCATATATCTCGCTCGGTCACGTCGACCACGACTGGTCTGTTGATTGGTCCATGAACAATACCCAAGCAAGGCGCTGGAACACTCCGGGCGTATTGGTATCCCTGACACATCGCCAATGCGTTACTGAACAGTTAGCTTACGACTATGGCCTGTATGAAGGACTTGTGGTTCCCCTCCGTGGCGCAACTACTTTAAGCTGGGGGGGGCTTGGTATGGCGGCACCGTCTCTTGGAAGCAAAGAGTGGGGTCGTGTACTCCATACCTACCAGACACAAATAGAGACATTGGCCCAAACATTCCATGAACATGTCTTGGCGCGGGGTTATTATGATTACTACGGGCTCAGCCAGCGAGAAAACGAAGTATTGAAATGGATCGTATGCGGTCTCAACAAACATGATATTGCAGACAAATTAGGAATTTCCTCCCGTACAGCCGAAGTACACATCTACAGAATTCGCCGTAAACTTAATTGCTTAAATAATGCCCAAGTGACAGCGAAAGCGTTAGTCTTCAACCTTATTTTGGTTTGAAAAGAAAATGTGAATTTTGCAATATTCAACAGGGACGGCACTGTTATCAAAGATAAAATGATGTATTCGGTGCCAAAGATGCAACTTGCACTTTTGGTTCAGCGCAGGTTGAAGATATGGCACGTTTTGAACGTGCAATCTTTGTCGTAAGTTGAACAGCCTGAAAAACCTATCGTAGTCACTATGTCCGGAGGTTGTGTGAAAACTCCCTCTATAATTCGATTCTGATATAATTGCCTGAGATTGAATCGGGGATTTTTGATGGTTGGATTTATTGAAGGTGTTGATCGGAACCAGACGGTGTTGTTGCCGGAATGTCTGGATGAT
>JAJFHU010000055.1 GCA_021775455.1 Hyphomicrobiales bacterium | reverse complement strand
GATCTAACACTGGATGGCGCTTCACCGTTTGTAGTCATCGGCGGAACGCATGCTGCTGATTTTACGGTGATATCAAACCCCACTACGCCAATCACCGCCGGTGACAGGTCCCTGTTCACCATCAGATTTGATCCGACTGCTACTGGTCTTCGCGAGGCAACTGTATCAATTGCTAATAATGATGCAGATGAAGACCCTTATAACTTCAATATTCAGGGAACGGGTGTAGTTACAACTGCCCCAACTTTCACCAAAGTATTCGCACCGGATACAATTGCACCAGGCGATATATCAACGCTTACATTTACCATTGATAACACCGCAAATACGGTTGTGGGTTTCAACCTGGATTTTACCGATAATCTGCCTGCGGGTGTTCTTGTTGCCCCGGTGCCGAATGCTTCCAAAACTTGTAAAAATGGCACAATCACAGCTGCGGCAGGGTCTGGCACGATTACTTTTACGCCCGATGGTGCTGTTGCCATAGGTCTTACATGTACCGTTAGCGTTGATGTGACTTCAGCAGTTGTTGGTGCGCATTTGAACACCTCTGGTGATCTGACCTCTGATCTGGGCAATTCCGGAACTGCTTCTGATACGCTTACAGTTATCAGCGGCGATTCACTGACATTTACCAAGGAATTCACCGACGATCCTGCTATACCGGGTGGAACTGTGACGCTTGTGTTCACCGTCACCAATGCCGATACGTTGAATGACGCTACCGACATTGCGTTCAGCGATAATCTCGATGCGACCCTGAGTGGATTGATGGCTTCATCCGCCCTCGTCAATACTTGTGGCGGGATGGCCGGTGGATTTCCGACGGGCAATTTCGACTATTCCGGTGGCAATGTCACAGCTGGCGGCAGTTGCACAATCAGCCTTGTCCTGGATGTCCCTGCTGGAGCTACGGCTGGTTCTTTCCCGAACACAACTAGCGATCTCTCGGCGACCATCGCCGGACTTCCTGTAACCAGCGCTCCAGCCACTGATACGCTGGACGTGGGAACTGCCGGCGCAACGGCTGAAGAAACGCAGAAAGTGATTGCTGAGTTCATGTTGAACCGGGCCAATCATATATTAAACAATCAGCCAAGCCTGATCGATTTTGTAACCGGTAACAATACCAATGGCGGTGGACCACTGGGTAATCTGGCCCTGGACGGCAACACAGAAAGCATGAACCTTGCCTTTGCCACATCGCGCAGCAAGATGCTGGCGGCGCAATCCGGGCCTGGCTCCGGTCTAAACCCGGGAATTGGTCCAGGGGTAAGCTCTGCGACATCCGGTGGTGCACCGATTGCCAATCCGCTTCACAGCACCCCCATGATGAGCTTTGCCCCTGCAACCCAACCAGGTGAAGCAGAAGCGCAACTGAGCGGCCTTGATAACAACCCGGCAATTAATCCTGATACCGGTGAAACATCCACACAGGAAAACCGGCAAACGGCGATCTCGACCTATTCCGATGATAAAACCGGAAACTGGGATATCTGGACTGAAGTCTATGGTTCAATGGCAAGCGCTGGAGCATCGGAAAGCACGCTGTGGGTAGGTTATCTTGGAACGCATATCTTTGTCTCTCCAGACATGCTGGTCGGCATTTTGGGGCAACTGGATTGGGCTGATGAAACGAACTCTACGGTCAACTCCAATGCAGACGGGGTGGGCTGGATGATCGGTCCATATGTGGCAGGCCGCATACCGGGGCAAAACCTTTACTATGAGGCAAGAGCTGCCTGGGGACGTTCGGATAACGATGTCTCACCGATTGGTACCTATACGGATGGCTTTGAGACGGAACGCTGGATGGCACTTGCCAAGCTTGAGGGCGCCTATGAGATAGGCAATCTCACCATCAAACCGTCAGCAAGGGTTACCTGGTATGAAGAGACGCAAGAATCTTACACCGATACCAATGCGGTGTTTATACCATCGCAAACCATCTCGCTGGGGGAGTTCCGATTCGGACCCGACTTTGTCTGGGATATCCTGCTCGACGATGGCACGCTTTTCCAGCCAAGTGTTGGTGTTGCAGGTGTGGTTAACTTCGGCATCCAGAACAACGTTGCCAGTCAGGGCTTTGCGCTTGGTGATGATGATCTACGCGCCCGGTTTGAGGCAGGCTTTTCTGCCACCAACCCAATGGGCATGATACTTAGTGCAACTGGTTTCTACGACGGCGTCGGCATCAACAACTACTATTCCTATGGTGGTAGTGTCCGGCTCACCGTGCCTTTGAACTAGCAGCATGTGAGCAGTTCAGGACCGGCAAGTCTGTCCTGTGCCAATAACGGGAAAACCATTAAAAAGGAACCCCTATGTAACAGCAGGGGTTCCCTTTGTGATCAAGGAATACACTTCTTTTTGATATAACTTGCTCAATGTAGATTGTTTTCAAGCTCGCGGATTGTGTCTTCCAAATCCAGTACTCTTTGGTTTAGCTGGATAACCGCACGTTCAGCAGGCGTATATTCTGACGCTTCCTCCAATTCCTGGATAAAATTTAAAGCCCGCTTCCAAACGGAAGTGCTGTTCTGTGTTTCAATAATTGAAGTCATGGTATTTTCCTTTGGGTTTTGTTGGAATTGAATGGCTCAGGCTGCCCACCGGGCTGGTTCAAACACCTTGTCCAAAGGTGTCTCTGCTGCGTGATTGACGTAGTTTGAAAGCGTCTTCACGGTTACTCCGACAATTACTTCGAGATATTGTTGTGCATCGTAACCAACTGCCAAAAATTCGTCCCTGCTGGCTTCGGTAGGCCAACCGCGAGTCTCCACAATTGACCGGGTCAAGGTCGCCAATGCATCGAGCTTGGGGTCTGGCAATTTCGTGCCAGAACGCAGGGCTTCAATGATTTTCGATGGAACTTTCTTCATGCCCGCATGAGCGGAGTGTGCTGCCATACAGTAATCACACTCGTTGACGTAGCTTGCAGAGAGCAGGATTGTCTGCTTTTCCGCATCAGAAAACGAAGACCGCTCGAAGATATCCATTATGGTGGTATAGGCCTCGATTGCAGCAGGTGCTTCTGCGAACACGCCCATAAGATTGGGTAGAAAACCCATTTTTTGCTGGACTGCTCCTAGGATTTCCGTGGAACCTTCCGGCGCAGTGTTGGTTGAATGTATTGGGAAATTAATCATGATAATTCTCCTGGTAAGTTGGATAGTGGTTTCGGTGATTGATTGGGATTGTGATTTGTCGCTGCCACCGCGCGGCGATAGGAAATGGTTTGGGAGATCAAGCCAAACAGCATGGGAAGGATGAATGCCTGCCCTAAGATTGTCGTTGGTAAATTTGATAGCGTCCCACTCGACACCAATAGCGACAAAGCGGTGATCAGCGTGTTTGTAATTCCAACGATTGCCGCCAAAAACAAGGCTCTCATCGGAATACCGTGCGACATCGCAGTTACAAAAAATCCATCATTTCGGCGCGTTCCTCCGAGGCCAAACTGAGCTTCTCGTATTGCTCGATGTGACCCAAGGGCTTGTGAAATGGTGACAACAATAAAAGGCGTCAAATAGACAAGTACAAGTGGAAGTATTTGTACTGCGGCACCTCTAAATATCGCGTTCGGCTGATTAACGAGAGTTAAAACGCTTCCCAGAACAAGGGCGACAAAAAACGCCCGGGATACAATGTCTTTGCCTATCAGTGAAGCAAAGGTTGGAAGGGTTGGGTTTCTGTCAGGCATTTTCTAATCTCCTTTCATGGGGATCGGCAAAACGGCAGGCATTGATGTTGCCACCAATGCCTGCGTCAGATCGTTAGGCAGCAACTACAGTGTTGGTCACGTGCAGTTGAGCGGCTCTGCGCAACTCACGAACTTTGAAAAGCACTGTCAGATGCAAGATGATAAAGATTGGCACACCAAAACTCGGAAAGAGATTAAGCGGCCAGACATCCATTGGAGCACTCGTGACACCACCAGGAATGAGTGCAGGAAATGAACCTGCCGCCAGACCTGCTGTTACGACAGCAATGGCAAAGTCCAAAAGACCGAGATAATGAAACCGGGTAAATGCTGCGGAAGTTATGTAGCTTGCATCCTTGCGTAAACGCATAACCACGAATGGTGCCATCAACCCGACCAGAACATCGCCCAAACCGGCGGGCCAGGCGAACAAGCCCGGCAGGACGCCATAAAAATAAAGCGTCAGAAACCCAAATCCCAAAACCCGCCAGTGCTGCAGCATGGTCAAGATTTCAATATCCTGAGCCAGAATGAAGTCCCGGAAACGACTGGAACCCAGGTAAGCAATCAAGAATGCAGCTACCGGAAATGCCACCGAAACGGCAATAGGTGCAAACATTGATTGCTGGTCATTGGTCAAATAATGTCCAGTGCCAATTACATAGGCAGCAGCAAATTGTACCAACAATAAGGTGGTGACGATTGTGATTGCCCTGGAGGTCCAGGGAGTTTCTTGATTGTCTGTAGTCATCATAATTCTCCTTGTGATTAAGTGTATATGCACCTTTATTCGCAAAAAAACACAAACTAATCAGGTGATGCGGGTCACCTCTACCGTCCGGTTTAAATCTGCAATGAAGCCAGCCCATCGTTCCGGCCCGATGCTGTCAACTAATTTTGATTGAACCTCAACCCACAGCGGGTATGCCTCTTCAAACCTTTTCATGCCTGCGTTTGTAAGCCCAACCATTCGCACCCGCTGGTCTTCTTCTTCTAGCGTTTTGACCAATCCGTCGCGGACCAATGGTTTCAAATTCCTTGTAAGCGTTGTTCGATCAACCACCAGCACCTCGGCTAGGACAGTAACAGGCATCTCGCCCTGATTGGCCAGCGTTGCCAGTAGACTTAGTTGACCTGCCTTCAATCCTGTTTCCTGAAGCGCAGAATCGAAGACTTGGGTAACCGTCCGCGCAGCTTTGCGAAGGGTCGCGCAAGTGCACAAATTCATATTCAAAATGTCCAAATCCGGTTTTTGTTTTTTACTCATATAGGTGTATATACACGTACAATGCTCTCAAGTCAAGTGCAGAGCAACCTTCGATTTTCGCTGCTGAACATACACAGTAGGCAGAATGCAAATTTCAACGCTGCAAGTTCAACCTGATATCCAGTCAAGTCGCAGACGTTGCATTGACAAGATCAGGCACCGGGCGATCGCCTCGTTTGCCTGGATTGAAACAGTTGGATAAGCTTCTGGGGTCAGGGCCCGTTAATTAACGTAAAATGGCGCATGACATGACGAGAAATACGAGGAAAAGCTTGAAAATCGGGGTTCATCCCCCGGTTGAGAGCTTTGACAAAGCAGTTCGACGTCATGGCATGCGCCATTTTACGTTAATTAACGGGTCCTGACCCTAGTTTTTCAACCGCAGTTTCAACAAATTCAGATACTCCTCATCCGCCGCCTCAACTGTGCTGTTGGCAAGACTTGGGCCCGGAGTACAGGTGAGCTTGTAAGTAGACGCCATACCCGCTTTGACGCAATCACCAACTCGCCATCCCGGCGGCAATCGTGTGAAATCAACATCACGCCACTTGGGATGGCCGGATTCTTTCAGCCGGTCGATGTTTGTGAGGATCACGCTGGAGATATCCGACACCGCCTTGCAACTTTGCTGGTGATAAACGTTCTTGTTCGGATCGTAGTCGTAGGTCATCAACACAGCCTTCACCGCGACAACACTCGCAGGATCGGGTTGGAAGGGATAGGTTCCGCCCGGAATCTGGGCCGCAGTATAGGTGGCCAGCAGTTCTGGCTCCAGAATATCAACCAGGTGGTATTTTGAACCATCAATATCAATGTTGGAGAACAGTTTTGTCGGCGCACCTGCGACATAAAAAAGCGCATCAATTTTACCATCAAGAAGCATCTCAAGTGCATCGGAAGCGCCGATCTTTAGCCGTTCTGCATCGTTAACCCGCACAATGTCGAGAACCAGGGTAGCGGTGAGAAAAGTTCCGCTGTCCGCTTTCCCGATCGCCACTTTCTTGCCGGAGAGGTCTGAAAGGCGATTAATGTCGCGTGTGGCTAGAACCTGCACCTCTTCATTGTAAAGCGGATACATGATCCGCACGCCATACAGCGATCTCTGCAGCTCGAGATCGTCAACCGCATAGGTCCGCACATACTCCAGCACGTCACTTTGCACGATACCGAATTGCGTATTGCTGCGCTTCTTGACCGCAACAAGATTTTCCAGTGAGCCAGCGCTTTCAACAACATCGAGCCCCACGCCACACTCCGCGCTGACCTTGGATACATCGCGCCCGATCTGGATATAGGTTCCACTCGCACCACCAGTCATTATACTTTTCTGAAATTCCGCAGCCACACCTGCTGTTGAAAATACCGCAACCAGGAAGGCTGCGAGGATTAATCTTGCATTGGTCATGTATCGCCCCTTATTTTTCTGCACATGATTGAGCAGAGGAATCAAATTTTTGAACCATGTCCCTCATCACCAGCACAGGCACCTGCGGAAAAACCGCAGTCAATGCCGGGATCAGGCAATCGCCTGAAATCAGTTTTTCCCGGAGGATCTGCCGTTCCGAATTGGTCAGGAAATTGAGACCGGGCGTTGAAGCCATGGCCACTTCCACCAAATTCACGTCACGGGGAGTTTTTGATTTTTGCAGGGTTATCGGTTGAGTGCTTGAACCAGCCGCGGAAATGTCCAGTGAATTTCTGGAACTGGCTACATATGGATCTTCAGCCGGTTTTCCATCGGCCAGGTAAGCACTGGTTTTTACCACTTTTGGATCGCTTGATGATGAACCGAAGGTTGCAATTTTCTGATTGAGATCATCGATTTCTGCATGGACCTGGATCAACTCAGCTTGCAGGTTTGCAGTGTCTGCTTGCTCACCGCTGGCAATTTCACGTTTCAACTTGTCCATGTGAGCTTCGGTCATTTTCAGGTTTACATTAAGCACATCCAGTTCGACTTCCGGCTCCATTTTTGGTGCTTCAAAATTGGGGTCAGTTGCCATGCGCTCAAGCAAACCTGTCGGCCAGTTCACCACCGAAGTGACGGTCGACACATTTGAAGAAACAGCGGCATTGCTGGCCAGGGCAATCTCTGTAGTTCCCTCATTTGCGCTCCCCGGGGACGCGTCAGGGATTGCTGCAGCCAGGCTAATTTCACTGGTCACGGGAGCCTTCGTTGCCGGTTTTATTATACCGCTAACCCGGGCAATACCCTGCGAGACAACCGGGTGTTTGTGTAGTTCCAGAAAAAATCCGGTACCCGCCAATGCAACGGCGATAACCGCCAACTTGGCGCCAAATCTGCCTGGACTGTCTTGTGGAAGTGCCGCTTGGGGCGGGTATTCAAGCGGAGCGGTATCACCACCGCCAAAGGGTGACGATTGATATTCCTGCGTCTCATGATAGCTCCCGAACGCATCATGCGTCGCCTCCATTTTTTCTTGATTAATTTCGATGCCTTCACCGGGATCTTGGTAAATTTCCTCCTGCACCTGTTTCACCATGTCCATACAGGCTTGCTCGAAACGTTCATCTGTTTCGTTGATAAAGTTAGGCGCGTTAGGGATTTCCTGTATATCCGGTTGGGCGTCAGACAGGGATATCGCGAGCTCACGCTCCAACTCCTGTTCAATGGAGTGGGCTTCCTCGTCGGTTAGAGAACCAGGTTCAATAGGCTGATCTGATGGAAAGTCGGACTCAGGTTCTGCGTGAGCAGATTTTCGCAGGCGTTCCGAAGGCGGACAATTTGTTGGCGAATAACTTAAGCTGGCTTCCTCCTCAGAGGGCTCGGCTTTTTCTGTGTTTTCGTGGATTGCTCGGTGGTACTTGTTTACTACATCCGACATGAGGGCATCCTTCAGGTCACTGCCCCCGTGCCCGAATCTGAAAAAGAATTCATAAATGTGGCAAGACTATGATTATATATAAAGTAGTATTTATGTATTATTTTGTATAAAGATTTATATAAATATATTATACTAAGTTTTGTTATATTGTTTCAATTTGAAACACAAACTATATGGAATAATATATAGTTTCATCGTATTAATATTTAGTAATTGCTCTAAATTTGCGATTCAACCTTAGGTAGGCCTTTTTCCCGCATGGCGGTTGCACTACACTTCCATGGCTTATGTATTAAGTTGGATTAACTTAATACTGACAAATGCAAAAATTCTAAATCACGTTAATCATAAATCAGGAAAAAGATTTTTTTATTCCAGTCCGAGCAGGACCAAGGCTGGATAGGGGGAATTGAAAATATTGAAAACTTGAAATTTCATGTATTTTGACCCGGCCGAGGCTTGTATCGCCTGGCTTGATACGCCAGAAACCAAAATGCTCGTTAGAGTAACAACGGCAGCTTCGAGCCCTTGGTTACCGAATCTGGAGTTTAGTAATTTAAACAATGCTCGATATTCATAGCGGTCGTCAGCAGCAAGATCGTGCATGGTCTGTCCTAGGGTCAGGACCCGTTAATTAACGTAAAATGGCGCATGACATGACGAGAAATACGAGGAAAAGCTTGAAAAGCGGGGTTTATCCCCCGGCTGAGAGCTTTGACAAAGTAGTTCGAAGTCATGGTACGCGTCCTCTGGAT
>JAJFHU010000054.1 GCA_021775455.1 Hyphomicrobiales bacterium | reverse complement strand
CCTCTTTGCTATCCACCCGATGACCCTCACGTTAGCCGGTGAACTCACGGGTATGGACCCCTGTGATTGGAGCCGGACAAGCAAACAATTGAGAATTGTTTGCCCGGCGGAACCACAGGGGTGACGGTGGAGAGATTCCCTCCGTAGCAGCGCAAGCGGGCAAAGCCCGTGCCAAGCCCGTGAACGGGCAACCAAGAGGCGACGAGAGGCGAAGCCTCAAGCGGGACAGAGAAAAGCCCGAAGGCGAGGCGGAAAGCAAACAAAGCGGCAGGGCAATGTTTGGCGAGTGACGGGCCTGGAAAAAAGCCTATTCCACGATCATGTAAAATTTGCGGAGCTTGTCCTCAATGTGCCAGACGCATTTGGTGCCCTTTGCGATGTAAAAAGTGTCACCCGCCGTGAAAGAATCCGAGCTGCCATCGGTATTCGTAAGTGTTACCTTTCCTGAAATGACGGTCATCATTTCATGCACCGGGTAGGCATCGATCTCTTCCCTGCACGGAGCACATTCCCAAACGCCAGAATAGACTTTGCCATCTTGTGATTTGAAGAATGTATGGTCCAGTTCCGTGTGATCATCACTGGTAAAGGCTTCCGCTTCGGTCAGGTTTGAGGGAACCATGCCTTTTGCCGGGTCTCCATCGGCAAGTAATCTAATGACCTTGTTTTCCATTGAACATCCCTCCCTGGAATTGTGATGGAAGAAAGCTTAGGCAATTGGATTTCACTCTGCAAGCAATCCCGATACCAACCAGTCAGGCGTAAATTTCAGAATATCAATTTTATCAGACAGATTGGGGTTAAAGCACCGATTGTGCCAGAGCGTGGCTTCATGTTCAGGGTCGCCCAATTCAAGTCGCTCTACATTGCAATTTAGTCGGTAACCCTGATTGAATTGCTTGAACTCAAGGATGCATTTTTCGCGCTGGATGAGGTCTGTAGCCAGGATTGAATTTTCTCCAAAGGATGCTGTCAGGCAGTCTGAAAATTCCCTTGGTCCATGAAAGTGTGTGGACTGAAGAAACGTCAGGGTTCGTTCCCGCATGAGTTTTGGATCATGGGTCTTTTGTACCTGGAAACGGAAAAAATCTGTGCTTTCCTCAGGAGCGCCCCGAATGATCAAGGTGATGATGCGGTCCGCCAAAACCTCGTCATTTCGCGTAAGCAAACTGGGACACATGCCGGGTGCAGGTCTGCCTTCATCCTCACGCATCGCTATCTGGCGGATGCGGCATTGCCATGCGAAAAACTGTTCGCGAAGTTCAGTGCCGCCCAACATTTCCCTGGTGTTCATGGCATCCAATCCATTCCTCAAAGTCTGTTGCATTCGATACATAAATCACTATCCGTTCCCCGTCCATCGCACGTTCAATCTTAAAACTGGTTGCGAATTGGTTTGTCAACGGTCTGTTATTGGTTTAGATTTGTTGTTAAGAAATTGCGAGTCTTTTTGCTGGGGAGCAAAAATTTCAATGAAAATCAATCAAAACCAGTTGAAAATTTCCTGTCAGGAAAAAAATATTCATGATACTATCAAAAAGATTCGATCCGCTTGAAAATTTGGGTTAATGTTTGGTTAACTTTGGTTAGAGTTGGGAATCAAAGGTAGGATTGGCGAGTGCATGATAGGGGACCAGGTGGGCAATGGGGTTAATCGGCATTCGTTGAAGGGACTGGAGTTTAACCACTCCGGATAGACTGGTTGGTCTTTGCTTAGGACCAGCAAACAAGGAGGACCTTATGGGCAACAATCTTGACGCAATTACCACGGTGTTCACGGAGTTCTATTACTTCGTCACTGTGGTATTCATGTTCTTAATCCATGTCGGGTTTTGCATGTATGAAGTGGGGGCAAGTCGCCGCCGCAACCACATGCACACCCTCATGAAAAACACCATGCTAATACCGCTGGTAACCATCACATTCTTCTTCTTCGGGTGGTGGATTTACTGGGCGTTTCCGGCATTTCCGTTTCTTGGCGGGATTGCTTCGGGCGACAACGCAGCACTTGCTGCTGCCAATGCGCCTTGGTCGGAAACCATGGGTACCAATCTGGGCGACCGAATAACCGGCGTGTTCTGGGCAGCATTCCTGCTGTTTTCATGGACGGCGGCATCGATTGTCTCCGGCTCTGTGATTGAACGCATACGTTCATCGGCATTCTGGATCCATGCAGTGTTGATCGGTTCGGTTTTCTGGATCATCGATGCAGCCTGGGGCTGGCATTACGCTGGCTGGATGGTGCAGTTACTCGGTTATCACGATGCATATGCTTCCGGCGTAATCCATGCGATCGCTGGCGGATACGCACTTGGTGTTCTGGTGGTTCTTGGACCGCGCCTTGGCAAGTTCGCTGCGGACGGAACACCAAGAGATATTCCGCCACACAATCCGTGGATGGTTACCCTTGGTCTCTTTATGATCTATACCGGCTTTTGGGGCTTTTATGCTGCATGTAATGTTCCGGCAATATCGCCTGAAGTAATTGGTGGTCAGATCACTGGTGAAACCTGGACAGCTACCAACATCTATCTTGCGCCAACTTCATTGAGTGCGATTACATTCAACTTCCTGATGTCTCTGTCTGGTGGTTTGATTGCCGCTTACATGATTTCAAAAGGTGATCCATTCTGGACATACTCAGGTGGTCTTGCGGGCCTTATCTGCGCTTCTGCAGGCAATGATCTCTACCATCCGATCCAGGCAATGTTCATCGGTGCAATAGGTGCTGTCTGTGCATACAAGCTGCACTTCTGGGTGGAACGCAAGTTCAAGATCGATGATGCTGTAGGTGCCGTGGCCGTTCATGGCTATGCGGGCTTTATCGGATTGATAATTTGTGGCTTCATGTTGTGGGGTGCTCCGTCATCTCCGTTTGAAGGCTATGCAACGATCAGCCCGTGGGGTCAGTTCATTGGTGCAATCATCATGTTTGTGGTGCTTGGATTTATCCCGGCCTACATCGTGTCGAAGATCCTGGCCGCATTCGATTTGCTTCGAATTCCGCCTGCCAATGAGCTCCAGGGTCTGGACCATCATGATGAAGCCGCCTTCCAGGCTGCTGTCGCCGACGTACAAGCTGCCGAAAAAGCAGCCATCTAACACTAACTGATAAGGAGAATACATATGTCCACAATTGGTTATGATAGCTGGGCTGTTGATTTGGCCAATGTTGGTGCCATCTACCCGTTTCAGGGTAGTGAAACCATCCTGGTAATTGCAGGTGTCATCTTTTGGCTATGGTTCCACGTGGTTCAAACCCGTGGTGAAAATGCCATGCTGAATGATGAAGCTCGAATTGCCGACAAAAAGGACTCAGAAGCGTCGATTGATCGATATTGACGCTTCCTTAAATCTTAAGAAAAGGGCGGCATTTATGCCGCCCTTTTTGTTGGTAACTGACAGACATCACCCTGCGTTTCTTCTGAACTCACCCGGTGTGACAGCAAAACGTTGTTTGAAAAATTTTCCCAGGTGCGAAGCAGATTGAAACCCGCATGCAAGGGCAATTTCGGTTATTCCCATTCCGGTTTGAATAAGCAATCCAGACGCTCGTGCGAGGCGCAATTCCCGGTAATGGGCTTGAGGTGAACTGCCCACATATCGTTTGAATATCCGGTCAAGCTGACGCTTGGAGACGCCCACCGCAACCGACAGCCCCGCAATTGAGAGCGGAGCCTCAAGATTGTTTTCCATCAGCAACAAGGCTTGGGCAAGATGTTCATTTTTGCCCGCTACCCGGTATGCGTTTGTCAGGTGCTGTTCCTTGGAGGTATCCCGAATGATGTCGAGGAAGTAATTGTCAGCGACCCGGCTTGCAGTTTCCGCACCATGATCAGCGCTTATGAAATGAAGCATCAGATCAAGACTGGCCGTTCCGCCAGCGCAGGAAAACCGGTTGTCAGAGATTTCCATGATCGATGGTCGAATATCCAGTTCGGGAAATCGCTCTCGATAGGCGTCAAAGCATCGCCAGTGAATGGTCGAAGGAACTTTCGAAAACAGACCAATATCAGCCAGGACAAATGCACCATCTGATATGGAACCAATGGCACAATTTTGATGCGACTTTGCCTGAAGCCAGTTCGTCAACGCCTGATTACGATATTCATGAGACCGGTCACCGCCGCAAATCACTATGACATCCGGTTCTCCTGCTTCGGAGATATCCGGTGCAGCAATTGCAAATCCACTGGAAGATTTGGTGATGTTCTCGCCGGCCGAGACGGCATTCCACGAATAGGCCTTTGATCCAATGAATTCATTGGCGGCCCGCAAGGCATCGGTTGCACAGGAAAACGCCACCAGTGAAAAACTGGGAATCAGGACAAAGCAAAAATGCTTGTTTGGTGCTGAAGAACCGGAATTCATGCGCTTGTTCAAAAACTGTCATTCTACGCCACGTATGTCTCATTTGTGATGATTAATGTCCAGAATATAGTTTTTAATCATGATGTTTGGGCGCAAACTCCCACGAAATAATCTGGAGGAACCGGGTATGGCATTTCCTGAGCAATCAAAATACGTAATTATTGGCGCTGGCATTCATGGTTTTTCTACAGCTTGGAGACTGGCTGAGCGACTTAAAGAAAGCGGCAAAGGCTCAGGTGAGGATATCGTCATACTGGAGAAGTCTGGAATTGGCGCCGGAGCTTCAGGCGTTGCCTGCGGCGTGGTCCGCAACAATTACTTCCAGCCTGCCATGCGCAAGCTGATGGCGCATTCTGTAAACATCTGGGAAAGTGATCCTGAAGGCCTTTCTTTCCATCCGGTTGGGTACATGCAGATTTCATCTGAATCGATGCACAGTGATGTTCGCTCAATTTATGAACAGCAACAGGCTATCGGCTACGAAAGCGAATTCATTGAAGGCGAGCAGCAGTGTACTCATTATATGCGCGGTATCTTCGATGACTGGCAAGCACAGGGGATCACGACCGTTCTTCATGAAAAACGCGGTGGTTTCTCAAACCAGACCAAAACCATGTACGCACTTGCAGACAAGGTGGAAGCACTCGGTGTCCGCGTCATTACTGGCGTAACGGTAAAAGGTTTCATCACCGAAGATGGGTCAGACGTAGTAAGTGCAGTTGAAACCGACAAGGGCAACATCCAGTGTGATCATGTAATCGTTGGTGCGGGCCCCTGGGTACGTGATTTCTGGAACATGCTCGACATGCCAAAGCAGATCACATTGAAAGATCTCAAAGGTGATGTTCACGAAGACGTTGACATGTGGCGCTTCTGGCAACTTGAAGAAGGTGTTCTTCAGGTTGATCCAGAACTCGGTAAGGCTAATGATGGAAATCTGCCACCGGTTATTCACGTAGATACCGATGCTCCGCTTTATTCAACGGTAGATGGATCAAAAATCACCGACGAAATGTGGGGAATTTACTACAAACCTGATTGGCACTTCGGTGGAATTCAGGGCGGCGCATCTCCCTATAAGGTAGACAAGCCCGCAGACGAAGTTGCGATTGATCCATACGGTCCATCCAGCCCCGAATTTGTAGCCTCCCATGAATTTGCGCACATGTGGGTATCCGCATTGGCACATTGTCAGAAGCGTTACGAAGGAACGATGCCGAAATATCACAAGGAATCTTCCGGTGGCATTGGTTGCTTTACACCTGACTCTTTCCCGGTCTTTGATCACTTCAAGGAAAATGTTGCGGTGATCGCGGATTCCAATCACGGCTGGAAAATGATCGGCGTAGGTCATTTGATTGCAGATGAAGTACTCGGTGAAAAACAGGAATTGCTGGAGCCATTCCGCTTCTCTCGTTTTGCCGAAGGCAAATTGCATCCGGTTTCCAACAGCCCATATCCGTGGAGCTAATCTCAGCGAAGAAGGGACACAGCGTTGCGGTATTCAGCACTATCAGTACTTTGGCAAGGCCTGACGGGGCACAAGGGTTGGACACGCCAGTGGCGGGATCCTGAGCCAAAAAAAGAGTATGACGTTATCATCATAGGTGGTGGTGGGCATGGTTTGTCCACAGCTTACTATCTGGCAAAGCTCCACGGCATCACCAATGTAGCGGTGCTCGAAAAAGGCTGGATTGGTGGCGGTAACGTTGGTCGTAACACAACGATTGTTCGTTCCAACTACATGCTTGGCCCAAACACACATTTTTACGAGAAGTCGATGAAATTGTGGGAAGGGCTTGAGCAGGACTTCAACTTCAACGCGATGGTCTCCCAGCGCGGCGTGATCAACCTGTTTCACTCCGACCCGCAACGCGATGCATTTGCGCGTCGTGGTAATGCCATGCGCATGGCCGGTATCGATGCAGAATTGCTTACTCCTGCGCAGCTCAAGAAAATGGTGCCGATCCTCGATTTTGAAAATGCCCGTTTTCCAATTCAGGGTGGCCTTATCCAGCGCCGGGGTGGCACTGTTCGCCATGATGCGGTTGCCTGGGGCTATGCCCGCGGAGCGGATAGCCGCGGTGTTGATATAATCCAGAACTGTGAAGTTAAAAATATTTTGCGCTCAGGTGGTCGGGTAACCGGTGTTGAAACTTCGCGCGGTACAATCAAGGCCAAAAAGGTGGCTATGTGCGTTGCCGGCCATACTTCACAAGTTGCTGCCATGGCCGGAATCAAGCTGCCGATCGAAAGTCATGTTTTGCAGGCATTTGTATCGGAAGGTATCAAGCCATTGATCGATACCGTTGTGACCTTTGGTGCAGGGCACTTCTACATTAGCCAGTCCGACAAGGGCGGACTGGTGTATGGTGGGGATCTCGATGGTTATAATTCCTATGCCCAGCGCGGTAACCTGCCGATGATGGAACATGTGATGGCAGGCGGCATGGCAGTCATGCCGGCGATTGGCCGGGTTCGCATGTTGCGCCATTGGGGCGGCATCATGGACATGAGTTTTGATGGCAGCCCGTTCATCTGCAAAACCGATACCAAGGGCCTCTATCTAAATGGTGGTTGGTGTTATGGCGGGTTCAAGGCAGCACCGGCATCCGGCTGGTGTTATGCGCACACTATCGCCAACGATGCACCGCATCCACTCAACGAAGCATTCACGGTTGATCGCTTTAAAAAGGGCCGGATGCTCGATGAAAAGGGCGTTGGCCCGAACCCCTGGATTCAATAGGAGCGCATCATGCATCAGATCAATTGCCCGTGGTGTGGTAAACGCGACGAAGCTGAATTCCAGTATCAGGGAGATGCTTCCGTTACCCGGCCAAAGCCAAATGCTTCTGAAGAGGCATTCTTTAATTATGTCTACATGCGCGAAAACCCGAAAGGCTGGCACACCGAGTGGTGGCACCATGTGAGCGGCTGCCGCCAGTGGGTAAAGGTTGTTCGCAACACCGCTACCCACGAAGTCCACACGACCGGTAAGCCGCATGATAAACTGTCGAAACCAAAAGCAGGAGGACGCAAATGACTACGCAGCAAAACCGTCTTCCCAAGGGTGGCCAAATCAACCGCTCCAAGTCGGTCAAGTTTTCGTTCGACGGCAAGAGTTATTCTGGTTTCGAAGGCGACACTCTTGCATCAGCCTTGCTGGCAAACAATGTTGCCCTGATGGGCCGGAGTTTCAAGTATCACCGCCCACGCGGTTGCATGACTGCAGGTTCTGAAGAGCCAAATGCAATAGTGGAAATGCGTACCGGTGCGCGGCGAGAACCAAATACCCGTGCAACCATTGCTGAACTTTATGATGGTTTGGAAGCTTCAAGCCAAAACCGCTCACCCTCGTTGAAGTTTGACATTCAGTCGGTAAACCAGTTGCTTGGACCATTTCTGACGGCTGGCTTTTACTACAAGACATTCATGTGGCCTGCATCATTTTGGGAACCAATCTACGAAAAAATCATTCGCCGTTCGGCAGGGCTTGGCCGAGCTGCAACTGAAGCAGATCCGGACACCTATGAACATGCCCACGATCATTGCGATGTAATGGTGGTTGGTGCGGGACCTGCAGGTCTTGCAGCAGCACTATCTGCCGGGAAAACAGGTGCCCGTGTCATTTTCGTCGAGGAACAATCCTTTGCGGGCGGCAATCTTTGCTTTGAACGTGACAAGATTGATGGCAAACCCGCGGGCAAGTGGGTTGCAGGTGCGATGGCGCAGCTTCGCAAGATGGACAATGTGAAGGTGATGATGCGCACCTGCCTGTTTGGCTACTATGACCACAATGTCATGGCTGCCCTGGAGCGCATCAATGATCATGTGGCCGTTCCTCCTGAGCATGAACCACGCCAGAAAATGTGGACCTTGAGGACGAAGGAAGTAGTTGTTGCCTGCGGTTCGCAGGAACGTCCAATGGTTTTCGACAATAACGACATGCCGGGCGTAATGCTTTCAACTGCGGTTCGCAGGTTTGTGGATCGGTTTGCAGCTGCACCTGGAAAGAAAATTGCAATTTGTACCAACAATGACGATGCCTACGAAACAGCAGCTTTGTTGAAAGAAAAGGGCATCGAAGTTCCCGTCATTTGCGACGTTCGAGAAGAGGCTTCGGTTGCAGCAACGCAGGCAATGAAAAACGGTCTTCGTGTAGAGCTTGGCGTGTTGCCAGCGCGAGTTCACGGTTGGCACCGTGTCTCATCCCTTTCAATGCAACGCCTTGATGGTTCTGCTTTTGGTAGTGTCGATTGCAATTGCGTTGCCGTTTCGGGCGGGCATTCAGCAGATGTGCATTTGGCAAGCCAAACGGGTGCAATGCCGGTTTGGAATGAAAAATTGCAGAGTTTTGTTCCCGGAAAGCCAACCCGGGCCGAACGGTCCGCGGGTGCATCCAATGGCAGTTTTGCATTGGCTGATTGTCTGTCTGAGGGTCATGCGGCAGGTCACGAAGCGGTAAAGGCTGCCGGTGTAAAAGCCGGAAAACTTTCCGCAGCACCAAAGGCAGAGAAAGTGCCATTCGGGTCAATCAAATCCGTGTGGCGTTGTCCGGGTGATGGCAAGGCATTCGTGGATTTCCAGAACGATGTGACGGCCAAGGACATCAAGCTCGCTGAACAGGAAGGCTATGTCTCGGTCGAACATACCAAACGCTATACCACACTCGGCATGGCGACCGATCAGGGCAAGACATCCAATATCAACGGCTTGGCTATCCTTGCTGAAGCGCGCGGCCTTTCAATCCCGGAAGTGGGCACGACCCGCTTCCGTCCTCCCTATTCTCCGGTGGCAATTGGTGCTTTTGCAGGACACGAACGTGGCAAGACATTCCAGCCCGTTCGCCGAACCGCTATGCACCGATGCCACGAGAAACTGGGGGCAGTATTTGTGGAGGCTGGCCAGTGGCTGCGTCCGCAATATTATCCAAAGCCTGGCGAAGACATTATGGAAGCAATTTGGCGCGAGAGCGATCAAGTGCGCAAAACCGTTGGCATGTGCGATGTCTCGACACTTGGCAAGATTGAGATTTTCGGCGATGATGCTGGAGAATTCCTGAACCGTCTATACATCAACGGATGGAAGATGCTTGCTCCCGGCAAGGCACGCTACGGCTTGATGTTGCGCGAAGATGGTTATGTCTTTGATGACGGCACAACGTCTCGCCTGGCAAATGATCATTTCTTAATGACAACAACGACCGCAAATGCTGCTCGGGTGCTGGCACACATGGAACATGGTTCTCAAGTCTTATGGCCTGAGCTCGATGTACATTTTTGTTCTGCAACGGAACAATGGTGTGGCGTTGCGGTTGCCGGTCCAAACTCGCGTAAAGTGCTCGAAGATGCTTTTGGCGATCATGTTGATGTTTCCGATGAAAGCCTGCCTTTTATGGGCATTAAGGAATTCAACTGGAATGGCGCGACCGCACGGATATTCCGGATCAGCTTCTCAGGTGAACGCGCTTTTGAAGTAAATGTCCCCTGGCGTTATGGCGAGGCAATGTGGAACGCGATCTACGATGCGGGGCAGAACCATGGGTTGATCCCGTACGGCACTGAAGCACTTGGTGTGCTGCGCATTGAAAAAGGCCATGTTGCCGGCAACGAACTCGATGGCCGTACCACTGCAGATGACATGGGTCTTGGCAAAATGATGTCGACCAAGAAGCACTTTATAGGCCAACCCATGGCTGGCAGAGAAGGTATGGTCGCTGAGGGCCGTGCCAAGCTGGTTGGCATAAAGCTGACTCAGGGAAGCGGCCGTCTTCGTGGCGGAGCTCACATTGTGGAGAGTTTGAATGACACATCATCTGCAGCCAGCCTCGGCTGGGTTACTTCAGTTGCCGACAGTCCTGCAACAGGTACCTGGATCGCACTTGGCTACATGAAGGGTGGCATGAGCAACAAGGGCAAGAAGATGTATGCCCATTATCCTTTGAGGAATGAGGCGGTTGAGGTCGAAATATGCTCTCCGCACTTCTTCGATCCGAAAGGAGAGCGGCACTATGGCTAAAGCAGCAAAACTCATGGAGGCGCTTCCGCTTGATAGTTTTCATGACCATGTTGAAAACCCAAAAGGGTCGCCTGGCGTGACTATTGAAGATCGTCGTAATCACGCAATCATCCAGGTCTTTGCGAAGAATGGAAAAGTGAAAACTGTAGAGCGTGCGCTGAAGATCAAGGAAACCCCTGGCAGATCGACCGTTAACAAGGACTATACCGCTTTGCCATTGTCTCCAGGCCAATGGATCCTGATTTCTGCCAAGCAGGACAATGACTTTGCCAAAAAAATTGGCAAGAAACTGGGAAACTCTGGGTATGTTTCAGAGCAATCTGACAGCCGCGTAATCTTGAGAGTATCAGGAAAGAATGCCCGTGATGTAATGCAAAAGGGATGCAGACTCGACCTTCATCCGTTAGTGGCGGGTGCCGGTTTCTGCGGGCAAACCCAAATGGCTCAGGTTGGCGTAGTTATCCACCAGACTGACAACAAGCCAACTTACGATCTCATGGTATTTTCCGGATTTGCGCAAGATTTCGCAGACTGGCTACTTCACTCGGCGGCGGAGTTTGGAGTTCGTTTCTCCAAATCCAGATGACTTGGCTCGTTCTCGGCGGCAAGTAAGTGCGGCTTTGCCTTTTTCCCGTCTACCGAGCGGCCTTGAAGCTCCACAGCCACTTCTCAACAATGTTTTGTGCGGGAAAAGACTTTCGGTTCTTTGATGTAAGAATGAAGTAACCTGACTTTGTCTCAACTGTCTCTTCCAGGTAAGGCTGAATCAGTTCTCCTGATTGTAGAAGTGGATCGATCAAGTGCTTCCAACCAAGGCAGACGCCAATGCCATCAACAGCGGCCTGAATGGCAAGGGGATAGGTGTTGACCGTCACGGTTTGCTTCAGGGTCATGTTGCGTCCTAGTTTCTTTTGCAGCCATGTCTGCCAGTTCAGCCATTCCTTGTGCTCGCTTGAAACTTCTATCAACGAATGATTGGCAAGTGCTTCCAGGTTGTCAAATTCTGGATTAGTTTTCATGTAATCCGGTGAACAAACCGGAAATACACACTCTCCAAACAGCATTTCAGCGTGGTGATCCGACCATTTTCCTTCTCCCCGCAACAAGGCAATATCAACATTCTTGCCGAGACACTCCTCATCATTGTCAGAAGCTACAAGGTTGATTTTGATCCTGGAGTTTCGGCGTCTGAAATTCTGCAAGCGGGGCATCAGCCAAAGAGAAGCAACCGAATTGGTTGCGGAGAGGGTAACCGTGTTTGGGCTTTCAAGAGAGAATAATTCCTCTGATGCGGTTATCAGTTGATTCAATGCAGGTTTGATAGAGTTGAGCAGTTGTTGGCCTTCAGGTGTAAGTGTGATGGACCGGTGACTTCTGATGAAAAGCGGGCAGGTAAAATGCAGTTCAAGTAGTTTGATTTTTCTGCTGACTGCAGTCTCACTGATATTTAAATCCCTTGAAGCTGCTGCAAAGCTCTCCTGTGTAGCCGCAGATTCAAAGGCTATGAAATAGTCCAGTGGGGGTAGAAGGTTGCGCTGTTTAAGCACTTGTAAGTCCTCAGAATTGGTTCATGAACCTTGTTTCGTTTGGTTGACGCTGTTTCCAGGCTTCGCATTGGTGCGTGGGTTTGCTACTTCATTTGCCCGCGCAAATTCGCAGTAAAACACACATTTGAGAGTTTGCCACTAATTTCTTTGGGCAAAAAATCAAAAAATTGTGCTCTGAAAATTGAAGAAACGCTGTAGTGTGTAACTGGTATGTAATTTGGTTCAAATTGGTCTGTTATTGGGTTTAGTTGGAGTCAAAATACATAGTTCCGTAAGCAGCACGGAGAATTGAAAGGTCCACGTAATGCGGGCCTGTATGCTGTTTGGCGTCAAGGGCTTCTTGTAGGAAGCCTAACCTTTAGGGAGGAATTCTATGCTCAAAAGTACCATGAAATTTGCAACTGTGTTGGCAATGGGAGTTGCATTGCCGTTTTCTGCAATGGCAGCAGCTGAATCAGATGATCCGATCATCATCGTGCAGAATAACTGGACCAGCCAGTTAGTGCTTTCCTACGTTGTAGGCAAAGTATTGGAAGGCGAAGGTTATACTGTTGAATATGCACCATCAGATTCACAACTTCAGTTCGCCGCCATTGGACGCGGTGACATGCATTTCCAGGTTGAAGCCTGGGAAGGTTCAATGAAAAAGGCTTTCGAAGATGCAGTCGCAAATGACGGCATGATTGATGCCGGAACACACGATGCACTAACTCGCGAAGAGTGGTGGATTCCTGATTATGTTCTGGAAACATGTCCGGGTGCAGAAGAATGGAAGGGTCTGGACGCTTGTGCGGAGCAGTTCGCGACCGCTGAAACAGCACCCAAGGGTCGATTTGTTGGACCGCCAGCTGACTGGGGTAAAAACTACGCGGACCGTGTGAAAGCACTTGAAATGAACTTTGCCGCAATCAATGTCGGCCAGGCTGCCACACTTTGGGCAGAACTTCAGTCTGCCTATGACCAGAAAAAGCCTGTTGTCCTGTTTAACTGGACACCAAACTTCATCGAGTCCAAGTTCAAGGGCCGTTTTGTGAACTTTCCAGAACCAGAACCAGCATGTTTTGAAGATGCTTCTTGGGGTCCAAACCCGAATGCAACTGGAGACTGCGGTGCACCACACGGTGGTTGGTTGAAGAAAGCTGCATGGCCTGGTCTTGCGGACAAGTATCCAAATGCTTGGGGCATCATGCAGAAAGTCAACTTCTCCAATGCGCAGATCGCTGCTGCGGCATTGATGGTTGATGTTGACGGCTTGGAAGCTGAGGAAGCTGCGGACAAATGGATCGTAGACAACGCTGACGTGATTTCCAGCTGGAAAAACTAATCACGAGATTATGTGATTAATATAACCGGGCGGAGTTCCATCGCCCGGTTATTTTTGCTTTAATAAAAAAACAATAAATGAGGGGTCCACAGCAGGCATGGCAAAAAAGTCTGACGTCAAGATTAGTTGCCGAAACATGTGGAAGGTTTTTGGGACAGAACCGAAAGCCTTCATGGATCGCCACAACGGCAATCCGGGTGATGAAGATTTCAAGAACGAAGGCTATATTGGTGCCGTAAGGGACGTCTCATTTGATGTTCACGCCGGTGAGATCCTGATGATCATGGGCCTGTCGGGTTCAGGAAAATCCACTGTTATCCGTTGTCTTACACGTTTGAACGATCCTACTTCTGGTACAATGGAGTATGAAGGTAAGAACCTTCTGGCAGCTAATGAAAATCAACTGATTGAACTTCGTCGTCACAAGATGGGTATGGTTTTTCAGAATTTCGGATTGTTGCCACATCGAAACGTCATTGAGAATGTTGCATTTCCCCTTGAGATGCAGGGCATGTCAAGGAATGAACGAATGACACGGGCCCAGGAAATGGTGGACCTGGTTGGTCTTGGTGGGCGTGAAACCTATTTTCCACGCGAATTGTCAGGCGGACAGCAACAGCGTGTGGGTATTGCCCGTTCGCTGGCGGTTGAACCAGATATCTGGTTCCTTGATGAACCATTTTCCGCGCTTGATCCGCTGATCCGGGCAGAAATGCAGGATGAATTCGTTCGACTGCAACAATTACTCCACAAAACAATTGTTTTCATTACTCACGATTTTGAAGAGGCCACAAAGCTGGCGGATCGAATTGGCATCATGAAAGATGGCCGAATGGTCCAGTTGGATACGGCGGAACGGCTGGTTCTCCATCCGGCAGATGATTATGTAGCAAAGTTTGCTGAAAATGCACCGCATGAACGCATTGTATCGGTAGGTGCGATCATGAAGAAAATCAGCGGGAAACTGTCCGGCGTCAAAGTACCGGCATCCGCCAAGATTGGCGAAGTTGCCAGGGAAGTTCTAGCTTCCAACCTTCCTTGTGGAGTGGTGAATGACAAGGGCAAACAGGTGGGCATGATCTCCCGTGAGATGGTGTCGAATACGCTGTTTGGTACTAGTGCATGACGGATGTGGCCAGAAATTCAGCAATCAGCGGATTTCTTCCTAATGGGTTGAAGCGCTATGAGTTGCCGCTTGGTTTTGCAGCCATAATTATTGCCGGTGTGCTGCTAGCCCAAATCTGGCCGGGTGCAACACGCTGGCCTGCCGAATGGGTTATCCCGGCCGAGCAGTGGGTGACCAATTATATTAACTGGCTAAAACGTGATCTCTATATCTTTGGCGTAGCCTTCACCGACATAACACGGTTCTTTGGATCGATGCTGAAACTACCCATCAAATGGGCCGAGTATCTGCTCTTCAGGGGAATGAAGCCATTAGGTCTTGGGCCGTTGCCTTGGGTTGCAGTAACAGCCGGTGTTACTTTGTTGGCTCACCGATTGGGTGGCATTCGCTTGGCGCTTCTTTGCCTGATAAGTTGTTTGTACCTATCGTTTTTCCATTTGTGGAAAGACTCAATGAAAACAATGGCCGTTGTGTTGGTTGCAGTTCCACTGTCCACAATCATTGGTTTGGTTCTCGGAATATGGGTGACGCGATCCAGACTGGCTGCAAAAATCATTACCCCGATTTTTGACTTGATGCAGGCCACACCACACATGGCATATCTGGCTCCGGTTGCCGCTCTTTACGCGGCCGGGTCGGTTACAGCGCTGATCGCAACGGTAATCTTTGCGATGCCGCCAATGGCGCGTTGTACAATTCTTGGGTTGCAGACAGTGCCGAGTGATATTCTTGAGTCGGGTCAGATGTCGGGTTGTACTCCGAGGCAACTTTTATGGAAGGTTGCATTACCTTCGTCAAAGCGAACCTTGATGCTCGGTTTGAACCAGGTTGTAATGCAAACCCTTGCGATGGTTGTGATCGCCTCCATAGCGGGGCAACCGGGGCTTGGTCACAAGCTTCTTTACTCATTGCAACAACTCAAGATTGGACTGGCGATCGAGCAGGGCATTGCCATCACTTTGCTTGCAATCATGCTGGATCGGCTGACTCAGGCATATGCATATCGCGATGTTGACCATTTGGCAGCGACAAAGAGTTGGTTTGAGCGCAATTGGTACTGGGTGGCTTTTGCAGTGGTACTGGTTGGCAGTTACATTGCTGCGGAGTTTTTCAAAGAGGTGCGAATTCTGCCGCGCAAGGCAACTTTCTCCTTCCAGAAAGAAATGAGTCAGTTGATCCGCGATTTCAACATCATCGCCTATCCCATATTGAACCCAATGAAAGAATGGATGACCACTTATGTTTTCCTGAACATAAGGGATTTCTTCCTGTGGTTGCCGTGGCCCGTGTTTGTTGGTGTAATTGCTCTGGGTGCGTGGCGGTTGGGTCGCTGGCCAGTCATGTGGTTGTGCATTGCCCTTTGTGCTTCGTTTATCGTAACCGGCTTCTGGGTTGAAACGATGCAGACCACATACCTGGTTCTGATATCGGGAATATTCTGTGTGTTGATAGGTGTGCCGGTGGGGGTTTGGTGTTCGCGCTCAGAGCGGGTGGCAAGCATCACAATGTCCATTTGCGATACGCTGCAAACATTCCCGTCATTTATTTACCTGATCCCGGCGATCATGCTGTTCAATGTGAGTATCTTTTCGAATGTGATCGCAATAATTCCCTATGCAACGGTACCGGCGATCCGGTTCACTTATTTGGGATTGAAGAATATTGCGCCGGTTACCATTGAGGCCGCCAAAATGAATGGTGCGAACTCCTGGCAACGCCTGTGGAAGGTAGAGCTTCCGATCGCAATCCCGGAGATTATGTTGGGTTTGAACCAGACAATCATGATGGCATTGGCAATGACCGCTATTACGGCGCTGATCGGTTCTAGTGACTTGGGACAGGCGGTCGTGCGGTCAATCTCAACACAAAATTACGGACGCGGCATTCTCGCCGGCTTCTTCATTGCAGCACTTGGTATCATCGCGGATCGGTTGATCCAGTCTTGGGCCAGCAAGCGCAAGAAGGAACTGGGTTTCGAAGGATAGAAACTGGAACAATCGAATTTTGAAAAAATAATCTGCGTGTTAATGGGAGGATTTGATGGCAGAACGTGTAGCAATAATTGGGGCGGGGCCTTCAGGACTGGCACAACTTAGAGCATTTCAATCGGCCAGGGAAAAGGGTGCGGATATACCAGAAATCGTCTGTTTTGAAAAACAGGATGATTGGGGTGGATTGTGGAATTACACTTGGCGAACAGGCCTTGATGAATACGGGGAACCCGTCCACTGCTCTATGTACCGTTATCTGTGGTCAAACGGCCCCAAGGAAGGTCTTGAGTTTGCCGACTATACTTTTGAGGAGCATTTCGGAAAGCCGATAGCGTCCTATCCTCCGCGAGCTGTGCTGTTTGACTATATAAAGGGCCGCGTTGAAAAGGCAGGGGTGCGTGACTGGATCAGGTTTCGTTGCCCGGTGCGCCGTGTTGAATACAAGGAAAACGGCAAGTTTCGTGTGGTTTATCAAGACCTGGTGAATGACAAGGAGCACGATCAAGAATTCGACTATGTTATTAACGCTGGAGGACACTTCTCTACGCCAAATGTGCCTCACTATCCCGGATTTGATACATTCAACGGGCGGGTACTTCATGCACATGACTTTCGTGATGCGGTAGAGTTCAAGGATAAGAACATACTGATCCTGGGAACCAGTTATTCTGCTGAAGATATTGGATCCCAATGCTGGAAGTATGGCTGCAAATCCTTAACCGTCGCACACAGAACGGCACCGATGGGGTACGACTGGCCGGACAACTGGCAAGAAGTGCCGGCATTGGTGAAAGTCGATAAAGATACCGCATATTTCAAGGATGGCAGCAGCAAGAAAGTTGATGCGGTAATTCTTTGCACCGGATACATCCACCATTTTCCGTACATGGAAGAAGCGTTGCGTTTGAAAACCGCGAACCGTTTGGCAGCGGCCGATTTGTATAAAGGTGTTGTGTGGGTCCACAATCCAAAGCTTTTCTACCTCGGCATGCAGGATCAATGGTTTACTTTTAATATGTTCGATGCCCAGGCTTGGTATGTCCGCGACATCATAATGGGGCGAATAAGCGTACCTGACAAAAATGCAATGCTTGCGGATGTCAAAGCCCGTGTAGATGCTGAAGATGCGTTGGAAGATGATTATGCGTGCATTCGCTATCAGGGTGCATATACCAAGGAATTGATCGATGAAACGGATTATCCTTCATTCGATATTGATGCCGCCAATCAGGCCTTCTTTGAGTGGAAGAAGCACAAAAAGAAAGGCATCATGACTTTCCGTAACAATGGGTACGTGTCGCCAATGACCGGAACACAGGCACCACCTCACCATACTCCGTGGAAAGATGCCTTGGACGATTCCCTGGAAACTTATCTGCAAGTTTAACAAGCGGTTGAAACAACATGATTAAGGGCGGCGGCATGTTCAAGAAATGTCACCGCCTTTTTCTTTTGCTTGTAGCGATATGGTTGACAGATACCTTATCAATACGGGCCGAAGAAGTGGACCTTGAACTGGTGCTCGCGGTGGATGGTTCCGGCAGTATCAGCAGTTCGGAATTTCAATTGCAATTGGAAGGATACGCTGCAGCGTTTCGAAACCCTGAACTCCAGGGAGCAATTCGTTCAGGACCGGTTGGTAAAATTGCCGTTTCAATGATGATCTGGTCCGACGCGGTGTTTCCCAAGTTTCCAACCGAGTGGCATATCATTGCGTCTCCTGAAGATGCAAATCGTTTTGCCTACGTTGTCGAGAATTTCTATCAACATTCTGGTCGAAACTACGGGATTGGTGGGGGTGGAACCAGCATTGGAGACGGCATCGCATTTGCTATCAAGATGATTGATGAAAATGGCCACAGTGGCCTGCGCCGGGTGATCGACGTGTCAGGTGATGGAATAGAAACTGATCCGATGTTTGGAGACGCGGTATTGTTACCTGATGCGCGAGAGGCAGCACAATTGCATGGAATAAACATAAACGGATTGGCAATTTTGACGGACTTTTTTCGCCTCGATGAATGGTATCGAAACAATGTCATTCAGGGTCCGGGAAGCTTTGTTGTTGAAGCTGAAAACTTTGAGATTTTTGGTGAAGCGATTCACGAAAAACTGTTTCGGGAAGTATCGGTTCAAATCAGTGAGAGCCCAATGCCAGTAATGCTGGAGAACAGCCATCACGCGTCCTTGAATTATGGCGGCGAGTTGGCAAATCAGTGACGATTTTACGTTCACTCATCACATAGGCTGTTTATCACCAAATTTACGACCACAAAGTAACCGAATTGGATAATCCGCCGTATTGGGCAATCCGGTTCCATTGCAACCTACCGGCATCCGCATAATTTCCACGCGGAAATATCTTCGATTTTGGAAAAATCCAGAAGCGCGAAATATCAATGCAGGCTGGGGTTAATTGGTTAAACCTTTAGGGAGAATGGCGATGAATATTCAATCAAAAACACCAGTTGCACGCAAGAAAGCCAAAAAGGGCGACGTCAATGTCAGTGGTTCCAACCTGGTAAATCAGGTTAAGTTTACAGCGGATGAAAAAGCCCAATATGACAGAAATGGCTTTCTTCCAGTTCGAAACATTTTCACCCCGGAGGCTGTCGAGGGTATTCGCAACGTTGCGGAAAGGCTGATTCAGCAAGACAAGATGAACACCGATGGCACCCTTTCCCGTGTCGCCTTTCGCCTGCATGAAGACCCAACCATGCAGGAAATTATCCGTAGTCAGGAGTTTGCTGATGTCTTTCGCGATTTAATGGAGAGGCGGATGATATTCACCGAAGCTCAGGCATTTGAATTGTCCAAGGGAGGTACGGGTTTGCCGTGGCATTTCGGTTACATCAGTTTTGGATACATACGCCCGGAAGATATGGCATGTACGCTTTGGGTGCCGTTAAGCCCTGTCAATGCCAAGAAAACTGGCGGTGGCATGGCTTACGTTCCCGAAAGTATTTATTCTGCCCGTCGCGATTATGACCTGGGGTCCATGCTCGCTGATCACATGAACAAGGGTGACGATATTGAGGAATTGCTGGGTGGGTTCAAACAAGCCCACGAAGCGATGGAACCCATCTTTGAAGAAAATGCCGTGGAAGATGATTTTAATGTTGGAGATGCATTCCTCTTCAACAAAAATGTCTGGCATCGCAGTTCACGTTTTCAACAAAAGAATGCCACTCGCCGTATTGGAGTTGCCTTTCGATTTATCGATCTGAATTCGCATCTCGACAAGGAGCGCTGGAAGGCAGAATTTGAATTTGGCGGAGGCATTTCAACCGGCATCAAAAAATACGTTTATGCCGCACAGGAAGATCGGTTTTCAAGGTTTACCGATGTTGAACATGGCGGTGCGATCCGTTTCTCAAAGGACGTGAAAACGGTCGTCTAATTCCATCCACAACTCATCCAGAAAGGAGGGTCGTTATGCACGATTCTGCGAAATTGGAGAGTGCTAAGGGAATGGAACAGGTCGATGTTGTAATTGTTGGGGCCGGAATTGCCGGCCTCTATGCAACTTATCGCCTGAGAAAACTTGGACTCTCTGTACGTGTTTATGAAGCTGGCAGTGGTGTAGGAGGAACCTGGTTTTGGAACCGGTATCCCGGCGCTCGCTGCGACATTGAAAGCATGGAATATTCCTATCAGTTTAGTGAGGAACTCCAACAAGAGTGGGTATGGTCAGAACGCTATGCAGCCCAACCTGAAGTCCTGAGTTATTTAAACCATGTAGCCGACCGGTTCGATCTCAGAAGCGATATTGTTTTTTATACCAAAGTACTTTCAGCGAAAATGGACAATGCAAGCGGTCTTTGGGTGATCAAGACCAATCGCGGGAACAGAATTGAGGCGCAGTTCTGCATAATGGCGACCGGTGCAGTATCATCTCCCCGCATTCCTGACATTACCGGCTTGGATCGCTTCGATGGAGAAGTGTTTCATACCGCAAAGTGGCCAAAGAAGGAGGTGAGTTTTACAGGGAAAAATGTAGGGATAATTGGAACAGGAACATCCGGCATTCAGTGCATTCCGATAATTGCCAAAGATGCTGAACACCTGACAGTGTTTCAGCGAACCGCCAATTATTACGTTCCAATTCGCAATTATCCATTGGATGCAGAATCCCAAGCCAAAATAAAGATAGATTATCGAGCCTTCAGACAGCGTAACCAGCAAATGCCTTACGGATACTCTGCCGGCGACCCGATGAACAAGGGTTCGGCACTTGATCGAACCCCTGAGGAACAAGACGCTGAATATGAGTGGCGTTGGCAGCAGGGTGGATTTTACTTTCTTGCAGCATTCGAAGACTTGCTACGCAATCCAAAAAGCAATGCGACAGCGGCTGACTTTCTGTGCCGCAAAATAAGATCAATCGTCGATGATCCAGAAACGTCAGAAATGCTATGTCCCAAGATTGCATTCGGGTGCAAGCGATTGTCGATGGGTACGGATTACTACGAGACATTCAATCGTCCAAATGTTTCGCTGGTAGACATTTCCGACAACCCGATAACTGAATTTACGACCAATAGCTTACGCGCAGGTGGAGGTAATCATCAGCTGGATTGCGTGGTGTTCGCCACTGGGTTTTTTGACATGGTCGATGCTCTGCGTCGAATTGATATTCGTGGAAGATCGGGTAAGCGCCTCTCTGATCGTTGGGAGGGCAACCGCAATCCAACCATGTATCTTGGGATGGTAATTCCTGATTTCCCGAACCTGTTTGTGGTGAGTGGTCCAGGAAGTCCTTCAATTACATCAAACATGGTGCAGTCGATTGAGCAAAACGTAGACTGGATTGCCGAATGTATTGATTATGTTCGGTCAAAGAATTTGCATCAGGTTGAAGCAAAACCCGAAGCCGAAAAACAATGGGCAGACCAAGTCGACCGGCTCGCTGCCGGAACACTCTACCATGCGTGTAACTCGCGATATGTAGGCGATTCGACCAACAACGGATCACGCTACTTCATGCCCTATCTCGGGTACCCCGATTATGTAAACCGCTGCAATGAAGTCGCTGCAAACGGGTATTCCGGATTCAATATGAGTTGCCGTTCAGCAGTTGAGTTGCGTTCGCGATCTGAACGAACTGACGGCAAACCCGGTCAACAACAAAAGCTTCAGCGAGCTTAAGGAGTACAACAATGTTCAACAATATCTATATGCGTTACCTCTTGTTGCTGATTGGGGTGGCTTGCACCTCTGGAGCGGCATATTTTATTCGGGAATCCTCACTTCACCCAATTGTTCTGGTTTCATACCGGATGATCATTGCCGCATTGATACTCTCACCAATATTTTTTTATCAATGGAAAAAACATCCTGAGTTTAAGCTAGGCGATGTATTTCAAGGGAAGGGGATATTGATAGCAGTCGCGTTGCCGGCTCTGATTTTTGCGATTGAGAATACATTTTGGAACATTGGTGCGAGAAATGCGCCAATGGCAAACGCCTCCATGCTCGTAAATCTGATGCCGCTAGCAATGCCGGCTGTACTCTGGTTCATGTATCGGGTTGTAACAACTACGCGCGAAATCATTGCCACGATTGTAGCTCTCACGGGTCTCGTTATCCTGGTGTGGTCAGACATCAACCTTTCCTTTGCCTATGCTTTTGGCGATGCAATGTGCCTGATAGCCATGATCTTGCTGACTGTTTATTTGTGCTTGGGCCGACGTTTTGGACATTTCCCGTCTATTTTCCTGTATGTGGTTCCGCTCTACGCAGTAGCAGGAGTATTGGCCGCTGCCGCCGCTGGTCTGTGGGCGGTTTCCACGGGCGGCATGAGGCCGGATCAGTATTTGCCTCAAGACAACTATCAATGGATGATGGCAGCTGGTCTGGCAATTTTCCCAACCGTTCTTGGGCATTCAATTTTGAACAAGTCGATGCAGCAGTTACGAGGGCAGGCGGTAGCGCTCATCAACATGTTGCATCCTTTGTTTGCCGGTGTGCTAGGATTTTTCCTGTTTGCAGAAGTGCCGACAATGATGTTTTACATAGCAGCAGCTTTTCTGGCGACAGGTGCCTGGATTGTTGCATCAGGCAGGGAAAAAACTCCGGATCAGGAACTGCGCAAGCGGTCTGCTCAATCCACTCAAGAAGAAACCACTGTGGAAATCGACGGGCAAACAGTGCAGGCACGGGCCTGAAACAAAGCAAAAAATATGAGGACTAGGGCTCCGCATGGAGCCCTTTTTGTTCTATGCTTATCCAAAATTATTGCGAGAATTATGGGGGCGTTGTTCCGTGAAGCTTTTGGTCTTTCAGCACATTGAATGTGAGCATCCTGCATCCTTGCGCAACTATCTCAAGGAAGATGGAATTGAGTGGGATGCTGTGGAGTTGGACGAGGGCGAACCTATACCTGAACTTGAGGCTTATGACATGCTTTGGGTAATGGGTGGTCCGATGGATGTCTGGGATGTCGTCGAGTACCCCTGGCTAATTGCAGAAAAGGCCGCCATTCAAAAATGGGTGACTGAACTCAATAAACCTTATTTAGGGCTGTGCCTCGGCCATCAACTATTGGCAGACGCACTCGGTGGAACCTGCGGCCCCGCCAGACCTCCGGAAATTGGCATCAAGGAAGTGGAGCTGACTGCTGCTGCTGCGTCCGATCCGGTTTTTGGTTCTCTTGCAAAGACACAGAAATGCCTCCAGTGGCATGGTGTCGAAGTTGCACAGGAACCGGAAGGTGCAGTGGTATTGGCTTCATCACCTGAGTGCCGGGTTCAGGCGATGCGGGTTGGAGATCGTGCCTGGTCCACGCAGTATCATGTGGAGGTTGAGCCGGACACGATAACGAATTGGGGTGCCATCCCCGAATACGCCGCTGCCCTGGAACAAAGCCTCGGCAAAGATGCGTATCCAAAAATAAAGGCGGAGGGCGATGCCGCAATGGCCGAATTCGGGCAAAGTTCCCGCCAGCTTTACGAAAATTTCATGAAAGCTGCGAGGGGTAACTGATCCGGGATTTGCTTATCCTTGTTCGATAGCCACTGATCGATCCACCCAGACCGTTCTCCACCCTGTGACCACAAAACCGGAAAATCCTTCTCATCCATTTCCAGCGAGTCTGGTTTTTTGTATTTGCCATAGATGGAGCTGGATTCCACTGGATCAAACTCACTGTTTGCGGCCATGCAGTGGGCAACCACCGAGCGGCGGGGATTTGTTCCATGATTATCGCGTGAACCATGCCATGTTTTACCATGGTGAATGACAGCCGAACCAGCGGGTACTTCAATTGGTATGATTTCTGCAACTACTCCCGCGTGATCCGCTGCCCGGTTCATGTCTTCAAGCGGATCATCCGGTGCGTGAAACTGCTCGATCTGGGGTGACAGTGGCCAAAGATGTGACCCGCGAACATACTCTATTGTTCCTTGACTGGCTCTCGTGTCATCCAGGGTAATCCAGCAGGTCGTCATCTCGCCCGGACGATTCCACTGCTGGTAACTTTCGTCTTGGTGAAAGCCGAGTGGCTTTGCACCCGGCGGTTTCCAGATCACATTGTCCTGATTTATTCTGGCGCCACTCCAGCCGCGTAATGTTGCGCATGCTTGACCGACATCTTCAGCCAGAACGATTGATGCAATTACCCTGTCAGCGCGCCAGCAATTGCAAATTTGTCGGGTAAGTTCTTCACTGTCCCGGCCCTCACGCCAGTTCCATTCATCGGGTTCGTTTCGGGTTTCAAATTCCCCGCGAAACAAAAGTGGAAAGCGCGCCCGAACAGCCTCAATCTTGTCATGTGAAATGGCGTCTTTGACTACAACAAAACCATCACGGTCAAACAGTTGTTGATGTTTGTCCTTAATCTCAATCATTGTCCTCGGCCATCAGCTGCGCGGCTTTTCTTTCTTCGGATCATAGTGCGGGAATGGAACAACAGTTGCAGGTATGCGTTTTGCATGTCCATCCAGCTTTCCAATTTCGACTTCAGTTCCAAACTCGGCGTGGGCAATATCCAGCCGGGCCAACGCGATATTTTTCTTCAAGACAGCCGAGCGCATGCCACTGGTAACTTCACCAATTTGTGGTCTTCCCACATGGATGCAATCGCCTTGTCCAACAACCTCTTGGGAATGTATTTCCAGGCCGACCAATTTCCTTTGCGGATTTTCTTTCCGGCGTATAAGCGCTTCTTTACCGATGAAATTATCATCCTTGGATTTAAGAGGCACAGTGAAACCAATTCCCGCTTCAAACGGGTCGGTTTGATCGCAAAATTCATAGCCCGCAAAAACGAGACCGGCTTCAATCCGGATCCAGTCCAATGCTTCCAGCCCGAGCGGTTTTAGCCCGTACTTTTCTCCAACCTCCCAAACTGCGTCAAACACAGTGTTTGCATCCTTCGGATGACAGAAAATTTCGTAACCAAGTTCGCCACTATAGCCGGTCCGGGAAACCACAACTGGAGCGCCGCCAAATTCCCGAATGCGTCCAGGGGTAAAGTTAAACCATTGAAGCTCTTCAAGCTTCGGTCTGTTTGGCGCAGTCCAGATTATTTCTTTCAGCAATTCACGGCTGTTTGGTCCCTGCACCGCTATGTTGTGAAGTTGGTCAGTTGAATTGCGAACCCATGCTTTAAGGCCAAGTTTTTTAGCCTGCTCACGCAGTTGAATGCCGGAGAGGTCATTTCCGCCAATCCAGCGGAAATTATCCTGATCCAGCCGGAACACTGTCCCGTCATCAATCATGCCACCATGTTCGTAACACATGGCGGTGTAGACAACCTGGCTTGGCGAAAGCTTGCGAATATTACGGGTGACACAATATTGCATTAGTGCTTCGGCATCTGGCCCCGTCACCTCATATTTGCGAAGCGGCGACAAATCCATCACCACGCATCTTTCACGTGCCGCCCAATATTCTTCGATTGGGCCTTCATTGTTAAATCGATTGGGCAACCAGTAACCGTTGTATTCGGTATAGTCGCGTGTGAGCTTGGAAAGTCGCTCATGAAAGGCGGTTTCCTTGGTTAGTTCCGGTTCTGCTTCTGGTGTCATTCTGAATGCCGTTGCTCGCTTGAAATCTTCGTTTGCCTTGTAGGTGCGTAAGTGTATGTCAGTCGGGGCCCAGCCGTTGGCTGCATCGATATCGCATGGGCATGCTGATGCAACACAGACCAAATCCGTCAGCGCACGCATCATCACGTAATCGCCGGGACGTGACCAAGGTTCATCAAAATATAGCTGGTTCGCCTCGTCAATGTTGGTGTTGTAGAAATAGTTTAGCGCTTCCCACCCTTTGCGTTTGGCGATTGAGTAGGCATCAAGCACAGTATTGAAATTGTCCGTGCAGTTGACGTGCCCCGGATATCCCATGTCATCATAATAGCGGGAGTTGCATGCAGTCAGAAACACATCATGACGCCCGCAGGTGTCCTGAATGATCTCAACCAATGGCTCCATTTCACTATCGAACGCTTTGGCTGGCAGACCTGGCACAGGGTTTGTCATTCCGGTAAGCGTTCTGGTAATGGTCGCATCCAGTCCAAGCTCTTTTCCTTTATCCAGCTTGTCGATTGCAAAAGCCTGGAAGTCAGAACACTGGCGCCCTGACACATCAATGATTTGAATATACTCGCCCACCTTGACGGTAAAACTTTCCGCTGTGGCAGAATGAATTCTGAAGTCCAACACTGGATCGGCCAGCGGTTCTGGCAACAAGACCGCTTCAGACGCGGGCCGAATTCGGGAACGCTGAATGAACAGTTCAATCGATGTTGTCGTATTTTGCAATTCCACATCCATCGGTGTACCCGGGACACAAGCAACAAGGATACCTTCGCGTCCCACTGTTACTTCCACCCGATTTCCGGCAGGGGAATCTTCGCCAAATACCCTTACAGATCGCGCGTTTGAAATATCAATGTTGCGACGCTTGAGGGAAGCGTGGGCTCTCATCGCGCTTTCGTCATCAGCACTAAGGATGGATTGGATTCCTTCAGCACTGGCATTGGGTTTTTCCGAGAGAACATTTGCATCGAACCGTCCGGCGCTATCAACACCTATCAGCTCACATGCCTGCTTGCCTTCCATGTCGACAACGCTAATTTTATCCCCGGTTTCAACGGGAACAATTACCGACCCGCCACCGGCAATCACATAGCGCTCCATTCCCTCGGGAAGGGCCACCTGCCCGGGCCGCAATATGATCGAAGGCTTGGGTGCCCCCATGGATGCAGATTGGAATAAAGAACTGTCTGACATTAGGATTTCCAGCTGCCTGAATACTGCTGGTCCATCATACATTTGAATGATCAAAAATCAACAATTGGTCTCAAATTGGTTTAAATTGGTATGCTTTTTTTGAATCCGTCTGAAATCAGGGCAGGTAAGGCCAAACAGGCATGTTTCTTGCATATGTTGACTAAGGTAGTCTGCCTATATTTACGGTTCATGTTGCGACAGGACAACGCATGCATTCGGATAGACGACAAATGCTGAACGGTCTGTTGGCTCTCGGGTGTTGTTTCGGGTTTTCGCTTCCGCATTCCCGCATTACAGGAATTATCAGCGCTGCAAACGCGAAGACTGCAATTGATCCACAATCTGGTATTTGTTCGCCAGTCGACTGGGATGAAGTCTTCATCAATCGGTGGGGCATGTTGGGGCGTCAGTCCCGAGATCAGATCAATTACACCATTCACGCAAAAAATGGTGTTTATGATGATAGTGACGGGGTTTTTGCTTGGATTGTGCATTATTGGCTTCGTGCCTGGGCCAAAATGGCAGATCTGACCGGAGAGGAAAAATATCTCCATGCCGGCATGTCGTTCATTGATTACATGTTCAAACATACAGATGAAGCCCGCATCAGGCGTGGCGAGATTGTTGAAAACTATTTGCGTGATCCAGCATCACTGCAGGGAAAAGGTCGGGGAGGGCCATTCTGGAAACGGTGGGAAGAAGCAAATGTCCTCAACACCGGTCAGATAGCTCATGGAATTCTCCGGTTCGTCGACACAGTGTTTGAAAATCGCGATCGGTGGCCTGCATACGCCTTGATTGCTGAAGGTTACTTTGAACAGACAAAACGAGCAGTAGATGCGTTCGATCCGGATTGGCGGAATTTTGGAAATGCGGGATCCTATTTTTACCGCGATAGCGAGGGTTCCAATGTTCTGGGCCCTACCCAAACTGCTTTCAACCAGTCCGCAACAATGTGCTCCGCCCACTTGCTGCTGGACAAGTGGGAAAACAATGCATCTCGCCGCGACAAGGCTACCCGCCTGGTTCGGTCATGGCTCAATGATTTCGCGGAGTTCCATGACAATGGAACAGTAACCTGGCCCTACATTTTGGTAGAACATCTTCGCCAGATTGAGGATACCGATCATGCAACAGTTGATCTTGATTTCCTGACACTAAGTCACGGGCGTGAAATCAACGGGCTAAAAAAAGAACACCTGTTGGCGCTTGCCAAAACATTCAAGAAAAATATCTGGCGGACAGATGGCACACTCAACCGCAATATAGATGGCTCAACCACGGCCGGATTTGATCAACATTACTGCGGGGGTTACGGATGGTTTGAACTGTCCCGGTATGATCCCGAAGTGTTGGAAATGGTTCGCAAAACATATGAGAAACACTACCGGGCAAACTCTGATGGTGGTGTATTATGGGCACGCCCCATGCTTGGATGGGCTAACATTCTTGCTACTTCAGGACACTGTTAACGCTTTGAAAACCCTGGTTTTTAAATGATTGCGCCTTTTCGGTACAACACGGCTTGACGATGCCGAAAATTAACAAAGATAGGGGACAATAAAGTTGGCATGAAACTTGCATTCTTCTTGTGGAAGGGCGGTTCGTTTAGGGGCAGCCACTGATACAAACTGCAATGTAGAACAGGAATCAGCCAAATGAAAGATTTTTCATATCCATCAGACAGAACCATTCTGGTCACCGGAGCAGCGGGATTTCTCGGCTCGCATCTGTGTAAGCGTTTATTGGCGAGTAATGAAAACATCGAAATTTTGGGGATTGACAACCTTTACTCCGGAACAAGATTCAACATTGCCGGACTTCACAGCCATCCCCGGTTCGAATTTATGCGTCACGATGTAACAAGTCCGCTGTTTGTAGAAGTGGATGAGATATACAATCTGGCTTGCCCAGCCAGCCCGGTTCACTATCAGCATGATCCTGTCCAGACGCTCAAAACATCCGTGCACGGTGCCATCAACATGCTGGGTCTTGCGAAGCGGACCGGATCAAAGATCCTCCAGGCATCAACCAGTGAAGTGTATGGCGATCCGAAAGTCTCACCCCAGCGTGAGGACTATTGGGGTAATGTAAATCCGATTGGAATTCGTTCTTGCTACGATGAAGGAAAACGGGCAGCTGAAACCCTGTTTTTCGATTATCGCAGGCAACATGCGCTTGATACGCGTGTCATGCGTATATTCAACACCTATGGTCCGCACATGCATCCAAATGATGGGCGTGTTGTCTCAAACTTCATCATTCAAGCGCTGAAAGATGACCCGATCACAATATATGGTGATGGTTCCCAGACCCGAAGCTTCTGTTATGTAGACGACTTGATTTCCGGAATGATTGGATTGATGAATTGCGCGCATGCAGGTTCTGAACCGGTCAATATTGGCAATCCAAACGAGATCACTGTCCGTCAATTAGCCGACATAGTTTTGGAATTGACAGGATCCCGGTCCAAAATAGATTTCCTGGAGCTGCCAGGCGATGATCCTTTGCAACGTCGTCCAGATATCTCAAAAGCAAAAGACCTGTTCAACTGGGAGCCAGCAGTCGAGTTGAAAACAGGTCTTAGTAAAACAATCAACTACTTTGACAAGCTATTGCAGGCCAAGCCTCTTGTGCTTGAAGCTGCTGAATGAACATTCATGTCGGGGCAAATGAGGAAATGACATGAAAGAAGTTGTCATAATAACAGGATCGGCTGGATTGATTGGTTCTGAAGCGGCCCGGTTCTTTTCGGAATTGGGCCACAAAGTTGTCGGGGTGGACAACGACATGCGCGCTTCTTTCTTTGGCAAGGAGGCTTCCACAGCCTGGAACCGTGAACTACTTTGTCAAACGCTAAAAACCTACACTCATGAAAATGCGGATATTCGTGATGAGGCTTCGATCAATGCAATCTTCAAGCGTTACGCGGGAAAAATTGGCCTGATCATCCACACTGCAGCTCAACCATCGCATGACTGGGCTGCCAATGATCCGATTACTGATTTTACCGTAAATGCAAATGGTACACTGGTGATGCTGGAAGCGGCGCGCAAATACGCCATTGATGCTTCGTTTATTTTCACGTCTACGAACAAGGTTTATGGAGATCTTCCAAATTCTCTTCCTCTGGTTGAAACAGAGACGCGTTGGGAAATCAGCGAGGATCATGCGTTCTTCGACCACGGTATTGATGAAACTATGTCGATTGACCAGAGTACGCACAGTGTATTTGGCGCTTCAAAGGTAGCCGCTGATGTGATGGTTCAAGAATACGGGCGGTATTTTGATATGAAAACCGCTTGTTTTCGGGGTGGTTGCCTGACTGGCCCGGCACATAGCGGTGCGCCTCTACATGGTTTCCTCGCGTATTTAATGAAATGCACTGCTACAGGCATGCCTTACACAGTGCTTGGATACAAGGGCAAGCAGGTTCGTGACAACATCCACAGCCACGATTTGGTCAGCGCATTTTGGGAATTCGCAAAAAAGCCACGTTCTGCCGAAGTCTACAATATTGGTGGTGGACGGCGAAGCAATTGTTCCATGCTTGAAGCCATTCAGGGATGTGAGGAAATTTCCGACCGCAAACTAAATCAGACTTACGAAGAAACCAATCGCACAGGTGATCATATCTGGTGGATTTCTGATACCAGACGGTTTGAAGAACATTACCCGGATTGGAATCCCCAGTTTGGTATTTCCGAAATTCTTGAAGAGATTTACGCTGCAAATACCGAACGTTGGCACGTAATTGGCTAGGATTATGATAGATAGCGGCAAGCGGAACATACTTGGAATTGGCATAAGCTGCGTGGACTACGAGGGTGCTGTGGCCCGGGTCCTTGAAGCAGCAAAGAGCCGAACTGCGTTAAAGGTTACGGCCCTTGCTGTTCACGGTGTAATGACTGGTGCGCTTGATCCATATCATCGCTATCGACTTAACAAGCTGGATCTTGTGATGCCGGACGGGCAACCAGTACGATGGGCGCTCAATTGGCTTTATGGTGCCGGTTTGAAAGATCGCGTGTACGGCCCGACTTTTACGCTAAAGGTATGCGAAATGGCGGCCCGGGAAAATCTGAACATTTATTTTTATGGAAGTAGCAATGAAGTACTCAAGAACCTTCAGAAAAATCTGAAAATCGCATATCCCAAAATCAAGATTGCAGGTGCCAAACCATCCCTCTTTCGTCGCAGCAATGATGATGAAAAAGAGTCGATAGCCAAGGAAATCCGGGACAGTGGTGCCGACATCGTATTTGTGGGTCTGGGTTGTCCAAGGCAGGAGATTTGGGTCCATGAGTGCGCCGAGCTGGTTGGACTTCCGTCAATTGCAGTTGGTGCGGCGTTTGACTTTCATGCAGGAAATCTAAGCCAGGCACCTGCAGTCATGCAGCGCAATGGTTTGGAGTGGCTTTATCGCCTTTGCCAGGAACCGCGCCGCCTTTGGAGGCGGTATATTTTGCTTAACCCTGCATATCTGGCATTGTTGGGTGCTCAATTGTTCCACGTCAGGGATTTTAGTGATCCAGGATTGCCGCCGAAAAAGTCGGAAAATCATGCTTGAGCAAACGCCGATAAAATTTGCAGAAAATCCGGTTTGTTTAGAATTCAGTAAGCATAAATCTTTAAGAATTATTAGGAAATTCAAACGCCGTTGATTGCGCCAAGTCGGTAGCAATTGAACTTCGGTGTCAAATACTTGTCAGGAATTATTGATGGCGGGATTACAAGGGTCAAATTCAAACAATCGTAGAGATAATCTGTACGACTTGGATTCCCGGCCCATGATCGGTGTTGGTGAGATAATTGCTACACTTTTAAGCCGTTGGAAATTTATCGCAATTTTCACGCTTGCTGTAGCATTTATTGCATTTTCCGTTTCGGGAACCATGAAGCGTAAATACGAGGCTGAAACTTCCGTACTCGTCGATCCGCAAGGCATTCAGTTTCTGGACGGGGATAATGCAAACCGGAGTAAGACAAGCACCACTGAAGTAGCGCTCATAGAAAGTATGATGCGGATCATGCGTTCCGAGCGTGTTTTGAACGAAGTTGTAAAACGCGAAAACCTTGATTCTGATCCTGAATTCAACGGTACCAGTCCGCTGAACTTTTTTTCCAACTTCAAACGGCAACTTCTGGGTGCTTCAAAATCCGAACAAACCAGTCGGGAAATTCTCGCAACTCACAAATTGCGTAAGGCTGTTGGCGCATCTCGACCGAAATTGAGTTACGTAATCGAATTGTCGGTCTTGAGTGAGTATCCGCAGAAGGCTGCACATTTGGCAAATACCATCGCCAACATTGCCATAGAATTGGAAGTTGAAGCTCGTTCCAATTCTACTCAGAAGGCAGCGGATGGACTTGAAGGACGAATTGCAGACTTGCGTGTACAACTCAATGAAGCAGAAAATCGGGTTGAACAGTACAAGCTTGAAAACAATATTCTTGATGCAACTGGCCAACCCATTAATGAACAGGAACTTGCTCAGGTTAACCGGGCACTTGTTGATGCCGGGGACAGAACTGCTGCCAGTCGCGCTATTCTGGAAGAAATTCGAAAACTCAAGAAAACCGGTGCTCTTCCGACGGCATTGCCTGCGCAATTGCAGTCCCAAACCATCGCAAACCTGAGATTGCAGCTTTCGCGGGCTACGCAAGAAAAAATTACTCTTTCAGCCCAGTATCTGAGTACTCATCCGGTAATGAAATCGGCAGAATTGAGAATTGCAGACATCAAGAGATCAATTTTTGAGGAGCTTGATCGTATAGCTGAGGCTGCCAAGGTGGATTACAATTCCATGTTGGAACGTGAAAAAGATCTGCAAGCCAAAGTGGTCAATCTTTCAAATCGCGCTTACTCCGCAAATGATGCCAAAGTTCGCCTTCGTGAGTTGGAGCGTGATGTGGAATCCAAGCGGGTTGTCTATGAAGCATTTCTGCTTCGCGCCAGGGAACTGGGAGAGCAGGTCAGCCTTGATACGACAACTACCCGGATCATTTCGCCGGCAATTATCCCGATCGAGCCTGCCGGAATTTCTCCAAAAGTGTATGCATTGGCTGGAACAATCGCTGGATTTGGCCTCGCGTGTGTATTGATTCTGACAACAAATGCCGTATCACTTTCCAGGCAAACTACAGCAGCAAACCGCAGTACATCGAATTTTGAACCAACGTTGGCTGACGCGGACACCTCAACCGCCAGCCGTGGATTGGGTGGCTTACTCGGTGTCAGCCGCAAAAAATCACAGCCAGCAAATGATTTTGGTTCGGGCGCCCACGAACAGGGCCTGCCGATTTTAATACATTTGTCTTTTCCCCGTGGTTTCTTGATTGCAGACCAAATTCCCATGCTGGCGCGGGGCCGCCCCAATAATCCCGTATCTGGGCGGCTGAAAAATATTCTTGATGCTATTTTTGGCGCAAGAATGAATAAAAAATCTCGAACAGTGCTGGTCACCGGGTTTGTCGATGGATTTGCCAGATCTGCCTTTTCTGCAAATTTGGCACATTGCGGCGTAGCTGCGGGAAGCCGGGTGTTACTCGTAAACGCCGATGAAGAATTGGCATCAACATTGGAGCAGTTTTCTCACTCAATTGAAAACGAACTTGCGGCAATCGGTGAGAAGAAAATGGTAGTAGGTGAAAATGCTGGCACAGTTACTTTGGAAGGTTTTCAAAATTGGCCTTTCTTTAACACGGAAAGCACATCGCGGTTTTATCAAAGGGCAAATATTGAAAAACTAAAAGACCGCATAACCGCACCAATTTTCGATACCGATTTGGCTGTGATTGATGGTCCTTTGATTGGAGAGGGTGCTCATTTCAATGACTTGGTTGAGCTTGCAGATGAAGTAATTTTGGTGATACCAGAAAATGCTCTCGCCGGAGAAAAAAATTATGAGCTCCTGAGTTCCCTCGGTTCAAAAATAAATCGCATCCGTGGCGTCGTGAAAGTTTCCTATACGAGCTAGAAACTCACTGTTCGTTGTACTTCCACATACTCGCAAACAGGCAGTAAAACAGCACAAATGTCGCAATGTAGTTGTGGTGGAACATTGAAAACTCCATCATCGAACTAATAAAAAATATGGATATTACCAACCCCATTGCCACACGAGTATCCATGGACATGCTTTGATTTCGAACTACTGAAGCAGCTTTTATCGCCACGGCGAAGAAAACCACTGTCCCAACCAATCCCAAAGCTACTATGATTTCGACTGCGGAGTTGTGAAAGTTTCTTGGAAAGAAATATTCTGATTTTTCCCATAGCTCCCAAACCGGTGAGTATCGGCCTGTTTCAAAGAAGGCCTTGTATCCATGGCCTAATATAGGGTGATCAGAAATTGCCGAAATACCATGCTGCCAAAGACCAACCCGTCCTGTGAATGAAGCATCGCGGCCAAGGAATTGCAGTACGCTCCCGGCTGACAGGAATGGTACCAAGCCAATTAATCCAATTAGACACAGCAAAAAACCGCGAAGAAATACGCCATAACCTGGTCTCCTGCCGCGGAGCATTATGCTGATTCCGCCAATTGCGAATAACATTACAACGGCTGTTGCGGAGTTGGATAAAGCGATGGCTACAGTTGATGAGGCAAAGACCAGAAACCGCAACGTTAATGATGAAATACCAATTCGCCTCCCGTTAAGCGCCAGAATGGCGGCGGAAGCAAAAACTGCTCCGGCATAGTTCTTGCTCGACATTACACCGCTGAATTCTATTTCGGTAAACCAGCCTCCATCGAAGCGTGCTTTCCCGGCAATTTCCGGGTTAACGAAAAAAACAATGAACGAACTGATCAGAATGAAAATGCAAACATGGAAATACAAACGTAAAAGTTGGCGTGGTGGATAAAAAATTGATGCTGTATAAGCAGCCATCACCAGATAGGAAAGCAGAAATGTAGGAAACAGCGAGTGCCTTGGATTTAGGGACCACAGAACAGATCCGCACAGATAAACAATCAGAGTACCCGCGATTATAAGTGGAACGGTAATGCCGTTACGCAGGATGTGAAAGAACAACAACAACCCGAACATTGAAAACTGTATAAAAAAGAGTCCCATGTAGACCGGGCTGGAGCGCGCAGTTGATTCTTCAGTCAATCCGGCTTCCACGGTTTCTGCAAACAAAAACTGAAACGAATGGGTAGAATACAAAATCAATAGGATCAGCGCTACCGCCGCCAACCGCTGTGTCCAGGGAACGGATGATTCATCCCGTTCCACCGAACCATTTGCGCTGTTCCAGACAATATCGCTCATGTTGGCCCTGATTGCATGAATCGCGAATCAGACAATAAGGCTTTTCACTCGCACTTGGAAGGTTGGGGCAGATCAGTTTGAGACGTGAAATTCAGGAATTGCTGGCTAGTTGATTCAACTCTCGTTCGACAGTCTTGCTTACCAGTTTCTCGTGATTAATTGCTTTTTGCATGCCGTCAGCAAGGTTTTTTGCCATGTTCTGGGCGGTGTATAGTTTGCTGCTTGATATACATCCTTTGCGTAGCCTTTTCAGCTTTTCAGGGCTTTTCAAGAGATCCGCCACGGCTTTGGAATATGTGATAGCGAAACCATCATCGCGAACAACAATTCCATTTTTCCCAGATTGCAGATACTCAAACTCCGGACTGTGAAACGGATAGTCTGTCGTGACGATTGGACATTCACCAATAAAACTGTCGATTACTGCCAGACCTACCAGTCCTGGCATCAAAAACACATCTGACATCTTGAGGGCTATTGCCCGGTCTTCATCGAAAAGAGGCCCGGGGGCATGAATGAATTCGTGCTTGTCTGCATATTTCTTTGCAACCGCGTAAGCGCTGCCCCCGCCCCCCAGCAGTAGCTCGAAATCCGGGATTGCTTTTCGAATCTCGATTGCAGACTCACACAGGAAAGGTATCCGCTTTTCAGAGTACATGCCTCCGATATACAATCCCACGCGCTTACCCTTGATCCCCATACGCTGCTTGAATTCGGCAATGTCGGATGGGCCAGCTTTGCTGATCTGATTGCGCAATTCGGTTGTATCGATGGAGTTGCAAACAACAGTTATGCGCTCTTCCGGGTATCCGATAGAGACGAGATAATCTGCAACACCTTGGGTGTAGGCAAACCACCAGTTGGCACGCCTTGCCAGGAAACGCTTCCACTTTTCCAACAGGCCATTTGTATTCTTGGACTGGTAGCCTCGACCATGTCCAAAGAAGGCCATTTTTTTCCTGGTAAGCATTGAACGTGCAATCAAGTAATAGTTCATCAGCAATCGATTTTCCTGGCTGACGATCACAAGATCGCTGCTTTGGACTGATTTAAATGCCCACTGAAGGGGTAATCTCTTCCCGGCAATTGAAAAGTTGCTCAGTGCAATTTTCTTGCCCCAGGAAAGATTGCCGGTATCCCTTTTCTCGGCATCTTCTCCGACTGGGTCACTGTAAACAATCTCGTAATCAATACCCTGGCTGTTCAACTGCAGGCGAATTTGTTCATGTACGCTCACCCTGTAATGACTCAGGATAAGCGTTAGAAAGGAAACTTTTGGTTTGCCATGTTTTGCTGAATTGGAAGCCATCAGCCAATTACACTCCGCCCAAACAGTTTTCCATAGATGCGGGCGTCCAGTTGAAGATTTTTGATGTTTTCCGCGATAGGCAAGTGTGATTTCCATCCTGTTCGATGAACAAACATAGGATCTATGCTATGTTGGTATAGTTGCCCGGAAATGCCGGTTGCGATGGTCTGAAATCCCAATCCCTGGCAATAGGCGCTAAGCGTTGAAGAGAAATCGCGGCGCATTCCAAACGGAAAGGAAAAGTCAACAATCTTTTGATCAATCAAACGTTCCAGAACCCGTTTTGAATGGGCAATCTCGCGATCCCAACGTTCCGATGACAGTTGACTCAGCACTGGATGGGTATGGGTATGACAACCAATGGTATGTCCGCGCGCGACAATTTTTTTCAGTTGAGTCACGCTTAAAGTGGGTTTTTCGTCTGGTTGGCAAATTTGGTTCATGAATGCCTTTTGTTCAGCCCTGGTTGAACGATCAAAAAATACACCACTGGTCACGTAGAAAGTGCATGAGATTCCCAAACGATCGAACAGGGCAAGGGAATCATACCAGTCTGCAAAGTTGTCATCGAATGAGACAAAGAGCCGTTTTGACGGGCCTTCAACCGCCGCATACTCACGTGGATTGACGCTTACATAACCCATGGAGACCAGATGTGAGATGCAGGCAGCAAAGTGTTGCCGCTGCTCTGGCGGTAGCTCATGCCCATAGATCGCAATGCGATTTGGTAATTGCCTGCGTCTGAAGACAGCATGGACGCCGCGAAATGTTTTCAGGATTTGCTGTTTCATTACGTTTCCTGGCCAGCAATCTTTGTTGAATAAACTGATTCAGAATTGATTGAACTTTGCTTTTGCTGCAACGCCGAAAGAATGTTGTTCCTGAAACCTGCTTCACTATAGTTTGCTTCAAACTGCTTGCGGGCGTTTGCGGCATCTTTTGTTCGCAGCTTTGGGTTTTTCACGTAACTTTTAATAATGTTACAGACTTCCCTGGCGAATTCTTCTTCAGTTAATTCTGGTTGCAGGACATTGTGCGAGAGATTCTTGCCCGTAATTTCAGGTATGCCGCCAACTTCAAAGACAATCGGAATGCAACCGTGTGCGATGGCTTCAATTAGCGCCAGTGGAGCGAGGTCATGGCGAGAGGGATACAAGAATATGTCCATCTCGCTTAGAAGACGGTGTTTTTCTTCTTCGCTCACCCGACCGGTGACATTCACAACCTTGGATAATCCGAGTTCTTCTACCTTTTCTCGCAATTTTTCCACTGAGAGCGATGCTGTGGGCCCACCGACAATTGTTCCACGAACTTTCATGCCCTGTGATTTCATTCTCGAAATTGAAGAAAGAAATTCGAAAGTTCCCTTGCGGGGATCGAGATTGCTAACGATACCCAAATGGATCGGCTTTTTGCCCCGGGGTTTGGGATTGCCCGGATCGGGAGCAAAATTCGGCAGATGGGTTACCTCTGAAAACTGGCCGAAAATTTGCCCACTTTCAAACGTGTTTTCTGTAATCGCCAGTAATTCGGTTTGTCGTAGTGCCCAGGCAACAAACCGGGATTTGGTATCTTTGGGTTTGATAAAATTTTGCAGGCCATCCCCGTGAACATGAATCCAAACCCGTTTGGACAACAGTTTGGACAAGATCATCAAGGCAGCATCGCGGGTAACAGTATGCGCCCAAGGTGCAAAGCCAAGGTAAACCACATCAAATCTTTTACCGCGAATTAGATATGTAATAAGGGTAATGACCAACAAACCGAATCCAAAATACTTCACCAGGGACCGTTTGCCTACTTCCGTTGCCGCTCTTGCTCCACCTCTCCACAGATGCCAAACATTCGCTCCTGCATCATTTGAAAAGACGTCATGAACTGCCCCGGCAATTTGCGATTGCCCGTGAAATGGTGGCGGCAATTGCGCCAGAAACAATATCTGTTTTTGACCATTTTTTGGTTTCATCAGGCAGCCTTCAGGCACTCGTTCAGGGAATTAATAATTTCCGTTGGTGCGCCTTTGTTCAGATTGGCATGCATCGGTAGCGTGATCATGGATCGCGCAAATTCCTCGGCGATTGGAAGTTGCGCTGATGAAAACCGTTCAAACGCACTAAACTTGTGAATTGGTGGGTAATGCAAGCTGGTCTGGATACGGAGCTCTGAAAGTTTCAAGCGTGCTGCATCACGCTTCTGTATCGGAACAATCACACCTGCCACATGACCAGTCCCGTCCTTGGGACGATCCCCGAAAATGAACTGAACTTCGTTGCTGGCCAAAGCTGCGGCTGCACCTGCATATTCCTGCATTCGCTCGCGGCGCTTTTCGTTATTCTCAAGTAATCGTGAGAGTTGTGAAACGCCCAAAGAAGCGCGAAGATCGTCAATTCGATAGTTGAACCCGTGCATTACTACATCATAGGTCGATGGTCGACCATGGTGACGATCCCAGGAAAGCGTAGTCATGCCATGGGACCGCATGCGGCGAATTTTCTCTGCATGTTCATCGTCGTTGGTTACAACCATGCCACCTTCAGCGGTTGTCATGTTTTTGTTGGAGAAGAACGAGAAACATCCGATTTCACCGATTGTACCCAAATGTCCGCCCAGCTTTCCCGAGTATGGTTGGCATGGTGCATGGCAGGCATCTTCAATCAATGCAATTTCATGCTCGCTACAAATACTTTTGATCTCATCCATTTGGCAGGCGTAGCCGCCAAAATGCATCACTACGACGGCTTTGGTCCTGTCGGTTATTTTCGCCTTGATTTCTTTAGGGTCAATTGTAGGGTCGATAAAGGAAATTGAATCTGCAAATACTGGCGTTGCTCCAAGTGCGCAGGTCATGTTGGCGGCAGCAACGAAATTGATGGCGGGTTGAATTATCTCATCATCGGGTGAACTTCCAACACCAACAGAGGCCAACGCCAGGTGGAGTGCAGCTGTACCGTTTGATACGGCGATGGCGTGCTTTGCGTCGACCATATCAGCAAATGTTGCTTCGAATTCCTGGGTCTTTGGGCCCATCGAAAGCCACTGGGACCGAATGCACGCTTCAACTGCTATGCCATCTTCTGCTGTCAGGTCCAGTTCCGAAAGGGTATATTTCCAGAGGTCAGCCATTTGCAATCATTCCAAATTGTTCAGGGTGTTGCTGCAGCATTTCTTGTGCAGCCGCATAATCATCCGGGCGACCGATATCGAGCCAGAAAGCGTTGTTCCGGTACAGGCGTACGATTTCACCGTTGGACATGAGTTTTTGAACCAGATTCGGAAAATCCAGATACTGGTTCTTTGGAATATATTTGAGAACTGAGGGACTATAGGCGTAAACACCCATGCTGACTTCGTAATCCAGCGTCGGCTTTTCTACATAATTTTTCAGGATGGCGTTTCCATTTGCCTCAAGAACACCCAAGTCAATTTTGACTTCTTGCTTGTGAGCAGCAATCGTTAGCGCGGCATCAGATGAATCGTGAACATTAACAAGCGCACTGTAATCCATGTCAGTGAGAACATCGCCATTCATCACCAAAAACGTGTCATCCAAACCGTCAATGTTGGCCAGAGAACCTGCCGTTCCGGTTGGTTCGTCTTCATCCACAAAATCAATCTGCAGGCCATCAGTTAGCGATTTGCGCTGGTCGATATAAGCGCGGATCAATCCGGAAAGATGGCCGAGGGCAATAGTGAAACGCCTGAAGCCTTGATTGGCAAGCTGGGTCATTAAAATTTCCAGAATAGGCTGATCACCCACCGGTACAAGCGGTTTTGGAAAGCTGGCGGTGAAGGGCCGCAATCGGGTTCCCTTGCCTCCTGCCAATATGACTATCCGGTTTTTCATGTTTGCTTTCCCCTTGAACAAAGAACAGTCGAGAGTTCCAGTTTCACTTCATTTAGTGAGCAACAATTCCGTAATTGCCGTAATAGAGTTTGCGCGCTTCTACATCGTCAAAGAGATGTTCCTCCATGCCGGTGATCAACTCGTCCACACCATCGGCAACCGAATATTTGCAATGGAAGTCCAACTGGTTGTTGAGCTTTGAGAAATCGACGCGATAATTTCGCGGATCAGCACTATTTTTCTGGTACTTGATCGTACGGCCAGGCAGTCTATCGCAAATCAGGTCAACGATTCCCTGCTTGGTAAAATTGTTGTCGTTGCTGCCTGCATTGAACACCTCAAATGAAGTTTTGGCAGTATCTGACTGAAGCACCTTGCGAATTAGCCGCGCAAAATCCTTTACGTGACAGTATGGACGCCATGTTTCCGCATCAAACACCAGGAGTTCCTTGTCCAGATAGAGATCGCGTGTGAATTCGTTAACTGTCAGGTCAAAACGCATGCGTGGTGCCATGCCGAATGCTGTTGCAAACCGAAGTATGGTTGGGTGGAAATCTATCTTGCCCTTTGACGATAGTATCAATTTTTCGGCTTCAACTTTGGAACGAGCGTAAGCAGAGAGCGGCTCAAGCGCGTGACTTTCATCAGCAATTTCATTTTCGTCAATTTTGCCGTAGTTCGAGCAAGTCGAAACAAAAATAACATTGCGGATACCGCGGCCGTTGAGATTTTCAAGGCAATGCTTGACTGCAATATCATTGATTTGGTGAGATTCATCAGGCAACTGCTTGGTTATGGGATCGCCAACCAGGCCAGCAAGAAGAACTACATCTGTTATCCCGTTCAGGGCTTCGTTCAAAGCCTTGGGGCATCCCATGTCACCGAACTGAAATTTGTAATCGGGAGACAGCATTTGCCCCATAACTGCATTTTGGTGAGCGTAGGTTAACAAATCCAGGTTACGTACCTTGTATCCACTCTCCAGTAACAAGGATGCGACCGGGCAACCGATATATCCAGCACCGCCCACAAGAAGCACCTGCCGATCATGCGGATTGCAATGTTTTTTACAAGTTTTAGACACCAATTTCACCTCACCTATTCATCCGTTATCTTGTCAGAAATCATCTTCTTTTAGGTAAATTTACTCGATTCAATTTTCTTGAATTGTTTGTATTCTGTTTGCCCTAGAATGCATTTTTGTGAACGATCCCGAGGAATGGAGTTGCCAGAATTATCTTGGAATCAAACCACAGAGACCAATTTTCGATGTATTCCAGATCGTACTCAATTCGCTTGTGCATCTGGTCCGGTTCCATTGTTGGGCCACGATAACCGTTAATTTGTGCCCATCCGGTAATCCCTGGTTTCACCTTGTGGCGATTGTCGTAGCGCATCAGTCGGGCTGCGTAGTCAGAGTTCAGCTTCACCGGATGCGGGCGGGGACCTACAATTGACATCTCTCCCTTCAGTACATTGAAGAGTTGCGGCAGTTCATCAATGCTGGTCTTGCGCAGGAAATTGCCTATCCGGGTAATGCGCTTGTCGTCTTTGACTGCCTGTTTGAATTTTCCGTCATTTTCCTGGACGGTCATGGTTCGGAACTTCCAGACATCAATTACGCCAAGATTGTATCCGTGACGGCGCTGCTTGAAAAACACAGGTCCCTTGCTGTCGAGTTTGATGCAAATCGCAACAACAACCAGAAGCGGTGCCAGAGCAATAACGGCAATCGCAGATATGATCTTGTCCATGGCTGCCTTTATTAGCAGGCCCCAGTCAGAAATTGGTCGCTTCTGAATGCGGATCAATCTGGAGTGGTTGACAGAAGTGAGGCCGGAAAGGTTGACGGTGTCACCCAAAAAATTTGGGTAAAGCAGAACTTCCGCCGGTAAGTTGGAAAGAGCATTCATAATTCGGCTGATTTCCAAGCGCGATGCGACTTCTTTCGCAATTACTACCCGGTCGATATTGATGTTTCTTGCAAGCGCCAGCAGATCACCAAGGTCGCCCCGGATGTTCAACGCTTCGTCTGAAACCTTCGCGTCACTGAACGATCCCACAATCTCAATTCCCGCTTCTTTTTCGCTCAATGCAGCGCGCACTTTTAGTACTGATGAAATATCGCCGTAAATTGCAATTCGCGATAACGGAATTCGGTGGCTTTTCAGCTGTGTGAGTATGCGATCCAGGATTGCACGAAGTAACAGTACGAGAACAGCTGATCCGACTGACCAACCCACAAACCAGATACGGGAGTATGAGGAGGCGATTCCCGCAAGAAATCCGAGCACAACAAGTCCGATGAACACCATGGCAATGCATTTCAACACTGAGCCAGTGGATTTTACCGCACGCTGCAGGTTGCCCACTTCATATAAGCCTTCCGAATGAAATCGAATACCCAATAATACTGGAGCAAGCAGTAGGGGTGTAATGTAGGACTGGTAATAATCGGGAACACTCAGTGTTTGGCCGACATAAAAATATGCGATTGCGAGGCCGAGTGCAAAAACCGCCACCAATTCCACAAACATGTAACTGACAACCAGAACCCCCTCACCAAGCCTTCCGCCAGGCCGGGGCCGTGTACGCCTGTCTCCTGAAATACCAGCCGGTAGTGCTGCATCAATTGAAATGTTTTCAACGTTCACGCTTATACCCCGTTTAGCCTCTAGTTCGCCATTTGTCCCGATTTGACACAATTGGCTCTGCTCATGGTTATAATGAGCAAGTGCTGTGCCAATGGAGTTGCTAAATCCAAATTTGATTGCAATGTGCTGAAGTCCCGGATAATTCCGGTAGGTGTAAAATTTTTATGGTGTAGTACAGATGGAACAAGGTCCAACACTGAACTTCTCGATGAAAGAGTATGAAAATCGCATCGTCAAAACACGAAAGGCGATGGCTGAGCAGGATATCGGATTGATGATAGTGTCCGATCCATCCAACATGGCCTGGCTTACGGGTTATGATGGGTGGTCGTTTTATACGCATCAGGCGGTTTTACTGACCCATGACGGGGAACCTGTCTGGTGGGGTCGTGGGATGGACGCTCTTGGTGCCAAGCGGACGGTGTTTATGAACCATGACAATATTGTTGGTTACGATGACATATATGTGCAAAATCCCGAGAAACACCCAATGGAAACGCTTTCCGATCTGATTAAGGACCGCGGATGGCAGAAACTTTCGATTGGGGTAGAACTGGATAATTATTATTTTTCAGCGGCCGCGTGGGAATCGCTTAAGAAAAACCTTCCCGACACAAAATTCAGTGACCGTACCGGGTTGGTAAATTGGCAGCGCGCCATCAAGAGCGAGACAGAAATCACATTTATGCGGCGTGCGGCGGCGATAGTTGAAAAGATGCATGCCATGATTGTGGAGCGTGCAGAACCGGGCCTTCCCAAGAATGAACTGGTTGCGGATATCTACCATACTGGGATTACCGGCGCTGACGGCCATTGGGGCGATTATCCTGCAATCGTTCCAATGGTGCCCTCGGGCATGGATGCAACGGCCCCGCATCTGACCTGGGACGACAAGCCTTTCAAGGTTGGTGAAAGCACTTTTTTTGAAATTGCAGGCGTCTACAAAAGATATCAGTGTCCACAATCGCGCACATTGTTTTTGGGCAAGCCGCCGCAAAAGTATCTTGATGCTGAAAAGGCGGTACTTGAGGGTGTCGAAGCCGGACTTGAGCAGGCAAAACCAGGTAACAGGTGCGAGGACATTGCAATCGCCTTTTTTGATACCCTGAACAAACATGGTTTCCAAAAGGATTCCCGAACCGGTTATGCAATTGGGATTTCTTATCCACCTGATTGGGGCGAGCGGACCATGTCGTTCCGCCGCGGCGACAAAACGGTTCTCAAACCGGGAATGACATTTCATTTTATGCCAGGCCTTTGGTTGGATGATGGTGGATTGGAAATTACTGAGCCAATTTTAATCACTGAAACTGGAGTTGAATGTCTGTGCAAGACACCGCGAAAGTTGCAGATAAAGCACTAAAATTTGAAAATTCAGTCTTTCCTAATAGTCGCAAGCATTAAACTGGATTGAATATCGTGTTCTAAAGCGGCTGATTAAGTCGTTTTTCAACCTGTTCCGCTTCCATCGACCTTTCTATCCTTTTTTGGTCAAAACCAAAAGAGTTTGCCTGTTATGGAAGTGATGGAAAAGCAAACCCGCAGGGGCGGTCGCGGAGCCAGGCGCACGTTGCGGGATACTCATGATATCGCAATGCTGCCCGGGTTGGAAAATACTCTGCCGCTGACCGAACCGATGGATGAGGAACAGGTTGGACGGATTGATGATGCTTCCATGGCAATTTTGGAAGAAGTTGGCGTTGATTTCCGGGATGAAATTGCACTTCAGCAATGGAAGGACGCAGGTGCCAAGGTTGATGGTCAGCGCGTTTATCTTGATCGCGAAATGGTACGCGAGCTGATTTCAACAATTCCTTCCACTTTCACCTACCACGCGCGAGATCCAAAAAAGAATGTGAAGCTCGGCGGCAATCAGTCAATCTTTGTTCCGATGACCGGCGCTCCATTTCTCCGTGATCTTGAAGATGTCAGGCGCTGGCCAACACTCGATGATTTGGCAATGTTTCACAAATTGGCACATATGTTACCGGCCATTCATTCAAGTGCGCATCATATTGTGGAACCCATGGACCACCCGGTACCGCATCGTCATTTACGCATTACCTACTCTTCCATGAAGCATTCCGACAAAACCTTTATGGGTATGACGACTTCTGGCCGTAACGGTGAGGATGTCATGGATATGTGTGCGATACTGTTTGGCGAAGAATATCTTGAAACCCACCCGGTTGTGACCGGCAACATTAACGGCAACTCACCACTGGTCTGGGACGAGACCATGCTGGGTGCCTGCCGGGCTTTCAACAAGCGTAACCAACCGGTTTTGTGCTCACCATTTGTTCTTGGTGGTGCAAACACACCTGCTTCAACAGCGGCGGCAGTTGCCCAGCTTAATGCAGAAGCGCTTTCAGCGCTTGCGTACACACAAGTGGTTCGAAAGGGTTGCCCGGCCATTTACGGTCACTATCTTTCTACCGTGTCGATGAAATCCGGTGCTCCGATGGCTGGCACACCGGAAATCAGCTTGATGAATTACATGATCGGCCAAATGGCCAGGTTCTATAATGTTCCCTGGAGGACTTCCAATACGCTCGGTGGTGCAAAGACTTTTGATGCTCAGGCGGGTTATGAAAGTGCGACGACCCTATCTTCAGTCATTCATGCGGGTGCCAATTACATCTGGCATTCAGCCGGGTGGAATGAAGCAGGTATGCATTGTTCCACTGCCAAGTTTGTCGTCGATGCTGAACAATGCGCAATGGCCTATCGTATGGCCGAAGGAGTTAAATGGGGTGATTTCGATGAGGCGTTGGTCGCTATTCGCGATGTTGGACCGGGTGGGCACTACCTTGGCCATCCGCATACTTATGAAAATTTTGAATCTGCATTCTTCATGCCAGAACTTTTCGACAACAACTCCATCGAACAATGGCAGGCAGATGGGTCAAAGGAAATCACAGAACGAGCGCTGGAATACGCCAAAAAATTGCTTGAATCATACGAAGAACCGAAGCTTGATAAAGCCAGGGACGAAGAATTGCTCGCATATATTGCCAAACGAGAAGAGCAAATACCGGATAATGGTGGATTGAATGAAGAGCACTGAGATCAAGGTTGCACTGGTAACCGGGCAGACATTTGTTGTTGATGACGGACGCACGCAATACTTGGTTTACCCGGTTAGTAGTATTTGAGACGAACCGATGGAAAGAAAAATGAAATTTGAGGGTATATACACACCGATTGTCACGCCTTATGACGATGATTTTGCTCTGGATCGCAAACGGTTTGGCGATGTGGTTGAATACCTGATCGGCTCGGGTGTTCATGGCATAATCGTTGCCGGGACGACGGGTGAATACTATGCCCAGACTACCGAAGAGCGCATTGAAATGATGAAGCTCGCCAAGCAGTTGGTGAAAGGTAGATTGCCACTAATCGTTGGAACTGGTGCAATTCGAACAGAAGATTCGATTGTGTTTGCAATAGCTGCCCGGGAAATTGGTGCAGACGGGATATTGGTTGCGACACCACCATATGCTTGCCCCACCGAGCGGGAAATTGCACTTCATGCACTGGCTATTGATCGCGAAGCGAATTTGCCTGCAATGCTTTATAATTATCCCGGTCGAATGAGTTCCAATATGGGTACAGAAACACTGGACCGCATTGGGCGCAGTCCAAACTTCTGTGCGATCAAGGAAAGCTCAGGTGACATCAATCGGGTTCATATGCTGGCGCGCGATTATCCGCACATTCAACTTTCTTGCGGCATGGACGATCAGGCACTGGAATTTTTTGCGTGGGGTGCGCGTAGTTGGGTTTGTGCCGGTTCAAACTTTGCACCACAAGCTCATATTGCACTTTACAAGGCTTGTGCGGTTGAAGGGAATTTCGACAAGGGTCGCAGGATCATGTCGGCCATGTTGCCGTTGATGAGCGTGTTGGAGCAGGGCGGAAAATTTGTCCAGTGTATCAAGCATGGTCTGACATTGCGGGGCATTAACGCGGGGCCACCGCGAAGACCTTTGCAACCCTTGAACAAGGATGACAAGCGGGCACTGGAACAGGTTATCAAGGTTATGGATGCGGCAATCGCGCAGATTGAGAAGGAAGCGGTTAAATGAGTGATTTGCTGACAAGAGATGAATATGCAGCCATTGCAGCGGACATGACATACCCCGCTGCGGCTTTTATTGATGGAAAATTTCGTGCTGGTAAGGGCGACAAGTTTGCGACCATCAACCCTGCGACTGGCAAGAAAATTGCGACCATTTCCGGGTGTAATGCAAAAGATGTTAACCTGGCAGTTGAAAAGGCAAGAAAAGCATTTGCCGAGGGCCACTGGGCAAGATTGCATCCGTCAGATCGTAAGGATATTCTGATCCGGCTTTGCAAGCTGATCACCCGCAATCGGCGAGAGCTTGCGGTGATGGAATGCCTCGACAGCGGAAAGCCTATTCGCGATTGTGAGCAGATCGACATTCCTGAAACCATCCACACCATCAAATGGCATGCCGAGGCGGTTGACAAGATTTACGACCAGATGGCCCCGGCAAGTGATGATCACATCGCCATGGTGGTGCGCGAGCCGGTCGGCGTGGTTGCCTGCGTGCTGCCCTGGAACTTTCCGCTGTTGATGATGGCCTGGAAAATTGGCCCGGCCCTTGCAGCCGGTAACTCGGTAATCGTCAAGCCAGCCGAACAGACCTCACTTACTGCCTTAAGACTGGCAGAGCTCGCTTCTGAAGCAGGCCTTCCTGATGGGGTGCTGCAGGTTCTTCCAGGAAATGGTCCATCCGTTGGCGAGCCACTTGGTCGTCACATGGATGTGGACATGGTGAGCTTTACAGGCTCCACCGAAACCGGGCGGCGTTTCTTGAAGTATGCAGCTGAATCCAACCTCAAGAAAGTCGTCCTCGAATGCGGTGGTAAAAATCCTGCAGTAGTACTCGAAGATGCCGAGGATCTTGATCTGGTTGCCGGACACATCGTCAATGCAGCCTTCTGGAACATGGGTGAAAACTGCTCTGCCTGTTCACGTTTGATTGTGCATGAGAAAGTAAAAGCGCCATTGATGAAGCGCATGATCGCGCACGTGCGAGACTGGCGTACCGGTGATCCGCTTGATCCTTCCAATCACCTTGGAACGATGATTGATAGCGAACACTTCAAGAAAGTTGCTTCTTATCTTAAAAAGGGCAAACCTGCGCTTGGCGGGAAAACACGCGACAATATTTATGTGGAGCCTACAATATTTGACGATGTGAAACCGGGTGATGTTTTGGCCAAGGAGGAGATATTTGGTCCCGTACTTTCTGTAATTACGGTCGCTTCAACAGAAGAGGCGATATCAGTTGCGAATGACACCGTGTATGGCCTCGCGGCCAGCTTGTTTACTGCCAATGCCAAGCAGGCAATAACCTGCGCCCGTAACATTCAAGCTGGAACTGTCACCGTGAATTGCTACGGGGAAGGGGACATATCCACCCCGTTCGGCGGCTACAAGCAATCTGGTTTCGGAGGGCGGGACAACTCCCTTCACGCCCATGACCAGTACACTGAATTGAAAACAATCTGGATCGACTTGTCCGATCGCGCGCCAGAAGAGAGTGTCGATTGAGCAAGGTTTCAAGACTACCCGTAGACACTGGTGTTTCTGGCTGGAATGCTATTCTGCCGGAACAGGTTCCAGCGATTGAACTCAAAGCAGAAGAAAAAGCCGATTACCTTGTAGTTGGAGCAGGATTTGCCGGACTTTCTGCAGCTCGCCGATTGTACCAGTTGCGACCCAAGTCGCGAATTGTGGTGCTGGATGCGACCCGCGTGGCCGCTGGTCCTGCCGGGCGAAATTCCGGCTTTATGCTTGACCTGCCGCATGATCTGGCATCATCAAATTATGCAGGACAATTAGAAAGAGACCTGGAAGATATCAGGTTGAAACGATTGGCTATCGATTTTGCTGAAGACATCGCGAGGGAAAACAAACTCTCGGACGAAGTGTTTAATCGATCCGGAAAGGTAAACGGTGCGGCTACCGAAAAGGGTATGCAGCACAATACTGAATATGCAGAACATCTCAAACAGCTCGGCGAAGACAGCAAAATTCTTGACGCCAAAGCAATGAAGAAACTGACTGGTTCGGGTTGGTATGTTGGAGGGTTGTTCACGCCAAGCACTGCGACGATCCAACCTGCTGCATACATTCGTGGACTGGCAGATGGCCTAAGTAAATCAGGCGTTTCGATTTTTGAGAACAGTCCCGTTACTTCTCTGAAACTGGAAAACCGCAAGTGGGTGGCAACAACGCCTGCAGGAAGTGTTACATGCTCCAAAGTCATTCTCGGGGTTAACGGGCATGCAGAATCCTTCGGATATTTCAAGCGCCGACTAATGCACGTCATCCTGTTCGGCTCGATGACCCGAGCGCTGACAGGTCAAGAAATCAGGGCAGTCGGAGGGGAGCGTCGTTGGGGGATTACGCCGGCTGATCCGATCGCAACAACCGTACGCAGAATTTCCGGGGCATGCGGTGATCGCATCATCACCCGCAATCGCGTTGTGTATGAACCTTCAATGCAGGTTAGCGAGAAGTTGGTGAAAAGGATGGGGAAAACTCACGATTATTCGTTTCGGGAGCGGTTTCCAGAACTGGAAAACGTCTCCGCCGAGTATCGGTGGAGTGGACGCCTTTGTTTGAGCTATAATAGCGTTCCTGCATTTGGAGAGCAGGAGCCGGGTCTGTTTTCTGCCTGTTGCCAGAATGGGTTGGGTACGGCACAAGGCACGCTCTCCGGAATGGCGGCTGCGGAATTTGCAGTTGAAGGGCGCACTCCACTGGTTGAAGCATTTCTTGGTCAGCCTGACCCCCAAAAACTTCCTCCAGAACCCTTTGCATGGTTAGGCGCAAATGCGTATATGCGCTGGAAGGAATGGCGTGCCGGCCGAGAGGTTTAAACAGGGTTGCTGTTCACTGTAAAAAATTTGACACTTGGAAAGTGGAATTATGGAAAAAACAGCAACCGACACAGTTAAACTGGCGCTTGAGGAAGTCAAACCCTTTGCATCAGCCGCATTGAAGCGGGCGGGGTGTGATGAAGTCAACGCGGATGCAGTTGCTGAGTGTATCTTTCAAGCTGAACGCCACGGCGCTCACAGCCATGGCCTGTTCCGTATGCCTGGTTATCTTGCTTCCCTCAAGAGTGGCAAAGTGAATGGTAAGGCTTCACCGAAAATCACGACGTCAAAACCTGCCGTACTTTCCGTCGATGGCGATGGTGGTTATGCGCCACTTGCTCACCAATACATGGCAAAGCCACTTGCTGATTTGGCAAAAAGTCAGGGTGTGGCACTGGGTTCGCTAACCAATACCTTCCATTTTGCCGCTCTTTGGCAGGAAGTAGAGCTTCTGGCACGACAAGGCGTTGCAGCTTTCGCATGTACATCATTCAAGCCAGCTCTGCCACCTGCCGGTGGCACCAAACCACTCTACGGTACAAATCCGGTTGCATTTGCCTGGCCGCGTGAAAATGCCGAACCGATGGTGTTTGATCAGGCGAGCGCTGTGATGGCTCGTGGAGAAGTGATGATTGCCGCCCGGGAGGGGCATACTTTGCCGGATGGTGTTGGTATTGGCCCCGACGGCAAACCGACGAACGACCCCAATGAAGTTCTCAAAGGGGCAATGTTGCCTTACGGCGGGTACAAAGGAGCATCCATTGCTCTGATGGTGGAACTACTGGCCGGAGCTTTGATCGGAGAGCAAATGAGCTATGAAGCTGCGGCAAACGACAACAATGATGGTGGTCCGCCACGTGGAGGTGAGTTTATTTTGGCTCTTGCACCAAATGGCAATGCATCGCTGAAATCTGCTGAAGGCTTGTTTTCGCAGATTTTGGTTCAAGAAGGAACGCGCCTTCCTGGTGATGGCCGACGAATGAAGTGTGCAAAGGTTTCTGAAAATGGAATTGAAATTCCGCAAAGCTTGTTTGAAACAATAAACTCGAAATAAATTATGAAATTTACTTCATTAAGCCGTTGAAAAACAATAATTAATAACATCCTGAACCGAGCCTGAACAAAGTGTTCCGGCTCGGTTCAGAGCCAATTTCATAAGTTTTCCTCACAGTCTGGCGAAATCGCAACCCTTGGCACCGTCAGCAACTAAAAGGAGAAAATTATGTTTAAGAACACAATCAAAACCCTGATAGCAGTTGGTGTGATCGCGGCCGGCGCAACCCTCTCTACAGCCGGTTCTGCCAACGCTGGCTCCGTTGGCGTATACATAGGCAATGGCCATGGCGGCGTATATTTTTCTGACGGTCACCGACGTGGTGGCTACCACAAGGCACACAAACGCAACCGTGTATGCACTCCGCGGCGCGCCTTGAAAAAAGCATGGCGCCTTGGTGTAAAACGTCCTTACGTTGATCGCATCGGCCGGAACCGAATCGTGGTCAAAGGATTTAGTCATGGGCATCGTGCAAAGGTTGTGTATGACCGCGACCGTTCACGTTGCCCGGTTATCAGGACCCGTGGCCTTTACTAAGCCAAGAAAAACCCTGTTCTTGAAAGCGCCGTTCTTCGGCGCTTTCTTGCTTTAGAAAGTCGCTTTACAGTCCATTATTGCTCAATTACCCAGCGCATGTTCACATTTACTGAATAGCTGTTTTCTCCACCCGCGATTGGCACCGAGCTCCCATCAGCTTGAGATTCCATCATGGTGGTTCTGGCCATGGGAACCGGACGTGGCTCCTGTGAATTCTCGCGAATCTCGATCAACTGCCCCAACTTCACACCTGCCGCATTTGCAAGAGTGTTTGCTTTTTTAATCGCATTTTTGACGGCAGCAGTTCTGGCATTTTTCAAAATCTCATCAGTGTTTTGATTCAGGAATTGAATATTGCCACCACTGTTGACGCCCAACGTGACGACTTGATCCAGCAATTCTCCTGTTTTTGAAAGGTCACGCACCCGCAATGAAACATTGTTCGAAACCATATAGCCCGTAATCTTAGGTGGAGGTTGGGAACCATCACCACTACGCTTGGGATAATGATAACGTGGTGAGATATTGAAATTGGAAGTTTGTATGTCCGTCTTTGCAATACCAACGTTCTCAAGCGCGCTTAATACCTCTGACATTGCTTTGTTGTTTGCCGTAAGGGCATCACGGGCTGTTTTTGCCTCTCGAACAACCCCAAACGAAATGAGTACCATATCCGGCTCCGCACTGACTTTGCCCGTCGCAGAGACATTTATTTCCGGTTGCCCTGCTTCATTTGCCAGTGCCGGGTCGGCGGGTATGGATACAAGAATCATCAGCGCTGTCACCAAACAGATTTGGGAAAAAATTATTGCTGAAGAATATCTAAAAAACACAGGATTCATGAAAGACCTCCAATCGATTCAATGCATGTTATCTCCCATTTATCTGTGGAGACAATGGGGCAAAGCCGGAATGTGTAAAGAACCCGTTTGCAGGACTTGTTCATGCATCTTAAACAGGATATTGGAAGTCGCGCCGGGTCTGTAGCTCAATTGGTTAGAGCCAGCGGCTCATAACCGCTTGGTTGGGGGTTCGAGTCCCTCCAGACCCACCAAACAGTCATGCCATTTCAGGTGTTTTTGTGCCCGTCCGGAAAGTGTCCGACTTTCCGGGGACTTAGTGGGCCAGTTCGTGGATCGTCTGGTGCAGAGACTGAAATTTCGGAGATGATTCAGGGCTTTTTCGCCAAGTGTCTCCCAGGGCCCTTTTGGGCCACCAGACGTTTGCGGGGTGAATTATTTGGGATATTGGGGAATCAGGCAGCGAAGCCTAGTAGTTCACGCTGCTCATTCCATGAGTTGGGGAGGGCAGGAATACGGCGAAGCTTTTCGATTGTAAGATCGACGGGTTGGGTGCAAGCCAGGATGCTTTCTACGATGGTCGGTGCAAGAAAAGCAAGAGGCAAGAACCGGCTGATGTCAGTTGCATCTTCTTTTTGTTGAGTTGCCAGATCACTAATTGAGATAGCAGTACTATCGGTAAGTTTGTTGAGCCAGAGATGTGCTTTGGCAATCAGCATAATGAGATGATGATCGGGATTGGGTTCCCGGATATTGTTGTCTGCCAGAACCAGTTTTGCTTCTACACCACGTCTGCGAAGATGGTGATTGATCTCAATCCGTTTGATGGAAGGGTTGGGTTCTTGAGCGCTGACGTTCTCCTGATCTGTGCCCTCAAGAACTGCCCTCAAATGAGTGCCATTAATATCCAGGCATAACTTATTTGGATGTAATTCAATCCGGTGAATGAACGATGCCAGAATGTGCTTCTGTTCTGATGTTGATGACTTTGCAAGCTTTCGTGCCAGACGATCTGCAAAAGCAAACAGGGTTTGATGTTGGTGAATTGATCCGGCTTCAAGATCAGTCAGTTCGATGAGCTTTAATTGATCGGTTAGATGCTCCCGCAGGATACTGAGGATGGGTTGCTCAAGCTCTGATGCAGGGGCATTGTCAGACTAAACCGCTTGTTTCAAACAAGACAAGAATTTAATCTGGGCATATGACCAAATCTAACCCATTCCGCTACTTTAATTCATCACCAGAAATCATCCGCGTTGCCGTGATGTTGTATGTTCGATTCCCACTCTCGCTTCGAAATGTAGAAGATTTACTACATGAACGAGGCATCGACATTTCTCACGAAACCATACGTTATTGGTGGAATAGGTTCGGTCCAATGTTTGCAGCCGACATAAAGCAAAAACGGATCCAGCAACTTAGAGCCTACTCAAACTGGAGGTGGCATCTGGATGAGGTCTATGTGAAAATTAACGGTGAAACTCATTA
>JAJFHU010000053.1 GCA_021775455.1 Hyphomicrobiales bacterium | reverse complement strand
ACTCATTTGCGCTATGATTTGCCTGACACCCATACCAAACCTGCATCAATCACCCTGATGGGCATAAACCGGCCGATGCAATGCAAAATCGGCAAAATTGCCGGAAATCCCAACACAACAACCAATCCAGAAAATAAAACCAAATCCGGCAGAGTTTCTACACAGCCAAGACCCTGAGTGGAAGTTAAAAATCCTTTGTGATTAGTTGAGCACGTCCGGAAGTTTTGCTCTCGCGCCCCAATTTTTCGGTTCCGGCAGACCAACAGATGTCCACGCATCCTGTAGAGCTCGAGACTCCGCGCACGTGGTTCTGGGAAAATCATCGAGTATGTCTAGCCAATGCATCTTGCTTTCCATTCCACCATGGACCCTTGGAGCGAACTTTTCGGGCGTATCAAGGCAAGATGTAAACAAAACCAGATACGCTGCAGGGTTGGGTCGGACCAGTCGGTAGGTAAGGCTCGAACCACACACGGAGCAGAACCCGCGTTCTGCTATCGGAGAGGATGCAAAATACTGGGGTTCTTTGTCAGTGAAACGAACGCCTGATAACGGAAATGCGGTCCAGGTACTCATCGCAGACCCTGTGAATTTCTGGCAGATTCGACAATGGCAATAGCCAGTACTGATGGGCGGCAAGCTGACTTCAATTCGGACTGATCCACAAAGACAACTTCCTTTGATCAACTGGTCTGCAAGTGCTTCTTCATCGAAATCGAATAGGCCCTTTGTGCCGTCCTTCGACTGGCCGGTCTTGAAGACATGTATCGGTTCATCGCTGTCCTTAAACTTCTTGTGACCGCAATCTTCGAGGGCAATGTCGACCTTTCCGCGAGTTTGCGCCATCACCTCAGAGGAGACGGCTATACCACCAGCGTCTGCCATTGCCTGAAGCCTGGCGGCAGCATTAACACCGTCACCGAGGAGATCGGTTCCTTGAATAACCACATCTCCTACAGAAACACCGATGCGCAAGCGCAGGTGTTCTTTGCTACCCGCCCCAAGTGCATCCATCGCCAAGGACTTCTGAATTCCGATTGCACAATTTACAGCTTCAACTGTGCTGGTGAACTCCGCAAGTATCCCATCACCAAGAGACTTGAATATCCGACCTCGGTGAGCCTCAACCTGTACCCTTACGATCTGATTTATCAATTGGTCGAGAGCTGAGAGTGTGCCATCCTCGTCTTTGGACACAAGACCTGCGAAACCAACAACATCTGCTGCCACAATGGCAGCCAGTTTACGTTCCATCATAACGACCTTCCTTGAAATGGAAGATTAGCAGATCGAATTTTCAAAGCAATAAACGACCACTTCTGGCACTTTTTGACGTTGCGAGGTACGTCGCCAGTCGGACAGTAGCTAATATCCGAATTTGGTGCTTTGGCCGCAGAACTGCCTTTAAGCGTTTTGCAGGCCATGACTGCTGCGGATTGTTAGCGGACAAGGTTTGGAATTCTGTTGAGTTCGCTAGATGTCAAGAATTACTTCGCTGGCACGCTTAGTCAGTTTCAATTTTTCCACCGCGACTCTTTTTGAGAAAACTCCGCTGCGCCTTGCCTTCTAGTCTTCTTTTTTTCGACCCAAGTGTCGGCTTTGTTGCTATGCGCTTTCTGGGCACGTGCGAAGCTTTCCGGATGATCTCCTTTAGCCGTTCCAGAGCATCCCTTCGATTAGCTTCCTGCGTGCGATAACGCTCAGCGACCAGAATGAGCTCGCCGTCCTTTGTGAGGCGGGTGTCGCCGCTATTCAATATTTTTTCACGCACCCGCTCCGGTAGGTTTTTTGACAGGCGTACATTGAATCTCAGTTGAACTGCAGTCGCAACCTTGTTTACATTTTGCCCACCGGGTCCACCCGAACGAATGAATTTTTCTTCAATTTCATCACTGTGAAACGAAATGTCATTCGTGATCTGAATACGAGCCATAACTTGTATTCTTATCAGGATTGGGCATGGAAAGTGAATATACACTTGCAAATCAGATTTCGTGGACAATGCCATTTTGGGTTAAAAGCCAAAAATCAACCGGTTGCGAATTTGCCCCAAAGTAATTCTGCAAAATTGACAAAGTCAGCGGCTCAAAAACAAAAAAGACGAGGAGCTACCTCGTCTTTCTTCCCGAAAACATTTAAATTTTCGGCCTAAGCTGCCAGTACATCCGTGGTCAGCTTATCTGTTCAAACCGTCTGTCACAAACCGGCAATATTGGAAATTGCTTTCCTGCCTGGTTGATCTTCAGACAGTTTGAACTTTACTCTTTGACCATCAAACAGGTTTTCAATACCGGAAGCCTCAACTGCTGAGAAATGCACGAATATTATTTCGCCATTGTCGTCCGGACCGATATAGCCATAGCCCTTTTTCTTACAGTAGGACTTGACCGTACCTGTCGTAGCTGGCTTATGCCAGTTCGATGTTTCCAACGGCAGTTTTTCCGCTACGCGGATCGGCTTCTGTGTCGAACTTTACTTTTTGACCTTCAGCAAGGCCTGTAATGCCTGCCTTTTCAAGTGCGGTTGCATGAACAAAAACGTCCTTGTCACCATTTTCTGGTTCAATAAAGCCAAAGCCTTTTTGGCCGTTATAAAATTTTACTGTACCTGTATCCATTGAAATTTCCTTTCATCAATGAAATGCGCTTTGCAGGCACACGAAATTCGTGTTCCCTGCGTGTAGTCGATTATTGTAGAAGAGTCAGAGTAGCGCGCATCCATTAGATGGGGCGAAGAAACCAAGAAGTTCGGCAAATATCGATGTATCCTAATAACCGGTTACTGTGTTCATAACAAGGCAAAAATTATACTTTGAATTTTTTGCGTATTACACTGCCTTGCATTGCGGTGCTTGTGAAACGATGTTGCCAAGGGCAGTATTTTCTTTTTCCTTATAATCAAGTTTAGCGGGTAAGAAACCAATAGTAACTGCCAATCCTTCCCTGACTTCATCCGCTTGTACATAACCGGATCACATGGCATTATTGGTTGGCGAGGAAGATTTTCGCTCTTAATTTCGAGAGGTAAATTTTGATGGCCCAAAAATTCGTCGCGGCATGCATACAAAACAATGCCACACCAGAAATTCATGAAAATATCGAAAAATGCCTTGAACTTTCGAAAGCGGCATCCGGGGAAGGCGCTGATTTTATTGCACTGCCTGAGTATTTTTCAGGGCTTAGAACAGAAAATGCACTAGTAATTCCGACGGCTTTTCCCGAATCAGAACACCCTGCATTGGAAGCCTTTCGAAAGGCTGCTGTCGATCTTGGGAAATGGTTTTTGCTCGGATCGTTAGGTGTCACCAACTCGGATGGCCGGATTTCAAACCGTGCTTATTTGATTGATGATGATGGAAACATTGTTGCTCGATATGACAAAATCCACATGTTCGATGTCGAATTGGAACCGGGTAAGGTTTACACTGAGTCTGCTACGATTCAACCGGGCTGTAAAAGTGTGGTTGGCCAGACGCCCTGGGGTGGTATCGGCCTGTCGGTCTGTTATGATTTGCGGTTTGCCGCACTCTATCGCCACTTGGCTCAAAGCGGTGCGGAAATTCTTACTGTTCCCGCAGCATTCACCAAGTTAACAGGTGAAGCGCACTGGCATGTCCTCAATCGAGCGCGTGCCATTGAACATGGGTGTTTCGTGATTTCACCGTGCCAGCATGGCAGTGTAACCGGTGGTGGGGAGTGTTACGGTCACTCACTTATCATTGATCCCTGGGGCAAGGTTCTTGCTGATGGCGGGGAAGGGGAAAGTATTGTCGTTGCCGAAATCGATATGGAACTGGTAGCCCAGGCAAGGCGGAAGATTCCGGCACTTGAACATGATCGGGACTTTTCAGGCGAAGCGCGCCGATCCGCAGCGGAGTAACTTCGAAATTCAATCCAGTCTTTGCACTTGTACTGGCTTGGAGTCCAAGTCTCCACTATTTGCCAGCGCCGAGTTTGACACTGCTGTGACCGGCTCCTTCGATAGTGAATTCTTCAACTACTTTCATCATGTCTCTCAAGCTGATCCATGTTGTGATGATTTTCGACTTGCCAATATCTGCTTTACTCTATCTCCATAAATACGGATGTTGATATCGTCGCTGGCTGCCTCATTTGGTTCTTCGCTATAAGTGAAAATTGCGGTGATTCTCGGGATGCTTCCTTCAACTTTGGTTACACCGTGCAATGAGTAACCACCGCAGAAAAGAGTAAAGGCTCCAGCTCGCCGACTGAATGTTTGTGCTGCAGACATGTCGCCGGAAAGCAAGCGGTCAACCCGCTCGCGATCCTCGTCTTCGTCAGTTCGGGAGTTCGGGATGAATGTGAATTCACCACCTTTTTCTGCGGCTTGCAACAGCAAGGTCACGGTGCATTCATTGGTATCGTAGTGCCATGCATGCCAACTGTCCGGTTGCAGTGCCACAACATTCAACGCCTGAAATTGGTCAGCATATCTGTGCAGGGTATCTTTTTTTTGAACCCGACGGATAAAGTCGGTCAACAAACTGGAGTTGTACAGTTGGCTTAGAAATGTGGAATCGGGAATCTGATCGTTGGCCAGTTGCGTCGCGACGTGTACATATTCCATACGGCGAGGGTCATTCTCCGGCGCGTTTGGGTCAACTTCGCCCTGATATATGGTGCGTTTTATGGTCAGTGTCTCTGCCGTGGGCAGAAGTTCGTTTGACTCATCTGCCAAAGCTGCAAGGGCATCAGGCCGGATAAAGCCATCAAAATTGCACCAGCCATGTTCTTCCATGTGTTCCTGGCAGGAACTGAGAAACTCTGCACCCTTGCCACTATCCAGATTTACAATTGGATATTGTTCAATATCAACCAGGTTCAGTGCCATGTCGGCGTGTCCTGAAAAATCATTGGCAATCATGGCAAGCTCGCGAATGTTGACGACGTAGGGAAATGGTCGAAAAGAGCCTAACGGCACATCCGGGAATTTCAAATCAAAATGAGTACTTCGGGTGAACCTTTTGATCCACGAGATTTGAAATAATTTGTAGCCAGTATGGCCTCCCGCTCCTTTTTTCCGAAGACTTTGCAAGCCATCTTTCGGAGTATACAACGCTTGTGAGTGAAGAGGTTCTTAAAGGAGACGAGAAGGCCATTCGGGTTATGATGGTGGGCGACCCAGTCAAATAGGTTCTGGAAGGTTTCAGTTCGCTATTGAAATCTCCAAAAATTAATCGTGTCTATCAGGTCTTGCGGGAATACATTAATGGCAGACAATCTAAACAGCACAATTGAAATCCTTGAAAACCTGGTCAGTTTTAACAGCATTTCAGGTAGGCCAACGGACGGTATCGTTGGGTACATCAAGGATTATCTTCAAGGACTTGGTGTCGACGTAACTCTTAGCCATGATGAGGCAGGGGAGCGGGCAAACGTATTTGCCACAATCGGACCGGAAACTGATGGCGGTGTCGTATTCAGTGGTCACACTGATGTCGTCCCGGTTGAGGGGCAGGATTGGCATACGGATCCGTTCAAACTAACTCGCAAGGATGACCAGCTTCATGGACGCGGTTCGGTGGACATGAAGGGTTTTCTGGCTTGTGTTCTGGGTACGGTGCCGAGTTTTCAAAGGGCAGGGCTCAAGAAACCAATTCATATCGCATTTTCGTATGATGAAGAAATTGGCGGATTTGGTATGCCGGTGTTGCTGAAAAGCATGGCTGGCAATTCGTTCAAGCCGGAAATCGTCATCGTTGGGGAACCTACAGAAATGAAACTCATAACCGGGCACAAGGGCGGTTATGAAATGAGGACAGAAATAGACGGGTATGAAGTGCACTCCAGCAACCCGAGCTTGGGAGTTAGTGCGATTTCTGCTGCTGCGAAGCTGATTGCCAAAATCGAGGAAATCGGAGCGCGCAAGGCTGCAAATCCAATACCAGGGTCACAATATGTGCCGCCATACTCTACGTTCAATATAGGAGTAATTGAAGGGGGCACGGCAACCAATGCAACTGCAGGATGGTGCAATTTCAAGTGGGATTACCGCCCGATGCCGGGTGAAAATGGTGCGGCTACCATTGCCGAAATCGAGAATTATGCTGCTGAGGAACTGCTTCCGCCCATGAAAACTGTCAATGAGCGGGCCGATGTTCGCGTCATAACCGAAACACCGGTGCCTGCGCTTGATGATCGTAATGCGGCAGCGGCTGCGGCGTTTGTAAGTGAGATCACGGGTTTAAACAGTCAGGACGTTGTCTCATTTGGAACTGATGCCGGATATTTCAGCGATGCTGGTTTTTCAACCGTTGTATACGGTCCTGGCAGCATTACCCGGGCGCATCAGCCGAATGAATTCATCAAGGTTGGCGAGCTTGCCGAAGGTCTGGGCTTTTTGGAGAAAGTCGCAAAACGCCTGTCTGAATAAGACGATCATGTAGCAAGCATGATTTTGCGCTCTGGATTATCGTAATCACGGTGATTAATCCCCATATATGCAGGACAATCCAAAATTGGAACAGGAGGTTGTCATGCTTGGAAATCTCTCTACTACACAAACCCTTGCCGGTTTAATTGGCCTGTACTTTCTTGCAGCAGGAATTGGACTTCTGGTGGACCGAAAGGGTGTTGCCGCGATGATTGACGGGTTCGTTGAAAGCCGGCGCTGACTTACATCGCCGGTGTCATGACGTTTGCCATCGGTGGTGCAGTGGTTGCAATCCACAATGACTGGAGCACAGTTCTTGCGGCTTTTGTTTCCGCCATTGGTTGGGTGGCGCTGGCAGAAGGCGTATTGTTACTAGCGTTTCGTGAACGATTCATTTCAACGTTTGCCGGGATGGCCAGGATGGACAGTTTAATCACGCTGTTTGGAGTATTGACCACGGGTGCGGGGATAGTATTGTTGTTCCTGGTGTTCGGTTCCTGAACAGTTGATCATCGCGAATTTCAACAGCTGAACGGCGCGTTCAGAATTCGTTCAGCCGGGATGTGAAAATCTTGGTTTACTGAAAACAGTAAACGAAGACGGGCTGATGGTTCAAAAGTTTGAACAATAGCCACTCAGTTAAGGGACGCCGACTTCGAGATTTGAAACCGATGCCAGGTGAGTTATATCTAACCGGCATCTTCTTGAAGGAGACGACCATGTTTACCCGAACACTTTTAATTACAACTGCAGCTTCAATCCTGGTGATGGGAGTAACCCCTGCGGTCGCAATGGACATCAACAAGGTGCAAATGGGCATCAAGGTAGCCAAGGGGTCTGCGTGTCCGCGCAAGGCAACTGTACACCTATGGGCGCATACAGATGGTGTCGGCCCGGTAAAATTCAAGGTTGAAAACACCAGCGGCAATTATTCCGGCATAAAGGTTGCGCCAGCGGTGAAAGGTGCGGCAGACAATTATCTCGCAACGCATGTTTATGAGTTCAACATCGCTGCTGATGTGAACACAAAGTATCGCGCCCATGTGATTGGTTCCAACAAGAAATCTCCCTGGGTGCCACTAGTTGCCACATGTGGCCCGCAAGTTCGTGACAAGACCACAACAACATCAAGCGGTGCCAAGCCTCCGGCCAAGAAGGCATCAGATGTAAACAAGAAAAAGACCACAACAACTTCAGGTGGTGCAAAGCCTCCAGCGAAGAAGGCTGGCAGTTCCACACCTGCCACCAAACCGGCAGGTGGTTCGAATTCCAAGCCAGCAAGTGGATCTTCGACCAAGCCGCTTAACAAGGTTTGCAAAGGAACCCGGATAAAGGTGAATCGTGTCGATGCGATCACGAAGAAAGGTGGAATTGCCACCGCCTGGGCCGCATGGAGTACGACTGTTGGTGCCAAATATGGCTTGGTATGGCGCAAGGTGAAACTGGCCAAGGGTCCAACTCAAAGCTGCACGCGCACAGGTATCGTTTATCAGTGCGTGGTAAGCGCATATCCCTGCCGGGAGAACTGATCGCAAATAGCCAGTCAGTATTTTTTATGGTTTTTACAAACAATTTGGCCACCGTGAGGTGGCCATTTTTGTTTGTGGCGCGAGGTAGATTTACTCCCCACGCATTTAATTTTATTTTGCACCACACTGCACTCAAACTAACTAATTCTTGCTTACCGTGGTTGCCAGGCTGTCGAAGGTCTCGTTTACACTGTTACCTACTGAACCTGCGCCAACAATGACGCTGACGGCAATCAGGCCCGCAATCAGGCCATATTCTATTGCGGTAGCACCACTTTCATCCTTGAGAAATTTTAAAAACATTATCACACCTCTGCATTCTCGCTACTCAGGGAAAATGATAAACAAACCAAATTAATTTTTTGCAAATTCAGCAATGGACGCGTTAACGAATTCGTTAACTCATTGTTTTGCAAGTTTGTCCAGCATGTTGCGGATTTCACCCATCGCTTTGTCCAATGCCTTGACGTTTCGGCTTTTGACCACCAACTGGGTTGTAAACCGACCACCCTCCCGGCGCGGATAGGAGCCTATGGCGGTTTCGGGATTTTGTTTTTGAATTTCTGCAAGCGGATCGCCGATTGTTCCTTCACCAAACGGGCAGTCAATGGCCTCTGACAACATCTTTGTCCCTCCGGCAAGAGTTGGTGAAACTTCTGCCAGCATGGCCTGAAAGATTGGCGGCACGCCGGCCATCACGTGAACGTTTTCCAGTTTGAATCCGGGTGCTCCGGAAATGGAGTTGGCGATCAGCGATGCACCTTCGGGAATTCGCGCCATTCTCATGCGGGCAGGGGTGAGTTCATAATCCGTGCCCATATAATATTTTTCCAGAATTTCCACGGCCTTTGGGTCATGATCGATCGGCACTTCAAATGCTGCAGCGATGGCTCCAGCTGTGATGTCATCATGGGTCGGACCAATTCCGCCAGATGTAAAAACCAGATCATATGACTGACGCAAGGCATTGACCGCGGCGACAATTGCAGACTGCTCATCAGCCACGATGCGTACTTCCTTGAGATCAATACCGTGAACAGTAAGGAAGTCCGCCAGATAGGCAATGTTCTTGTCCTTGGTACGTCCGGACAAAAGCTCGTCGCCGATGGCGAGCATGGCAGCGGTAACGATTTTGATAGATTTCATGGCGCAAAATTGGCTTGGATAAATACTTCTGTAAAGATGCGGCCAATATATGCACAAATGCAAGTAAATTGAACGATTGCCCGGTTGGCTTTTCGGATATCCGGAAAAATTGCCTGAAACAGGAGAAGATGCTAAGTTATTGAGGGGCTTAACGATTTGCATTGCAATCAATGGAGTAAGACAATGGGACGCGAAAAAAAAGATGACGGCGACAGCGTAAAGTGGGTTTCAAATCCTGCAGAGGGTGCAAATCCGAAGCCAGAACCTGAACCGGCTACGGGTCCTGAAGATGTCCCGGACTTGACCAAAAAATCAGATAAATAGCCTAGTTCGAACGTTCATGGCTGGTGAAATAACGCCTAACGGTTCAGAATAACTGTCGAATGCCAATTCGAAATTCTCCCCTTGTGAATTGCCCGTTACTCCGTTAGTCAGATGACAAAATGCGGACATGGCGGAATTGGTAGACGCAAGGGACTTAAAATCCCTCGGCCTTAGAGCTGTCCGGGTTCAAGTCCCGGTGTCCGCACCATCCATTTTCAAAACGAATATATATCGTAGCTGGCTTTGATTTTACAAAACTGCTTGTTCTTGCGGAATTGGATTTTGAAAGTATGGTTGTACGAATGAATACCCGACAATCCATACGCACCAAATTCGGCACCGCATTCTTGTTGATTGACGGCTTTTCGATCATCTCGTTCGCCTCGGCGGTTGATCCATTTCGGATCGCGAACAAGCTGCTTGGTGGATCATACTTTCAGTATGGCTGTTACTCGATAGATGGCAATCCGGTAGTATCGAGTAGTGGTCTTGAAATACAGGTGTCCGGCAAGCTGGAGGATTTGACCGACGCAGACCTTGTGATTGTAACCGCAAGTGATGGTGTTGAACGGCAGGGCGATCTGGATATCATTGGCAATTGTTTGCGGCGACTGGAGCGCCATGGTGCCCTTTTGGGTGCAATTTGCACCGGCTCCTATTTGCTGGCCAAATGCAATCTTTTGCGTGGACGGGCTTGTTCGATCCACTGGGAATATTTTGATATCGCCCGTGAGACATTTCCCTCCTCCAGTTTTCTATCGCAAATATTTATTGAAGACAGTGGTTTGCTTACTGCTGCTGGTGGGACCGCACCAGTTGATCTGATGATCATGCTGATTGCCCAGGAACAGGGCGAAATACTAGCAAATGCCGTTCGTGACATCGCTATCCACCATGACAAGCGGCAGGGGACGGAAAATCAGCGTATGGCGGTGCAGTCACGCCTTGAGGTTCATGATCCAAATCTGGTTCGGTGTCTCGAATTGATGGACGCAAATATTGAAAACCCAATAGATATCAATACGATTGCCAGCCAAATGGGGCTGTCTGTTCGCCAAATCCAGCGCTTGTTCAGGCGCTATTTAGGCACTTCCCCCAATGCGTATTATTCTGACATGCGGTTGGATAACGCACGATATCTTATTCAGCACACGACCATGAATATTGGAGAAGTGGCCCTTGCGACCGGGTTCGCAGGTTCCACGCATTTCACGCGTATATATCGCAGGAAGTTTGGGGTAACTCCTAGCGAGAGCCGTAAATCCCTTGCGACTGCGGTTAAAGATCATTTCAAACGAAATCACAATATCCAATCCCGAAGTGGTGAAACGGCCCGTTGATGAGAAACGTCAAATCCAGTATTTCCCGAGCATGGGGTATTTTTCAGCAAGTATTGCTTCTCCTGGTTGTTTCCTTGGCACTTGTGACACCAACTGGTTCTGCAAACACGAACAAGAATGTGGATCTGATTTTGTTGCTTGCACTCGATGTATCCAGCAGCGTCGATGTAACTGAGTACAGGTTGCAACGGGAAGGCCTGGCTCGCGCAATATCGGCTCCAGAGGTTGTAGAGGCAATCAGGGGAGGAGCCCATGGCCGAATTGCTGTTTCAGTAATTCAATGGTCCGGTTTTTCCGATCAGACTGTAAAAATTGACTGGGGCGTCCTTGAAACACCAGCCGGTATCTCGGAATTTGCAAAACAGGTTCGTTCCATGAAACGCCGATACAGTAGAAATTTGACGGATATTAGTGGTGCGATTGAGTTCAGTCGAAAACACATACTGAGCGCTCCATATATCGCAAGACGGAAGGTTCTCGACATTTCAGGTGACGGAAGAAATAACGTGAATTTGCCACCAACCATACAACGTGACAGGAGCATTGCAGCGGGAATTACAATAAATGGTCTGGTAATTTTGAATGAAGCGCCATACTTGCAAAATTATTATCAAGATTTTGTCATCGGCGGTCCGGGTGCATTCGTGGAAAGAGCAAATGACTATGTTGAGTACCGCCGCGCGATGGTTAAAAAGCTTTTGAAGGAGATCGGCGGTCCATTACTGTTCTGACGTACTGCTGAATGCTCCATGTTGCAGGAAATGCAGCGCTTCTCTTTGAACATCGGTGTTTGCTGGAAAGAACGTGTGGCTGGCAGGGACGACGACATGGTCTTTCATTCCCTCAACCTTGGTACTTTCAACTGAGACCTTGCCATCATCATCCCCGGGGATGATCGCGGAAGATACCGGATCTATGGAAAAGTTTCCTGCAACTACACCGAGGTCATAGTCTACTGTGCCCAAAATTCCACCGAGGTTTGATTGATCGGTAATCAATTGCTGACCAGCAGGACCATAAATAATCTGGTATAGCCAGTTATCTTTAACAAAGTCAGCAACTTCGCTCCCACTGTTGGGTGAAGCAAGCTGGACAACCCGCCCCAAATTATCCGGGCGATATTTGTCGAGGTAAATTCGCGTTACCAGCCCACCCATGGAATATCCGATGAAATGCACGGGTCGCGCCGGATCAATTACCTGGCTGATCTCTTGGTGTAAATTGTCTACCAATTCTCCAAGCGGAAACTCGGTTGAAGGATAATCAATATTGTGAACATCAAATCCATTTGCCTCAATGAATTCGGCCAAAGGTTCCATGTGACTGCTTGAGCGGGCAATTCCGTGCAGAATGATGACTTGTTCAATTGATGAAACATCTGAAATTTCTGCCGCCTGTGATTCATTATTTAATGAACTACAACACAGCATAATCATTAAGCATGAGACTGAAAGAGAAGTGAATATTTTCATGTGAGGGCCTTACAACAAATACAGGAAAAAAATGAGAATTATTTGGCCTAAGAGCAGTCTTTTCCTGAGTGCAATGCATCTGTGAGTGTAATTCACACAGGGTTCATGTCTTCCAAATAAATAAAAATACATATAAATATATATTTCGTATATATAAAAGTATAATAAAATCAATGGTATATGAATATTTACAAAGGAAAGTTATATCAAAATTGACATTAATAATAAATATATATATTAAATAATATAAATTGTGGAGGTAAAATTCAAATACGAGGAGGAAATTATGCCAGAAGGAATCAACAATTATAATCAGATGTTTCCCGCAGCAAGTACAAACGCTCAAGCGCAGGAGGCCGACCAAGCAATTGACAGTTTCTTAAATCAACTAAGAGCTGGTGAAGGTGGGGCAGGTGGTTCTGGATCGTCCGCACAAAGGGGCGCCACCGCTGGAGGAGAAGAAACAACATCCTCTGTAACGGTTACTCCAAGAACATCTGCGGCGAATAATAGTGGTTCCTTGCGGAACAACTACAGCGGAACTTTCCGGTCAGGTGGATCAGGAAACACAGGTGGCCTGGAAAATAAAGCCCGTGGAACATTCCGATCGGATGGGGCGGGAAATGTGAGAAGCCTGGAAAATAGCACCAGCGGAACATTCAGGTCTCAAGGGGTCGGTAATGGCGAATCATTTAAGCCAGCTGATGCAAGACAAGAATTTGGCAACGCGCCGAAAGCGACGGAAGGCGATTTTAGGCCAGTTGCTCCAGGTGAATTGGGAGCATCAAGGGGCGGTGCCGGTTCTTCAGGCCTGAAACGACCCAGTTCCTTCCAACAGGAAGGTCCTGAAATCAAGCGACCCAATTTGGGAGAGGCATCATCGGAAAAACCGCAAACTATAAGTGAAATTGCAAACGAACGGGATTCGTTGGTTGACAGGGCGCAAACAGAATCTGGTGCTGCTCGAGAATCCGACTTTGCGGAAGCCGAACGGTTGGACGATCAAATTGCCACGGAAAGAGCAGACGCAACAGAAGAGATGGAACTCGGCGAGGTAGTGGAAGGCGGAGAGGAAGCAGAGATGCTTGCCGAGGAAGATGCCGCAGCAGCCGAAGGCGCCGAGGCTGCAGAGGGGTTGGAAGGTCTCACGGATCTTGAGGCTTTTGTAGCCGAGCTGTAACAAAACCCGGATACCGCCAGAGGTTTCGCAGAGGTTGAGTTGAATCGCTTTCTGCGGAACTTTTTACTTTAAGATCATGCAGATTAACCCACCTCAGCTTGCTGGGCCCTCAATGCCCGTTTGCGATCATGGGTGTCCAGCAGAGCTTTGCGCAGGCGCAGGAACTTTGGCGTCACTTCAACCAATTCATCATCGGCAATGTAGGCGAGAGCCTTTTCCAGTGTCATTTTCACTATCGGAGTTAGGCGTACAGCATCATCTTTGCCGGATGAGCGGATGTTGGTTAGTTGTTTACCCCGGAGGACATTGACTTCAAGGTCATTGCCCCGGGAATGTTCCCCAACAACCATTCCGGAATAAACCTTGTCACCGGGTACAACAAACATTCCCCCGCGTTCTTCCAGGTTCCAAATTGCATAGGCGACCGCATCACCATCGCCATTTGAAATCAATACACCGGTATTGCGGGAAGGAATACGGCCCATGAACGGAGAAAATTCCTTGAAGACACGGTTGAATGTTGCAGTGCCGCGTGTATCTGAAAGAAGTTCTGGCTGGTAGCCAATCAAGCCACGAGTAGGGGCTTCAAATACCAGTCTTGTTCGCCCGATCCCTGATGATCGCATCTCAAGAAGCTCTCCGCGCCGTTCGGAAATCTTCTTTACCACAGCGCTCGCAAATTCTTCATCGACATCGATTGTGATTTCCTCAACCGGTTCGAGCTTGGAGCCATCGTCGGCAGTTTTCATGACGACTTGCGGACGACCGACAGTTAGTTCAAAGCCTTCACGGCGCATGGTCTCAATCAAAATGGCAAGTTGCAGTTCCCCGCGCCCTGCCACGGTGTAAGAATCGCGATCATCGCCGCGGCTGACTTCCAGCGCAACGTTGCCTTCAGCTTCGCGTTCAAGACGCTCTCCGATGACGCGACTTTGTACTTTTGAACCATCGCGACCTGCCAATGGTCCGTCATTGACGCGGAAGGTCATCGAAAGGGTGGGGGGATCTACCGGTTGAGCCTGAAGCGCTGCCGTAACCCCGGGTGCAGCAAGAGTATCTGCAACGGTGGCCTTTGACAGGCCTGCGATTGAGATGATGTCGCCGGCTTCAGCCGCATCAATTGGCGTTCTTTCAATTCCGCGAAACGCCAGAACTTGTGTTGCCCGGCCTTGTTCAACGGTTTTGCCTTCGCGGGAAAGCGCAATTACCGGTTGGTTGGGGCTAAGTTTGCCAGAAACTACCCGGCCAGTCAGAAGGCGTCCCAAATAGGGATTGGTTTCGATAGTTGTTGCGAGCATGCGGAACGGACCATCTTCAACATGCGGCTCGTCAACATGTTCGGCCACCATGTCGAGAAGCGGTGCCATATCATCTTTGGGACCTTCCGGCTCGTTTGCCATCCAGCCCTGTTTCGCAGAGCCATAGAGAATTTTGAAGTCGAGCTGCTCTTCGTTGGCATCCAGGGCAACAAACAGGTCAAATACTTCATTGATGACTTCATCAGGACGTGCTTCGTCCTTGTCGATCTTGTTGATGGCTACAATTGGTTTGAGGCCAAGCTTGAGAGCTTTTTGCAAAACAAACTTGGTCTGTGGCATCGGGCCTTCTGCAGCATCAACAAGAATTATGACACCATCGACCATGTGCAGGATACGCTCTACTTCACCACCGAAGTCGGCATGGCCCGGAGTATCAACAATATTTATACGGGTGTCTTTCCAAACCAGTGAAGTAACCTTGGCAAGGATCGTAATTCCGCGCTCGCGCTCAAGGTCGTTGGAATCCATCATCCGCTCTTCGGTCTGCTGATTGTCACGGAACATCCCAGACTGCTTCAAGAGCACATCAATGAGTGTTGTTTTCCCATGGTCAACATGGGCAATAATCGCAATATTGCGCAGCTTCATTTTCGTCACCAGGTTTTGGGAGGTGTTATCTGCGCCTCTCATACAGGGGAAGTGATCAAAGGGAAAGCAAAATAACCCGAAATGGTTACGCCTGATTATCCCTTGCAAAGACATGTATAGGCTGCTTATCGTCTCCACTGGACAAACGGACAGGCAAAATATTTGCGGTGGAGAAAAACATGTTGATCAAACGCATCAAAACTGGAGATCGTATGAGCCAGGCAGTGGTTCACGGGAACGTATGTTATACAGCAGGACAAGTGGCGCAAAAAGCTGGTGGCGGATCAGTAACGGACCAGACCAAAAACATTCTTGAGCAAATTGACGAACTTTTGGCTGAGGCTGGAACCGATAAAACCAAATTGTTGTCGGCAACAATCTGGTTGGTCAATATGGATGATTTTGCCGAGATGAATGCCGTTTGGGATGCCTGGGTTTCTCCGGGCAATACTCCAGCCAGAGCTTGCGTTGAGTCCCGCCTTGCTTCGCCAAAGTTCACAGTTGAAATTGGCGTAATTGCAGCGATTGAATAATCTATTGCTTGGGGCAATCTCATGAAAATCATTGTAATGGGTGCGGGTGTTGTAGGGGTAACCTGCGCCTACCAATTGGCGAAAGACGGTCACGAAGTTATCGTTGTTGACGAAGCACAGGATGTTGCTTCCATTGCAAGTCTTGGAAATGCGGGATTACTCTCGGCAGGGCATGCCTTTGCCTGGGCATCGCCAAGAGCGCCCGGAATGATGATGCGGTCCTTGTGGCGCAATGATCAAAAAATCCGCTTTTCATTGAAAATCTCGCCGGCACAGTGGATTTGGGCGTTGAAGTTTCTGCGAGAATGCTCGCCACAGCGTTCAAGGGAAAATTCTGACAACATGCAACGGTTGGCAAAGTATTCTCTTAAAATGCTGGAGAACGTTGTCAAGGAGACCGGAGTTGAATTTGATCTTTCACGAAGCGGTCTGCTCTATGTTTACCGAAAGCAAAAATCCTGTGATCTTGGCGCAGAGAAAGTAAAGTTACTCAAGCAAAACGGGATTGAAGCTGAATTGCTGGACCGAGACGATGTGGTCAAACGTGAGCCTAATTTTGCAAAAATTCGTGAAGAGATCATGGGTGCGCTGTATGCGCCCGGCGACATGAGCGGTGATTCCAATCTTTTTACCGTCAATTTGGCCAAGGCATGCAAGAAGCTTGGTGTGAAATTTCGCTTGGGTGAACGTATCATTTCTCTCGAACAGGTGAATGGTGAAATCAAGGCATTGATAACTGACAAGGATCGACTGACTGCGGATCAATATGTGACCTGCCTTGGAGTGCACAGTCGGCATATATTGAAATCTCTGGGTATCAATCTGCCAATATATCCCGTTAAGGGATTTTCCGTCACTTTCCCGATGATAGATGCATCCAAAGGCCCCGGGCAAGCTGGGGTTGATGAAGATAATCTTCTTGCATTTGATCCGCTCGGCGATCGCCTGCGCCTGACATCAATTGCTGAAATTGGAGGGTACAACACTTCGTACGCAGAAAAGGATTTTCAGGCGATTATAGCAGGAGGCAAAGAACTGTTTGATGGTGCGGCTGATTTTACCAAACCTACCTACTGGGCTGGCCTTCGACCCATGACGCCAAAATGCATGCCGGTAATTGACCGCTCACCCATTGATAATCTGTGGCTGAATACCGGCCATGGCCATCTGGGATGGACCATGGCTTGCGGTTCTGCCAAAATACTGTCTGACCTCGTACGGCAACGTCAGCCGGAGATTGACAGAAAGGGCATGCGTTATGGTGACTGAAAATGTGTGGGATGAAGATGCCAAACAACGCGAGATGATTGAGCATATTCCTTTTACCGAAAAAGAGGGAATTGGCTATCGGGCCAAGATTGGATTGGTGGTTCTCTCGTCTGATTACACCCTGGAGCACGAGTTTCGAAAAATTTATACCGTTCCAGGTGTTGAACAGTATTGCGCGCGGATCGCAAATTCCAATGCAGTTACGCCTGAAACGCTTGCCGCAATGGAGGGTAAAATTGCGGCGACTGTGGAAATGATCCTTCCCGGAACACCACTGGATGTAGTCGCTTATGGATGCACTTCAGCTACTGTGGTTATGGGTGAAGAAACGGTGTTTAAACGTATCCGCGAAGTGCAACCGGACGCCAAATGCACTACGCCGATAACATCCGCATTTGCCGCTTTCAGGGCACTTGGTGCAAAAAGAATTGCGGTTCTCACACCTTACCGACGTGACGTGAATGAAAAATTGCAGGCCTATATCGAGAATGCCGGTTTTACTGTGCCGGTGTTTGGTTCGTTCAATGAAGAACAGGATCCTGTAGTTGCGCGAATTGATACACAAAGCGTCTCAGATGCAATTGAAGCGATTATATGGAAGCAAGACGTCGATTTGGTTTTTGTTTCTTGCACCAGTATCCGGTTGGTCGAAGCCATCCCCGAAATTGAGAAACGTATCGGATTGCCGGTAACCTCATCAAACCACGCCATGGCCTGGCATACTTTAAGACTTGCTGGAATCGACGATTTAATGCCTGTGTGGGGGCGGCTTTATGAGTGTGCGACCGTTGGATGATCACCCAAATTGAAATTGCTGTTTCAACTGGAGAATTTCCAAATAGCTGCTAAAAACGGTTCATGAACAAGCGTAAAGAGACTCGACTGGATCAGGATCCGCACAGCGCAGATGGGGCTGAGCGAAGGTTGCTGGAACAGGCGTTGGGTCGTTCAGTTCACCAGTTTCGTGAAAAAATGGGATTGACCATTCAGGAACTGTCCAAGGCGTCCGGAATTTCCGCCGGTATGCTTTCAAAAATCGAAAATGGTTCCACTTCTCCATCACTGTCGACAATCCATTCATTGTCCCGAGCTCTAAATGTACCTGTAACGGCATTGTTTCGTGGATTTGAAGAAACGCGCGACGCAACCTTTGTAAAGGCTGGCACTGGGTTGAAAATTGAACGCCGCGGTACCCGCGCCGGGCATCAATATGAACTTCTCGGGCACACACCGCATGGTTCAATAACGGTCGAACCATATCTTATTACTCTTTCGGAGCAATCAGATGTGTTTCCGATATTCCAGCATCCCGGACTTGAGTTTATCTTCATGTTGGAAGGGGAGTTGGTGTACCGGCATGGGGATGAAACCTATTTTCTGGAGCCCGGTGATGCTCTTTTCTTTGATTCTGAGGCCGCACATGGTCCGGAAGACCTCAGAAAACTGCCAATTCGGTTTCTTTCGGTGATCAGTTACGGAAACGATCGATAATTTTCCTGTGAGGAAAATAATTTTACTGTGTTGAACAATTCTGTTATTCTTGCTATTGAGAATTTCAAGATTTGTTTCATCATGAGGTTGAGTCATGTGCGGTATAGTTGGGCTTTTTCTGAAAGATCGTTCCCTGGAGCCAAAATTGGGAGAAATGCTGACTGATATGCTAATTGTCATGTCAGATCGCGGACCTGACAGTGCGGGTATTGCCATCTACGGTACGGATGTGGACGACAATTCCAAACTGACTGCCCAATCCGAGAATCCGGAAACGGATTTCCCCAATCTAGACAAGGACTTGGGCAAGGAAATTGGCTGCAAGGTATCCACCAGGATTATCGACACACACGTAGTTATTGAGATGCCAACCGATAAACTGGAGGCCGCCCGTGAAGCTCTGACCATTATCCGCCCTGATATGCGGATAATGAGTGCAGGAGATGTCATTGAAATCTACAAGGAAGTAGGGCTCCCCAAAGACGTTGCTGCGCGTTTCCACCTGGAAAAAATGAAGGGCAGTCATGGTATTGGCCATACAAGAATGGCAACTGAATCCAGGGTGACTACACTTGGCGCACATCCATTTTCTACCGGTATTGATCAGTGCTTGGTGCATAATGGATCGTTGTCCAATCACAACAGCTTGCGTCGAACGCTGCAGCGGGATGGCGTTGTAATTGAAACCGAGAACGATACTGAAGTAGGTGCTGCATACTTGACCTGGAAAATGAAGCAGGGCAGTTCATTGGGCGAGGCGCTTGAGAGCAGTATTGATGACCTTGATGGGTTTTTCACATTTGTTGTCGGTACAAAGGATGGCTTTGGAGTGGTTCGAGACCAAATTGCCTGCAAACCCGCTGTCATGGCTGAAACCGATCAATATGTTGCATTCGGGTCTGAGTATCGCGCACTTGTAAACTTGCCAGGCATAGAGGGTGCCAAGGTATGGGAACCTGAGCCGGCAACCGTATATTTTTGGGAGCACTAGTATGCAGACCCTGGATCTTGCAAAAGTTGAATTGCGTGAGGTCAACTCCACGCTCCACGCGCAAAAAGAAGATACCAATCAGACCTCTTGGGAAGTTGTCAATCCCAAGGGAAGTCACGCCATTGCAGTTGGCCTTGATGCTCCTATCGAGGTCACAATCATGGGTTCCACTGGATATTACTGTGGCGGTATGAACAAGCAGGCGACAATCAATGTAAAGGGTTCCGTTGGACCGGGCGCTGCGGAAAACATGATGTCGGGCGCTCTTATCGTGGATGGCGATGCCAGCCAGTATGCCGGTGCGACAGGGCATGGTGGACTGCTGGTCATCAAGGGCAATGCTTCATCAAGGTGCGGTATTTCGATGAAAGGCATTGATATCGTCGTTCACGGAAACATCGGGCACATGTCTGCATTCATGGCACAATCCGGCAATCTGGTGGTTTGCGGCGATGCCGGTGATGCACTGGGTGATAGTTGCTACGAAGCACGAATTTTTGTCCGCGGTTCCGTAAAGAGCCTTGGAGCAGATTGCGAGAAGAAGGAAATGCGCGTTGAGCACATTGAAATTTTGAAGGATTTACTGGAGCGGTCTGGATGTGATGCCAAACCGGAGGAGTTCACCCGATATGGATCAGCCCGTAATCTGTATAATTTTGACGTCGATAATGCAGCGGCTTACTAAGGATAAAGAAGATGAAAACACATAATAAAAGTGGAATTCCTTATACGCTCCCTCGGCAGTCAGCTACTTTTACGAATGAAGTAAACAGTGAAATACGCCGGGCTGCGGCAACTGGTATCTATGACATTCGGGGTGGGGGAGCCAAACGGCGGGTGCCGAATTTTGACGATCTTCTGTTTCTTGGAGCTTCGATCTCTCGTTATCCATTGGAAGGTTATCGGGAAAAATGTGAAACCAACGTTACTCTCGGTACACGGTTTGCAAAGAAACCAATTGAAATTGATATTCCAATTACCATCGCCGGTATGAGCTTTGGCGCGCTCTCGGGGCCGGCAAAAGAGGCACTTGGCCGGGGTGCGGATGCAGCGGGAACTTCCACCACTACAGGTGATGGCGGTATGACACCGGAGGAACGCGGGCACTCTTCAAAACTGGTCTATCAGTATTTGCCATCACGTTATGGCATGAACCCGGATGATCTGCGTAAGGCGGATGCGATAGAAATTGTTGTCGGGCAGGGTGCCAAACCGGGCGGAGGCGGCATGCTTCTCGGGCAAAAGATCAGCGACAGGGTTGCTGAAATGCGAAATTTGCCAAAGGGCATCGATCAACGCTCTGCCTGCCGCCATCCAGATTGGACCGGCCCGGATGATCTGGAAATCAAGATTCTCGAACTTCGGGAAATCACCAACTGGCAGGTACCAATTTATGTAAAAGTTGCTGGGGCTCGTCCATATTATGACACCACACTTGCAGTAAAATCCGGAGCTGATGTTGTTGTGCTTGATGGTATGCAGGGTGGTACTGCGGCAACGCAGGATGTCTTCATTGAACATGTTGGACAACCAACACTTGCGATTGTACGACCGGCAGTTCAAGCACTTCAGGACCTCGGCATGCATCGCAAGGTGCAACTTGTATTATCCGGCGGAATTCGCTCAGGTGCAGATGTGGCCAAAGCCATGGCGCTCGGTGCAGACGCCGTTGCAATTGGCACAGCCGCACTCATTGCGCTTGGTGATAATGATCCCCGATTTGAGGCAGAATACAACAAGCTTGGAACCACGGCTGGTGCATACGATGACTGGCACGAAGGCCAGGACCCGGCCGGCATCACGACCCAGGATCCGGAATTGATGGCTAGGTTTGATCCCGTTGAAGGTGGGCGCAGGCTGAAGAACTATCTGAAGGTAATGACGCTTGAGGCGCAAACAATTGCGCGGGCATGCGGAAAAAACCATTTGCACAACCTTGAGCCAGAGGATTTGGTAGCTTTGACTGTTGAGTCCGCAGCGATGGCCGGGGTCCCGTTATCTGGAACAAGTTGGATTCCGGGCGCTGGGTAATGTGAAACGACAGATGCGATGCCTGACAATCGGCGGATCGCTTTCATGTCGTTTTCGAAGCAGAAAATGAGCATTTGAAGCTGTACAAGAATTTTCTTCCTGCTTCTTTATGACTTTAAACTTCCTTATGGGAAAAATTTAATGAAAAGTCATGCTCGGGCTGTTGTTGTTGGTGGCGGTGTAGTCGGTGTCAACATTCTATATCATCTTGCACACCAGGGGTGGACAGATTCGGTTTTGCTAGAGCGAACCGAACTAACGGCAGGTTCGACCTGGCACGCAGCCGGGTTAGTCCCGCTATACTCGTTTTCCTATAGCTTTGGACGGATCATTGCCAAAACAATCGAGGTTTATGAAGGCCTGGAGGCAGAAACCGGACAAGCTGTCGGCTGGCACAAATGCGGCCAGTTGCGCATTGCAGAAACGCCTGACCGCATGGACGAATACCTCAACTATGTTGCTATTGCTGAGACGCAGGGTGTGCGGGCGGAAATCCTTACACCGGAGAAGACTGTTGAGCTTTGGCCACTTATGAGCAGAAGCCCCAACTTGTTGGGTGCGGTTTACAATCCGGATGACGGCCATATAGCTCCTGCCGATGTTACTCAGGCGCTCGCAAAGGGCGCCAGACAACTTGGCGCCGAGATTTGCCAGCGAACTCAAGTGACTGGGTATGAGCAAAAGCCGAATGGCGAATGGTTGGTTCTGACTAGCAGTGGTGAAATTACCTGTGAACACCTGGTCCTGGCCACCGGAAATTATGTCCAGAATACCGCAAAAATGATTGGAATGGAGATTCCAGCCATACCGATATTGCATCAGTATTGGGTGACGCAAAGTGTACCGGAAATTCAAAAACGAAAAGAGGCGGGATTGCCGGAATTGCCGGTTCTTCGCAACGAGGCGATCAATGGTTACGTGCGCGAGGAACGTGACGGATTGATGTTTGGGCCGTACGAACGTTCTCATAAACTGGAATTCTTTGCCCGGGAAGGAGTTCCAGACTGGTTTGGAGCTGACTTGTTGCCTGAGAAAATGGAGTCAGTTGAGGAGAACTGGGAAGCCGCGCTTGATCTGGTGCCAGTGTTGGGGGAGGTCGGCATTCGTTCCAATGTGCGTGGCCCAATTTGCACAACACCAGACAACCTGCCGCTTTGTGGCCCGGCTTGGAGTAAACACAATCTCTGGTTTGCAGAAGGGTTTTCTGGCGGTATTTTGATGGGCGGTGGTCTTGGGTATGAACTGGCCAACTGGATTATTGATGGAGAGCCGCATATTGATCTGTCGGAGGTAGATCCAAGGCGATTTGGGCCTCATGCCAACAAAACATGGTCAGGAATCAAGATCACGGAAGCCTTTGGTCACAATTTTGGCCTGCATTATCCGGGTTATGAATGGCCTGAGGGCAGGCAGGTAAAAATGTCACCCTGCCATGACAGGCTGGAAAAGGCCGGTGCAGTTTGGGGTTCGGTTTATGGTTGGGAAAGCCCGCTATGGTTTGCACCCGTTGGAATCGAACGCAAGGATCTCTGGAGCTTTCGGGAGTTCAACTATCTCCCCTTTGTGCAGCAAGAATGCCATGCAGTACGCAATTCTGCCGGCCTGATTGATATGACGCATATGGCAAAGTTCGAGGTATCCGGACCTGGAGTTGAAGCATGGCTCAACCGGATGTTGGCTAACCGGATGCCACAAAAGACGGGTAGTATCGTGCTGGCGCACATGCTGACTAAAAGCGGTGGTGTTCGGGCAGAGTTTACGGTTACCAGGCTTGGAGAAAATCTGTTCTACCTCGTTTCGACACCGCGGGGAGAAAGACATGATTTTGACTGTTTGCAGAATTCACTTCCAAATGACGGCAGCGTAACGCTCAAAAATGTTACCATGGAGCGCGGTTGTTTCACGTTGGTAGGTCCCAATTCACGTGAAATATTGCAACCAATTGTTGATGGTGATTTGTCGAATGAAAAATTTTGCTGGATGAAAGCGCAGACTCACTCAGTGGGTTTTGCCTCCGATGTGCGTATGATGCGGGTCAATTATGAAGGAGAACTGGGCTGGGAGCTGTATCACCCAATTTGCTACAATCTTCATCTCTATGAGGCAATTACAAACGCTGGCAAAGAGCTTGGATTGAAATTAACTGGTAACAGGGCAATCGAGGTTCTCAGGTTGGAAAAATCCTATAGAGCCATGTATCGCGACATAAATGTAGAATATTCTGCGCTGGAGTCGGGGCTTGATCGCTTTGTCAATTTCAATAAAGAAGATTTCACTGGAAAGGTTGCCCTTCTGCGCCAGAAAGAAGAGGGGCTGGTTCGCAAGATGGTGACCGTTAAGGTGGATACGATTGATGCGGATGCTTACATGAACGAAGGGGTGTATCGTGAAGGCAAACTTGTAGGACGTGTGACATCCGGTGCTACTTCAAAGTTGATTGGTGGGTGCCTTTCGATGGCCTATGTCGACATCAAATGTGCAGAGGAAGGAACCGAACTGGAAATTCCTGTGCTTGAACGCCGTTGCCGCGCTGTAGTAATTGCCGATAGCCCATATGATCCACAAAATTTGAAGGCGCGCGCCTAAAAAACTGAAGAATGCCGGAAAAAAGGCAAGCTGCCGTTACAATTCCTGATACATGTGGCAAAATGGTGTCGCGAAAGGGGAGGTAATGCAAAGTAAACAATCTGATACCGGTCATGATGTTGGAAACAATCCAACCATGGCAAAACAGTGGCACTATCGACCAGTGGTTCCCATTAAGGCTTCCCCATTTTTTTCCTGGCCGCCCAAGCCAATCGCAATGCTTCGTTGGGTTGGGGAACGTTGGTTTGCTATTGCCGAAAACTCAATCCTGGTGGGTCTTGCACTACTGTGCTGGGCATACTTTCAGCCTCCACTGGAGCAAGCCAAAACTTTCGAAATGGGCTGGATTGGGCAGATTTACCTTCGCAACTTTGTGTTGATCACGATCGTAGCGGGAGGTCTGCACCTCTATTTTTATCGCTACAAGTTTCAACAGGACGAACTCAAGTTTGACGCGCGTGAGCTCAAACAATTTGGAAAACTATTCACGTTTAACTCGCAGGTCAGAGACAACATGTTTTGGACCCTTGGAAGTGGTGTGTTTTTCTGGACTGGATTTGAAGTGTTGATGTTCTGGGCAATGGCCAATGGTTATGCGCCGGTGCTCACATGGCGGGAAAATCCAATTTTGTTTGTTGTGCTGCTATTTTTAACTCCGATGTGGATATCCTTCCACTTTTACTGGATACACCGATGGCTTCACTGGCCGCCGCTGTACAAACTTGCTCACTCGCTACATCACCGCAATATCAATGTTGGACCGTGGTCTGGATTGTCGATGCATCCGATTGAGCATTTGATGTTCTTTTCATCAATTCTCATCCATTTTGTAATTCCGGCGCATCCGATTCACATCCTGTTCCACATGCAGCATCAGGCACTGACAGCTTCCACTTCGCATTCTGGTTTTGAGGGGATTTTGGTGAAAGACGAAAACCGGCTGGCTCTTGGAACGTTTCACCACCAGATGCATCACCGCTATTTCGAGTGCAATTATGGAAATCTGGAAGTGCCGTGGGACAATTGGTTTGGCACATTCCATGATGGTACTGACTATGCCCACGTTCGAATGCAGGAGCGCCGTCGACAAATCATGGGTTGAGGCGACATGCTATCCGGCTTCTGCCAGTTTGGAATTTCCAATGACTTCGTCCGCTTTGCGCCCTTCGAGTTTTTCCAGATGGTCAAACCCAGCTACATAAGTTGCGACACCTGCGGTAAGTGACCGAAGCTCAACAATCAAATCGGCAATTTCCGATTTTGGCATCATGGCGCTGACTGTGTCCCATCCGTCCCAGTCTTTACGTGCGGCGTAGCCCAGAATCTGACTGCGTCGCTGGGGAACGATAGCTGTGACTTTTGCCGTTGCATCATTCGGGCAGTGGATGTCCACCTTCATGATTGGTTCCAGGAGGATTGGCCCACAAACAGGCATACCTTCACGCATTGCCAATTTTCCTGCCATCTGAAATGCAAGGTCTGATGAGTCAACGCTATGATATGAACCGTCAGCCAGATTGACTGTCACGTCAACCACAGGATAACCGAGCGGCCCGGTGGCCAGATACTCTTTGACGCCAAATTCAACTGAAGGAATATACTGTTTTGGTACTGCTCCCCCGGTGATGGTATCAGTAAAATGAAAACCGCTGCCGCGCGGCAGCGGGCGAATATCCAGCACAACGTCACCAAACTGCCCGTGCCCTCCGGACTGTTTCTTGTATTTTCCCCGTTGGGTAATCTGACGTGTGATGGTTTCGTAATAAGGAATTGTTGGTACAAAACTCTCGACCGGTATTTGGAAACGGTTTTCCAGCCTTTCAATGGTGATGCGAAGATGCATTTCACCGTTACCATGCAATATTGTTTCTCCGTTGTCTTTATTGTGCTCGATTTGAAGCGACGGATCCTCATCACGAAGACGATGCAGGGCGGTGGAAACTTTCACTTCATCGCGGCGCTCTTTTGGTCTTACTCCAATTGAAAATACGGGTTGTTGAAGTTCTGGTACCAATCCAACAGTTTCCGTCTTGCGACCAGGGTTTAAAAACTGCCCTGTTTCGGTCGTATCGAGTTTGCCCAATCCGGCCGTGCAACCTTCTTCAGCAATTGCAAGTTTGTCCTGGTTTTTTCCCAAGTGGCGATAAATCCCCGAAATCTTGGCAGTCTCATCGTCACCTGCACTTACAACCTCACCATCCTTGAAACTGCCATTGAGAATCCGGGCAAATGAAAGTTTGCCGCTGTGAGAGGTGTGTACCGTTTTCATAATGGCTGCAGTCGCTCCGTCGTTTCCAATACCAAGACGCACTTTGGATTCTGAAATCCCCGGTGCGTCATGACGGATGGTTTTAAGCAGTCTCTCGATTCCATTTCCATTTTCTGCGGCACCAACAAGGACTGGCGTGATCAAGCCATCGCGAATTTCACTGGTGAGGTCGTCAAACACCGTGTCAATTGGTGGTTGAATATCTTCCAGAAGTTGTTCCAGCAATTTGTCATCATGATCAGCCAGAGTTTCCAGCATCTGAAACCGGGCCTCAATTTCACGGGCCTTGTCTTCATCGGCAATTTCGGTTACCTCGCTTTCCTGACCATCACGGTAGATGTACGCGCGCTCAAGCGCCAAATCGATAGAGCCACTGGGCTTGCCATCATTCCAAATCGGGATTTGCCGGAGCAACAAAGGCGTGGTGCTCGCCGGTTGCAACAGTTTCAGCGTATCGCGAATACTGGTTGTCGCCCGATCAATCTTGTTTAAAAATACGGCGTGTGGAAGGTTTATTTCTTTCAGGTAACGAAAAACAAGCTGCAATTCCGGTATCTTGCTGCCATCGGCCTCAGCGACAACAATCGCGAAATCACAAAATGGCAAAATTGCATTGGACTCATGGGTAAATTCTATTGATCCGGGGCAATCCACAAAGGTCAGATTGGAGCCAAGATAATCGATCGTAGCAAACGTGGCCTCGGTACTCATTCCGTGGGACCGTGCTTCTGGAGATGAGTCTCCAACGGTTGAACCTGATCCTGATTTGTTTTGGCGCGGGATCGCGCCCGTTCGAAAAAGTATTGATTCTAGTAAACTGGTTTTGCCGCTGGACATCGGTCCGATAAGAGCGATGCATTTGGGAGAAGGGTCGGGACTAGCGCCGTTATTTTCGGAATTGTTTGTCATTTGGCATTACCTCACTGCAAGACTGGCATCTCATGCTCGTCAGACATTCAGAAGGTTATTGCTCGTGAATGCCACGACTGAGCATTCCTGATGACTTTATTAGTGCATCAAATTCATTCTGGCGCAAGGTGGTAGAGGTTTGCGAGACTTTATCGACCATAAAGCACTTGTCTGGATACAATTCGCTGTAGCGGTCTCATCAAGGAGATGGCTGTGACCAATCCAAGAAATCCCAGCCGTGCCAGTGGAGATGCAGATGTGATTAGCTTGCGTGCTCTTTCGGTGCCGGCAACCAATTGTTGTCCGTCTCGATGACGATGCTGTGTGTAATCATCAAGGTCGCCTTCTGCAATCCGCCTTGCAAGATCGGCTGCGTCAGCAATGCCTATATTCATTCCGCGTCCGCCGACAGGTGAATGACAATGAGCTGCATCTCCGGCAATGAAAACCCGCCCCTTTTGATAAGTCACAGCCTGCCGAATGGATATGTTGAATTGACCTTGTTTCCGTATCTTCGTCACATCGAGTGGCAACGGTAATAACTCCAGCGAATTAGGGGTATTGGATATGACGCGATAACGTTCGGGCTCTAGGGGAACCGCAACCACAATGTCCCGACCGGTCATTTTGCAGGCCACCAACGCGTCATTGTGCGCCCAGCCCTTTGCCTCTACGTCGGCAATTGACCATGTTTCAGGTAAATCAAAGCCCGGAAAATCTATCCCGATCAGTTGTCGTGTTATGCTGTCGGTTCCATCTGCGCCAATTACGTAGTCGAATTCGGTCTGTTTCCCATCTTTGAGCCTGGCTGTTACCTTGGTTTCATCCTGGCTGAGGCCGACAAACTCCTTGTTGTAATGAAGCAAACCACCAAATTTTTTCAGCGATTTGCGGAGGTGATACTCGGTTCGATCCTGAGCAAGGCCAAGAATAAATTCTTCACGATCCAATCCAGAATCTATGGGCAACTCCAACAGCAGTCGATCACGATTAAACAATTGAACTTTGCGAAATTTCATTCCTTCCTTGGTCAATCTATCTGAAACGCCAGAAGGTTTTAGCAGTTCCAAACTCGCGGGGAGAATACCGACTGCACGGGACAGACCGGAACCCTTTTTGCGCTTTTCGACCACCAGTACTTCAATGCCACGCCGAGCCAACTCAACTGCGGCGGTCAAACCTGTTGGGCCGGCTCCTACCACCAGTACTCGCATATGCTCTCCCTTGATCCATTGAATGTATCACGGAGAATCAGAGCGGGCCATATTGTAGAATTGAAAAAAATGGGCCTGACGCTTATCACATCAGACCCCTAGTTGGTGGAGAAGGGAAAGGAGGGTTGCCAACGCCACCCTCAAAAAGTTATGCGGCTTTCAAAACGCGCTCTACTGTGTTGCCAATGTCAGATGGAGATTCTGCAATTGCAGCTCCAACATCACGAAGAATTTCTACTTTTTCACTGGCACTTTCACCGAAGGCAGAAATGATCGCACCCGCATGACCCATGGTTTTGCCCTTTGGAGCCGTTAACCCCGCAATGTAGACAATTACCGGCTTTGACATGTGATCACGGACAAATTCTGCAGCTTCGGCCTCTTGCGGACCGCCAATTTCACCAATCATGACGACTGCTTCGGTGCCGGGATCCTCTTCGAACAACTGCAGGATATCGCGAAAAGATGATCCGTTGATTGGATCACCGCCAATTCCAACGCTTGTAGATACACCGATGCCCAGTGCACTCATTTGCGACGCTGCCTCATAACCAAGCGTACCTGAACGTCCAACGATGCCGACCTTGCCTGGTGTGTAGATATGACCCGGCATGATACCAAGCAACGCTTCACCGGGTGTGATGGTGCCGGCACAGTTTGGTCCGGTCAGGCGCATCCTTTTTTCCCTGGGATAACGACGCATGTAGCGTTTTACCCGGATCATGTCCTGCGCGGGAATTCCATCGGTGATGGCGACACAAAATTCGATTCTGCCATCTGCGGCTTCCATGATCGAATCTGCTGCGAACGGTGGTGGGACCATAACGATACTGGCCTCCGCACCCGTCGCCTCAACAGCTTCTTTAACTGTATTGAACACAGGCACCCCATGCGTGGTCTCTCCACCCTTACCGGGGGTGACGCCGCCTACTATGTTGGTGCCGTATTCAATCATTTCCTCAGTATGGAAATTGCCAATCTTTCCGGTTATTCCCTGAACCAGTACTTTTGTGTCTTTGTTGATCAGAATGCTCATTAGGATGCCACCAATCTTACGTTGTGTTTGGCGCTGTTTTGGCTTGCGGTAACTGCACGTTGAGCAGCTTCTGCGAGCGTTGTAGCGTGGATAATTGACAGGCCACTTTCCGCCAGGATTTTCCGACCTTCATCGACATTTGTTCCCGCCAGACGAACGATTAGGGGAACATCCAGCGGCTCTTTTTCGATTGCTTCGATAATGCCTTGCGCGACCCAGTCACAGCGGTTGATGCCGGCAAAAATGTTTACCAACACGGCTTTTACGTTTTTGTCTGACATTACCAGTCGGAATGCCTGTGCCACCCTTTTCGGTGTGGCGCCGCCGCCAATATCCAGAAAGTTTGAAGGCTCACCGCCTGCAAGCTTGATTGTATCCATGGTGGCCATCGCAAGGCCTGCTCCGTTTACAATACAGCCAATATCACCTTCAAGGCCTACGTAATTGAGACCCCGGTCAGCCGCTTGGGTTTCGCGAGGGTCTTCCTGGGACTTGTCGCGCAACTCCGAGATTTCCAGATGGCGGAAAAGCGCGTTGTCGTCAAACGTCATTTTCGCATCAAGTGCAAAGATTTCATTTTCTTCGGTAATGACCAGCGGGTTGATTTCCAGCATGGTTGCATCAAGTTCCTTGAACGCCTTGTAACTGCCCATCATGGTCGACGCTGCCTGTTGAATAAGGGCAGGGGCAAGTCCGAGTTGGAAAGCGACTTCGCGTGCCTGAAACTCTTGCATTCCTACAGCAGGTTCGATGGAACAACGCACAATGGTCTCCGGCTTCTTGGCGGAAATTTCCTCAATTTCCATACCGCCGGACGCTGATGCAACCAGCATCACACGCTCTGATTTTCGATCCAGAACAAATCCAAGGTAAAGCTCGGATTGGATCGCAACACCACCTTCAACATAGACACGGTATATGACTTTGCCTTCCGGGCCGGTTTGGTTGGTAACCAGGCGCTTGCCAAACAAGTCACCCGCTTCTTCTTCCACCTGGTTTTCGTCAGTGCAGACCCGAATTCCACCGGCCTTACCCCTGCCTCCGGTATGGACCTGTGCCTTGACAATCCATTTGTTGCCACCAATTTCACGAGCCCTGTAGGCCGCCTGTTCGGGACTGTATGCCAATCCGCCACGGGGAACCTGAACCCCGAAGGAAGAGAGTATTTCTTTTGCCTGATATTCGTGAATGTCCATAATTTTGCTCCGATAAGGACGTTACATCGATGTTATTCTGCAGCCTGTAACTCTGATCTGGCCTGATAGTTTGTGCGGTAAAACTCCTCTGCTGCACCAACACCGCTACCTGCGGTAATTGAGACACCCAGATCACGCATTGTCATTTCTGAACCTGCAAGTGCGCCCATCAGCATGATTTCGTTTAGATCACCTAGGTGGCCAATGCGGAAAACACGCCCCGCAACCTTGGAAAGTCCTGCACCCAGAGATAGATTGTAGCGACTGTAAGCGTGGCGAAGCAGTTCGCCGGAATCAAATCCATCAGGCAGGCAAATCGCGCTTACGGTGTCTGAATGCCATTTGGGCTCTTTGGCGCAAAGTTTCAGACCCCACGCATCAACCGCAGCACGGACACCACCTGCCAGATAATTATGACGAGCAAAGACATTCTCCAACCCTTCCGCCAACAGGCGGTCAATTGATACGCGCAAGCCGCGAATAAGGCTCATTGGTGGTGTGTAGGGGAAATAACCATCCTTGTTGGTGTTGACCATGTCCTTAAAGTCAAAATAGCATCGATGCATCGTGCCATTTTTTGAAGCTTCAAGCGCCTTCTGGCTAACACACATAATCGCCAGACCGGCAGGCAGCATGAAGCCTTTTTGCGAACCGGAAACGGCAATGTCCACTCCCCAGGCATCCATCTGAAAATCGATACTGGCAATGGAACTGACGCCATCTACAAAGAGCATCGCCGGGTGATTGGCATCATCGATTGCCTTGCGGACGCCGGAAATGTCACTTTGGACACCAGTTGCGGTTTCATTCTGGGTGGCAAATACAGCTTTGATCTCCTGGCCGGTATCTGCTTTCAGAGTGTCGTGGTACTGATCCAGAGGCACACCTTCACCCCACTCGCATTCAATTGCGACCACGTCCAGACCCATCCGCTCGCACATATCGATCCAAAGGTGAGAGAACTGTCCAAACCGTGACATCAAAACCTTGTCGCCACGGTTAAGCGTATTGGTAACTGCTGCTTCCCATCCACCAGTTCCGGAACCAGGAAAAAGAAAGACCTGGCCGGATTCGGTTTTGAAAATCTTTTTGAGATCAGCGAACAAAGGAAGCGTGAATTCAGGAAGATCCGGCGCTCGATGATCCTCCATTGGGATATCGATTGCTCTGCGCACATCATGCGGGACATTTGTTGGGCCTGGAACGAACAGGCCGAGGTTTCCGGTTTGGTTGATCATTGGATAGTTTCCTGTTCCCCACTCTTTATCAGGAGATATGCCGTGCCAGGCTGGATTTCCCACGTCTCGACAGGCATTATTGAAGCTCCCGTAAAGAAAGATTGCCGAGTTGCTGATCTTTTCTCAACACCCATTTCACATTCTTTTGGTAACTAAAAGAATAGGGATATTACCACCTAATAGAATAGAAATTGACAGAGTTTACAAAAATACCTATTCAAATGGGTGGGAATTTACAGTTTTTATGTATATATTCTCGACGGAAATTTCCCATTGCAACCGAAATACGGCCAATCATCGTTGTGATTTGAACTCAAGGACACAGGAACTGAAATGGAAGTACCAGGAATAGATGTAGCAATTTCTGACAACAACCCGTTGATGCTTTCAGCTTTGTCCGGGTTTGTGACAAAGGATCGGCGTTTCAGTCTTGTCGCCACAGCAAGTACTGCAGAGGGATTTCTTGAAGCAGTTTTTCGTGTACCGGTTGAGGTGGGTGTGATTGATTGGTACATGCCCGAAATCGGTAGCGAGAAAATCATTCAAATTTTGCGAGAGCACGAAAATGCTCCTAGAATTGTTGTCTACGCCCAAGGGGATGCGCAGGAAATATCACGCCGGGCAATGGCGGCAGGTGCGGCTGGGTTTTGTTCTCGAAACAATACACCTGCTGAGCTGATGGATATTATTGCTTCGGTAGCGGCGGGAAAGATGGTTTTCCCATTCCTTGATGTTCGCGATTTGCGGGCAGACCCGATCCATCAACTCACTCGAACGGAAAGACTGTTCCTAGTCTCACTTGCAAAGGGAAGTTCCAATAATGAGATCGCTGTCGAGCACAATGTTTCCATCAACACCGTGAAATTTCACTTGCGAAATATTTATGAAAAATTGTCGATCAAGAATCGGGCTCAAGCCGTAGCATTTTATTATTCGGCGCTATCGAGGGATGGGAACTTGCCGGATGAATGATTTGCCGGATGTTGAATATCCGAATTTCTGATCCGTCATTGGCGTAAATTTTTTCCTTGACATTTTGGCCAAAAAAACAGATTGCCCTTCGCCTTGTGACATCAATGTTTTTACAGGGAGTAGCCAGGCCATGAGTTTTCACGCAATCGAACAGGCACTTGCCAGGCTAAACAGAAGTGAGTTGGCTGTACCAGGAAGTCAGGTACAACTCCTTGAAAAAGCAGCAAAATCCAATTCAGATGTCGTGTTCCTGGATCTTGAAGATGCGGTGGCACCCGACGACAAGGAACAGGCTCGAAAGAACATCATTGAAGCTCTTAATGATCTCGACTGGTCGGGGAAATCTGTGTCAGTTCGCATTAATGGCCTTGATACCCACTACATGTATCGCGACGTTGTTGACGTCGTAGAGCAAGCTGGAAACAATCTGGATTTGATCATGATTCCGAAAGTCGGAACCGCTGCAGACGTCTATGCGGTCGACATGCTGGTTACCCAAATTGAGGATGCAAAAAGTTTCAAAAAACGCATTGGATTTGAACATATTATCGAGACAGCGTTGGGTATGCAAAATGTTGCTGAAATTGCAGCAGCCAGTAACCGTAATGAGTCACTTCACTTCGGTGTTGCGGATTATGCAGCGTCAACACGTGCACGAACTACTGTGATTGGTGGCGTGAACGAAGATTATTCGGTTCTGACTGACCCGGATGACAACGGCAATCGCGATGTTCATTGGGATGACATGTGGCATTACCCACTTTCCAAGATGGTTGTATGCGCGAGGGCCAATGGCCTGCGTCCAATTGATGGGCCGTTTGGTGATTTTTCAGACCCCGATGGTTACAGGGCTGCTGCAAAACGCGCGGCGGTGCTTGGCTGCGAGGGCAAGTGGGCAGTTCACCCGTCGCAGATTGAACTCGCCAACGAGGTGATGAGTCCGTCAGAAGCAGAAGTGACGAAGGCTCGGCGCATTCTTGAAGCCATGGAACAGGCAGCAAAGGAAGGCAAGGGTGCCGTTTCTCTGGACGGCCGCCTGATCGATTATGCCTCTATCCGGCAAGCTGAAGTTCTGGTTGAAAAGGCCGAACAGATAGCCGGCAACTAATCTCTTTTGTCTTCTCACCGTAATTATTCCAGCAAACATTTTCGCGTGTTTTCCGGGAATTGGCGTTATGTTTCAAGGAGTTCTGGATAACCGGAAAACTTGATGCCCGCACATGAGTTACAGCAGGGAGGAATGTCTCCCTTTGGTAAAGCAATCGACGCTGCTCTTCCGACTAACCGGTTTATGCGTTGGATTGACTGGGCAATGCGCATCGGCATTGGTGGCTATGACAGGGAAACGCGCCGCAGATTGTCTATCGTCAATCTTGCCGGATATCTTTCAGCGATCTCTTCACTTTCCTTCGTAATCAACTTCTCAATGTATGACTTCATGTCATTAAAGTGGTTGATTGCTGGCAACTTTGCATCTGCATCCATCACAGCTACCGCACCGTTCTGGCATCGCTTCAACTCAATTGCTGCGGCATGGGTTTTGACTATAACGGTAGCAACCACGTTTTTCTTTTTTGTTTCAGAGCTGGGTAGGGATTCGGGCGTTCAGCTGAACTACATTGGCTCTGTTGCAATTGCCTTTGTTATCTTTGGTCGTCATCATCTGAAAATTATAGTTTTTGTGGTTTTGCTGTGCATCGCTGGACATTTGTCTACGGTGTATTTGTTCGAAACCGGGCGCGTTCAGCACGCAGTTGATTCCTGCTTTATGGGCGAGATTTATGCGCTTTCGGCAACTTCGATTATTCTGATACTGATGCTGTGGACGGGTCCTGACCCTAGCCTTGATAAAATGTCCGCAATGAAAAGATTCTTGTAACCACGGTTTCGAAAACCCAAGTAGTAGGTTAAATACAGATTATGAGTGCGATTTCATAATGTTTCCGCATTCGGTGGATTTAGTAATCTGGAAGAAGTTTTGAATCTTCCTTGATACAAGTGCTAAAAGGACTTTAAGACGAATCGGGCTATCAACGCATGCTACTTCGATTATTCGGTTACCTTTTCGGTATGGGAATGCTCCTCGCAATTGTTGGTGTGGTGGTAGTGAGCTGGTATGTTAGCGAGCAATCCAAGGATTTGCCTGATTTCGAGGTTTTGAACGCTTATGAGCCTCCGGTTACCACACGGGTACACGCGGCCAATGGCGAGCTGATGGCCGAATATGCCCGTGAACGGCGGCTATATTTGCCAATTCAGGCTGTTCCGGAACTGATCAAGCAGGCTTACCTTTCTGCCGAAGACAAAAATTTTTACAGCCATAAAGGTATTGATCCGCACGGTCTAGCGCGTGCAGTAATTACAAATATCAAGAATTATGGCACCGGCCGTCGTGCCGTCGGTGCTTCGACAATCACTCAACAAGTTGCAAAAAACTTTCTGTTGTCGAATGAGCGTTCGATAGACCGGAAAATCAAGGAAGCAATCCTGTCTCTTCGAATCGAACAGGCTTATTCAAAGGACCGGATACTGGAACTTTACCTGAATGAGATTTTCCTTGGGCTTGGTGCCTACGGAATTGCCGGTGCTTCGCTTACCTATTACGACAAATCGGTTCACGAACTTGATCTGCATGAAGCAGCTTACTTAGCCGCTTTGCCAAAAGGTCCAAACAACTACCACCCATTTCGTAAAACAGAAGAGGCGATTGAGCGTAGAAACTGGGTGATCGACCGGATGGCGGCCAACGGATACATCAACAATGAAGAGGCTCTTAAGGCCAAGCAGAAAGGTTTGGAAGTCAACCCTCGACGTGGTTCCAGCTATCTGTTTGCTTCGGAGTATTTTTCGGAGGAAGTCCGCCGTGAGATCGTAGATCGTTATGGAGAGGATGCTCTTTACGAAGGCGGCCTTTCAATTCGTACAACACTTGATCCGATTATGCAGAATTACGCTCGCAAGGCTTTGATCAACGGTCTCATGGCCTATGACACCAGTCGCGGTTACCGAGGGCCGTTGCAAACGGTTGAGGTGGGAAGTGACTGGGGCGAAACCATTGGTGACATCGAAAACTTTTCCGATGTTCCAGAGTGGAGGGTTGCGGTTGTTCTGGGGACAGATGCAGAAACTGCAACTATTGGCGTCCAGCCAGGCAAGGAGGCGTCCGGAAAACTTAAGGAAGACAGGCTTGTCGGAACTATTTCCCTTGAAGACATGAAATGGGCATTGCAGATAAGTATCGAGGGCGACAAGCGAACCGCCAAAGGCGTAAATGGCGTCTTGAATGCCGGGGACGTCATATTCGTCGAACAAAAAGGCGACGAAGGTGCCCGCCAATTTGTGCTACGCCAAAAACCGAAGGTATCTGGTGCGATTGTGGTTATGGATCCGTTCACAGGACGGGTGCTGGCGATGGCGGGCGGATTTTCATTCGCAGATTCACAATTTAACCGGGCAACCCAGGCGTATCGCCAGCCCGGATCATCATTTAAGCCGTTTGTTTACGCAGCTGCGCTGGATAACGGCTACACGCCATCTTCAGTTGTGCTGGACGCCCCAATCAAGATCGATCAGGGAAATGCTTTGGGAATCTGGGAACCAAAGAACTATGGCGGCAAGTATGCTGGCCCATCAACCTTGCGGCTCGGTATTGAGCGTTCGCGGAACCTGATGACGGTTAGATTGGCCAAAGACATGGGTATGCCATTGGTTGCTCAATATGCGGAACGCTTTGGTGTCTATGACAAGATGTTACCAGTTCTCTCAATGTCGCTTGGATCCGGTGAAACCACAGTAATGCGCATGACTGCCGCTTATTCGGTTCTTGCCAATGGAGGCAGGTCTATCAAACCGTCGCTTATTGACCGCATTCAGGACCGTTACGGCAAAACAATTTTCAAGCATGAAGAGCGTATTTGCAACGACTGCAACGCTCCGAGTTGGGAGGGTCAGGAAGAGCCGGAGCTGGAGGATAATCGTGAGCAAGTTCTCGATCCCATGACCGCCTATCAAATTACTTCCATGATGGAGGGCGTGGTTCAGCGGGGAACTGCAACCAGTGTAAAAGTACTGGGCGTGCCTGTGGCCGGGAAAACCGGCACGACAAACGAGGAAAAAGACGCCTGGTTTGTCGGTTATACCCCGGATATGGTTACGGGCGTTTATGTTGGATTTGATACACCAAAACCCATGGGACGCGGCAGTACGGGGGGTGGGTTGGCAGCCCCAATATTCACTGAGTTCATGCAGGCGGCACTTGCAGACAAGCCGCCGGTGGATTTTCGTGTTCCGCGTGGAATCAAGTTGGTTCCAATCAACCGGAAAACCGGTTTGCTTGCCAATGCGGATGGCGAAGGCGAAGGGGTTATCATGGAAGCTTTCAAGCCTGGCACGTCACCACCGGATGTGTATTCAGTAATCGGCTTTACTGACGATCTGTTGCAGGGCGAGTTGACCGTTTCACCGGATGCAAACCGCGCAATAGTGTCGGGTACCGGCGGGTTGTACTAAGGCAACCAACTCTTCTGTAATGCACGCCGTGAAGCTATATTGTGTTCAATCGGGCAAATTTCCAATTTTTGCCGAAAAAAAACGAATTTCGGCTCCGAGTCAAAAAAGAAGATTCGCGTCTTGTCGCAGACGAAACGGCTAAATCACACAAGCAATTTTGCTTGTGACCCGGTGCGAACTGCGCATAGTCACAACGATTGTGCCGAACATATGTTTGGACTACCATGCTGTTTGGCTTGGAGACTGACTAATGACCTTGACATCAACGTGGCAGTTTTGGGCAGTTTTGGCCGCGATCTTCGCAGCACTCACTGCAATCTTTGCAAAAATTGGTGTATCGGAGACAAATCCCGATTTTGCGACGTTTCTCCGCACTGCTGTTGTTTTTGCGGTATTGGGCGTGTTGCTTTATGCAACAAATCGCTTTGAGTCCCTTGGTTCAGTATCAAAACAGGCAGGATTGTTTTTGATCCTTTCCGGATTAGCGACTGGTGCATCGTGGATCTGCTACTTTCGCGCCCTAAGCATAGGCAATGCTTCACAAGTCGCTCCGGTAGACAAATTGAGTGTCGTGCTTGTGGCAATATTTGGCACTGTTTTCCTTGGTGAACAACTAAGCGTTGCAAACTGGATAGGAGTGCTCTTAATCGGCGTTGGTGCCGGATTGATTGCGCTGGTATAGGTAATTCGCGGTTGTCAGATCAGTTTTTGCTCTTAGGATCAGGACCCTAGAATAAAATTTGCAAATGCTGGTAATAGAACTGCATCGGGATAATCAACTAGAGCCGATATTCCCAATGCAACCAACAACCATACCAACAACAGTGCGAAACAGCACAGGTCAGTCACGATTGTCCCGACGACACCAGTAAAAAGAAGTCTGTCTTTCGTGAGACCGTGATAAAACAATTCCACTGCAATATAACTCGAAGACAGCGCACCGAACCTGGCGGTCACGGCAAAAATGTCATTGATCCTTGATGATGACTCCGTCAACTCACCAGACGTTATTATAAATTGCTACTTGCCTCCCCGTCATCTTTGTAATTCTTGTCCGAGCTATAAATTCTGGCTATGGCAGTTTGTCCAGACAGCCATATTCCGAAATTGCCCTTGGACTGGTTTTTGTTTTTCACGTTGAACAAGCTGGAATTTTAGTTGAGATTGCAGGGTATGCCGTTTTGGCCGTTAATTCATTTCGGTTTCGGCCAAGGAGACCGAATGCGAAATGGATAAGCTGCAACAATTTCGTTCTCTTTCGATAGTCGGATTTTCTTTTCTTGTTCTGGCGCTCTCCTATTCTACGAGGGCAACTTTTGGCCTGATTATGCCGTTCCTTGAGGAGGACTTGGGGTGGTCACGCTCCTATACCTCCACCATTGCGGCAACAGCACTCTTTATGACCGCGGTTTTGGCTCCTCTTGCAGGACGGCTGGTTGACAAGAAGGGTGCCAGAGCGGTTTTGTTACTGGGGCTTGGTACGCTTGCGCTTGGCTGTTTTCTGGTAGCCCTTACTTCCAACCCCTGGGCATTTCTAATCGCATTCGGAGGAATTGCGGCAACAGGTTTCGGCCTGGTTGCTGTTCATGTCATTTCTACAGTTGTTGAGCAGGAATTTGATGAAAATCAGGGACTTATGACGGGTATCGCGACGTCAGGCTCGACAGCCGGACAACTTTTGGTCATCCCCTTGATCGCCTATCTTCTTTCAAGCTTTGACTGGCGTTGGGCCTTCGCCGGTTTGGGAGTCTCAGCACTTTTGATGATGGGATGCATCCGGATCTGGTTTCCGACGGGTATGAGAGAAAAGGTCGAGCAGAACGTTGATGAGGTGAGTGATGCGGGGCTGGCAGCCGACTTAATACTGATTGTTAAATTGCCGGCGTTTCAAATCCTGTTCTGGAGCTATTTTATATGTGGTTACACAACATCAGGCGTAATCGAAACGCATTTTCTTCCCTATGCCTATTATTGCGGTTTCCCGCCACTTCCGTCTGCCACTGCATACGGACTGCTTTCCGCAATAAACCTGGTTGGAATGATCATGATGGGATGGCTGACCGACCGGGTTAACCGACCATTGTTACTCGGAACGATTTACATCATCCGCGGATTTACATTCATTATTCTCATCCATGTCGGCACCAACCTTGAAACATTGATGATCTTCGCAGTCATATTTGGTCTGGTTGACTATTCCACAACGCCGGTTACCGCGAGCCTGGTCGCAAGCCACATCGGATTGCGGGTCATGGGTCTTGCGTTTGGGTTGATATCGGCTGGCCATCAGATTGGTGGTGCAGTAGGCGCATATTTTGGCGGATATCTGTTTGATCTTTATACCAATTATGAATGGGTATGGTGGTCGTCCCTTTGGCTGGCAATCGCTGCAGGCCTGATGGTATTTGTTCTGAAAGATGGAAGATCAAAGGCTAACGCAGCAGCGACTTAATCCAGCCGCTTTCCAAGCCTGCCTGCCAAATCCTGTGCAAATTGCCAGGCAACACGCCCTGAACGACTGCCGCGAGTCGTCGCCCATTCTAGCGCTTGAGCGCGCAATTCGGCTTCATCCATTTTGAGTTGGTAATAGTTTACGTAACCGTCAATCATATCAAGATATTCATCCTGACTGCATTTGTGAAATCCAAGCCAGAGTCCGAAACGATCAGACAACGAGACTTTCTCTTCAACTGCTTCAGATGGATTGATGGCAGTTGAGCGTTCATTCTCGATCATGTCGCGCGGGAGAAGGTGCCTACGATTTGATGTGGCATAGAAGATAACGTTTTCCGGTCTTCCTTCGATACCGCCGTCAAGGACGGCTTTCAAGGATTTGTAAGAAGTATCATCACCGTCAAAGGAAAGATCATCGCAAAACACGATAAACCGGCTGTCTTCTTTGCGCAGGATTGCCAACAGATCTGGCAGGGAATGGATATCCTCACGGTGAACCTCAATAATTTTGAATTGGATATCAGGATTTTTATTAGAAATTTGCGCATGGGCGGCTTTAACCAGAGATGATTTCCCCATACCTCGTGCGCCCCACAAGAGCACATTGTTGGCCGCAACTCCCCTTGCAAAGCGTTCTGTATTGTCGATCAGAATGTCGCGAACGCGGTCAAGTCCCTTGAGCAAGCCAATTTCCACGCGATTTATCTTTTCGACAGGTTGCAGCCATCGCTCTTTGGCGTGCCAAACAAAAGCTTCTGCTGCCGCCAAGTCATTTTCCGGTGGAATCTTGCCGAGGTGATGCTCAAGCAAGTCTGCTACCCGTGCCAGATTGCGGTCAAGTTGTTCCATTGGGTCGTTGGACACGATTGCTTTTCCTGAATTGTTGAATTTTTGGGAATAGCACCCTTGGGAGCAGTGGGAAAGTCCTTGAATTGCGCGCCTATATCAGACATACGGTTACGCAAACGATCAACTGACAAATTTGGGAGAAAACTCCAATGTTAATTACTCCGGCTTATGCGCAATCTGTAGGTGGCGGCGGCGCTGATATGTTGATGACACTGATGCCGTTCATCTTGATTTTTGTGATCATGTACTTCCTGATCATCCGGCCCCAGCGTCAGGCGGCAAAAACTCGCGAAGCTATGCTTGCAAACATTCGCCGCAATGACACGATTGTGACCGGTGGTGGTGTAGTAGGCAAGGTTGTAAAAGTCGTAGATGATCACGAACTAGAGGTCGAGATCGCAAAAGGTATCAAGGTTCGTGCCATGCGTGCCTTGGTGGCTGATGTCCGGGTCAAAGGTGAACCCGTCAAGTAAACCAACCTGAGTTGCCTAAAACTCTGAAAGCCAATTAATGCTCTATTTTTCTCGTTGGAAAATTACCTCCATCATGTCCTGTGTCCTGCTGGGCATAATGTTTGCGTTGCCAAACCTGTTCTCAAAGGAGAGCCTGAACCAGTTTCCGGACTGGATGCCGACTTATCAGATGAATTTGGGGCTGGACCTGAAAGGCGGAGCTCATCTGCTGCTGCAGGTTGATGAAGACAAGCTCATTGAGGAGCGGATTGAGAATCTTCGTGATGATGTTCGCCGGATTGTTAGAGAAAACAAGATCAATGCGCGATATCCGAAGGCGGGCTCAAAGACGATTGAAGTCCGTGTTCGAAACCCGGAGCAGACGGAAGAACTGAAAGGACATCTTGCAGAACTACTGCAACCGGTCGCCGCCGGATTGTTAACTGCGGGCGGAATTGTGGAAGTTGAACTGGAAGAAGTCAGTGAGGGTGTGCTTCGCTATTCGCTAACCCAGGCTGGTATTGATCGAACCAAATCTGCTGCGATCACTCAATCGCTAACGGTATTAGGTGACAGGATCAACCAGCTCGGTACTGCCGAACCCACTCTGCAACGACAGGGTTCCGACAGAATTCTGGTTCAGTATCCAGGACTTGATGCGGCTGAGATACCGCGATTGAAAGCCTTGTTGAATGCGGAAGCAAAGCTCTCATTTCATATGGTCAGCAGCGAAATGTCAGCCGAGGATGCGCTTGCAACACGTGCGCCAATCGGCACTGAGGTGATGTTTGAGGACAGTGACCCGCCAACGCCTTACCTGATTGACAGCCGGGCGATAGTTGAAGGCGAAAGCCTTGTTGATGCCGAGATGGGTTTCGATCAACGTACGAACGAACCAATCGTCTTCTTTCGCTTTGATGCCAAGGGTGCATCGCGTTTTGCACAGGTAACCGCCCAAAATGTTGGCCGTCCGTTTGCGATCGTTCTGGATGATGAAGTGATATCTGCGCCAGTTATTCGCGAGGCAATTCCGGGCGGGTCAGGTCAGATTTCAGGCGACTTTACCGTTGAAAGTGCGAATGATTTGGCAATTCTGCTTCGGGCAGGCGCTTTGCCGGCATCTTTTGATTTTGTCGAAGAACGTACTGTTGGCCCGAGCCTTGGTGCCGACTCCATTGAAGCCGGCAAGAAAGCTGCAATCGTTGGCGCCATTCTGGTGCTTGTATTCATGGTGGTTGCATACGGGTTGCTGGGTGTTGTTGCCAATGTTGCCCTGATTGCAAACATATCAATGCTGGTAGCGTTGTTGTCGGTTTTGGGTGCCACACTTACCCTGCCGGGTATTGCAGGCATCGTTTTGACAATGGGTATGGCAGTCGATGCGAATGTGCTGATTTACGAACGTATTCGCGAAGAACGGCGCAATGGTCGCAATATTATCCAGTCATTTGATTCCGGTTTCCGGCAGGCGCTCGCAACAATCCTTGATGCCAACATTACCACATTAATAGCTGCTGCGATCCTGTTCCTGTTGGGTTCAGGTCCAATCAAGGGATTTGCGGTTACCTTGGCAATTGGTATCGTAACAACTGTTTTTACCGCATACACCTTTACACGTTTGATGGTTGCACTTTGGGTGCGGTACCGCAAGCCAACAGAGCTTCCAGCGCGTATGTTCGGCATATTGCCTGAGGAAACCAAGCTTCAGTTCATGCGAAATCGTATCGCAAGCTTCCCTTTGAGCGCTATTGGCGTATTGGCCTCAATCGCGTTGTTTTTCACGGTGAGCCTCAACTACGGAATTGATTTCAAGGGCGGAACGCTGGTTGAGGTACAGTCCAAAAGTGAAGTAGCTGATCTTGCTGACATTCGGGCGCGGCTTGGAGAAATAAACCTGGGTGACGTTCAGGTGCAAGAATTTGGGGAACTCAATGAAGTTCTCATTCGGGTAGAAAGCGCCCAAGATAGTGACAGCGCCGTGCAAAGCGTTGAGGCTAAAATTCGACTTGCGCTGGAAGAGGATTATGAATTCCGTCGAATTGAGGTGGTAGGACCAACAATATCTGCAGAACTTGCGTTCTGGGGGACTATCGCTGTGATTTCAGCACTTGGAGCTATCATGGCCTATATCTGGTTGCGATTTGAATGGCAATTTGCACTTGGAGCAGTCGGAGCAACGCTGCATGACGTATTGATAACAATCGGTATGTTTTCGGTGCTTCAGCTTGATTTCAGTCTGTCGTCGATTGCCGCAATTCTCACCATCGTTGGTTACTCGCTCAATGATACGGTAGTCGTATATGACAGGGTTCGCGAGAACTTGCGGAAATACAAGAAGATGTCGATACCGGATCTATTGGATCTTTCAATCAACCAGATGCTGTCTCGTACAATTCTAACTTCGGTCACAACTTTGCTCGCATTGTTTTCTTTATATTTATTGGGCGGTGAAGTGCTTTCGTCGTTTACCTTTGCGATGATATTCGGTGTGTTTATCGGGACCTATTCGTCAATCTTCATCGCAGCGCCGTTACTCATTCTTTTCCGCCTGCGGCCTGGGCAAATTGCAGACAAGGATTCAGGAGATGCAGAAAAGAAGGCAACTGAAAATACCCAAGCTGTAGATTTGCCTGGCGTTTAAGTGTCGGAAAGTACAATGAACAATCCGCATGGCATTGAACTGCGCGAGGCCCATTTTCCGGGCCAAGTGCCAATTGATGCTTATGGAAACGGTGGTTTTCGATTTGCGGATATGGCCCATAAGGGGAGCCTGTTATGCCTTCCATCCGGAATTTACGGGTGGGATGTAAAATTGCCGGGCGACTTAATCATTGCAAATCTCGATCGTGTTTTTAACGAAGCAGCCGATATTGAAATACTGCTTATCGGGAGCGGGGTGGATTTGGTACCCATCGCGAGTAAATTGCGAGACAAATTACGAGATGCGTTCATATCTGCTGATCCAATGGCGACCGGTGCAGCGGTCCGTACCTACAATGTTTTGATTTCCGAGGGCAGGGCAGTTGCCGCTGCCTTATTGGCTGTAGACGGATAATCCTGATCATTCATCCAATTTGCAGGTTTTTCAGGTGATCCGGCAACGGGATGTCAGTAGATAAGCCGGTATCGGGTTCTGGCTCGCCCACCGAGAGGCAGATGGGTACTACGCCAGCCCAAACTTTCGCATCCATGTCCTCTTCATCATCGACCGGTCCGCCAGTCCGAATTTTTGCTGAGCCTTCAAGAATTTCCATTCCTAGTATCGTGGTTGCCTTCATCTCCTTGGTTGAGTTGGGTCGCATCATGGCAAGACGACCAGGGAAGAAAGATTCAACAAAAGTGTTCAGTTTCCCGATTTTTTCAACTGGATCTTCAACCTTGAAGGCTTCTCCAAAAAGCATGACAGACCGGTAGTTTGCTGAATGATGAAATGCTGATCGCGCCATGACGAATCCATCCAGTATGGATACCGTTAAACAAACCGACGTTCCTTCGGCAGATCGTAGTGCACGGCTGGCAGAAGAGCCATGCCAGTAAACATGATTACCCTCGCGCCATTGGAAGGTAGGTGTAACCAGCGGCTCACCATTAACGGTGTAACCCACGTGGGCAAGTGGCATGGCATCAAGAATTGAATTGACGACATCACGATCAAAGTTGCCTCGCTCATGGGTACGTTTTACGCGGCTTTTATCCGTTTTGTGCAGCATGTTCATTTAAAATCCCCATAACTGTCTCTTCTCTGGAAGGAGGGTTTCATTGGGGGAGAGATGTCTGATATATTGGTATTTGGAAAGTGCCAAATAATGAGAAAAAATACATACCAATTATGAATGGATTTTCGTTTCCAGCAAGATTGTCAGACCGGCATAAAGGCGTGACGATAGTTTCATGGTTGACGGACAATTTGCGAAACCAGATAACAACCGGGCGTCTGATACCGGGCACCGTGTTCCCCGCTACGAGGTTGCTTGCTTCAGAATTGGGTATATCCAGATCAAGTGTGGTGCAATCCTACGACCAACTGGTTGCAGAGGGATATTTGTCTGCAAGGCAAGGATCAGCTTTTCGGGTTTCAGAACTCGGTTTGGCCGATTACCCAGAATACCTGAAACCCAAAAAATCGTTTGCGCTGAATGCAGATGGCAATCAGGAATTATTAAAACTCTCATTGGTTCCTGGTCAACCGGATCAAAGACTGTTTCCGGCCCGAAAATGGGGAATGGCAGTTTCCCGCGTTGCCAGGTTGTCGCCGGACAGCCTGCTTTACGGCGAAGATCCTTTTGGTGATCCGGTATTGAGAAATGCAATTGTCGAACATTTGGCCGAATGGCGTGGGGTGGATGTGGTTTCAGAGCAAGTGCTGGTATCCGCAGGATCTGCTGATGGTCTTCAGCTTTGCATCGAAATGTTGGGAGCTGACCCAATGATGTTAGGTCTTGAGAACCCTGGGTATATCGGGTTGAGGCGCCATGCAGAGCGGCTGAATTTGAAAATGCAGTGGCTAAGCCGGGACGAATGTGGAACGGTGTTACCTGCAAATGGAGCGAGCCAACCCAACCTTGTCGTCCTGACGCCTTCAAATCACTATCCTTTGGGCGGTGCAATGACGCTAAATCGACGGCTTGAGTATATTAATTGGTCCCGTGAGACCGGCGGTTGGATAATTGAAGATGATTATGACAGTGAATACCGGTTTGCAGGCCATCCGATACCCGCGATGATTGGTCTTGATGATCAAGGACGCACTATTTATCTCGGTACGTTCTCAAAAACAATTTCGACAGATTTGCGATTGGGTTTCATGGTTATCCCGATATCACTTGTTAATCAGTTTCGAAAAAAGATAACCGCCTCACGAACTTCTGTGATCGCGCAAAGGCCGATGGGCGAATTCATGCGGGCAGGTGATTATCATCGGCACATCCGCCGTACACGGCGTCACTATGCAGAGCGAAGAGACGCACTTGAATTGCGTTTAAATGAGATGGATGATTTGACGTTTGCGACCCCGCACGCGAATACCGGCATGCAGGTGGCTGTCTTGTTAAACAGGCAGCAAAACGACAAGCTTATAGTTGAAAAACTGAAAGAACAGGGGATTGGTGCTGTTCCACTAAGCGATTTTTTTGTGAACGAAAAATCAACTTCCGGCTTGTTGATTGGATATTGCGCCCACACAGTCGAAGAGATCGGAGATCTGATGATGAAATTTCAGGATTGCCTACGAGATTCTCAATAAAATAGCGGTCAAAATAAAGATTTTGACCGCTTTACCAAACATAATTGCTATCAACCGTGGTGCAATACCCAGTGACTGTGTGTGTGACACTTCTTGTTGGCATGACCTAGTGTAATCACAATATGGCAATGACGGTGTCTTCGCTTCTTTTTCAGATGGGCAGTTTTTGTTGACACCACTTGTGGTGCAGCCACTGGCGTATTCAATTGATTCAGGGCAGCCTGCGCGCTAAATGTACCAAGCATTAACGCTGCAGCAAAAATTCCAGCCCAAAACTTGTTGCTCATGATTTTCTCCTTTTGATGTCACTTCAACAGTGAAGTACAAAGCGAATCTGTCTCTCATTCCAACATTGCCATGCGTACAGCAATTGTCCAACCGTCAACAAATTGCGCTTTCCTGTTGTTGTCATTTCGGGTCATTGTGGATGTGCGGAAAACCGGATATCAGGGTAGTCCAATTCACATTGTGTACCAGCTTTATGGCAGATCCCAACGTCAGCGCAGCTCTGGAAATACTCAGAAGCATTGATCCAGAAAGATATTTGACCTGCTTGTATCTTCCGGAAAATGTTCGAGGCGATGTCGCATCAATATACACATTTGATGCTGAAATACGGCGAATACCAGACCTGGTATCGGAGCCATTGCCAGGTGAGATCCGGATGCAGTGGTGGCGGGATTTGGTCGCGTCAAAGACTGTCCCGACAGATGCTGGACCACTCGCTGCAAACCTCATGGATACGATAATTCGAAATGAATTACCGTTTGAGACATTCATCAACTATCTGGAAGCACGAACGTTTGATCTTTATCATGATCCTATGCCGGACACAGGCACTTACGAAGGGTATCTAGGTGAAACTGTCTCCACGATGATGCAGATGGCGGCTCTATGCGTCGGCAATGATCGCACCCCAGAACTGGCAGAAGCGTGCGGCCATGCTGGGATGGCCATTGGAACGATCCGGCTTTTATCGCGATTGGCAATAGATCGAAATTTTGGAAAGTGCCCGTTACCGGTGCAAATTATCGATCAGCATGGTCTAAATATGGAAAGCTGGTTGAAGAATGATCCAGACGACAGACATCTGTCCGTTGTCAGAGAAATGTTGAACTTGACCAATGATCATCACAATAAAGCTGGTTCAGCGTTGCAGTCGTTGAAAAACCGTTCCAGGGGAGTGTTCATGCCTCTGGCATTTGTAAAGCCACTTGCTTACAAATTGGAGCGATCAGGCTACAGCATCTTTGATAAGCCAATTACTCTTTCCCCAATAAAACGTCAGTTTACTGCACTCCGAGCAGCGATGTTCAAACGCTACTAATCCACAATCTGAATGAGAAATGAATTTCCTTCACAGCCTGTGTTCAAACACACGGCGTTATCATGGCCTTGTAGCTATCGTCGCTGAAACAGACAAGGGGCCGCTCAAGAAGGACAAACTCATGTTTTATTCAAACGGTATCAGATCCATCGCTTTGGGAATTTGTGCCGCTTCCGTATTAAGTGCGTCGGCGGTAACAACGGCATCTGCTGAAGGTTATATTGCAAACCATGATGCCTATGTGATTTCTGTGGAATCGTGGGATAGCCTGAACAATCGCAAATGGCCTGCATATTATTCGCAGCAAGTTGGTGAAATTCCACATGACGGTCAGTTCGTTTGGGTGCAACGTTGCATTTACAAGGAATATGCATCGGACTGGTGTAAGGTTAATTATGATGGTCAGTGGGGTTGGGTTAACAGCCGCTACTTGGTTCAGCATTAAATCTGCAATTCCCTGCGTTTACGAAGACAAGCCGCTGTCGCGATATTGAGCAGCGGCTTTTCAGTTTTTTGCCTTGAAGTTTTATCAGAAGCCCCCTAGTAAAGCTCACACAAACGCTCACGCGTTTAGGGGTATAGCTCAGTTGGTAGAGCGACGGTCTCCAAAACCGTAGGTCGTGAGTTCGAGTCTCTCTGCCCCTGCCATTCTCCATCATCGGTTAATTGTAAGTACCAGGCACAAACAACCAAGATGGTTGATTGCCTTGGCTGTAATTTTCAGAGATGCGGGAGGTTGGATTTTAGCCAACGCCGCCGGGGCTTCCACCACCGCTCGGGCTGCCACCACCGCTCGGGCTGCCACCACCTGAACCGCCGCTGCCTGGACCCGGTCCTCCGGTTCCGTCGCCACTGCCTCCACCATGCTGTCCACGACTGCTTCCGCGACACCCTTGCACCAATTTGAATTGAGCCTTCAAGCCTCGCTGGCTGGCGATGAACGGGAAAAAGTTTTTGCGATCATTGTACGTATATTGACCGGTGCGCGGGAGCATTTGATCGGATACTTTTCCGTTGGCGTCTGCAACCATATATCCGCACCGCTTGTTGAGCGTGGTGCAATTGCCGCCGGTACCGCAAAATTCCACTTCACCTTTGACCAGCATCACATAGGTGCGGGTTCCAAAGATGCCTATATCAAATGCTGTGCCACGCAAACCGAGCGTACCAACTGGCGTTTTGATCTTGTATGCAGAAGATTGGCCTGTTCCACTAATAAAGCGGATTGCACCAGAAGCTGCCGTTAAGGTGAATTCCATCAGACTATTGGTATTATCGTTGTATATCAGGCTGTCGAGTGAAATTGTTGCGTTCGGACCGACAACCATCTTTGTACCATCAATAAACTTGAACTGACCAACGCCGGTTTCATCTGACCGGATCAGTTCATTGCGATGCACCGGAGAACCGGCTGAAAGCGTGCCACTGTGGGAACCGATGAGTTTTTGATCTGCAGACACCACACTTCCAATAACGGTTTGCGCCGATACTGTTATAGTGCTCATGCCTGTAGCAATCGCGCAGAGTATGACGGCGCCCAATTTTAATTTCACGTTTTCCATCGCTTTGGAGCTTTCATGGCTGAATTTCACGGGTTGCACTTTCTTGAAGAGTGAAACTAGCGCAGGGCAACGATAGAATCTGTGCCAAATGCCACAATTCGTGCAGGCTGAATAGTTTTCTCAATACAGCAATGAAATCAAAACGTTAAGGAAAGTGGTGAGCCCGCACGGGCTCGAACCGTGGACATCCTCCTTAAAAGGGAGGCGCTCTACCAACTGAGCTACGGGCTCCAAAATTTCCTGGTAATAATGCAGGAAATGACTCGGTTGTTCCAATGTCTGGAACGCGGCGGAAAATAGGGGCAGTAGGGTGCGGGGTCAATAGGAAAAGCACGGAAACCTTAAAAACATGGCAATTATTGCCCCGTGTTGACGTTAAATGGCTGCATCGCAAATCTGTGACTTTTGCGTGAGACAATTATCCGGTATCTACGCAGGAACTGTTTACAAATTTTTTTACTGTGGATTCGCCAATCTAATGGACATGCTTCCCTTTTATGCACTTTTAGCTGGTGCAATTTCATTCCTATCACCGTGCGTATTGCCGTTGGTTCCGCCTTATCTTGGTTTTATGGCTGGCGCGACCATTACGGAGTTGTCAGAAGGTAACCGGGTTGAAAATCCAGATATTTCCGAAACAAGACGAAGACTGTTAATCCGCTCTTTGCTTTTTGTGGCGGGATTTTCAGTTGTCTTTGTCAGTCTTGGTGCTACCGCGTCTGCTTTGGGACAGTTGTTACTCGCATGGTCTGATGTGTTGGCAAAGATAGCGGGAATCGCCATAATTGTTATGGGATTGCACTTTTTGGGAGTTTTTCGCTTTGCTTTGCTGGAGCGGGAAGCACGGTTTCAGGCGTCCGGTGTAGGTACGATAGGTGCCTTTGTGATGGGACTTGCCTTCGGATTTGGCTGGACACCGTGTATCGGGCCAATTCTTTCACCCATTCTTGCAATAGCGGGCTCCAAGGATACAGTAGTTGAAGGTGCTCTGTTACTAGCTATCTACTCAGCGGGTTTGGGAATTCCGTTCATTCTGGCATCCCTGTTTGTTGGTCCGTTCATGGCGTTTTCGGACCGGTTCAAGAGGCATCTTGGTACGGTGGAAAAGGTCGCAGGCGTTATGCTGGTTGCAACCGGCGTACTGTTCCTGACTGGCGACATTCAGCGTATTTCATTCTGGTTACTTGAGATGTTTCCGGCTTTGGGCCAATTGGGATAAGTAACATAAAAATTATGGAGCGGAACGCTTCGAGAGCCTGATTGGCAGGGTTGCTGTAACCACACCTCCCAATATGAAAATGGTACCCGAAATGTGGAACGCTTCCAGCCGTTCCCCAAGGAACACCCACGAAAGATACAAGCCAAATGCCGGCATCAAATACATGAAAATCCCGGCAATTGATGCACCAAGCATCCGGACACCGTATTGATAACTCAAGAAGGACAGGATGGATGAAAATACTACTATCCCGCCTATATTCAGCCATTCAAAACGAGTTACCGGAAATTTTTGAAAAAGCGCAATCTCGCCAATAGCGAACGGAATTACCAAAACCGCTCCGCAAGATGCAACAAGTGCCAGCAATGGCAATGTCCGCAGATGGCTTAGGGATGGGGATTTGAGAAGCACTGAATAAACCGCCCAGCTGATTGCCACCAAAACAAATATTATGTCACCAGGGTTGAATTGTATCGTGAGCAAGGTGGAAAAATCTCCCTGCAGGATTATTGCAAGAACACCGGATACGGCAATAGTAATCCCCAAAATCTCCCGAAAACTGATGCCACGATTTCGCCACCAGGCCTCGATACCCAATATGATCAAAGGTGTGGTGGTGTAGATCAGTATTCCATTCGTTGCAGAAGTGTAGCGCAGGGCAAGGTAAACAATCCCTCCACATGTCCAGTAACCGAGAAAACCGCATAAAAACAACAGTTTGTAGTTTTCACGAAACGTCTGCAGAAGCACCGGCCAGCTTGGTCGACACAGGCAAAGCAAGATTGCAGAGGCAATTACCCAGCGTAGCATTGCCAGTGTAAATGGCTCCACAGATGTAATAGCTTTACCAAACACCATATTTGTCGACAGGAACAGCGCGGCCAAAAACAACATTGAATAGGCAAATGGCTTGGCATTTGGTTCAGTTTCTGGGGAAATTGTTGTGAACTCCGCATATGACGGGTGAAGAAATTATGATGGTACTGTTTTTTGGCGCCAAGATTGTTTATGTCAAGCATTGCCCCTGTTTTGGCGACTCGGCAATTAGTATGAAACTCAGGATACCATCATGGCGCGCACCTGTTTAACCATCATCCTCGCAGCAGGCGAGGGAACACGGATGCGGTCCGACAAGCCGAAAGTCCTGCATGAGGTCGGTGGGTTACCTATGATCAGTCACGTTCTGCGTGGCGTTATAGAGGCTGGAACTGATGCCATTGCTCTGGTGGTTGGTAATGGCGGAAACAAGGTCGGTGATATCGCATCATCGGAAAGCGACAAAATCGAGCTTTTCAAGCAGGAAGAGCGCCTTGGAACTGCTCATGCAGTGATGGCAGCAAAGGATGCTCTTTCCCGGAGATATGATGATGTTCTGGTCCTGTTTGGAGATACAGCACTGATTACGCAGGACACGCTACTTCAAATGCGTCAGGCATTGGCAAATGGAGCCGATGTAGCAGCGGTTGGGTTTCAGACTGAAGATCCAGATGGATACGGGCGGTTTATTGTCATCGATGAACAGCTGATCAGGATTCGGGAGCACAAGGAAGCCAGTGAGGAAGAACTGCGAATTTCGCTTTGCAATGGTGGCATTATGGCAATTAACGGTTCGAAGGCACTTGAACTGGTTAGTGCCATTGGTAACCGCAATAAACGCGGCGAGTATTACTTGACAGACATTGTTGAGGTTGCATCAAAACAGGGATTGAATGTTCTGGCGCTTGAAGCATCGAAAGAGGAGTTGTTGGGTGTAAATACCCGCGCTGAACTGGCACTTGCAGAATCAATCTGGCAAAAGAGGGCACGTCGCGAGGCGATGCAAAACGGGGTGACGATGCTTTCTCCCGAGACCGTATTTTTGCATCACGATACCAAACTCGCGCCGGACGTCGTTTTGGAGCCGAATGTGTTCTTTGGCCGCGGTGTCGAGGTGGGGTCGGGATCAACCATTCGTGCTTATTCACACTTGGAGGGTGCAAAGATTGGTGAGGGTGTAAACATTGGTCCGTTTGCCAGGCTGCGACCTGGGAGTGTGATGGATTCAGGAAGCCGGGCTGGTAATTTCGTTGAAATCAAGAACGCCCACATTCATGCGGGTGCCAAGATTAATCATCTTACTTACATCGGAGATGCCGATGTGGGCAGCAAGGCGAACATTGGCGCGGGGACTATCACTTGTAACTATGACGGATTTAATAAACACAAGACTATCATTGGTGCCAATGTGTTTATCGGATCCAATTCATCGCTTGTTGCACCGGTTACCATTGGTGATGGTGCCTATGTAGCCTCCGGTAGCGTTATAACTGAAGACGTTCCAATCGATGCCCTTGGCGTGGCTCGGGGTCGCCAAACGAACAAAGAGGGACATGCCGCAACACTGAGAGAGCGTTATAGAGGCAAAAATGACAGCTCATAAGTTATTGAATTATTTACCATAAGCTGGAAAATAATCTGCAAATAGGCAAGTTTCAGGGATTTGGTACTAATCTTGCATCGAAACATTGCGAAACCTGAATTGAGTTTTCTTGTCCACTGCAACCAATTAAACGGATAGTGTAGCGGGCTCACGGGGAAAGATTTCCATGTGCGGAATTGTTGGAATTATCGGAAATGAAGCGGTTGCACCGTTGTTGGTGGACGCGCTTAAGCGGCTTGAATATCGAGGTTATGATTCTGCCGGGGTAGCAACGCTTGAAAGTACCGGTCTGGATCGACGTCGTGCCGAAGGTAAACTTGTCAATTTGGCGGCGCGGCTGGATGAAGCTCCTCTCAGCGGTACGATCGGGATTGGCCATACCCGCTGGGCAACCCATGGTGTTCCCAACGAAACCAACGCGCATCCCCATTTTTCTGAAAATGTAGCGCTTGTTCACAACGGCATCATTGAAAACTTCCGTGAACTTAAGGATGAGTTGATTGCTGACGGTTATGTGTTCAGCTCTGAAACAGATACAGAAGTAGTAGCCCATTTGGTCGCGCGGAATCTCAAACAGGGAATGAAGCCAGCTGAAGCTGCCCGACAGGCATTTAAACGATTGGAAGGTGCATTTGCCATTGCCTTGATGTTCAAGGATGAGCCTAATCTCATGATTGGTGCACGAAACGGCCCGCCATTGGCGGTCGGTCATGGTGAAAACTCGATGTATATTGGTTCAGATGCGATTGCATTGGCTCCGTTTACAAATCAGGTTACTTATTTGGAGGATGGTGACTGGTGCATCATTAAGCGAAACTCACTCCAAATCTTTGACACTGATGGAAGCCCTGTAGAACGCGTTAAACAACTTTCAGTTGGCAGTAGCCTGATGGTGGACAAAGGCAATCACCGCCATTTCATGCAGAAAGAAATTTACGAGCAGGCAGAAGTCGTATCGCACACCCTTTCGCATTACCTCGATTTCGGAAAATGCGAAGCACGTTTGCCGGTAGACATGCCTTTTGATTTTTCCAAAATTGACAGAATTTCCATCTCGGCATGCGGCACAGCCTATCTCGCCGGGCTGGTCAGCAAGTACTGGTTCGAGCGTTACGCTAGATTACCGGTTGATATCGATATTGCTTCTGAATTTCGCTATCGCGAAATGCCGATGACTGAAGGTGGGTTGTCGCTGTTCATTTCCCAATCGGGTGAAACTGCAGATACCCTGGCAAGCTTGCGATATTGCCGTGATCAAAAACAGCATATTGGATCGATTGTTAATGTGCATGAATCGACCATAGCACGCGAATCCTCGATTGTTTTTCCAACTCTTGCGGGACCGGAAATCGGGGTTGCGTCAACCAAGGCATTCACTTGCCAGCTTTCAACGTTGGTTTCACTGGCTATTGCGGCAGGTAGAGCTCGAGGAGCATTAAGCGCGGAAGAAGAACATCAATTGGTGCGCGATGTAACCGAAGCTCCGCGCTACATCAATCGCGCGCTTAAACTTGAAAGCGAAATTGAAAAAGTTGCCCATGATCTCGCAAAGGTGAAACACGTCCTTTATCTGGGGCGTGACACGAGCTATCCGTTAGCGCTGGAAGGCGCGCTTAAGCTCAAGGAAATATCCTATATTCATGCAGAAGGTTATGCAGCCGGTGAATTGAAGCACGGGCCAATCGCGTTGATTGACGAAGATATGCCGGTTGTCGTGATCGCACCCTATGACCGCATATTCGACAAGACGGTTTCCAATATGCAGGAAGTTGCCGCAAGAGGTGGCCGGATCATTCTTATTACAGATGAAAAGGGCGCAGCTGCTGCCGGCATGAAAACTGATCACACTATTATAATGCCCGAGGTTCCAGAAATCTTGACTCCGCTGGTCTATGCAATTCCCGTACAATTGCTTGCCTATCACACGGCGGTACTAATGGGCACTGATGTTGACCAACCACGTAACCTGGCGAAGTCAGTTACGGTCGAATAGCGATTGGTTCTCACTGCATTTGAATGCGATTTTCCTCAATTGTACAATTCTTGGCGGTTACGCCTTTAATTTACTTACCGATCCGCTATATGTGCACTTGGACATTTTCACAGGATAGGCCAATTGTTGGAAAAACCACGTATGAAATCGGGTGGGCTGACGAGGTTGCGGAATTATTTTCTGACCGGCCTGATTATTTGCGCGCCGTTGGCAATCACCGTGTACCTCACCTGGAGTTTGATCCAGTGGGTGGATGGTTGGGTTAAGCCTTACATTCCATTTGGGTACAATCCCGACAATTATTTGCCGGTTGCCATTCCGGGCTTCGGTCTTATCGTTGCGATATTCATAATCACAATGGTGGGCTTTCTGACGGCAAACATTATTGGCCGTACCGTTGTGGGTTATGGGGAGCGGTTGCTTAACAGAATGCCGCTTGTTCGCAATATCTATTCCGGTCTCAAACAAATTTTCCAAACTGTGCTTTCTGACAAAACGGATTCATTCAAAAAAGTCGGAATTCTGGAATATCCACGCAAAGGTATTTTCGCAATCGTGTTCATTGCCACCGACACCAAGGGGGAGGTGGAAGTAAGGTTAAATGAGAAGGGTTTCGAAACCGCAAGCGTGTTCTTGCCAACGACCCCAAACCCCACATCAGGATTTTTGTTGTTTGTGCCCAAGAAAGATCTGATTGAATTGGACATGAAAGTAGAAGATGCTGCCAAACTTGTAATTTCGGCAGGCCTGGTAGCGCCTGAACATTTAAAATCCGCGAAAAGAAAGAGCACACCGCGTCGAAAGCCAAAAGTCACCAAATAATCAAATGCGCTATGGGTGTGACATTAACCAGCTCGCAAGAGCCGAATGGCCTGATCCTGTCCAAACAGGTAAAGCAGAAGTCTGAGCGCTTCTCCCTGGTCACCTTTGAGTTCTGGATTGGAGTTAATGATCATCCGTGCTCCATCGCGTGCAACATCCAGCAAATCCGCATGATGCTCCATTGCGGCCAGGTTAAAGCCTGGCATACCCGATTGCCGTGTCCCCAGCACATCACCTTCGCCGCGTAGTTTCAAGTCTTCTTCGGCGATACGAAAGCCGTCATCCGTCTCGCGCATGACGTTTATTCGCGCCTTGGCAGTATCTCCAAGAGGGCCCTTGTAGAGCAGGATGCAGCTTGATGCCTCGCTACCCCGACCGACGCGACCACGCAATTGGTGTAACTGCGCCAACCCAAATCGCTCGGCATGTTCAATTACCATGATTGTGGCATCAGGAACATCTACTCCGACTTCAATAACTGTGGTTGCCACAAGTAATTTTGTCTGACCGATACGAAAAGATTCCATGGCTTTGGATTTGTCAACTGCAGTCATTCGGCCATGCACCAGGCCAACTCCGCCTCCAAGCCGTTCTTTCAGGATTTTAAAACGGTCTTCAGCAGAGATCAGTTCCAAAAATTCGCTTTCCTCCACCAAAGGGCATATCCAGAACGCCTTTTTATCCGATTTTATTGCGTTCCCAATTCTTTCGATAAGCTCGTCCAGTCTATCTGATGCAAGCGCGTTTGTTTGAACCTTTTGACGACCTGGTGGTTTTTCATCCAGTCTGGAAACATCCATGTCGCCATAAGCAGTTAGAACCAGTGTTCTTGGAATTGGTGTAGCGGTCATCACCAACACATCTGTTGCTTCGCCCTTGTCACCGAGTGAAAGTCGCTGATGCACGCCAAAACGATGCTGCTCATCAATAACAGCCAAACCCAAATCCTCGAACACAACGTCGGACTGAAAGAGTGCATGGGTTCCCACCAGCAATTTGGTTTCACCACTTGCCAGGCCTTCCAGAATGGTCGCTCTTGCCTTTCCCTTTTCGCGGCCGGTAAGAATTGCAATTGAAACTCCGATTTCGCGGCATATGGTTTCAATACCCGCGAAATGCTGCCGAGCCAATATCTCCGTTGGTGCCATGATGGCCGCCTGACTTCCGCTTTCAATTACTTGCAGCATTGAAATCAGGGCAACGAAGGTTTTCCCTGAACCAACGTCCCCCTGCAATAACCTCAGCATTCGCTCCGGCTTTTCCAAATCAGAGGCGATCTCTGTAATGGACCGCAGCTGGGCGCCTGTTAGTGAATACGGGAAAAGATCAATCGCTTTATTGGAAAGGTTGCCATTACCTTTTCTTTTTTGCCCTGCGGATTTTCGTAAGCGAAGACGCAGAAGTGCCAGCGCCAACTGACCAGCCAACAACTCATCATGGGCCAGCCTTCGTCTTGCGGAGTTTTTGGGATCAATGTCGAGAACATCGCATGGATGATGCAGCCTCTCCACTGATTGCCGGAATGTGGACCAATTCTCGCGTGTAATCAGGCTCTCATCAACCCACTCCAAGAGGTTTGGCAATTTCTCCACTGCCGAGTGGATCGATCGGCGCAGTACTTTTGGGGAAAGGCCACTGGTTGTCCCGTATACTGGTTCAAGGAGTGGCAAAGTTGCGAATTCGCCTTCTTCCACCATGTAGTCTGGATGAACCATATTTGGTTTGCCGTTGAAATATTCGACTCTTCCACTGATGTAACGCTTTTCACCAATTGGCATGGTTTTTTCCAACCAGTCACCGCGTGGATTAAAAAATACAAGAAGCATGCTACCGGTTTCATCGTGTACCTCTATTCGATAGGGCACACGCCGGTTGCCGCGAGGCGGGGGAAGGTGACGATCCACATGTACCCTGAATGTGGCAATCGAGCCTTCCAGTGCTTTGCCAATACCCGGCTGGTTGCGCCTGTCAATCACCGAATGGGGCAGGTGAAACAACAGGTCAACGATTCTCGGTTCTTTGCTTGTATTGCCCCCGTGCAAAAGGCGCGCCAAAGCTGCCGCAAATTTGCTTCCAATGCCTGGAAGTACTGTCACTGAGGCAAACAGGGGATTGAGAATGGTTGGACGCATCTTGTCGACAGCTTGCCAGTTCCAACCAATGGCGGCAAGGAAAACAAATGTCTTGCAGGCGGCGCGCGCGCTGCGTTAATAGAGCGCTCCAAACAGGGAATGTTCCAACCGCATGAAGCAATTATCCAATAGTGTCAGTCCGGACGAAAAGCGATGCAAGCGAATGCAGTATCGCGCCAATCACCGGGGTATCAAGGAAATGGATATAATTCTTGGAAATTATGCTGATGCGCATATTTTTGATCTCGATCGTGTGGAACTAAGTGCTTTTGAAAGATTACTTGAGGAAAATGACCGGGATCTGCTGCAATGGTTTACGGGCGAATTGGATTTTCCACACAAGGACTTGCGACCATTATTCGATAAAATCAGTTCTTACGCGAACAATCGGTTGAGCTGACCATATCCCATGCTCAACGAAAACATCTGGAATAACACAACTGGCAATCAAGCGCCCACTGTCCTCACCAATGTAGCTGAAGGGCAGGAGGCATTGGTACTGGCAAAACTTGCCCGTGACCCAGATGTGGGAAAGGGGCTCGCGTTTATTTGTGCTGATCATCGGCAGCTTGCTGGTATCGCAGAATGTCTCGATTTCTTTGCGCCGTGGCTGGAAGTTGTCGAATTGCCAGCCTGGGACTGTTTGCCCTACGACCGGGTGTCACCAAGTGCAGCGGTGATCGCCAAGCGGACGGCGGCACTTGCCCGGATTTCACAGCAATCAAATGATTCAGAGCCAATTCTGGTACTGACTACCATAAATGCGGCATTGCAGCGCTATCTTCCTCGCGTGGAACTGATTGGTCAGCAATCCAGTTATTCCCCGGGTAATCAAGTCAATCTGGAGGAATTGGTAACCACCATTTCAGGTTTGGGATTTGAACGCACATCTACGGTTCGTGAAAGCGGTGAATTTGCCGTTCGTGGTGGAATATTGGATGTGTTTGTACCAGGAGATCCAGAGCCGGTCCGGTTGGATTTTTTCGGTAATACACTGGAATCAATACGGGCCTTTGACCCCGAAAACCAGCGCACTACCACGCAGCTCAAGGAATTTTCGCTGAAACCCATGAGCGAAATCAATCTCACTGAAGAAAAAATTACCCGTTTCCGACAGAATTACGTTGCCAACTTCGGTGCCGCTACCCGAGATGACGTTCTTTACCAGGCAATTAGCGAAGGCAGGCGCTATGCTGGTATGGAGCATTGGTTACCGCTGTTCTTTGAAGAACTCGAAACTGTCTTTGACTGGTTTGGCGGCTATCGAATTGCAATTGCCCATAATGGCCCGGAAGCAGCCAACAATCGACACGAACAAATTCTGGATCATTTTGAGGCCCGTCAACAGGCAATTGAAACGGCTTTTGAGGGAGGAACGCCTTATAAACCCGTGCAACCGAAACAGGCTTACCTGGCAACGGATGAATTCACAGATGTCTTGGGTGCGATCCAGGTTGTAACACTGACCCCGTTTGATTTACCAGAGTCTCCAAAAACCAGAATTCTGTCTGCGGAGGGCAAGCCGGGGTACAATTTTTCTGTCGAGCGGACGAGTGGTTCCAACGTGTTTGACGCGCTGGCATCGCATGTGGTTTCGTTGCGTAAGATCGAAAAGAAAACCCTGATCGCTGCCTGGAGCATGGGTTCGCGAGATCGTTTGACACAAGTGTTGCAAGAACACGGCCTTGGCAATCTTTTGCAGATTGAAAATTTTGAGGCTTTCCGGAATTCTCCAGCAAAGCAGGTAGGAATAGCAGCATTTCCCCTGGAGCACGGCTTTGAAACAGATGAATTCGCCATCATCGCCGAACAGGACATTCTGGGTGACAGGCTAGTACGCCGATCTGGTCGAAAACGAAGAGACAAGGATTTCATTCAGGAAGTTGCCACACTTTCTGAAGGGGATATCGTGGTTCACGTCGATCACGGAATCGGAAAATTTGCCGGACTTCAAACCATTGAAGCTGCTGGTGCTCCCCACGATTGTCTTGAATTGCGTTATGCCAGCGATGACAAGCTTTTTCTTCCCGTAGAAAACATTGAATTACTGTCTCGATACGGTAATTCAGATACCGAAGTCATGCTGGATCGGCTAGGTGGCGCTGCCTGGCAGGCTCGGAAGGCAAAACTCAAGAAGCAAATTCTTGAAATGGCTGACCAATTGATCCGTATTGCCGCAGAACGCGCATTGAAAACAACTGATCGCCTCGTTGCAACTGATGGGCTATATGACGAGTTCGCTGCCCGTTTTCCATATGAGGAAACTGAAGACCAACTCCGGGCAATTGAAGCTGTGTTTGACGACATGGCCTCCGGATCCCCAATGGATCGGTTGATTTGTGGAGATGTCGGTTTTGGCAAGACAGAAGTCGCGCTGCGGGCTGCCTTCGTGGCGGTTATGGCTGGCAAGCAGGTGGCTGTGGTTGTGCCGACTACACTGCTTGCCCGGCAACATTTCAAGACATTTTCCGATAGATTCCAGGATTTGCCGGTCAATGTCGCTCATGCTTCACGTTTGGTGGGCGGGAAATCCCTATCAGGCACTAAAGCAGGCTTGAAGGACGGGTCTGTCGACTTGGTGATTGGTACGCATGCCTTGCTTGGCACGGGTATGGAATTCAAGAACCTTGGTCTGATGGTAATCGATGAAGAACAACGATTTGGCGTCAAGCACAAGGAACGTTTGAAGGAATTGCGTTCAGATGTACACGTACTGACCCTGTCGGCAACTCCAATTCCCAGAACGCTGCAATTGGCACTGACCGGTGTGCGTGAACTTTCCCTGATTGCTTCTGCCCCGGTGGATCGAATGGCTGTCCGAACTTTCGTATCGCCATTCGATCCCTTGGTTGTGCGTGAGGCCTTGCTGCGGGAACGGTACAGAGGTGGACAGAGTTTTTATGTATGTCCACGTGTCAGCGACATTGAAGAGCGCAGGCAGTTCCTTGAGGAGCATGTCCCTGAATTAAAAATAGCGGTAGCATACGGACAAATGCCGCCGGGTGAGCTCGACGACACGATGAACGCATTCTACGACGGTCAATATGATGTATTGCTTTCAACAACCATCGTGGAATCGGGTCTGGATATTCCTACAGCCAATACACTAATCGTCCATCGTGCTGACATGTTCGGATTGGCGCAACTCTATCAATTGCGCGGTCGGGTAGGGCGATCCAAAATCCGCGCCTATGCCCTGTTTACATTACCGGTAAATCGTATGTTGACGAATACTGCAGAACGAAGACTAAAAGTATTGCAGTCTCTTGACACTATTGGAGCCGGATTTGAACTTGCAAGTCACGATCTTGATATCAGAGGATCCGGAAACCTACTCGGCGAAGAACAATCAGGACAAATACGCGAAATAGGTTACGAGCTTTATCAGCAAATGCTCGAAGATGCTGTTGCCGAATTGAGAGAGGATGACAGTTATATCGGTGAGGACAAGTGGTCACCGCAAATAACCGTGGGTACGCCAGTGCTCATTCCTGAATCTTATGTTCCCGATCTTTCATTGCGGATGGGCCTATACCGAAGGTTGGCTGAGTTGCGTGAATCATCAGACATTGATGCGTTTGGCGCGGAAATGATCGACCGATTTGGATCATTGCCAGAAGAGGTAGAACACCTGCTGAAAATAGTATTCATCAAGGCGCTTTGTTTTACTGCAAATGTCGAAAAAGTGGAGGCTGGTCCAAAGGGTGTTGTCATTACATTCCGTAATGGTACGTTCGCCAACCCGGGCGGATTGATTGGCTGGATTGGCGAGCAGCCAAGTGAGGCGAAGATAAGACCGGATCAAAGCGTGTTTTTCCAGCGAGATTGGCCAACTGCTGAAAAACGGCTTAAGGGCGCAGCAGTTGTGCTATCCAAATTGGCCGGATTGGCGGTGGAAACTGCGAGTTGATTGCCGCTCTATTGATCGGTTGTGTATTGCGCTTGTTCTGATTTTTCGACTGCAACTTGGCGAAATGCTTGCGCAAGTGTATCCGCTGGTTGCGCGCCCATTACCGCAAATTTTCCATCAACGATGAAGCAGGGGACACCAGTTATCCCTTTTTGTCGAGCATCCTCAATCTCAGCGGATACTTGCGCCCTGTCCGCATCTCCAGCGAGGAGGTTACCAACAAGGTCAGTATCGAGACCGGCATGTTCGGCAACGTCGAGCAGTACGTTATCATTACCAATATTGGCATTTTCCAGAAAATAGAGCTCAAACAAGCGCGTAACGGCCCGATCCTGAGCGTCACTTCCTTGCCCACCTGCCCATCTGATTACCCGGTGCGCATCAAGCGTATTGGGTGAAACTGGAATGCCGGCAAAATCAAAATCAATTCCCAGAGCTTTGCCAGCCTGTTCAATGCGGGTGTAGACGTTTTTGGCGCCTTCTTCACCGCCGAATTTGGCATTTAGATATTCTGCGCGATCCTTGCCTTCCTTTGGCAGCGTTGGATCAAGCTGGTAGGGACGCCAAAACACTTCAAAATCAAGTTCCGGAACTGACTTCATGGCATTGTCGAGATTGACTTTACCGATATAGCACCAGGGGCACATAACGTCGGACACGACATCTACACGCAATTTTTGACGGTCTGGCATGGTTATCTTTCTGTCCGATTGATCTGACAATCAATTTCTTTTTGCTCGTTGGTCCCACCATGTTTGGAATTGGTATCCATACAATGATGGCTTTTCGGGTCTTCCAATGTATTCCCGACGGGCTACTTGCTGGTGTCCCAGGTGAAACAGCGGAACTACATAGTGACCCGAAATCAACAGACGATCCAGCACCCTAACGGCAATTGTAAAATCCTCAAGACCAGTAGCTTTCAACATTGCGTCAATGGTATGATCGATTGCAGGGTCACTGACACCAGCATAATTGTAACTGCCCTCAAGGGAAACCGTAGATGAGCCCCATCTTCCAATCTGCTCAATCCCTGGTGAGAGGGATGCAAAATGACTGCGCACAATGACATCAAAATCATAGGTTTGAAGGCGACGTTGATATTGAGCGTCATCAACCGTTCGCACAGTGATATCGATCCCGACCCGTGTTAGCGTTCGCTGGTAGGCAAGGGCCAGTTTTTCTTCGCCCTGATTCTTGGTCAGGATTTCAAATGTGACCAGATTTCCATTTGGATCAATCAACTTGCCGTTTTCGGATTTATACCCCTGCGCAGTGAATAACTTGTATGCCCTGCGCAGGATTTTTCGATCGCGCCCACTGCCATCGGAAACAGCCGGCAAATAGGATCCATCCAGTACATCTTCGGAAATCTGGTCGGTGTAATCGCCAAGCAAAATGCGTTCCGCATCGCTAACTGGAACCCCGAGACTGGAGAGAAACGATCCGTGCCAAAAGCTGGCGGTGCGTTGATAGGCATTGAAATAGAGGTTCTTGTTGATCCATTCAAAATCCAGCAGCATTGCCAGGGCCTGCCTTGTATCGCGGGATTTGAAGACAGGTTTTCGTGTGTTGAACACAAATCCAAGTAGGTTTGCAGGCTTTCCGGTCTTAAATGTTTCCTTGATCACCTTGCCTTCTGATACAGCCGGAAAGTCGTAGGCGCGGGCCCATTGTGCCGGATCTCCTTCCGGCATGATGTCAAACAAACCCTTTTTGAATGCCTCAAATCGGGCGTTGTCATTTCGAAAGTATTCGACCTTGATGGTATCGAAATTGTCAAAGCCTTGCTTGGAGGGAAGGTCTTTTGCCCAGTAGTCGGGATTTTTCGAGTAAGTAATCCGTTGCCCGGGGTCGATTTCGCTGATTACGTAAGGACCGCTGCCAATTGGTGGATTCAGGGTTGATTGATCAAAAATTACTGGATCAATAGCATGTTTCGGCAGTACTGGGCTTAACGCTATTATCAGGGGAAACTCCCGATCTGATTTTTCATTCAGGTGGAATCGAACCTTGCGCGCGCCTGTTTTCTCAATCCTTTCAATTTTGTCCATTCTGGAGGAGTAGGGTGGACGCCCCTTTTTCTCAAGAATATTATACGTGAAGATCACATCCTCAACGGTGATCGGTTCGCCATCCGACCATCTGGCTTTTGGATCAAGGGTAAATTCGACCCAATTCCGGTCTGGTGGCGTTTCAACCTTTTCAGCAATCAATCCATACATGGTGAACGGTTCATCTCGTGAACGAAACATCAGCGACTCATAAACCAGATTACCGAATTGCTGGTCCCACATGCCACGCGCAGTTGTTCCCTGACTCTTGAGAATAAACGGATTTAGCGAATCAAAGGTACCTACCACACCATGAACCAATAATCCGCCCTTTGGGGCGTCGGGATTGGCATAAGCGAAATGCTTGTAGTTTTGGGGCAGTGCTGGTTCGCCGTGCATGGCAATGCCGTGTCTTGGTTCTGAATGGACAAATGTCGTACTACCAAGTAAGAAACATAATAATAACAATATGTTACCAAACCAAACAAACAATGTTATCTGAAAGGAGAAATTCTTCTGCATTAACTAATCAGTCCAATTATTAATTCTCTGGAGCTTCTTTAAAATAGCCAGATCAAATGATTCCACAGCCCAAGACGAATTAACATAGAATGCATATTTTTCCGATTGTGGGGTGGAATTAAGTGCTGAGTCTGTGTATTCACACAACCACAAATCAGCGAATTGGCCAAAATTTAAAATCCGTCCAATTTTCGGCTTAATTGTGTTGTCGAAGGGCGGTTCATTAATGGGCATTTGCCGATCCAACAGAACGCAAAGGGCGTTTTCATGACGAAGAATTTAAAAATTGCTGCAATTGCAGCAACCGCAGCAAGCATTGGGCTGGCTTCACTTTATGCAACGGGAAGTGCAAATGCGCAGGCCCTCAAATCCAATGGCTGGTTCAAGGCATGTTCTGATCAGGGCGAAAGCAAGATATGCAACGTGCAATATCAGGCTGTGGCATCAAACGGGCAGGTTGTGACATCTTTGAACCTGGCTGAAATTACCGGCAGTATCGAACGCAAGGTGTTTCAAATCACCGTTCCGACAGGCCGCTTCATCCCACCAGGAGTCGAATTGCAAGTAGATGACACGAAAGCAACTGCGATACCTTATACATTTTGCGCTCAGCGAACATGCGCAGCTGAGGTGAAGCTGGACGACAATCTGGTGGACACCCTAAAGAATGGCAGTAAATTGACGGTTACGTCGACCAATTTCCAGGGTAAGAAGAATCCTATCAAAATAACGCTCGAAGGATTTACTGCCGCTTATGACGGTCCTCCGATCAAGCAGAATGAACTGCAATCCCAGCAGAAAAAACTTGAGGAAGAGCTCCGCAAAAAGGCAGAAGAAACACGCAAAAAACTACAGGAAGCTCAAGACGCGGCGAAAGAATAGCCAATCCGGCTACTTTAATCCGAAAAATTGAAAACCCGCTTTTCAGCGGGTTTCTTGTATCTTTGTTTAGTGTTGGTAAATGCCGCGAGCGCTATAAGAGCCGTCGTTATTTCGAATGAAAATTTCATCAACTTCGGGGTGCCTAATCGGCTCCATCGACAAATCTGCCAAAAGGTTCTGCTCTGACACATATGCGATATACTCAGATTCATCATTTTCTGCAAAAAGATGGTAAAAAGGCTGCTCTTTTATAGGGCGAATTTCTTCAGGGATTGACTGGTACCATTCCTCGGTATTGTCAAATATCGGGTCTACATCAAACACAACACCGCGAAATGGATAAACCCGATGCTTGACAACTTCTCCAATTCGAAACTTGGCAGACTTGATCATTTAATATGCCTCTGGCGCAATTTTAACGCGATATTGAGCAACTACGCAACAAAAGACAATTTGATTTGTAGTTCATTCATTTTGAAACACCCGCTCGCATGGCGCTTTTTCTCAAAGGTTCAAACCGGTTAAGTGCGAATATTCCAGCGCTGCGCAGCAATTGAACAGGGAAAAAACCTGTTAAAAGAGACCGGTTCATGAGGTCAACCCCAATTGTACGTTGTTTGATGTCAGAACTGCGTTCATGGTGATATATTTCACCAGCATTCTCAAATCGGTTTTCGCTTTTGAGTATATCGCAAATACTGTCTATGTCCCGCAAACCGAGATTAAAGCCCTGGGCTCCAATAGGAGGGAACTGATGGGCCGCCTCACCGACAAGGGCACAATTTTTTGCTCCGTATCGCGTAGCAATCATTCCTGAAAGTGGGAAAGACTGGGCAGGCGACAAGAGTTTGATCTTTCCAATGAAAGAGTGCATTTCCCGTTCTGCCAATGAAGCAATTTTATTGGCATCCAATTTAAGTATCTTTTCAGCGATTTCCGGCGTTTCCACCCAAACCAGGCCGGCTGTTTTATCTGTATGTGGGACAATGGCAAGTGGTCCGGATTCGGTATGAAATTCTGTTGAGGTAAAGTTGGTTCCTAACTCATGCCCGAAATCGAACACGATCGCAGTTTGAGGATAGGACCATTGCCTTTCACCAATTCCGGTCGCCTTGCGCACAATTGAGTTTCTGCCATCTGCCCCGATGATGAATTTTGCTGCAATTGTTTCGCGTGCTTCGTTTCCAAGCGGCGTTAACAAAATTCTGGCCTCGTTCGTTGCAAATTCAACATTCTCCACCGAAGCATCGAACCATCGAACATTATCAAAAGTATTCAGTTTTTGCTCCAGTGAAGTGGTCATATGCTGATTAGCGATATTGAAACCAAAAGTATCAATACCGATTTCACTTGAATGAAAATCCGCTTGAGGAGCTCTGAACAGGCGATTGGTTGCATCTACCAATCGCATGGATTTGAGTGGATAAGCAGAAGCTTCCATTTGCTCCCATACGTTTGCCTTTTTCAGCACTTCAATGCTGTGGCTCCAAAGTGCCGTAGAACGCTGATCGAACTTTCGATTTTTGGGAGAAACAAGGGCAATTGACAGGTTTGTACCCTGACCCAACAACACCGATGCAGTCAGGCCCGCAGGCCCGCTTCCAACAATTGCCACATCAAAGATTTTGGTTTTTTCTGTCATAAGCTTAAGGTAGTTCAGTGAGTTACGCACTTCCAGTGCCAGAATCGTCTTAGTTGGTAAACACAGATGACAGACCATGTCTGGAATGCTATCGGAAATGATAATTCCAATTGCAACCGCAGCGAAAGGTGCAAGTCCCGGATGTTTGGTATTTCTCGCAGTGCCTTGTGGGCTTTCGGAGTTCATATCCTGACAGCATCAGGAGCATTCCTGGCATTTCTCTCAATAGTTGCTTGCGCTGAAAAGGATTTCCGCGCTTCATTTTTTTGGCTTGGGATGGCGTTGCTCGTGGATGGTGTTGACGGCCCGTTGGCAAGAAAGCTTGAGGTAAAAAAATGGTGGCCTCACTGGTCTGGCGACACGCTCGATAATGTAATTGATTATGTCACCTTCGTAATGATTCCGGCGTTTATCCTGTACCAAAGCGGCTTTCTGGGAAAATACGCATCCTTTACCGCGGCAGCTATTATCGTGATAACGAGCGCGATTTACTATGCTGATACCCGCATGAAGACAGAGGACAAGGGATTTAAGGGTTTCCCGATTTGCTGGAACATGTTGGTCTTTACACTTTTTGCCGCTTCCCCGTCCGAGACTCTTTCATTTGTAGTCGTAGTCCTTGCTGCAGTGCTGACATTCGCACCAGTGTTGTTTATTCATCCCGTACGGGTAAAAACTCTTCGCCCCCTGAATTTGGCTGTATTTGCGGCCTGGAGTATTTGCGGATTAATTGCGCTTTACTACAATCTCCATGCCCCGGTTTGGATAAACGGCGTGATAGTCGCCAGTAGCCTGTATCTGTTTTCCATCGGGTTCTTTTTGCAGGTCCTTGGCCGGATGAGATAAGTGCTGCAATATTCAGCAGTAAATCTTCACATCCGTTGCATTCTCACTTGCAATCCGTTTACGAATATCGCATTGACTGTGCTGCCGGAGAGGTGGCTGAGTGGTTGAAAGCACCGGTCTTGAAAACCGGCGTGCGTGCAAGCGTACCGTGGGTTCGAATCCCACCCTCTCCGCCAACTTGATGTCACATGATAGTTTATTGTTGTGCTCATCTGTCGAGATAACTCTTAATTATCTCCCGTTTTTTTCTGCCTTTTGTCGTAGCTCGGTAACCAGTGTTTGTCCGAATTGTATTTCTCTTGCAAAAGCGGGTGAGTTGGCAGCGGAATTACTATTACGCTATAATTCTACATCCCTGTTCGCATCAAATGTAACTTATCCACAATTCATCACCAGGCGAAATTTTATTACACAAATTCGTCAAGAATCAGCTTTAAGCGGTGAATCGGTTGAGTGGGCTCAGTGATGCGTTGCGTCAAAGTTGAAGGGGAAATCTATGGGATATTTGCGAAGCGGCGTGTCCGCTTTAGGCGTTGCTATTTTATTTACGCTATTGCCAAGTATACACGGATGTTCGGGCTCTTCGAACCGTGCCGGGCCAATCAGTTCAATGTCCAACAAGATATTTGTAAGTAACGACAATGGCGGCAAACTTATCAAGTACGCCATGAAGGTAAAAAAAGTTCAAAACAGCGGGAAAATTGTGGAATTTAACGGGAGTTGCAACTCTGCCTGCACACTCTATCTGGGCCTGCCCCGTCATCAAACGTGTATCTCGTCGGGTGCAAAATTTAGTTTTCACATGCCATATGGTGTTTCTAACAGTGATCAAATAACTGCAAGAGATTACATGATGCGGACATATCCAATATGGGTTCGTTCTTGGATAAGGCGAAGTGGTGGATTGAGTCAGCGGATAATTACCATGGGCTATGATTACGCATCCATATTTTTGAAGCCTTGTAGTACCGGGTTTGCCCTGAAGCCATCCAATATTCGTTTTGTAACAATTATATGATGGTTGTCATTTGGATCATTTTTTATTCATGATCAAATCCATTTGCCAAGCGTACCTGGTTCTTCAATGGTCAAAAAATGGAGCGGCGGTTTTGATAATTTCATTTAACTCCGAATGACTAGTTTTAAAATTTAGTATCGTTTTGGCTAAATTGACATCTGCGCACAATTCAGGTGGGTCACCTGGTCTTGCAGATCGCTGGTTAATATTGATATTTTTACCTGTAATTTTTACAACAAAATCTAGTATTTGTTGCACTGAATAAGTATTGCCAGAACCGAGGTTCACTGAAATATTTTCACCTCCGGCAAGAACATGATTAAGGGCCAGGACATGTGCCCGTGCCAAGTCAGAAACATGGATAAAATCTCGGATGCACGTCCCGTCTGGCGTTGGGTAATCGGTTCCAAAAAGCTCAAACTCTCGCTCTGGATCGGATGCTGCCATTAGAGCTAGCGGAATGAGATGCGTTTCGGGATCATGCCGCTCTCCAATTTCTCCCTCTGGATCGGCACCACACGCGTTGAAGTATCTCAATATGGAATAGCTGAAATTGTATGCATGTGCGTAATCTTTGAGGATCTGCTCACCTATCAGTTTGGTCCGGCCATATGGATTGATGGGTTTCTGGGGAGAGCTTTCTGAAATCGGTAATTTTTCCGGGATTCCGTATGTCGCACAGCTACTGGAAAATACCATGGACATTAATCCATTTTCCATACACTTTTGGAGCAGATTCAACATGCCACAAACATTGTTTTGATAATAAATTTCCGGTTTTTGGACTGACTCGCCTACATAGGCACTGGCTGCAAAATGTATAACGGATTTTGGTTTGTGGTTCTTGATTGCATCTGCAACGGCGGGTCCATCCCGGATGTCTGCTTCAATAAGAGGTCCCCACTTTACAGCATTAGCGTGACCCGTAGACAAATTATCAAGCACGACCGGAATGTATCCGCTAGTGTATAATGCTTTGCAAGTATGGCTACCAATGTATCCGGCTCCGCCTGTGACTAAAACCGTGTGATTTGGCTTCATTCAGCCAACCCAAATGATAATGGACATTTGGTTACCTGCTTGTCAAAATAGGATATCGTCCGCCCCAAGCCTATTTTTAGCCCGGTGGAAGGTTGCCAGTTCAATGTTTCTATGGCCAACGTGATGTCTGGTTTTCTTCGTTTTGGATCATCAATGGGCAGTGGCTTAAATATTATTCTGGATGAAGAACCCACTTGGCCAATTATTTTTTTCGCCAAATCCAGAACTCGCAACTCGGCAGGGTTACCCAAATTTACTGGACCAAGAAAATTTTCTTCAAACTTCATCAAACCAACCAATCCGTCGACCATGTCGTCAACATAGCAAAGCGACCGGGTCTGCTTTCCGTCGCCATAAACAGTGATGTCCTGATCCTGTAGCGCCTGATTTATAAAGTTTGATACCACACGGCCATCATCTGCCATCATGTTCGGACCGTAAGTGTTGAATAGCCGGGCAACCTTGATGCGAACGCCATGTACGCGTGCAAAATCAAAGAATAGGGTTTCTGCACAGCGCTTGCCTTCATCATAACACGCCCGAGGTCCCGTGCAGTTGACATTCCCCCGGTAACCTTCAGATTGCGGGTGAACTACCGGATCTCCGTATACTTCAGACGTGGACGTCAGCAGAATTTCGGAATTATGTTCCTTCGCCAGATTCAGCAAATTGGCGGAACCGATCACACTGGTCATTAATGTATGAACCGGATTTTCCTGATATTTGGGAGGAGATGCCGGGCAAGCAAGATTATAGATTTGATCGAAGGATTCTGCGAAAAAAATTGGTTCAACTATGTCGTGTTCAATCAGTTGAAAGCGAGAACAATCTGCTAAACCTGAAATATTGTTCCGTTGCCCTGTTAGAAAATTATCCAGGCAAGTGACATTATGGCCATCATTTATTAGTCGCTTACATAAATGCGATCCAATAAAACCAGCACCGCCGGCAACCAGAATTTTTTTTGAAACTTGAGAAAGTACATCCTCTTCATTTCCACAAGTCTTTGTGGAATGAAATGTTCTGCCGTTACTCATCACCTATCCTACCTCAGGCGTATACGGCATGACCCCATTATTGAAACGCTACAAGATAATCAACTGACTTCGACCTTCCCAAAAAGATCATACCAAATCCCAGCGCTTCACACACAAAACATGCTTAAACAAACGCAACTTACAAATAGCTTAAGCCCCTTTAATTCTAATAACGTAAGAGAACAAGCAGTTGATGTCAAACTATAAAAATCATATTTTACTTTAATATCAAAGCGCTGAAGGCAATACTCAATGTGCAACCAAATGCGAAATGCCAAGCTGTTGCAATTACCGGGATTAAAGATGTAACCATAATTGCTCGGTCAGAGGAAAATGTTACGCCACACCGCTGCGCTCTTCTACAAAGTGTATTTAACCAAGATTGTCGAATTGCAATTTGTTTCTGTGGCCTACTTTTGTAGTCAAGGCTAAGTTAAGTCCCACATGGATGAGTGCAGAAATGAAACGTAAATCGTACGGAGTTGCAATGATCGAAACAGGCGGGCTGCAATCATAATGAAGAAGAAAATTCTCAATCAACTGCGCAGGAAAGGTGGTCCGTTAAAAATCACAATCTTTTCAAAAGAACTGCTTGGCCTTCGAAAGCCAAACAATCGAGGTGCGTGTATATCTGGTATTGCACAATGCATGTCCGAGCAGGGAAATGACGTCACGATTGTGATTTGTTTAAACTCTTTGGAATCTCAGGAACTCGGTGACCAGGAATTCGAGAGTATTAAATTTTATTATCTGGAAAATTACTCAATAAAACTGGAACTTCTGAAAAATTCCAAATCGCTCTCTCCGTTTATCGCTACCCACGAAAAAGTGTCTGCATCCATCTATGAATTCTTAAAGGAAAACAAATGCGATGTAGCATACTTTTGCCTTGAGGATGGTCTTGCGTTCTATACTTTGTTGGGAAAAGAATGTGGAACCTTTGCTGAATGCCCATTACTGATTTCCATTGCCAATGATCCAATTATGCGGCGCACACAAACTGAAAAGTTTTTCGTGTCCGATATGCAGCAAATTGTTGCGGTCCACATGGAAATATATTGCGCACAGGCGAGCGATGAAATTATTTGCACATCATCTGCTCTGCTTGCTTGGATGAAGCAAGAGAAATGGAAATTACCGAAAGCCTGCCATGTACTGAACCCACCTCAGCCAATCGAATTTAAGCCGCTCAATCAAAATAAGGCCGAATTGGACCTTGGCGATGGGGCAAACGAGTTGGTCTTTTTTTCCAATAATGAATCCATTGGAGGTTTACCCATGTTGTGTGATGCGGTGGAACTTGCAATTGACTCGCTACCCACTGATCTAACAATCACAATGATTGGTGAATTCGATCAAGTGCAAGGTGAACATTCCGGTGGAATGTTTCTACGTCGTGCAAGAACGTGGCCTTTTAGAATAAACATGCTTCCTCAGTTTACCCCGGAGGATTGTCTATCCTACATGAAATCACGAAATTGCATTGCCGTATTTCCACTTGAAGTCACATCTGTAAATGTATGGCTGTCCGCCTGTCTCGATTCTGCAATTCCAATCATTGCAACCGATGTTGGAGCTGTTCGGGAGATGATATCAAAAACAGATCATAAAAAATGTTTGGTCGAACCAGTTCCTGATGCATTGGCTGGTAAACTTGCGGAAGCGATTGCAAATCCAGCATTTAATGTTTCCCCAAAACTAAAACAGGCGGAAAAGCAATCGCTATTGTCTGAACATGTCAGCGGATTGAGAGTGTCACTTCGAAACAGAAATTCCACGAAAAAGCTTGAAACCCTTCCCCTGGTTTCCGTGATAGTGGTGCATCATGACCGGCCAAACTTCCTGGAGCAGGCGGTACAATCTGTTGAAAACCAAAAATACAAAAACATTGAACTGGTTATTGTTGATGATGGGAGCACTTTGAAAGCGTCGCATGATTTGCTTGATCGACTGGAGAACAAATTCAAACGACGGAACTGGAAAATAATACGCCAATCCAATAAGTATCTCGGCGCGGCCAGAAATCTCGGTATTAAGTCGGCGAAAGGCGAACTGATTGTTTTCCTGGACGATGACAATGCATTAATGAGCAATTCTGTTGCTCGGTTTGCAAAAGCAATATTAATGTCAAATGCAGACATCTGTACATGTTTTCAATCGTATTACCACGGTGACTCAGTACCTCGGAATGAATCCAGTGGCCTGACGCATTACTTGCCAATTGGCGCAGACATCAACGCAGGATTTGTTTCAAATGTGTTTGGAGACGCAACCTGTATCATTCGCCGAAAGGTTTTCGACAAAATTGGTTTTCTGAATGAGGATTATGGATTTGCTGCACAAGATTGGGAATTTTTTGCACGCGCTTCTCTCAGTGGAATGAAGCTTCGAGTTATACCAGAATCTTTGTACTGGTATCGCTCCAGCGCCGATTCAATGTGGCGCAATTCACACTGGTACGACAACCGGCAACCAATCATAAATCTTTATCGTGAACACGGATTTGAAAAATTGGAACTCCTGCTGAATTTAGTGATTTCCAGGGATGTTGCTGAATTCGAAAAGAACCTGATGCATTCTAACCTAAATTACAGTGAATCAAACCGCGATTTTGCCAAACTGTCCGATATGGATTCAAACTCTGAAACTGCTATTGATTTACTCTCTTCCATTGCTATCAATGACGGTCGAGTAAATACGGCTAAAAACTTGTTTGGGCGAATTGGTACTGCTGGTCTTGGTCAAGTTAGTTTGACTGGATTCAAATCCAGGACTGATATTGAAAATGCACTTTTGGAATTTGATTTGGGCTTGAGTGCAGAGATTCCACTTAAGGAAACTGAGCTGAGGCAATTTCAAATATATTCATATCCAGAAAGCGAGAATGTACCATTATCTTATGTTGAAGACAGCAAACTCTACCTACATGCTAATTCTGGAAACTTGTCAATCGCAGTACTTTCTGCCGGCTGCCCCAAATTTTGTACGGGAGTTTTACTTGATGTATCCCTTGATCAGGCGATTACCCATGCGACAGAATTTATTGCTCTGATTGTACCGATGGGTGACGATCCAATCACAGCCATTCATGAATCAAACTATGAGCCGAATACAGGTTGCAGCGGATGGGTGAAATTAACTCAACCACACCAGAAAAAAACCATCAAGGTCACGCTAAATGCACCATTGGACGGGCCAATGAACTTGGTAGTTGCGACCAGGTTAGAAGAATCTGGCGATGGCAATTTTACTACTGCCTGCTTTTCCGGCATTCGTATGAGCATATCGATCGGTGGCGAGGAATTTTCCAGGCCAAGGGGCAGGGTGCCTGAAGGTCGGCAAAGGGCTCGGGAATTAACTCAAAATGAACTTTGCTATGCCCGTCTTGCAACAGACTATCCATCAAGATTACCCTTGCTGATACTCCCTACCGAGGGCGGTCTGTATCTAAGGCCAAGCAGCAATGGTATAGTTGTTGCTGCGCTTGATGGTGTAATCCCGCCATATGTGAAAAAAATTCTGGGCAAAGTAGAAGTTGCTGATGAAGATTCTTCTCCCTTCGAACTTTCGATGGCCGTTGCATTGCCAGACAGACCCACTATCTGGCGTGACAACGGACCAGAAAACTGCATAGCATTTTCGGAGTGGAAAAAAGTTGAAAGAAAATCCCAACTACATGACATAAATTTAGATTTGAATGATATATGCAAATATCCGCTAACACTCCAATTGGCAATCCGTTTATCTTCGAAGTCGAAAGCTGCTCCCGCAAGTGCACACTGGCGGAAATTAATTATTGCCTGGGAGGATTAATGAAAAACTAAGTACCTGCTGTGTATTAAATTTGAACCGATATACAATTCATAACCGGATCGTAACAAGCTGGTGTTAAAGAAAACAATTTCCCGGAATGATTTCCAACTATGCAAAGTGATTTCATCTTTTCGCTCGTTCCAGGCGGAATGCATTTGTATAAGCCATCCAAATAACACAATCACTTCATTGCCAGGTTTAATTGATCTTGATTGTTGTCAGGACAGGCGAAAATCCAATAATCAATATCAAACAACAGGCGGAAAACAATGTCTATTGTAGTGGTAACCGGCGCAGCCGGATTGGTAGGTTCGGAATCGGTCAGGACCTTTGCTGATTTGGGATATACTGTTGTTGGCATTGACAACGATATGAGGATGAAGTTTTTCGGTGCTGCGGCATCTACTGCAAACACGCTGGAAAAACTAGTTGACCAACTCTCTGATAGCTACATTCATCATGATGCCGATATCCGGAATATGGAGTTGATTGATGAAATATTCAAAACGTATTCCTCAGACATTAAATTGGTCGTTCATACTGCAGCTCAACCTTCCCACGATTGGGCAGCAACGGATCCATTGACTGATTTTTCCATAAATGCCCAAGGTTCGTTGAATCTACTCGAGGCCGCCAGGAAACACTGTCCAGATTGTGTTTTTGTTTTTTGTTCGACAAACAAGGTTTATGGGAACACGCCAAACAGGTTGCCACTACACGAATTGCCTACTCGTTGGGAAATCAGTGAGGAGCACCGATTTTACAATGGGATTGACGAATCCATGAGTATTGATGCGTCGAAACACTCGTTGTTTGGCGTGTCAAAACTGTCCGCAGATATTCTGGTTCAGGAATATGGGCACTACTTTGGAATGAAAACAGCAGTATTTCGTGCCGGATGCCTGACCGGACAACATCATGCTGGTGCACGATTGCATGGATTTCTATCATATTTGGTTCGTTGTGTAATGACGGGAAAAAAGTATGAAATCTATGGGTACAAGGGAAAACAGGTAAGGGACAATTTGCACAGCAAAGACCTTGTAGATGCCTTTGTAAACTTCTTTCAGAATCCACGTGCTGGAGAAATATACAATATAGGTGGTGGTAGAGCTGCTAATTGTTCAATATTGGAAGCGATAGACATTTGCTTTGAAGTCAGCGGAAAGAAGTTGGATTTCACATTGTGTGAACAGCCCAGATCTGGTGATCACATGTGGTGGATTAGCGACAATTCTAAATTTAGGGAGCATTTCTGCGATTGGGATGTAAAAATTGGGATAAAGGAAATAATTTCTCAAATAATTTCCGATAATGAACTTGCATAAGATTTTTTATCTGCCGGGAACATGAATGAAACTTGCTATCATTACAGTTTATCCACCCGTTGATGCGCCGGAGGCCAATCACGCGTTGCACTTAAGCGAACAGTTGGCGCTTGAGGGAATTGATGTGCATGTAATTTGCCAAAAGGGTGCCATACCTGCAACGAAATCGAACATATCCATTTATCCGGTGATGGAAAATTGGTCCTTTTCAGAAATTGGAAATTTGAATAAAGCTCTCCGATCAATTCAACCTGATGCGGTTTTTCTTATATATTTGGGTTGGGTTTACAAAAACAGCATGATGGTGACCGCTTTGCCTTCTATAGTAAAGCGTGCTGGAATTAACGCTCCATTCATTTGCCAGATTGAAGCGCTTGAAGCGAAAAAAATAGAACAATCCGCTTTCAAGGCCGCCATACGAAAAATCGCCTCTTATGTGACAAGTGGCAGTTTCCATCCGCGATTTGGTACTCTACTGAGTAAAAGTGATAAAATTATCACACTCAGTGAGCCTCACAAGAATGCACTGATTGAGGAAGAGTCAATTGTGGGAGAAAAAACTGTTGTCATTCCACCACCTCCCTTAATCAGACAGTCAAAAGCCAGCACCGCACAAATTCGGGAAAAAATCCGAAAAAAATACGGCATCGAAACAGATGCGTTTGTGTTCCTGTTTTGGGGATATATTTATCCTGGCAAAGGTTTGGACAGTTTGTTGTTCGCATTTGAAAACCTACACCGAAAAGAGCCTAAATCACATTTGCTGATCGCCGGTGGGCGCTTGAAGGTATCTCATGATGCTGCGAAGGATGAAGAATACTATTCCTTGGTAAAGAAGCTTCCAGAAAAGCTCGGAATAAGCGAGTCAGTGACTTGGACTGGCCCATTTGATTGGGATAGTGAGAGTGGATCGGAATTCATGCATGCAAGCGATACGTGTGTTCTTCCAATCGATTGGGGAGTTACCCTAAACAATAGTTCGCTGGCCGCGGCGGCTACCCACAAACTTCCGATTATAGCTACAAAAGGGGATGTTGGGGTTGATTCTGAACTTGTTCATGGCACCAATATTTTTCTTTGTGAACCAAGAGATTCCGAAGCATTGGCGAAAGCCATGGACGTGATTTTGAATAAACCAATATTCAGAAAACAACTTGCATCCGGTGCTGAGAAATTGGCTGCCGAATGGCACAATTGGCCATCCGTCGCTAAGAAAATAGTTCGTGAGATAGAATTGGCGACCAAAAAAAAGGAGCCGAACAATACAACCGAGAATTCAGATAAAGTAGCAAGAGCAAAGTTAGATTATACGGAATTATCTAATATAGGAAAAAACAATCGAAGGCGAGCCAAGCCCCGGACGCCTCTCGTTTCGGTGATATTGGCAGCTTACAACGTAGAAAAATATTTGGCTCAATGTCTGGACTCACTGGTTTATCAAACGCTTGATAATATTGAAATTATTGCCGTTGACGACGCATCAACCGATAATACTCGAGATATACTTATGCAATATTGCGAAATGTACCCCAATCTACGGGTAATTGGGATCAAATCAAATGTTGGATTAGCCAGTGTCCGCAATGTTGGTTTGGCGGAGGCAAAAGGCGAGTACATAGCATTTATAGATGGTGATGACTGGGCTGACATACGAATGTGCGAGAAACTTTATGATCGTGCACACTTACTTGATGCAGATGTGGTAATCGCTAGCGCAACCATTATATATGACAATGAATCAAAGAATTTCGCTCCCTTGTTTGATCACCTTACCAGGAAGCGGATTAGCCCTTTCGCAAAAAATTATTGTTTCAAGCTGGAAGAAGAGCCTCTCGCAATGCAACTCGAAATGGTTGCGTGGACAAAAATTTACAATGCTGAATTTCTGAGAAAAAATAAACTCGATTTTCTGGGTGGGTTAAATTCTTACGAAGATACACTGTTCCACATCAAGTGTTTGGTCAAAGCTGAAAATATTACAGTGATCGATGATCCAGTCGTCTTCTACCGGCAGAACAGACCTGGTCAGATTTCTTCAATGACCGGGAAAGACAAGTATCAAATCTTTGAAATATTCCGTGTGGCGACTGCTGCATTAAAAGAATGGAATGTCCCCGAAGTTGTATGGGGTCAGATTATTCGGACACAACTGCGCCATTTGGATTGGATGTACAATGAACGAGTGCATTCCGATGAAAAGAAACAGTTCATGCGCGCGATCTCGAAATGCCTTCAGGAAATTCCGCGCAGTGCTTGGCGCGGTAACCATTACTGGGGGATTCGTCCAGCTGCACAGTCTATCGCCATGCGTCGTGGATGGGGTTGGGCTTATGAGTTGACAAAAACCGCATCTTCGATCCCTTCACGATTGCTGGTCTTATCATCATTGAAGACACTACTTTATGGTGATATTTTTGATGGCGAATACAACATTACAGACAGATCGCGTTTGCCGCATCTTTCAAATCCAAGGCCGGTTGAAAAAGACGCGCATTCGAGACCAGTAAAGCAGAAAAATGGAAACGCTAAAAAATTAAAGAATGTTGGGCCCTATACAATTGGCGTTCACAAGGTAAACGACCAAGAATTATTCCTGGTTGATCCTGGCAAAATCGCCGATATTGGTAATGCCATTTGGCGAGCGAGCAATGATCACTTGCTTACACAATTTTGCACATTCAGAGAAAATGACATTATCGTTGATATAGGTGCCCACCTGGGAATTGGAGCAATATTTCTAGCGAAGAAGTTTCCATTTATAAAAGTTGTTGCAGTAGAGCCAGATGCAAGAAAATTTAGATTAATGGAAAAGAATGTTGAAATTAACAATATTGAAAATATCAAAATGATAAACGCAGCCATAAGCGGAACTAACGGAACCGCACGGTTGTATAGAAATGTTTCCAGCGAAGATTGGTCAACGCTCAATGTTTGTAGCGCGAGGTTGAAACATCATTTTTTCGTGCAGAATGTAGAGACAATGACATGTGCAAAACTATTCAAAAATTTCGAAATCAGTGAATGTCGAATGTTGAAAATAGAAGCTTGGGGCTCAGTAAAAGACATCCTTGAAACATTTCCTAATTCTGTTCCCGTTGACTATCTCAGCGGAGAAACGCATCTGGATGATTGCAACGAAGCATCGTTGCTGGCGGCTAGCTCAAGCATAGCGAGGCAATATTTTTGGCGTACATGGAAGATGAAAAATTCTAGTCAGAAGTGGTCAATTTTGCAACAACTGCCCAAAGGTCCGTGGAAAAATTCCTAACTGACAAGAGCCAATTTTGACAAGTAGCAGAATAAATGTTTTCAAATTGATGAGTTTATATCAGAAAATAATTGGATGAACCGCTGAAACAATTATAATTTGGGCTGTCTCCGTCCAACTACCAGCCGATTCAAAGTAATCAGATTCACGTCAAACACGTGTGCAGCATAACCAGAAACAGCACTTGCAAAAAAAACAAATTTCACATGAAATATTGGTTATCCACCGTAACCGCCGCCGCCGCCTTCACCACCGGGACTGCCACGCCCACCTGACGAACCAACTTGAGCCAAAGCATTACATGCGGTGTCATTTTCTGGATATTTTCGTAGAAATCTCTCGAGCGCTTCAATCGTTCCATTTTCCAGCGCTTCTTCACACAACTCATCTTCCGTCAATTCCTGTGTGTGTGCAGGATAAACAGTTACTGACGCACTACCTGCACTGAGTCCCAATACACCCAGTACAGTAAGTATAAATTTGGTTATTCTCATGACACGTACTCACTCCGTACAAACTGCCGCGCCCTTATTGTTGTGTCAGAATAGACATCAAAATGGGATAAGTCAAGAAATGGTTAAAATAGGGTTAACAGCATAAGTATCTGAAAAACAACATATTAGTTTGGGTGATCGCGCACGATAATTAAGCAGTTTTATCTGTTAGTGAAAATTTTAGTTTGTTTGTTAAATGTTCCGCCATCCGGCGTCGATAAAAAGAAGTCAAACAAAAGAGGCCCGAATACAATCGGACCCAGTTCGCGGGAGACGAAAAATGAATTCCATCAACAAGCTGGTTTATGGCGTTATTGCTGCCTCCATGCTGGTCGCAGCACCGATGAAAACATACGCTCTGCCCTTTGCACCCAATTCAATTAATATTAGTGGTGATAGAGGTGGTAAAATTATCGAATATGCACTTCGTGTAAAAAAAGCTGAGCGAAGCGGAAAAAAAGTGCGATTTCGGGGTGGTTGCAGTTCGGCCTGCACGTTGTATCTTTCATTGCCAAGATCGCAAACATGCATTTCACCTGGTGCCAAGTTCCGTTTTCATTTGCCATATAGTGCAAGCGCTAGAGGGAACAGGGTCGCTGCCAAATACATGCGTCGCTCTTATCCAGGATGGGTACGCTCATGGATTAATCGTAATGGCGGGCTTACAAATCGACTAATTACGATGGATTATGAGTATGCAAGCAAATACCTGCAACCATGCGAAGTTCGTGTTGCTAGGACGATAAAGGTGAAAACCAGCAATTCTTTTGGTTTTTCAAAACGAGACCAGTTTGCTCACACTCTTAGGCTAGGTTTTAGATAGAAAGCAGCATCGGTGCCGGTCCTTCCCGGGTTGGCGCCAAAACTATTGTGTTGCTTGAACCATCGAAAAATATTCAAAATCTTGGCAAGTAAAAAGTGATTTTACTTAACTGTATTGTCTCAATGCTTGCCTTGGCAAATTGGCCTCCCCCTTGGCAAGCAAGAATTTTTTGGTAATTATATTTTTTATGCCGGATAAATTGGTTTTATATCTGACAAAATTATACAATCTCGGCACGAAAAAATGAATGGAAAGGAATTTTTAGTGCGTACCTTCAGTAAAGCATTGATTTATGGCGCAATCGCCTTGTCAACAATTATTATAGTTGGCGTTAACAGTCCTACTTCGGCTTTGGCAGCTAAAAAGCCCGCTGGCTCGAAACCAGCCAGTAAAGAATTGGTAACCAGAGCCATAGCAGGAAAAAGCTGGAAATGGTCTTCGAAAGATGGAGCCCATTTTGCTCGAAATGGAAAATTTAGCGCAATTTGGGAAGGTACAGTCGCGCTTGGCGACTGGACTGTAACTGACGTGGGTACGCTTTGCCATGATGCTACATGGTATAAGGATGACAATGGTGTCGTTGGAGAACGATACAAAATCTGTTTTGAGCATGTAGTCGCACCTGATGGGAATCTTTGGCAAAATGATCCAAATCACGGTTGGAAACATTTTCCTAAGAAGGGTCTGTATTACGGAGATTGGTACCGCTCGAAAATTGCACGCCAGAAGAAGAAACTCGGATTGTAGAGTAAAATTCAGCTTTCTGGAATGAAATAGAGAGACAGTTCTGTCCGGATTTTAGTTTGAATTTGTCGGTGGTCTGAGAGAGCGCGCAACCGATTAATACGCGGAATTTTGCATCGCATAATCAATTGCTGATTGTTATTGTGAATGGGACACTTGGAAGGTATTCAGTCGAGACATATATCATTTCAAGTTAATGAAATTGGGAACATTCACCGCGCGGATCAAGATATATTCAAATCAAAAATCGCGGCGGACAGTTACTTCAAAGTTGTCGTACTCAAAACTAACACCGCCTGGCGATGCGCTCACTACTGCTGATGCTGAATTATCAGTTGTACCCTTGGTGTAGCTGGCCTTCATCTGAAAGCCAGGTGCGGCAGCAGGATACCAATTTAATCCAACGGTCCATTGGTTTGTATCCCCTTCCTGAATTGCTGCTCCACCCAGGCAACTGCCGCCAACAGAGACCGGAGTTGTGCTGGCCGGGCATGCATTACCACCATTTACATGAAAGTAGTTGGAAACGAACTGGATCTCATCGGTCAAATCCCCACCAAACGCAATTCCCCACACAGAATCCGGGTTTTCAGTCAAAGCATTTCCATGAACGTAATCGGTATTGTAATCACCATCGGTCATATACATACCCCATAGAGAACCGCCGGGTATAAAACTGGAGAGATCGAGATTGGCGCTAATCTTGTAAGCCCATCCTCCAATATCTGTAACGGTGCCACCTGCTGCGGGAAGTAAAGAACCAACATCAGGAGCCAGGGAATCGTGCGCAACGGTTCCCGCAACACCCCAACCGTCCCCCTTATAGTTAAATCCAGCATAAAAATTCACGCGACCATCTGTACCGCCAGAATTCGTAGCATTAAAAAAAGTATCGCGACCATATGATACACGGGGGTCTTCTGCACCAACCGTAATTGACAATCCATCGGAAACCCATGTGTAGTCAGCCATGGTAGCATCGTCGAAACCGTAGAAGCCATCTGTATACACGATCCCAAAGGCAACCGCAGAAACTGCTTCAAGATTGATCCACCCATATCCGTGGTTTGTTGACCAATAATTGTCCGTAAAACCGAACCGAAATCCGGCGAGCGAAATCAATGCCCGGTCCATGTCGATATCTTCATCGGTATTCGATTGACCCGCCTCAATCCGCATTTGTGCGCGTAATGTACCCCAATCCGTTTCATTTCGGGTATCGATGCCCAATCTTGCGCGCTGCCCCCAAAGAGTGAAGGAGGGGTTCGTTGCGGTAGATGGGGTAGGGCCAGTTGTAGTTGTACCGGCAATGGTATTGCCAGCAGCCTGAGCGCCACCAACCAGAATTCCATCTATTTCACCGTGAACATACAGCTTTTCGTAACTTGAACGCACAAAACCGTTGATGCTCATGCAGGTTTCAGTACCTGGGATGTAGAAGAAACCAGAACCATATGCATCACAAACGCGCACATATTCTGCAGGCGCAGGCTCGACAATGATTGCGTCAGCGGCATGCGCACCAGACAATGCAGTAATTGCTGCTCCGGTACCTAGCAACAGTGACTTCACGTTATTCATCGCAATTCCAGTCTATCAGACTTCAGATATTAAACAAATTAAAGCAGGACAACAATCGCTAATGGCGTTTCAACATTCGTATAAATTGTAGCTGGAACATAGAAAACACCTTCTAAATAGCAATCGAAATCCGGTAAACTTTTTAATTTCACTGCAATGAAGACGGTTACTGTAACAAATATGCCACAATACGGTATTTTTTTGCACTCAAGTTGAATAAATATCATGTTTGTTGGTATTTTTCTCAGATATGGAACTATCCATCAATTAGCTCGATTCTGGAAACGTGTGTAACGTCTTGCAGATGTATGTGACAAAACACACTAACTCCAATTTTGACCTATGCTAAATATTCCCATATGATGCCAACTTGGCATCTTTGATGGCGAGGTACTGACTATGGCACGTTGTATTGGCGTTTGCTTGGCAGTGTGGGGTCTGGTAATGCCTCCTTCATATGCGGTCTCAGCGACGGTAATAGGCAAGACTGTGGCAGTCACTCAAACTGTTACCGGAAACAATGGTAGTGGCAGCAGGGTATTGAATGCGTCCCTTGAAATTTACGCCGATGAACGTATTGATGTCGACCGCAACGGACTAGGTCAATTTCAGCTCAACGATGGAACGAAATTGGTTGTCGGGCCAAATTCCAAGTTGGTTCTGGATAGCCTAATTTATAGCAATGATACCTCAAAGCTGGAAGAGTTTACAATTTCTGCTACTTCGGGAGTTTTCCGTTTTATCAGCGGTTCCAGTGGATCAGACGCTTACAAAATCAATACTCCAGTTGGGACAATGGGCGTTCGCGGTACCGCTTTTGATTTCCGCATACATCAAGGTAAAACTTATATCCTTCTTTTAAATGGTGAAGTGGAATTTTGTAGTAAGCGCGGCGTTTGCAAAGTAATGGATGACAAGTGCGATGTGATTGTAGCTTCAGGCGGATCAGTTTCAGATCCAGTTAAAAATTTGGATCTTGGTGTATCAAATGCTCAACTGAGTCAAATTTTTCCATTTACCTATAACCAGCGAAATCTTCGCCCTTCGTTTCGTCAAAAGACCAACAAATGTTCCGTTTCATTTGCTGCGATAAAAGGCTTCACAAAAACTGTGAAATCCCAACCTACACAATCGTCGGCACCGGCTTCTACTGCAACTGCTGCATTGGGTCAGGGTAATCCAGGAAATGCAAAGGCCGTTGGGAATGCTGGAGAGTCTCCAAATGGCAGATCTTTTGGCAGTGGAGTTGATGGCCGCGGCGATGTCGGTGGTGGAGGTAACGCGAGCGGCAGCAGTAGCAGTGGAGGCGGTTCAGGTGCAAGCAGCGGAGGTGGCGCAGGCAGCGGAAATGGCAACGGTAATGGCAACGGCAACGGCAACGGTAATGGCAACGGGAATGGAAACGGGAATGGGAATGGAAACGGCAATGGTAATGGCGGCGGTGGCGGCGGCGGCGGCGGCGGACCAAAATAGCTAAGTTACGATAATACTAGTGGTTGCTGAATGCGCAGATCTGTAATTTTGCTACTATGATTGCTTGATATTCAGGAATACTAATTCATTCACCATTGAAATTTTACGGTATCGTTTCGTGAGAAACAGATACTCTGGTCAGGTATACGAAAGTTTCCCCAAATTATAATGCAGCAGGGAAGGGTGAATTTTAGCTGAGCAGAATTTCGAAAAACACCACCATTGTTTCTATCGACTATACAACCTGCCACCTGGAAATTTCATGCTACCTTGAACCATGTCGCCATCCCGCTGGCTTGATGCTCCAACATGTGACAGTGCGCCATTCATTTTCCTGGATTGTCGGCCATAAACGCTATTTCTGCTACTTCGTCGGGCGAGACCAAAATGGTATCGCGAAATGATTGTGCCTCTTCCTTCAGATTTACGGGCTTTTCTTGAGCTTGTATTGCTTGTCTGTTCAGAATTCTGAAATGGTGGCCATGGATATGTATGGCGTGAGGCCAGGCTGTTTCATTGATCAGTTTCAGTTTGATGGTTTCGCCAAGCTTTGCTGCGAACATGGGGTCTTCGGACATGCCTGCCTGCCCATTGAATGCCCAAAGCTGTTTGTGTTGCCGGGCCAGTGTTCGTCCATCAATTTCGTTACCTTTGAAATTAGCACTGGCGAGAAAATGCATCGCACCACCTGACATAACAAGTTCAAGATCTGTCGCTGAGGTTAAATCTGGTTCAGCAACAGTATTTGCCGCCAAGTGCGGTGGCGTACTTTTGCGTCCGTTCGTTTTTCCTTCCTTGCAATTGAGATAACCCGCAACCAAACGCTCAGCGCCGCTGGTTTCAACAATCGTGATTTTATTACCGGCTTTGCCATGCACATCGACAATCAAATCAACTCTTTGAGCGGGCGCAATCGAAACGCCGTCTGCTTGTGTCTTGATTGGCGGTACAGGTTGACCATCAAGAGCGACAATCCACGGCTGGTGCCGATCAATGGCAAATCGCATTGTGCGGGCATTTGATGTGTTTATAAATCGCAATCTGATGCGTTCATCCGCGACGACATCCAAATTTTCATAGGGTTTGCCGTTCAAGGTGAGGATATTGCCAAGCCTGCCGGTATGGGACCAATCATGCAAACTGCCGAAGGACTCTTCGTGAATCAAGCCATTTTGTTGCAGACGCCAATCATCTGCAACTATTGTGTAGTCTCGATCAAATTCTCCCGAAACACTGTCGCCTTCAACTATCAGTGAACCGTATAATCCGCGGGCCAGTTGTTCCCATGTGCGATTGTGTGGATGATACCAAAATGTACCCGCATCGGGCGGAGTAAATCTATAGATAAAGCTATTGCCGGGTGGAATTGGTTCTTGGGTCAGGTTTGCAACACCGTCCATTGAATTGTCAATCCGGATGCCATGCCAGTGAATGGTTGTCGGCTGTTCCAGTTGATTTATGACCTCGATTTTGACGGGTTTCCCTTTTTGAACTCGGATGGTTGGACCGGGTACGGTATCATTGTAAGCCCAAACATTTGTTACAGCATCGTTTTCTTCAAGAAGCGAGGCGGTGCCGGCCCTTGGAATCACACGGTAGTTCGCGATTGCCGACGCATCGGTAATTGAAAGCGGCAACGCTGCGGACATCGCGCCAACAGAACTCAGCAAAAATATTCTACGTGTAAGCATGGAGTATAGGTAAAAACCCCGCAGATCAGGAATGTTATTTGAGCAGGTATCCCTCTATAGGTAACCAACTCCACCGGATTGGAGCATGTTTTGAAGAATTTGGCAAAATACTGGCAAAGCCGCAATCTGTTTGCGCAAACATCGATCGATATGTAACTTTCAGTAGCTATCAATCACCCTACTAAAGAATCCCATGTTGAAGTATCAAAAATTCTCACCAGCATGTTTCATCAATAATCGAACGGCTCCGGTAAACTGGGTCGTTGAATAAAGATCATATAAAAATGACATGCTGGAGATTAAAACTCCAGCGACACAAAATTCCAAAGTTTCGCTCCGCCAGCGACTGAATTTGGGTTTTGGATAGTCGGTGACAGTACTGGCACGTTTGAAACCAGTGAAGGAAAATTACCTTTCTCGAGAGAGAAATTACACTCGAAATGCAGATTGTTATTCATGGAACTGATCAAACCATGAAATTGCCACTTGGGGATGTTGGCAAGACAGAAGCGCACCCCGTTGCCTATATTTGTACCGTAACCTCACTGACGGGCAATGAAGTCGTTAACATTCCGGAGCAGGAAAGTCGCGACCTTGTATTCAACATGATCCGGGAAGCTGAATAGCTATATATAATTTGAAAGCCGAGTTCATCCATCTTTAACCAAATCATAACTCAGGCCTGCTATGCCTTGAATCCAACAAAATAAACGGGCAAATAGAGTATTGGGTTCAGCGGCTGTATATGGGTCGCTTGAAGGAAAGTCCGGGCAACATGAATTTCACTTGGGATCGGGTGGCAACATCTCAAACCGTCAGGGTGGTTTTAACCGGGGTCATGGTGACTGCTGGCGGATTGTTTTTGGCGTCCTGTAATTTGTCCAAAAACAACGACACTACTTCCAAAGCTGAAATCAATAATGAAACCAAGTTCTCTGCTGCAGAGTATGGTGTTGATGGCAGCCCGAGGGTGACTACCAAAAAAGGCGTACCTAAAGGTGGTGGATACTACAAAGTAGGCAAACCCTACACCATCCGCGGTAAAACTTATCATCCAAGACTTGATCCCGGTTATGTCAAGACCGGTATGGCATCCTGGTACGGACCAAATTTTCACGGGCGTATCACTGCAAATGGCGAAGTGTACGACCAGTATGCGCTTTCAGCAGCCCATCCGACTATGCCGCTTCCCAGTTATGCCCGAGTTACCAATCTGGAAAATGGAAGTTCTGTCGTTGTCAGGGTGAATGACCGTGGGCCCTATGCGCACGATCGAATTATAGATCTGTCATCCCAGGCAGCAAATTTGCTTGGTTACAAACGCAATGGCGTTGCAAACGTGAAAATTGAGTATGTTGGCAAGGCCCGGATGGATGGGTTGGATCAAGAGGTTTTGATGGCCAGCTATAGTCCAAACGGCGTCAAACCCTTCGGGTCTCCATCGTTATCGCGACCGCAAATTTACTTGGCGGATTCAACTGGTGTCCGAACTGCGCTTGATCAAATACAAACCAATGCGACGACCAGTAGTGCCCTTGTGCCGGTGCCCACATCACGCCCGGCTACATACCATGGTATACCAATGCCTTTGGATGTGTTCATGGTCAAACAACGAAGTGGATTATTATCTGGGTATACCGCTGATGATGCAATCAATTTGCGGGTTAAACAGGCGTTTGAATTTATTGATAGTGGTTCCAAATTTTCAACAAACAAAAAGAACACTGTCCATGCCCAAAGTGAGATACGCGCTCCTGATATGGGAATGCAGGATATTGTCCAGTTAAGATACGGACCGTATGACTCCGACGACAAACTGTATCAAGCTGAAGAAGAACTTTCGCAATTTGGTTTGACTGCCAGACACGGTAACAATGTGGTGTTGATCGTTGCAAAAGAAGAAGCCAATATTATCTTTGAAGAGATTTCCAAGGCTGGTCTCGCTATCAAGTAGCCGCCAATTCTTTTTATTCCCGTTAATTGAGTTAAATTGCCCTACTGAACTTGAACCTTGTTCGATCCCGTTTTACTGTAGCAATTCGGGGTTGGAAGTTCTCTTACAGGGTTATTCATGGTTCAAGTTGTTTGCGGCATAGGCCATTATTTTAAAAGTTTTACCGGGATTCTGGTAGCGCTGCTTTTTGCGGGATTTGTCAGTTCTGCAAATGCCCAACTGTATTCCACGCCGGCAACGCACGCACTGCTTCTGGATGCCGAAACTGGAACCATTTTGTTTTCAAAGGACGCAGATGCAAGAATACCGCCTGCATCATTGGTAAAAATAATGACAATGGAGGTAGTGTTTTACAACCTCAAATCTGGACGGCTAACCCTGCAGGACAAGTTTTTCGTCAGTGAAAACGCCTGGCGCAAGGGCGGGACAAACTCTGGCGGTTCGACTATGTTTGCCAAGGTAAATTCTGAAATACCGCTTGAAGATCTTGTTCGCGGTGTGATTGTCCAATCCGGCAATGACGCATGTATTGTAATTGCTGAGGGTATGGCGGGTTCTGAAGGCGCGTTTGCAGGATTGATGAATGAGCACGCTGAGCGAATTGGTTTGGACAATTCGAATTTTATGAATTCAACCGGTCTACCGGAGGACGGGCAATATATGTCCTTGCGGGATCTTGCAAAGCTCACTCGCCATACCATCAAAGCCTATCCTGAATATTATGGTTATTACGCAGAGCCAGACTTTGAATGGAACAAAATCCGCCAATCCAACCGCAATCCCTTGCTAAAAATGAATATCGGGGCAGATGGATTGAAAACCGGATACACTGAAGAAAGCGGATATGCGATTGTAGGCACTGCTGTTCGGGATGGAAAACGGTTGATCGCCGTACTCAGTGGCATGACATCCAAACGACAGCGAGCTGAGGAAGCACGAAAAATCCTGGATTGGGGATTTAGGGCATTTGAGAAAATTGAACTATTTGAGGACGGTGAAATTATTGGTCAGGCCAATGTGTATGGTGGCGAAAAACCGGGCGTTGATGTTGTTGGAAAGGGGCCTGTGGAAATATATTTACCGATTGGCAATCGCGACAAACTGCGTGCAAGAATCGTGTATACGGGCCCTTTGAAGCCTCCAGTTGAACAGGGGACGAAAATTGCAACTTTGAAGGTTTGGATTGGTGACGAACTCAGTCAGGAAACTGATTTATATGCGGCAGAAACTGTTGAAAAAGGTGGAATCAAGCGCCGGGCGACTGATGCAATCAAGGAGCTTTTGTTCGGTTGGCTTCAGGGATAGTTTCTTCGAGATTTGCAATTTAAAAATACCGCTAGTTGTTCTGAACGGAGAGTGGACGTGAACGGGACATTTGAATCGCGGAGAGGTTTCTTCATTACGTTTGAAGGAGGAGAAGGAACTGGAAAAACGTCCCAAATCAACATCTTAAAGACTAAACTTAAAGCTTTAAATGTACCAGTAATTGCAACGCGTGAACCGGGTGGAACTCCCGGTGCAGAGGCTGTTCGTCATGTATTGTTGTCGGGGAAAGCGGAATCATTGGGCGCGGAAGCAGAGGCCATACTCTTTGCAGCAGCACGTTCTGATCATATTGAGCAAGTTATTCGTCCGGCTCTTAGTGAAGGAGCAATAGTGTTGTGTGATCGTTTTATTGATTCAACACGTGTCTATCAGGGCGTGACTGGCAAGGTTGATATAGAGCTTCTCAAGAAACTCGAAAGCGTGGTTTGTGATGGTGCTTTTCCAGACCTGACCTTAATACTCGATATTCCACCGGAAGAAGGCATGATACGAGCTGGCGCAAGGCGAAAGTCTTCCGAAACAGCGGATCGTTTTGAGCGGGAAAATCTTGAGGTACAGCGTAAGAGGCGGGACGCTTTTCGCAAACTTGCTGAAAATGAACCTGATCGATGTGTGTTGATTGATGCTAGTGGAAGTGAGAATGAAGTTTCTGACCGAATATGGTCGATTGTCGAGCCTCGGCTTCAGCAATCGGAAATAATTTGAAACATATGAACAAATACAGATGACGCGGGTTCGAAATTGAGTAACGAACATCCCATAGCTGATCGAATTGAAGATGTACCGCATCCGGCAGAAAATCCGAATCTGGTTGGTCATGACGAGATACTTGCAAAACTCGCCAATCAGTATCACTCCGGGAAGATACATCACGCGTGGATTTTGTGCGGACCGCGCGGAATAGGAAAGGCCACTCTGGCATTCCAGTTCGCAGCGCACTTGTTTCGCTACCCAAATTCTGGAGATGCGCCCGAGAGTTGGGAGCATTCCGCCGGACCGGACGCTATTCAATCTAAAATCGCACGCGGCGGGCACCCCAACATTCTCCACTTAACCAGACCGTGGGATGACAAGACAAAGAAATTCAAAACACAACTAACTGTTGATGAAATACGGCTAACCGTTCCTTTTTTTGGTACATCAAGTGGAGAGGAGGGTTGGCGGGTGGCAATTGTTGATTCAGTTGATGAAATGAATGCCAGTGCCTCGAATGCCCTGCTGAAAATCCTGGAAGAACCACCGGTTCTAACCTTGTTCTTTTTGATATCCCACTCTCAGGGCAGAATGTTGCCGACCATTCGCTCACGCTGCCAGTCAATTGCGTTAAAACCGTTGGAGGCTGATGATTTGCTAAAGGTGCTTGATGGTTTGGGTATCCTGGGAGAAGTCCAACCGGAAGATCATGATCGGCTTGCATTATTGAGCCAAGGTTCAGTCAGGCGTGCGATTACTATTATTCGCAATGAAGGGATTGAACTCTATCGTCAGTTCAACGCTGTAAGTAGTGATTTAGCCAATACGGATTGGTCGAAAATACATTCGATGGCTGATGCAGTTTGCACTCGGGGCAGGGAAGACCGTTATCGCCTTTTGCTTGGAATTGCAGAAGGTTTTCTGGAGGGCAGGGCAACCAATAGCGAAAATGCTTCCAGCGACATATCCGAGCTTGCCCGATGGGCTGAGGTATGGGAAAAGACCCGCGCTTCGGCAAATGTTGCTGAGCGGTACAATCTTGACCGCAAGCAGGTCATATTGGACATGTTCCAGTCAATGGGCGAAGCAGCCCGATAATCCAACAATCAGCCCTGTGCATGTGGACCAGTTTTGCATGTCGTCGGCTACAAAATTTGCGAACACAAAATGACGGCCAAGAAGCAATATTATATCACAACTGCCATATCGTACCCTAATGGCAAGCCGCATATCGGTCATGCATATGAACTGATAGCCACTGACGCAATTGCCCGGTTTAAACGGTTGGATGGCTTTGATGTGTTCTTTTTAACCGGCACGGATGAACATGGTTTGAAAATGGACAAGACCGCCCGGGAACTTGGTATTTCGGCTCGGGAATTGGCGGATCGGAATTCTGCCGAGTTCGTTGCCATGACAGGTTTGTTTAACGCATCAAATGACGATTTCATTCGAACTACAGAAGATCGGCATTACAAGTCTTGTCAGGAAATTTGGCGACGCATGATGGATGCGGGAGATATTTACAAGGATCAATACTCCGGCTGGTATTCTGTGCGGGATGAAGCCTATTACGACGAAAGCGAAACTGAAAAACACGAAGATGGAAAGCACTACGGACCTCAAGGCACAGAAGTAGAGTGGGTTGAAGAGGAAAGCTATTTCTTCCGCCTTTCAGCCTATCAGGATAAATTGCTTGAGCTTTATGAGACGAATCCCGAATTCATAGGTCCGGATAGCCGACGAAATGAGGTTATCAGCTTCGTTAAGGGTGGCTTGAAGGATCTGTCCATGTCCCGGACAACCTTCAAATGGGGAATTCCTGTGCCAGATGATGAAGATCATGTGATGTATGTATGGGCTGATGCGCTCACCAATTATGTAACTGCTACCGGCTGGCCCGATAAACATGAGCGGAACGGTTTTTGGCCTGCTGACCTACACATGATCGGCAAGGATATTGTGCGGTTTCATTCAGTGTATTGGCCTGCATTCCTGTGGTCAGCCGGATTGGAACTTCCGAAGCGTGTATTTGCCCATGGGTTTCTTTTTAACCGTGGCGAGAAGATGTCAAAATCATCTGGCAACGTTGTAGATCCGGCGACAATGGTGGATGCTTACGGGTTGGACCAGATCAGGTTTTTCTTCCTGCGTGAAATTCCATTTGGAAATGACGGATCTTACAGCCATGAGGCGATTGTGAACCGTACCAATGCAGACCTTGCCAACGATTTGGGCAATCTGGCCCAGCGCTCACTCTCCATGATTGCAAAAAACTGCGAGGGAAGGGTGCCTGTTGCCAATTCTCATAGCGATGAAGACAAAGCCATTTTGAGCGCCGCCTACAGTCTGCTTGATACTGTACGTCCACATATGGAATTGCAGCAACTGCACAAATATCTCGAAGCTGTGTGGACTGTTATTGCGGATGCAAATCGCTATTTTACTTCCCAGGAACCATGGGCGTTGAAAAAATCTGACCCAGAACGCATGCAAGCGGTACTTTACACTACCGCTGAGATAATTCGAATAGTGACAATATTGGCAATGCCGGTAATGCCTGGTTCCTGCTCAAGATTACTTGATCTCTTGTCACTTGATGAAGAATCCCGAAATTTTTCACGTTTGAACGCCGATTATGCCCTTGCCGCAGGTACCGAATTACCGAAGCCTGAAGGTGTTTTCCCAAGGTATGTGGAGCCTGAGGAGTAATTTAATGCTTGTTGACTCTCATTGCCATTTGGACTTTCCAGACTTTTCAAATGATCTGGATGGTGTCGTTTCCCGCGCTGAAGAAGCTGGCATATTCAGGATGGTCACCATCTGCACACGGGTCAAAAAGTTCCAACAGGTGCATGCAGTCGCGAAGAAATACGAGAGTGTTTTTTGCTCAGTTGGTACACATCCACACAATGCCGATGAAGAACTGGATGTATCGATAGAGGACTTAGTTGAACTGTCCATGGGGCAAAAAGTAGTCGGGATTGGCGAAGCAGGCCTTGATTACTACTATGACAATGCACCCCGCGAGGCACAGGCATTGGGTTTGCGAAATCACATCGCCGCTGCTCGCGATACGCAACTACCTTTGATTATACATTCGCGGGACGCGGATGAAGACATGATTGCAATTTTGGAGGAAGAGACCGGGAACGGAGCCTTCCCGTTTGTCTTGCATTGTTTTTCTTCCGGGAGAAAGCTTGCTGAAGCAGGCGTTGCGCTTGGCGGGTATGTTTCATTCTCGGGAATTTTATCATTCAAACGCTCTGAAGAACTCCGGGAAATTGCTGCTGATATCCCGCATAATCGTTTGCTGGTTGAAACTGACGCGCCCTATCTTGCACCAATGCCGCATCGCGGCAAGTGCAACGAACCCTCCTATGTGGTTCATACGGCCAAGGTTCTTGCAGATACGGTTGGATTGACCGGGGAAGAATTGAACAGACAGACTACCGAGAATTTTTTTCGATTGTTTTCGAAAGTGTCTATACCGGAGCAGGGTGTCGGCGCATGACTATGAAGATGCGTTATACGGTGCTCGGATGCGGTTCATCTCCCGGGACTCCACGGATTACAGGTGACTGGGGCGCCTGCGATCCAAATGAACCAAGAAATCGTCGACTGCGTTGCTCATTGCTGATTCAGAAAATTGGGACTGATGGAACAACCAATGTTGTTGTGGATACCAGCCCTGATTTTCGTGAGCAAATGATTAGTGCTGATGTCAGCCACATTGATGGCGTGCTTTATACTCATGCCCATGCTGATCATATCCACGGAATTGATGATCTGCGGGGCTATGCATTGGCTCAACGCAAGTTAATAGATATCTATGCCGACAATTCCACTTTGGGACGCTTACACGAAGCGTTTGGATACTGCTTCAAAACTCCTCCGGGTAGCATTTATCCACCGATCCTGAATGCTCATAAAATCAGTGTTGGCCAGCAGGTAACAATAACCGGGAAGGGGGGCGCAATCATTGCCCTGCCCGTGTTGCAAACTCATGGAGATTTTCATTCCGTCGGATTTCGTTTCGGAAGCCTCGAACATGGCGGATTGTGTTATTCACCCGATATTAGCGGCATTCCTGATGAAAGCCTTGATGCCGTCAAAAACCTTGATTGCTGGATTGTCGATGCGTTGCAGTACAAACCGCATCCGAGTCATTTCAGTTTGGGAGAAACGCTGGAATGGATTAAGCGATTGAAACCCAAGCGCTCTATAATTACCCACATGCATATTCCACTGGATTATCTCACGATGAAAGCTGAGCTGCCAGAAGGTGTTGAACCAGCTTATGACGGGCTTGTAATTGAAATGGATACACAACCGTAATTCATTATATATAGTAATATCAATCGGATATATGAGTTACTTCACTCATTGTGTTGAATAAAAGGTTCCATAATATATCTTATGCAATAATGTTATATATGCACATAATCACCGTTTTGGGTTTACAAATGAGTCATCCCCGCTGATTTTTATGCCGAAATTTCTGTAGAAGTTGATGCAACGTAATGCGCACAATTTAAGTCTCTATGTGGCATCCATTTCAAACTAATTGCATGATGATACGCGGATCTACAACTTGCCAATCACGTTAACAAACACACCCTGATCGTCGAGTGTTACATCTGAAAGATCATCAGAGAACCTTCCAAAATTGTATCCAACGCCGATCTTGAATTTATCGTCGATGTGGCGGTAAACAGCTGCTACCGCACCCCACTGGATTTGCTCAAGTTCAGGGAGCCACAGTGCCCTTCCCTCAAGCATCAAATCCCAATTCTTGACCACATGCCAGTCAGCACGGCCTATAACCAAATGTGCTGAATTCTTGACGAAATCGTCCCCAAGTCGGTTGGTTGATATTTCACCAATTCTAAATCCGTACTTCGCACCAACAGACAAATTCTGATTGAGATCGTAAATGAAATCAGCGGACAATATGTGGCTGCGTTGCATTGGCTGGGCTGACAGTCCATTCGCATCAATTTGTCCGTTTGCGGGAAGATCATGCAAGTAAGTGTATTTGAACAAAGCATTCAGGCGATCGTTTTCGATTGGTCGAAAGGCCCAACCAATACTTCCCTCTAAATAATCTGCATTATTGATTGTGGTCTGATCTGACTGGGAAATAACCGCATCAACGCTTGAAAGGAAGCGCCAATTATCATCGTATTGCATTACAGAATGTCCAGTCGCCAACCAGGTCGTGCGGTCACGCAATCCATCGTCGGATGTTTCAAACCGTGCCTCAAGGCGTGCTCCGAACTTTTGACCATCCTCATTGTAGGAAACTGCCATCGAGGGCGCAAACCGTTCAAATTCCCCTGTAACATCGTCGGAGATTACACCTGCTTCCAAACCGCCGGAGAGAACCCATACCGGGTCAGGTGTGTATTCAATACCGTAAGTTTGCAGTAAACCCTGATTGGCTCCTGTCAGATCAAAATTGTGTTCAGTCCAGGCGGTCAACGTGTCTGACAGTCTCCGGTGTTGTCCTACTATCAATTCACCATTGTCGCGGCCAAATGGGTCGTATGAATTGAGATCACCTGTTGCGGTGTCTGGCGTCAGGCGATACCCCATATAATAGCGGTCAGAGACAGTCGGCTCGTAAGAAAATCCACCTAACAGGCCCAAACCGCTGGTTCCCCACGAAGCCTCCAGGTTGGCGGTAATGTTGTGGGCAAGGTTGGATTCCATTCCCCCACCAACCCGGTCATTGCGTTCCCGGCCTGTATCACGCTGAAGCGTCGCTTGACCGAAGACATACAACTTGTTCCCGCCATAATCTGTTCGTGTGAACTTTATTCCCAGATCGGTTCGCGATCCATTTCCGTCATCGCTGACGGTGACAGTTTTTCCTTCGGCATAAGTGTATGAAGCCCCTAATTCGACTTCATGCGTATTGTCCAGTTTAACGGTGACGCCTCCAGCTGCTTCACGCTCACTAATACCCCCTTCTCTGTCAATGGAATTGTACTCGCCTCGCATTGCCAGTTCTTCAGAGGGTGCGATTCTGAAATGAGCATTCAATATCCTTTCATCGCTTAATGCCATAGTGCCCTGGGCTATTGAAACCCGCTCCTCTTGTTTCGAATAATATCCCGGCGCTTCCGTCAATTTTCGGAAACAATTCAGACAAATCCATAAACAGCGCCGTCCGCCAGGCTTGGGCAGGTTCGCCAGTCCCCACCCCCGTCATCGAATTGAAAATGAAGCCACCATCGGTTGAGACAACCGTTCCAAAATTACTGCCTTCGCTCTGAGCCCATTCAAACTCAAAATAGGTTTTTTCAGACAATCTGAGAGTTACATCAGCTTCCAGCAATGTTTGATCTGCAATGCTCGTGTTCTCTTGGTAACCGGTTACGCCTATTCGAAAGTGATCGTTGAGCCAAGCTTGCGCCCTTCCGCCATAGCTGTATCCGTCCAGATCTCCAACGACAGGGGTGTATTCATAATTAACAACCAGATATTGAAAATTTCCGGACAATGAAGAACTTCGTACAGCAGACGGATCATAGCCGGAGGAACTTAGTGGTCGGTGCAACAAGATCACACCTTGGACATAGTCAATTGTGTAATCATCCCCATCCCTGAGTTGGCGGCGTTCTATCACTGCATCCGTCACCTCATCACGAATTTCAATGGCGACCTGTTCTGATCCCTGGTTGATATCCTGCCTGAGGAGGAAATATGCAGAACCACCACTTCCAAGAAACTCGTCGCGCTGTGGAAGCGTCCCAGGTTGTGCTGCAAATCCACGCACTTCTGATACCGGCTCTCCGAAACTGGTTACCTGTTCGGATTTCAAGACAGCTTCAGCCCCGTACAAGGCGCGTTCATAGCGGGCAAGCTCAACACCATCAATACGTGTTTTGAAATTCCCCCACATGACATGACTGTTTCCGCGCGCTATTCGAACGTAGAAACGCCCCGATGTCGGGGCATCCTCAATCAGCGTCGAGTCATCTCCGTAGACAGGGTAATAATCGTCCGGATCCAGCCGTCGCAAGAGTTGCCTGGGTGACCTGCCCCAATTGATTGGTCCAGTTTGAATGTTAGTTCATGGTTATCCTTTCATGCAAGTGGATGATGGATTCTGGTGCTGGCGGTTTGTAGCCAAGCGATGAATGTGGGCGTTTTGTATTGTAGTGGATACGCCATT
>JAJFHU010000052.1 GCA_021775455.1 Hyphomicrobiales bacterium | reverse complement strand
ATCAATCTGGTCATAGGCCTGAAAATCACCAAAATACTTCGTGATCGCTGCCGTCAACGTCGTCTTGCCGTGGTCAACATGGCCAATCGTGCCAATGTTGCAATGCGGCTTGTTGCGCTCAAATTTTTCCTTCGACATTTTATCTCTCCATCCGTTGACGCGACCTCACTACCCGCGCATCTGGTTGACATTCAAATTCAATTAACCGGCGTATTTTTCCCGGATTTCCTGTGATACAGCGGCCGGAACCGGTGCATAGTGATCAAACTGCATAGTGTATTGGGCACGGCCCTGTGACATCGAACGCAGGCTATCTACATACTTAAACATGTTGGCGAGCGGTACATGGGCATTTACGACTGTCGCAATACCGCGGATTTCCTGGCCCTGGATCATGCCACGGCGAGAGTTCAAATCGCCAATAACATCACCAACATAATCTTCCGGTGTAACAACTTCTACAGACATTATCGGTTCCAGCAGTTGAGCTCCAACTTGTGAAGCACCCTCACGGAAAGCAGCACGTGCAGCAATTTCGAATGCCAGCACCGATGAGTCCACATCGTGGTAAGCACCATCAATCAGGGTCGCCTTAACACCAAGCATGGGGAAGCCAGCAAGCGGTCCTGAAGAAAGAACGCTCAAAATACCTTTTTCAACACCTGGAATATATTCCTTTGGAACCGAACCACCAACAACCTTCGACACAAATTCGAATTCCTCACCTTCCGGATTTGGTTCAAATATGATTTTTATGCGTGCAAACTGACCAGAACCACCAGATTGTTTCTTGTGGGTGTAGTCAATTTCAGCAAGCTTTGTAATGGTTTCGCGGTAAGCAACCTGCGGCGCGCCGACGTTTGCTTCAACGTTGAATTCACGTCTCATGCGATCAACCAGAATATCAAGGTGCAATTCACCCATGCCAGCGATGATTGTCTGACCTGATTCCTCGTCTGATTTAACGCGGAATGACGGATCTTCAGCAGCAAGGCGGTTTAGCGCGATACCCATTTTTTCCTGGTCACCCTTTGTCTTGGGTTCAATCGCGATCTGAATTACCGGTTCCGGGAATTCCATACGCTCCAGAATTACCGGCTTCAACGGATCACTGAGCGTATCACCAGTTGTGGTTTCTTTCAGGCCAGCGATAGCTACAATATCACCTGCAAATGCTTCCTTGATATCTTCACGGTCATTCGAATGCATTAGCAACATGCGGCCAACGCGTTCACGTTTGTCTTTCACAGTATTGAGAACTGACGAACCAGTTTCAATCTTGCCGGAATAGATGCGGCAAAACGTAAGCGAACCAACGAACGGGTCATTCATGATCTTGAATGCGAGAATACCAAGCGGTTCGTCATCAGATGCCTTGCGAGTAATATCTTCTTCGGTTTTTACGTCAATGCCCTTGATTGGAGGAATTTCAACCGGACTAGGCAGAAAGTCTACAACCGCATCAAGCAAAGGCTGTACACCTTTGTTTTTGAATGCGGAGCCACAAAGAACCGGAAAATATTCTGCTGCAATTGTACCTTTGCGGATCAATTCACGAAGCTTGTCATTTGATGGCTCTTCGCCTTCCAGATAAGCTTCCATAGCGGCTTCGTCATTCTCAACAGCAGCTTCAACCAGCTTCTCACGGAATTCCGCAGCTTTATCAGCAAGATCGGCTGGAATGTCCACTACGTCCCATTCAGCGCCCAGATTCTCGGATTTCCAAATCAGCGCATTCATTTCGATGAGATCAACAACACCAACAAAATCATTTTCAGCACCAATCGGCAACTGAAGAACCAATGGAGTACCACCAAGGCGTTCCTTGATCATTTCTACCGAGCGATAAAAATCTGCGCCGATCTTGTCCATTTTGTTGACAAAGATCATGCGAGGAACATTGTACTTGTCAGCTTGGCGCCAAACAGTTTCAGTCTGTGGTTCTACGCCAGCATTGGCATCCAGAAGCGCAATCGCGCCATCAAGCACACGCAAGGAACGCTCTACCTCAATCGTGAAGTCAACGTGGCCGGGCGTATCGATGATGTTAAAGCGACGTTTTCTACCATCACGACCAGGCCAGAATGTAGTTGTAGCAGCGGAAGTAATCGTAATACCGCGCTCCTGCTCCTGTTCCATCCAGTCCATGGTTGCAGCACCATCGTGCACTTCACCAATTTTGTGGCTTTTACCTGTGTAATACAGGATGCGTTCAGTCGTAGTCGTCTTGCCAGCATCAATGTGGGCCATGATGCCGAAGTTACGATAATCTTCAATTGCGTATTCGCGGGCCATTGCCTTGAACCTTGTTATTTGCAGAGTTCGCGCCAATTAGCGAAACTCCAGAAAATTCCTTACCAGCGATAATGCGAGAATGCCTTGTTGGCTTCTGCCATCTTGTGTGTGTCTTCACGTTTCTTGACTGCAGAACCACGATTGTTTGCCGCGTCCATAAGTTCACCTGAGAGACGTGAAATCATGGTTGTTTCGTTCCGCTTTCTGGCAGCCGTGATTACCCAGCGAATTGCCAGCGCCTGCCGACGCTCAGTACGAACCTCAACCGGGACCTGATAAGTTGCACCACCAATCCGGCGAGAACGAACCTCGACGGAAGGAGCCACGTTTTCCAGGGCAGTGTGGAACGTTTCTACCGGATTTTGTTTTGCTTTTTCTTCAATCTCGTCGAGAGCACGATAAACAATGCTTTCTGCAACGGATTTCTTACCGTCCAGCATGATTGAATTCATGAATTTGGACAGTACCAGGTCACCAAATTTGGGATCCGGGTTGATTTGACGTTTTTCGGCGCTGTGACGACGAGACATGTTCTATATTCCTCTGGCCGCTTACTTCGGACGTTTGGTGCCGTACTTGGAGCGGCGCTGCTTACGGTCCTTGACGCCCTGGGTGTCAAGAATACCGCGGATTATGTGATAGCGAACACCCGGCAAGTCTTTCACGCGTCCACCGCGGATCATGACAACTGAGTGCTCTTGCAAATTATGCCCTTCACCAGGAATGTAACCAATTACTTCGTACCCATTGGTCAACCGAATTTTTGCGACCTTGCGGAGTGCTGAGTTCGGCTTTTTCGGAGTTGTCGTATAAACACGAGTACATACCCCACGTTTCTGCGGACATGATTCCATTGCCGGTACCTTGCTGCGCTTCACTGAAGCCTTGCGAGGATTTCGAACCAGCTGGTTAATGGTAGGCATACAACCTGCACCTTTTGTTCTCTTACCGGCCCAAAGTCCGGCTTTTATCCCAAGACAACGAAAAACATCAGGCTTTCCATTATCCATGCAATAAAGGCTCTCCCGAACTGCTAAGCTCTTTTCGGGGAACCTTCCTTAACGCAGAGGACCGAAATTCGGTCATGCACCTTTAATCAAAAATGTTAGTCAAACCTTGTTTGAGTCTGGGGTTCACAGCATGACGCCGCGAAGCAAGCGGACTCACATCGGCTTGTTGGACGTGGTAATAGTGTTTTGATGGAACCGCGTCAAGGCCTGAAAAGCTTCCATGGCGCGTTTTTTGGCAAATAATCATGAAATTGGAGCTCGCTCTGCCATTGTGGCATGACTCGGCCGGTTTTTACCAGATATTCGCCCAGAATTGCTGAGATCCGCTACAAAGTGCTGCACCCTTCCCGCTTCTATAATTTATCTTAATTCTCATTGAAATCACGATTCCATACATTTCGACCAGTTTGCCTGGGCCAACTTTATCTGGTTGAATGCCACCCGGTAGTATTATTCCAAAACAAGCCAAAAGCCAGGATGCAACATGTCAGAAATCCACACGGGTACATGCCATTGCGGTGCAGTCACATTTGAGGTGGTGCTGGAGAATGGCCTGGATGACGTGCACCACTGCAACTGCTCGATGTGTCGGCGTCGTAGCGCATTTGTTCAGTCAGTAAAACTTGAAAAGCTAAATGTTGTCGCCGGAGCTGACAATCTCACGCTTTATCAATGGAACACAAAGACAGCAAAGCACTACTTTTGCAAAACGTGCGGAATTTACACTCATCACCAACGACGGAGCAATCCTGATCAGTTCAGCTTCAACATCGCGTGCATTGAAGGCGTAATACCGTATGATTTTGAACCCGCACCTGTCGGAGACGGAATCAATCACGTGAAGGATCGTTAGAAGCTTCACAGTCGCTGTGAATCAAAAGGGCCGCTCATTTGGCGGCCCTTTTCCAAATTTGAATTGAAGCGTAAACCTATTCGGCTGGTTCTTTCGCTTCCTCACCCTTTGAGCTCAAATCCATTAGTGCAGCCTGGGCGTCTGCCTCTTTCTGCTTTTCTTCCAAAATGAGACTATCGCGGTTGCTTGCAAGGCGACGTACCTTGGACATGACCCCACCGGTACCAGCAGGGATAAGACGACCGACAATAACGTTTTCCTTGAGACCTTCCAGTGTATCGGACTTGCCGGCGACTGATGCCTCTGTCAAGACGCGTGTTGTCTCCTGGAATGAAGCTGCCGAGATGAAAGACCTCGTCTGCAAGCTTGCCTTGGTGATACCCAACAAAATCGGGTTGCCACTTGCAGGCTTTTTGCCCTCTTCCATGATGCGCTCGTTCAGGATATCCATTTCGATACGATCAATCTGCTCACCTTCGATGAGGCCTGTTTCACCTGGATCAGTGATTTCAACCTTTTGCAGCATCTGGCGAACAATCACCTCAATGTGCTTGTCGTTGATCACAACACCCTGCAGCCGGTAAACTTCCTGAATCTCATTAACCAGATAGTTCGCCAACGCCTCCACTCCGCGAATTGCGAGAATGTCATGGGGTGCCGGATTGCCGTCGAGGATGTAATCACCCTTTTCGATCGGATCACCATCCTGCAAGTGGAACGGTTTTCCCTTCGGAATAAGATATTCCACGGTCTCCTGAGTTGAATCATCCGGTTCAATCGCAATGCGACGCTTGTTCTTGTAGTCACGCCCAAAGCGAATTGTGCCATCAATTTCAGCGATAACTGCGTGATCTTTTGGACGACGCGCTTCGAAAAGTTCCGCAACCCGTGGCAAACCACCGGTAATGTCCTTTGTCTTGGCGCTTTCTGTTGGGATACGCGCAAGCACATCACCAGCAGAAATTTCCTGACCCGGTTCAACTGAAAGAATGGCGTCCACTGAAAGAAGAATTCGAGCATCTCCACCGCGCTTGAGTTTGGAGATTTCACCTTTCTTGTTCTTGATGACAATAGCCGGCTTCAAATCGACACCACGAGGATTGGCACGCCAATCAACAACCACACGTTTCGTAATACCGGTTGATTCATCGGCATTTTCCTGAACAGAAATGCCATCAACAACATCTTCAAACTCAACAACGCCTGCAACTTCAGACATCATTGGGCGGGTATATGGATCCCACTCAGCCATACGCTGACTTTGTTTGACGTTGTCGCCTTCATCAACCAACAGTTGCGAACCATAGTTGATGCGGTGCGATGCACGTTCAACCCCTTTTTCATCTTCAAGAATGAGGTTCATGTTGCGGCCCATAACGATTCGGCGGCCTTCAGAGTCCTTGGCAACATTTTTGTTGCGGAACTTCACTGTACCTTCGTGTGAGGCTTCAAGGAACGACTGGTCAACTACTTGCGCAGTACCACCAATATGGAATGTACGCATTGTAAGCTGAGTTCCAGGCTCTCCGATGGACTGGGCAGCAATCACCCCGACTGCTTCACCCATGTTAACCGTCGTTCCACGAGCAAGGTCACGACCATAACAAGCGCCACAAATGCCATTTTGGGTTTCACAGGTAAGTGCAGAGCGGATATTGATGGTTTTTACACCAGCAGATTCGATTGCATCCACATCCTCTTCGCCTACCAGATGATTTTGTCCAACGATCAGTTCGCCTGTATCAGGGTTCACAACATCTTCTGCCGTTGTGCGACCAAGGATACGCATACCAAGCGTTGCAACTACCTGACCGGCATTAACAACTGCCTGCATGGAAAGACCGTTTTCGGTTCCGCAATCTTCTTCGTTGACAATGCAATCCTGAGCAACATCAACCAGGCGACGAGTAAGATAACCGGAGTTGGCGGTCTTAAGCGCTGTATCAGCAAGACCCTTACGAGCACCGTGGGTAGAGTTGAAGTACTCAAGAACAGTCAGCCCTTCCTTAAAGTTTGAGATGATTGGACTTTCAATGATCTCACCGGATGGCTTGGCCATTAGACCACGCATACCGGCCAACTGCTTCATCTGCGTTGGAGAACCACGAGCACCTGAATGGCTCATCATGTGGATCGAATTCATTGGCAACTGACGTTTGGTTTTGTCATCAAACTTGACCGCACGAATACGATCCATCATTTCGTCTGCAACCTTGTCACCGCACTTGGCCCACGCATCTACAACCTTGTTGTACTTTTCACCTTGGGTGATAAGGCCATCATTGTATTGCTGCTCATATTCTTTCGTCAGTGCCTGAGTTTGATTTACGAGTTCGGTCTTGGTTTCAGGGATAACCATGTCGTCCTTGCCGAACGATATACCCGCGCGACAAGCATGGCCGAATCCCAACTGCATGATCTGATCACAGAAAATCACCGTGTCTTTCTGACCAGAGTGGCGATAGACTGTATCAATCAACTTCGAGATGTTTTTCTTGGTCATCTCAGTGTTGCAGATATCAAAGCTGATGCGATGATTACGCGGCAGCAACTCACCAATAATCATTCGACCCGGTGTAGTTTCGTAAACCTGTGAAACTGGATTTCCATCTTCGTCAACAGTCTTGAAACGACCACGGATTTTTGTGTGAAGGGTTACCACACCTTCATCCAGCGCATGGTGTAATTCACCCATATCGGAGAATGCCATACCTTCGCCTGGTTCGTTTTCTGAAACTATGGATAGGTAATAAAGACCAAGCACCATATCCTGAGATGGAACAATGATAGGTTGACCGTTCGCAGGATGCAGAATGTTGTTTGTAGACATCATCAACACGCGTGCTTCAAGCTGTGCTTCCAGCGACAGCGGTACGTGAACAGCCATTTGGTCACCGTCAAAGTCGGCATTGAATGCAGCACAAACCAGCGGATGAAGCTGAATTGCCTTACCCTCAATAAGTATCGGCTCAAATGCCTGAATACCCAAGCGGTGAAGCGTTGGAGCGCGGTTCAACAAAACCGGATGTTCGCGAATAACCTCGTCGAGAATATCCCAGACTTCAGGTTTTTCTTTTTCAACGAGTTTCTTCGCCTGCTTGACAGTTGAAGAATATCCCTTTGCGTCAAGACGCGCATAGATGAACGGCTTGAAGAGCTCCAGTGCCATTTTCTTTGGAAGGCCACATTGATGCAACAGCAGTTCAGGACCAGTCACAATAACGGAACGGCCGGAATAATCGACGCGCTTTCCAAGCAGGTTCTGGCGGAAACGACCCTGCTTGCCTTTCAACATGTCAGAAAGGGATTTTAGCGGACGCTTGTTTGCTCCGGTAATAGTACGACCACGACGACCATTGTCGAACAGGGCGTCAACCGACTCCTGTAACATCCGTTTTTCGTTTCGGATAATAATGTCTGGCGCACGCAGTTCAATCAAGCGCTTCAGTCGATTATTCCGGTTGATTACCCGGCGATATAAATCGTTAAGATCAGATGTCGCGAAACGACCACCATCCAGCGGAACCAGCGGACGAAGATCCGGTGGAATTACCGGAACTGTCTTCATGATCATCCACTCAGGACGATTTCCCGATTCGATAAAGGCTTCAACAACTTTAAGGCGCTTCGTGATCTTCTTGGTTTTTAGTTCAGAAGAAGTTTCAGCGAGTTCGGTGCGCAGATCTCCAGCGGATTTTTCCAGATCAATTGATGCAAGAATATCGTGGATGGCTTCGGCACCAATCATTGCAGTGAAGCTGTCCTCACCAAATTCATCCAGTGCGTTGAAATATTCTTCTTCGCTTAAAAGCTGGTTCGGTATAAGCGGCGTCAATCCCGGCTCAGTTACAACAAAATTCTCAAAATAAAGAATACGCTCAAGATCCTTCAAGGTCATGTCAAGCAGCAGACCAATACGCGATGGCAGTGATTTCAGGAACCAGATGTGTGCCACTGGAGCTGCAAGGTCGATATGACCCATGCGCTCGCGACGAACACGGGAAAGCGTGACCTCGACACCACATTTTTCACAAATGATGCCCTTGTATTTCATCCGCTTGTACTTGCCGCAAAGGCACTCATAGTCCTTTACAGGGCCGAAAATACGAGCACAGAATAGACCGTCACGCTCCGGTTTGAATGTGCGGTAGTTAATTGTCTCCGGCTTTTTGATTTCGCCAAATGACCACGACAGGATCTTGTCAGGTGAGGCAATCGAAATCCGTATGGAGTCGAAATTCTGCGACTGTGCAGGGCTATTGAAGAGATTCATGACCTCTTGGTTCATGGTACTCGTCTCCTTCGGGCCTTCGCCCTTTTCTGCGGCTATACGGGATTTCTACGCTTTCCGTTCAAGCCAAAATTTCATTCTCGTTACACAACTTCTTTGATTGGCTGGGCGCAAACCTTGCGCCCTACCCTGTCCGTTATTCAGCGGCGTCTGGAATGTCTTCCTCAACTTCCGGTCCGGTAAGCGGCACCTTGGTGTTTTCAAGTTCAACGCTCAGTCCTAGCGAGCGCATTTCCTTGACAAGCACGTTAAAGCTTTCCGGAATGCCGGCCTCAAACGTGTCATCACCGCGAACTATCGCTTCGTATACCTTGGTTCGACCAGCCACATCATCAGACTTGACTGTCAGCATTTCCTGCAAGGTGTACGCAGCGCCGTAAGCTTCCAGAGCCCAAACCTCCATCTCACCAAAGCGCTGGCCACCGAATTGGGCCTTGCCACCCAATGGTTGCTGAGTAACAAGAGAGTACGGACCGATTGACCGGGCGTGAATCTTGTCGTCAACCAAGTGGTGCAGTTTGAGCATGTAGATGTAGCCCATAGTTACCGGGCGATCGAACTGTTCACCGGTTCTGCCGTCATAAACAACCGACTGACCAGATGAGTGCAATCCCGCTTCCTCGAGCAACACCACGATGTCGGCTTCGTTTGCTCCATCAAATACCGGTGTCGCAATCGAAACGCCTTTCGTTACCTGTTCTGCCAAACGAACAATGGAATCATCGTCATAGTCAGGGACTGGTTCATTGCGCTCATTGTCGTCATAGATAGCTTCCAGTTGCTTGCGCAGAGGCTTGATATCACCCTTCTCACGATAGGCATCGAGCATGTCCTCGATTTTCTTGCCCATTCCAGCGCAAGCCCAACCCAGATGGGTTTCAAGGATTTGCCCGACGTTCATTCGAGACGGAACACCCAGCGGGTTCAACACAATATCAGCATGCGTGCCATCCTCCAGGAACGGCATGTCTTCAACAGGCAGGATGCGGGAAACAACACCCTTGTTTCCGTGACGGCCTGCCATCTTGTCACCGGGCTGAATCTTGCGCTTAACAGCCACAAAGACCTTTACCATCTTCATGACACCAGGCATCAATTCATCACCACGTTGAAGTTTTTCAACCTTGTCCATGAACCGCTGTTCAAGCAAAGACTTGGACTCATCATACTGGTTTTGCAACGCTTCCAGTTGGCTCTGAAGTTTGTCGTTTGAAACAGCAATCTGCCACCACTGTGAACGTGGATATTCATCCAGAATTTCAGCGGAAATTTTGGTGCCCTTCTTCATGCCTTTTGGTCCGGCAACAGCATCCTTGCCCTTGAGCATTTCAGAAAGACGCCCGTACACGTTACGATCAAGGATTGCCTGCTCGTCGTCACGGTCCTTTGCGAGAGCTTCAATTTCCTCACGTTCAATGGACATGGCGCGTTCGTCTTTTTCGATACCATGGCGGTTAAAGACACGAACCTCCACAACCGTACCAAAATCCCCTGGCGGCATGCGCAGTGAGGTATCACGAACGTCTGAGGCCTTTTCACCGAAGATCGCACGGAGGAGTTTTTCTTCCGGTGTCATCGGGCTTTCACCCTTTGGTGTGATCTTGCCTACAAGAATGTCACTAGGGCCTACTTCTGCACCGATGTAAACAATGCCTGCTTCGTCCAGATTCTTAAGCGCCTCTTCAGATACGTTTGGAATATCACGGGTGATTTCTTCCGGGCCAAGCTTCGTATCCCTAGCCATCACTTCATATTCTTCAATGTGAATTGAAGTGAAAACATCGTCGCGAACAATACGTTCCGACAACAGAATTGAATCCTCGAAGTTATAACCATTCCATGGCATGAATGCGACAAGCACGTTACGCCCAAGGGCCAGATCACCCAAATCGGTTGATGGTCCGTCAGCAATAATGTCGCCTTTGGATACCAGGTCACCGATTGTCACCAGCGGACGTTGGTTGATACAGGTTGACTGGTTTGAACGCTGGAACTTCTGCAACCGGTAAATATCAACGCCCGACCTGGAAGGATCAGAATCTTCGGTAGCGCGGACAACGATACGTGTTGCGTCTACCTGATCAACAATACCGGTCCGGCGTGCAACAATAGCTGCACCTGAATCACGAGCAACAATCGGCTCCATGCCGGTACCAACATATGGTGCCTCGGCTCGTACCAGCGGCACCGCCTGGCGCATCATGTTGGAACCCATCAGTGCGCGGTTCGCATCATCGTTTTCCAGGAATGGAATAAGAGATGACGCGACAGATACAAGCTGTTTTGGAGAAACGTCCATCAACTCTACGTTTTCACGCGGCACCATCATGACATCACCAGCTTTACGGCAAGTCACAAAGTCATTTTGGAATTCACCCTTTTCAGTCATTCGGGCATTCGCCTGGGCGATGTTGTATCGAGCCTCTTCCATTGCGGAGAGATAGATCACTTCATCAGTGACCTTGCACTTTAAAACCTTACGATATGGGCTTTCGATAAAACCATATTTGTTGACCCGGGCAAATGTTGCCAGCGAGTTGATCAAACCAATGTTTGGACCTTCGGGAGTTTCAATTGGACAGATGCGACCATAATGGGTCGGATGAACGTCACGAACTTCAAAGCCAGCGCGCTCGCGTGTCAGGCCACCTGGCCCAAGCGCTGAAAGACGGCGCTTGTGTGTGATTTCAGAAAGCGGATTCGTTTGATCCATAAACTGTGAAAGCTGGGATGAACCAAAAAACTCACGAACGGCGGCGGCGGCAGGCTTTGCGTTTATGAGATCTTGCGGCATCACCGTATCAACCTCAATAGAAGACATGCGCTCCTTGATGGCGCGCTCCATGCGCAGCAATCCGATGCGGTACTGGTTTTCCATCAACTCACCAACCGAGCGAACACGACGGTTGCCAAGGTTATCGATGTCATCAATCTCACCACGTCCATCGCGAAGGTTGACGAGGGTTTTTACAACCTCAAGTACATCTTCCTTGCGGAGAACGCGAACCGTGTCCTCGCATTCAAGCTCCAGGCGAATGTTCATTTTCACCCGGCCAACGGCTGATAGATCATAGCGCTCGGAATCAAAGAACAACGAGTTGAACATGTTCTCGGCTGTTTCCATGATTGGTGGTTCACCCGGACGCATTACACGATAGATGTCAAATAACGCATCCTGGCGGGTTTCATTCTTGTCTGCAGCCAGAGTATTGCGGATATACGCACCAATGTTCATGTGGTCGATATCAAGCACCGGAACACTCTTGATCTTGGCTTCATCAAGAACTTCGATAGCCTTTTCATCTATCTCGTCACCGGCTTCCATATAGATTTCACCGGTTTTGGCATTCACCAAGTCCTCAGCAACATAGTTGCCGTACATTTGCTCGTTGTCGATCTTGAGCGCCTTAAGGCCTTTTTCTTCAAGTTGAAGGATTGTACGCGCTGTTAGTTTTTTCCCAAACTCCAGAACAACCTTGCCAGTATCTGCATCAATTAGATTAGTTTCAGCTTTTTTGCCCTTCAGACTTTCACCATTAAACGGCATTTTCCAACCATCACCATCGCGGGTGATCTTGGTGGAAGTATAAAATGTTGAGAGAATTTCTTGTGGCTCAAGACCCAGGGCGAGCAGCAATGAGGTCGCTGGAATTTTACGACGGCGGTCGATACGTGCATGAACGATATCCTTTGCGTCAAACTCGATATCAAGCCACGATCCACGGTAAGGAATAACACGAGCAGCAAACAATAGCTTGCCGGATGAATGGCTCTTACCTTTATCGTGATCAAAAAACACGCCGGGTGAACGGTGCATTTGAGAAACAATAACCCGTTCTGTACCGTTGATAATGAACGTACCGTTGCCTGTCATTAACGGCATGTCGCCCATGTAGACTTCTTGTTCCTTGATGTCCTTGATAGACTTGGCGCCAGTTTCCTCATCAATATCAAACACGATCAATCGCAGTGTTACCTTCAGCGGAGCAGCATAAGTCATATCGCGTTGACGGCACTCTTCCACATCGTACTTCGGCAGATCGAAATCGTAACGAACGAATTCGAGCATGGATGCACCAGTAAAATCCGTGATCGGAAACACTGATTTAAAAACAGCCTGCAGACCTTCGTCTCCACGACCACCCTCAGGCTCTGCGACCATCAAAAACTGATCATATGAATGCTTTTGAACCTCAATCAGGTTCGGCATTTCAGCAACTTCAGTGATGTTTCCGAAGTATTTTCTTACGCGTTTGCGACCATTAAAAACATGGTTCTGAGCCATAATTGCTCCTCGTGTGTGTATCCGCAGCTTTCGCCTGACCCATTATCTGACAACCCATCCATTCGGCTATCGGAAACAGAGTCCGGTTTCGGACTGACATTTAACTTTCAACCGCGGGCGGACGGTTTCGTTACTTTGCCCTCGAGGCCAATGCTGCCGGCCTTTAAATTACAGATGACCCCGGACGGATCCGGGGTCGAAATTCTTCAAGTTGACTTACTTGAGCTCGACTTTAGCGCCGGCTGCTTCAAGCTTGCCTTTGATTTCCTCGGCTTCGTCTTTGGAAGCGCCTTCCTTGACGGCTTTTGGAGCGCCTTCAACTAGGTCCTTGGCTTCTTTCAGGCCAAGACCTGTGATGCCACGCACTTCCTTGATGACGTTGATTTTCTGGGCGCCCGCTTCAGCAAGAATTACGTCAAATTCCGTTTTCTCTTCAGCAGCAACTGCTTCACCACCACCGCCTGCAACAGCAGCAACAGCGACAGGAGCAGCAGCAGATACGCCCCATTTTTCTTCAAGCATTTTGGACAGTTCAGCAGCTTCCATTACGGTAAGGCTGGACAGGTCCCCGGCGATTTTTTCAAGATCAGCCATTTTCTTTTCCTTTTGTTTCAGTTCAAACTTCGAAAGATGCGATTAACCGCTTACGCAGCCTCACCCTTTTGGCTATAAGCACCAACCACACGTGCCACCTGACCAGCAGGAGCGTTGATGACCTGAACAATGCGGGTTGCAGGCGTAGTAATCATGCCAACAAGTTTTGCACGCAGTTCATCAAGCGACGGCAAGCTCGCAAGAGCTTTCACACCGTTCACATCGAGGTTGGATGGACCCATCGCTCCACCAAGAATGACGAGTTTTTCGTTTTTCTTGGAAAATTCGACAGATACCTTTGGAGCAGTCACAGGATCCTCTGAATATGCAATCAGGGTCTGACCCTGGAACAATTCAGATATGTGCTCTGACTCCGTGCCTTTAAGGGCGAGCTTGGCAAGGCGGTTTTTCGCGACTTTGACGGTTCCTCCCGCTTCCTTCATTTGCGAACGCAGTTCGCTCATTTCAGAAACGGTAAGACCGGTATAGTGTGCAACAACCACTGCGCCTGCCTTAGCAAACACATTGTTCATGGACGTCACAAACTCACGTTTTTCCGCTCTTTCCACAGTCTCTCTCCATTGGGACCGCCGCATATCCATTCAAGCGACGTTCCAGTTGCGATTGCCGACCCTTGTTACCGAGCTGTTCCAAAGGAACCGAACTGTAACGCCAATCGACGCTTCAAGATCCTGTCCCCCGGCCCAGCACCGAAGCGCTGGCAAGGCTTGCGAGTTTGAACCGAAGTCCGGGTACAACCCGATGAATTCCGGTCTAACTCCCGTCTATTGCAGGTGCACAGCCTGGCAAATTCACACGTACTCACATCTGAACCGCCGGACCCGCGATTAAGGCTAACCGCCTGCAGTCTCGGACAGGTTTTCCGATAAAAGGCCTAGACCTCCTGCCGGAAAGATTCCGGCGGCGAACCGCCGGAAATTCGTTTTACAATTCTCCGCCAATCAAAGCGGAAAATTACGTAATTCTTAACTAACAACAGAAGCCGGATCGACTTTAACGCCCGGACCCATTGTCGATGAAATTGCAACACGTTTTACGAACGTGCCCTTTGAACCGGATGGCCTGGCTTTTATAACTGCGCCGGTAAACGCCTTTATGTTTTCTTCCAGCGCCTTGGCCTCAAAAGAAGCCTTGCCAACGCCCGCATGGATAATCCCGGCTTTCTCAACCCGAAATTCCACAGCACCACCCTTGGCACCTTTAACCGCTTCCGCAACATCGGTTGTTACTGTTCCGGTCTTTGGATTAGGCATCAAGTTACGAGGACCCAAAACCTTACCCAAACGGCCAACCAGCGGCATCATGTCAGGTGTAGCGATACAACGGTCAAAATCGATAGTGCCAGCCTGCACTGTCTCCATCAAATCTTCGGCCCCAACGATATCCGCACCGGCCTTTTTAGCTTCCTCAGCCTTGTCGTCCCGCGCGAACACTGCAACGCGCATTGTCCGACCAGTGCCATTGGGCAGGTTGATCACACCACGAACCATCTGGTCCGAATGGCGGGGGTCTACACCGAGGTTCATCGCAATTTCAACAGTCTCATCGAACTTCGCTGAAGCACGTTCTTTTACCATGCCTACAGCTTCACCCAATTCATATAATGTTTCGCGTCCAATGCCTTCCCGGTTATTTTTCATACGTTTTCCAGCCATCGTTAGCCCTCCACTTCCAGGCCCATGGAACGGGCAGAGCCTTCAACAATTCGCATTGCTGCTTCAATATCTGCAGCATTGAGGTCCGGCATTTTCTTCTCCGCAATCTCTTTAACCTGCGCACGACTTAACTTGCCAGCAACTTCACGACCGGGGGTTTGAGAACCCTTGGGCAGACCAGCCGCTTTCTTCAGGAAGTAAGACATTGGCGGCTGTTTCATCTCGAAGGTGAAAGACTTGTCTACGAAAATGGTGATTTCCACCGGAACCGGTGAATTTTTTTCCATTTCCTGCGTTTTGGCATTGAACGCCTTGCAGAATTCCATAATGTTCAGACCACGCTGACCCAGCGCCGGACCAATGGGCGGCGAAGGTGAAGCGTTGCCTGCAGGAACCTGAAGCTTCAGATATCCGGCAATTTTCTTGGCCATTTTCTTTCTGCCTTTTTCGGTTTTGCAAGGACTTAATCATCCTTGTGGTTGCAGATTGCGTGGTTCGGAGATGTCAATCGGCCAGATCAACTCACCTCCCACGCGGTTAAATTCTAAACTTTCTCGACCTGGCCATACTCCAGATCAACCGGTGTCGCCCTGCCAAAAATCGAAACCTCTACTTTGAGGCGCGCGCGCTCCTCGTCAACTTCCTGAACAATGCCACTGAACGAAGCAAATGGACCGTCTGCCACTCGTACATTTTCCCCGATATCGAACATGACGGATGGCTTCGGTCGTTCAACACCTTCCTGAATTTGATTGAGGATCTGATCAGCTTCGCGATCCGAAATCGGTTGCGGGCGGTTATTTGCTCCAAGAAATCCTGTTACTTTCGGAGTATTCTTGATCAGGTGAAAAGCTTCGTCGGTCATATCCATCTTGACCAGGACATAGCCGGGGAAAAATTTACGTTCAGCATCCACCTTACGGCCGCGACGCACTTCAACTACCTTTTCGGTTGGCACCATGACTGCCTCGAAAAGATGCTGCAGGCCCTTTTGCTTGGCCTGCTCTTCAATTGATTCCGCCACTTTCTTCTCGAAATTCGAGTAAGCGTGAACGATGTACCAGCGATGCGCCATTGTTTATCCGCAGTGTCCTCGTATGCTCTTCCAAACCGGAAAGATCAAAATTCAGCTTCCAAAAGTCAACAATTCACCAACCAAGTATCCAAGACCCTGATCCACGAGGAAAAAGAATAACGCAGCCACGAACACCATTACCAACACCCAAATGGAGGTAATTCCCGTTTCACGCCGACTCGGCCAAGTAACCTTGGAAACTTCCGAGCGTACCTGTTGTATAAAGGTAAACGGATTGATTTTGGCAGCCATTGAAATTCGCCTAAACCCAAGTAATTGCAGGACTTTACTCAATTGTGAAGCCGGCGGAGCAAACCATTCAATCGTCTGCAATTTCCACACAAACAAACGCGTAAGAAAGATTACTCCATCTTACACGCCCTTGTATCCGGTACACCTATCTAACGGTTCACACATCAAAGCGCAAGGGGGTAGGCAAACTTTTTAAGCCCCTATGATCGTTGACCTTATAGCTTAAATATCGGACGTGAGAAAAGGACATACTGAACAGCATTTCGATCTTGAAAAATTACTCAATTACGTGTCCCCTATCCTGCTCAGGAGGAACAACCCGATGAAACTGCTTCGCTACGGACCGCAAGGGCAGGAAAAGCCCGGAATATTGGATGAAGATGGAAAAATTCGCGACCTGTCCGCTCATGCGCAGGATATAAATCCCAAATTTCTCGCTTCAGGTGGAATCAAATCCCTGGAAAAGATTGATGTTTCTTCTCTTCCTCTGATTGAGGGAACCCCCAGGATAGGTCCATGCATTGGAAATATTGGCAAATTTTTGTGCATTGGCCTCAATTATTCTGACCACGCTGCAGAAACCGGAAGTAAAATTCCCGAACATCCAATTCTGTTTCAAAAGGCTACCTCAGCCGTTGTCGGTCCATACGATACGGTTGAAATCCCGCGCGGATCCAAGACGACAGACTGGGAAGTCGAGTTGGGAGTAATAATTGGAAAGAAGGCAAAGTATGTCAGTCAGTCTGATGCATTCGATCACGTGGCCGGATATTGCGTTGTCAACGATGTGTCGGAACGAACCTACCAGAAATCGCTTTCCGGCCAGTGGACCAAAGGGAAATCCTGCGACACATTCGGGCCGACTGGACCTTGGCTGGTTACACGCGATGAAGTAGCTGACCCTCAATCTCTTGATCTGTATTGCAACGTCAACGGAGACCGGAGACAGACAGGCAACACCTCCAAAATGATCTTCAATGTTGCACAAATCATTGAGCACCTTTCATCACTTATGAGTCTTCTGCCGGGGGACATTATTGCAACCGGTACACCGCCTGGTGTGGGATTGGGTATGAAACCTGAACCTGTATTTCTCAAGCCAGGTGACACGATGGAGCTTGGTGTTGAAGGGCTTGGAGTTCAAAAACAGAGTTTAATTCAGGGATAATCGCCAATCGATTGTAACAACAACCAGATCACCTTCCCAGCAAAAAGGCTTCCATTCCCTCCTTGCCAAAGAAGCGGGATAGCAAGGTTTTGCTCATGTTTTTAAGATCAAGAACGGTTAATCCCGCTGTGGCACGATCGAGCTCTTTCCATTCGCCAAAGCCTATATAACGACAACCAATATGTGCATAATGGCGAAACAGTACCGGAAGATCGCGTTTCCCACCTTCAAATCCGCTCACTATTGCGGATAGCTGGGCAAAGGAATTGCAGGCGCTTGCCATCTTGTCGAGGTCAATCTCGCGCGGAATGTCAAACTCCAACTTACGTTTTGCTTCTACGAACCCAACCATGCCTTCGTCACGGCAATGCTCCATTACGAAACGGCGCAAGAGTTCGTGTGAGACCGGCTTGAAGGCCCGACCCATCGTTACAGGGCCAAACAAATATTTGATGCCGTGATCGCGTTTAGGGATTTCCAGAATTCCGCGCCACAACAACATCAATGGCGCGAAACTCTTCTGATACTCCGGCAAAATTGCCGCCCTGCCCAACTCCATGGAATTAGGCAACATTTTCAGAAAGCCCGGCTTCAAGTCAAAAATCGTACTGGTTACCAGATCTTCACTCCTGGCAATTCCGCTATTGGCGTTGGACACCAGAAAGCGATAAACCCCAATTACCATTTTCTTTGTGTCATCCCACAATATCAGATGGCTGTTTCTGGGATCAAATTTGTCCTTCAACTCAGATGGTGATTCAACGCCAGTATCGGTAGCAAATGCCGCATATCGGACTTCGCAAATTACATCCAAAAGTTCTTCGTTGATTCCAGGATTTGCGAGATATATCGTATACCCATTCTGGTCGACCAGTTTTTCGTGTTGATCAAGAAGTGCTTTAGCCTTTGCTCCAGAAATTTTAGCCAAATCACAAACGGGATCCACACTCTCGGGAATATTGTCAGAGGCAAATTCACCAGTTTCCTTGAACGCTTCCAGGGCTTTTGCGTTTTTTGGTGTTTTAAGAGCGTAAGTAAGCGCTCGAGAAAACTCGCCAGTCGGCAATGTTCTCGCCGCCTTCTGCATCTGCGCTGCAGATACCGGTTCACCAACCCTAAAGCGGAAATCGTGGCCTCCCCGCATGAATTCGCGAAGCAGCAGGTAAGTCCGAATCCGCGAATGAATCAAACCGGACATGTTAAACATCATGCTGTTTCGGCCACTAATGAACATTGGCACGAGGTCACCACCGCTGATCTCCACGAATCGAAATATCTGATCGGTCCAACCGGAATCGGAAATCATCCAATCCGATGTTTTCAGATGGGATACAATACGGCCCGGGAACAGGGCCAAATCCCCACCATCCCTCAGGTGTTTCAAGGCAGTTGCGACTGACTTTCGATTAACGCCTCTTGAACCGTCTGCCATAAATGGATCGACAAACAGCAGGCGATCGTCCTCCAGCCGACTGGCTGCCAAAATCTTGTTTGCAAAAAGTTTGATGTTCGGACGGTGATTAGTCAAAATCTGAAACATCGCAAATGCATCGGGAAGACCGTATGGATGATTGGCGACAAATACCTTTGGGCGGGCATCCAGGTTGAGAAGCATATTCTCGTTTTCAATGCCGTACTTTATGTTCAATCTTTTGAACATGAAATCAATCAGGCTGTTTGCATCGGGCCATGGTGGTCCGGCTTCGGCCAGCATTCGATTGAATTTTTCAATACCAAATATTCGTTCCGCCATGGACAGGAACAACGGGTTAATCTTGGCGTCCTCTTCAAGGCCCATTACCTTGCGAGCGCTTAAATATTTCTGCTCGGGAGACAACCGACTCATGGTCTATCCAGCTTTTTCATAGTGGTGTCGCCGCCCATCGGGCTTCAACTTTCAACTGTTTCACGCGCCCACTCTTTGAAAATACATGCTGCAAATTGCCCATTTTCGACTCGTCATAATCCTAACAAGCTTTCGGATGGACCGCAATGTGTGCTGCAGATTGGTTATGTGATTTTTCTGTTGCGAAATTGTGACGAATTACACAGACGCAAAGATCGCAACAGGCTAGAAACGAAACAACTCAAATTCACTATAAAACAACGACGGTTGCCCCGACTGTCACCATACGGAGACAAATTCAATGAAAAAAGTAACCCCCGTCTTGTTGCTTACGGCAATGGCAGCAATCATCCCTCTCGAAGCCCTTGCCCAGCATCGCGCAAACACCAATGGAATGACCTGCGGAGAAGCACGTACAATCGTTCGCCGCTCTGGTGCTGTAGTATTGTCCACCGGGACATACACTTATGAGCGCTTTGTGAAGAACCGCAGTTACTGCGAATTGAATCAAACCGTCAAGCGCGTTTATGTTTCGACCAGAGACGACAATCGTTGTAACGTTGGGTACAAATGCGTCTATTTTGATTATTACAGCAACTGATTCCGAGTTTACAGACAATCCGCCCAACAAATTCTGGCCAGCTGACAAGTTCCGGCTGGCCTTTGTGTATGCGCAATATTATTGTCGAAGCCCCGACAATGAATGAACGAGTCACATGCGACGCTTCCTATTTGCAATACCGGTAAATGTTTACAGACAAATTTGTATTTTGTTGGCCACACTGCTGGCAGTAACTCTTGTGATAGCGCAGGATGCCAGCGACAGCGTTGCGCCAGAATTTTCCTCCGGAACCACAAAGCAACAGCTCGTTCACGGCAAAAATTCGATGGTATCGTCCGCAAATCCGTACGCCAGTCGTGCAGGCAGCGACATCCTGAAACGTGGTGGCAATGCTGTTGATGCCATGGTCACTATTCAACTTGTTCTTGGCCTGGTGGAACCGCAATCATCCGGAATCGGGGGTGGAGCGTTTTTGGTATATTTTGATGCAAAGAACAAACGCCTCACCACATTCGATGGCCGTGAAACTGCACCTTTAGCCGCTACTCCTGAAATGTTTCTGGATGACAATGGTCAGCCGGCATCTTTTTTTGACGTGGTTGTTGGCGGACGTTCGGTTGGTACCCCCGGCACTATCAAACTGCTGTTTGATATCCACAAACGATACGGACAATTGCCTTGGGAAGATTTGTTGAAGCCCGCTATCCAATTGGCACGAGAAGGATTTGAAGTAACCAATCGCCTTAACGCACTCATCACCTATGCGGCCGAGAGTTTGTATCAGTATCCCGAAACGCGAGATTACTTCCTGAGTGAAGAAGGCGTACCGCTGTTCCCCGGCACGGTATTAAAAAATACAGCCTATGCGAACACCCTGGAGATGATTTCTGAAGGTGGCGCTGACGCTTTTTATGGAGGGCGAATTGCCGAGGCGATTGTTCACCGGGTGCAAAATTCTGAAGGAACCCCGGGGCGACTAACGCTTGAGGATTTGTCCAGATATGAAATCGTCGAACGGCCGCCGGTTTGCCTTGCCTACCGGGGCTATGATGTATGCGGGATGGGCCCACCCTCCTCTGGAGCATTGACGGTTGGACAGATACTTGGCCTGATTGAGCACCACAATATTGGCGAATGGGGGCCGCGCAGTCCCAAGAGTTGGCTGGCCATAGGCGATGCATCTCGTTTGGCATATGCGGATCGTGGTCGCTACATGGCAGACAGTGATTTTGTGGATATGCCCAAAGGGCTTTTAAACAAGGATTACCTCACGGAGCGCAGCAAATTGCTTTCTGGCGAAAGCGCCTTGCCCTCCGGAAGTGTCCAACCCGGCAACCCGCCTTTTGATCACGCTCATTTATGGGCAGATGACAAATCAACAGAATTACCATCAACCAGCCATTTTTCAATCGTGGATTCTGGAGGCAATGTGGTTTCCATGACAACGACAATCGAAAACGGGTTTGGGTCACGCCTGATGGTGGGTGGATTTTTGTTAAACAATGAGCTGACAGACTTTTCATTTGTTCCCGAAGTTGACGAAAAACTTGTCGCAAACCGCATCGAACCGGGAAAACGTCCACGATCTTCAATGGCGCCAACTATAGTCATGAAAGACGGGAACCCAGTACTGACCGTCGGTTCTCCCGGCGGTAGCAGGATAATAGGATATGTTGCCAAGACCCTGATTGCCTGGATTGACTGGGACATGAATATTCAACAGGCGATTGAATTACCCCACCTCATCAACCGGTTTGGCGAATACGATCTGGAAAAAGGAACCGCTGCAGAGTCCTTTGAAGAACCGCTTGAGCGACTGGGTTATGTTACCAACATCCGTGATTTGAATTCGGGATTGCACGGAATTGAAATCAACCCTGATGGCTTGCAGGGAGGTGCTGATCCAAGACGAGAAGGCTTGGTTATCGGACAATAGTGAATCATTTCGAACAGCACAACACCCCATACATACGAGTATTTTATTGGACTATTGCTTCTCATTGTTGTCATTTGAAAGAATGATAATTCGCCTGTTTTTCATGTTTTGGTTGGGTATGCTTACCAGCCAGCCCTCTCCGCTTTCAGCGCAAACGACCGAGGTTGACGTGGAACTTGTGCTGGCAATTGACGTTTCTCGCTCCATGACTCCGCGAGAACTCGAGATACAACGCCGGGGATATGCCGAAGCATTGGCAAGCAAAGAAGTAATAGAGGCAATCAAGGGCGGACTGCTTGGTCGGATCGCCCTCTTCTATTTTGAATGGTCTGGCGCGAACTCACAGCGCACAATAATCGATTGGACCACTATTGAGAATGAATCAGACGCCAGATCGGTAGCAACCCGCCTCACAGCCGAATTCAATGAGGCCCTCCGCAGAACTTCAATTTCCGGTGCAATAGATTTTGCAGCCAACCAATTTGACTCCAACAATTACACCGCAAGTCGACAGGTAATCGACATTTCTGGTGACGGTCCAAATAACCAAGGTAAGCCGGTTACTCTTGCCCGTGATGGCGCACTTGAAAAGGGGATCATTATCAATGGGCTCCCACTGATGACCAACGAGGGTATGGGCAGTCAGTTTCATCTAAATGATCTGGACCAGTATTACATCGATTGTGTAACTGGTGGCCCAGCATCATTTGTTATTCCCGTTCTGGAGTGGGAGCAGTTTCCGGAAGCAGTTCGACAAAAACTGGTGTTGGAACTTGCCCGCCAAAAAACTCCTGGTTTACCGGCCAACAATAGCTTGCAACCCCTACCGGCTGCAGAAAACAGTTATGACTGCTTAATCGGCGAACGAGTTTGGCGGCAATTCCGCGACATGCAGTATTGGCCGTAGTAAAGTACGCTAAACTGCAGGATTGTTTGAATGGCTACTCGCGAATGAGCTTCTTCATGTTGGCGATGAGTTGTTCCTGCTCTACAGTGAGAGCCTCAACTTCTTCATGATATTCATGTGCCTCTGCACCCAACCGCTTGGAGATAACTGCCAACAAAGCATTGCTGCTACCCGACAGCGCTTCCATACGGGCAATCATTTTTGCCTTTGTACAGGTGGTTTCCGATGGGGGATACTGGATTTCACTAGCAGGACTAATCATAACTACTTCCACTCATTACATAACATGATACAACACATCCGGAGTCTCCGGCATGGTCGCAGATTGAAGCAGCATAGTTAAGAAAGTCTTATGCCTAGCGGATTCGGGTGATGCCAGACATCCAACGGGCAAGGTTTTGAGATTTAAACAAGTGTTTGACTGAGTAGATTCGTAAATGAAAATTGCCTTTGTCGCCAGTGATGCCCCCGATGCCAAAGAAGCTTTGGCCAATCTGGAAAAGCAATACGAAAACATTTCCCACAGGGATGCCGAAGCAGTTGTTGCCCTGGGCGGTGATGGCTTTATGCTGCAAACGCTCCACGGATTTATGAATTCCGGTATTCCCATATACGGCATGAATAAAGGGACCGTAGGGTTCCTTATGAACGAATTTCGCGTGGAGGGTCTTGAAGAGCGACTATCCAACACTATCCGCAACACCATTCAACCGTTGCATATGGAAGCGGTGGACGCCGATGGAAAGATTCATCATGCAAACGCAATCAACGAAGTATCACTACTGAGACAATCTTATCAGGCTGCGAGCCTCTCGGTTACAACGGACGGAAAGAAGCGACTTGATAGCCTGATATGTGATGGCATTTTGCTCGCAACCCCGGCTGGATCAACTGCTTACAATTTGTCGGCACATGGGCCAATTTTACCATTGGAAGCGCCCCTGCTCGCACTTACGCCCGTAAGCCCGTTCCGCCCTCGCCGCTGGCGCGGTGCCTTGCTCCCCAATTCTGTTGAGGTGATCATCGATATCAATGAACCGGGAAAACGGCCGGTAAACGCGGTAGCTGACAACATCGAAATCAAATCGGCTGTTAAGGTAACCGTGAAATTGGACCCCAGCAAAAAGGTCGACATCATGTTTGACCCTGATCATTCCTGGGATGACCGAATTCTGGCCGAGCAATTCAACTACTGAGTCGGCAATCCTAGGCTGCGTTTTGAACCGGGAAATGAAGCACCGACTGCGATAGGGTAAACGCATCGCTGTCCATATTATCTTCAGCTAGTACAGGCTCAAATTCCGGAATTTCGTGCACGGCCTCTAAATCGACAGGGTTTTCAACCGGTTTCAGTTTCTGGTCATTGGCAGGTTCAAACTCCGTCGGCATATCCAGCACATCTTCATCGAGTTCCAAACGCAAATTCTCAGCAAAAATTGCCATTTCTTCTTCGCTTAACTCTGGTGCGGACCTGTCCAGTTCCAACTGAACTACCTGGGCTCTTCGCGCGATCATTTCAGATGCCTTATAGCGGGCACTTTCACGTGCTGTCTCAGCTGCCAGCTTTCGCAACAGGACAAGTAACTCGTCCATTACCGCATCCTGATTTCCGCAATAGCTTTGCAACACCTCACGCGTCACCAGAAATGGTAACCTCGACTGGTTAATCGGTGAATCAGACGAAAGTAAACGCCTCCAGGTAGAGATGGCACAATTAAACACATTAAACGCAGATTCTGGCAGGCCAGCCCTGTCATAAACAGCCCGAAAGGCAGATTCGCGATTATTTGTCAAAATCGCCTCTACGCGATCGAACCGTACACCACTGAGACAAGAAAGAGCCTTTGCAGCCAGAGTGATATTGCCCATGCAAACAGCCCGCAACAGGTAAGAGGTTGTCAACTGCCCCGATTCAATCAACCCTTCTACCACGCGTTCCAAATCTTCTTCAGGCGCTTGAGCGGCAAATGTAATAGACGCCTTGTCACACGCTTCTCGGACCGTTTGTTGAGCCCTCGCTTCCGGTAACCAGGATCTCTCGGAGACTAAAGACTTCAAAGCTTCACCCAATTTGTTGATGAGTATCAACCGTACTTCGGCAGGCAAATCCGGTCGCTCCAGCAATATTGTCCGAATAAGCTTGTCTTTACCATGGCGCTCGGCCATCCACTGTATATTTTTACCTGATAGCAGAGCTGCCGGGTTCATAAGTAATGCAAGGCTCGCATCACTACACGCTGACTTGCAAATTGCAGCCATAACCGTTTCAGGCATCCATGGACGACATGCGATTGCTATTTGTCTTTCAGGATCTCCGTCGTCGACGAATTCAATCAACTCTGCATTGTGAAAAACCGGTGACTGGGAGAGTACGATTGTTGCAATATCATTATTGTCGTGTGCGAGCGCGCGCATCACATGGCGGGGTGCTGTATCAAATGCACCAAATTCTTCCGCGATTGCCTGACGAATTCCCGGCGCCGGATCATCGAGGAGCACCGTAATGGCTGCATCGACCTGCTCACGCTCCTCCTCATCCAACCGGTTGCTCAAACAAGCTTTTACCAATGCCCTTGCAGCCTCAACGCGTTTGATAACCGGCGCTGTTTCCACCCATTCCAGAAAATACTCTACAACCATTTACTTAGAACTCCCGCTGGCCAGTTACTTTGGCCAATTCGTGTAAAGTACCCTAAAAAAATTAACGATCAGTTCACCATGCCTGTAAATCTTGTATTAACCAGATTTTTTTTGCCGGATCGCCCAGACCACCTTGCAAATACTGGCAAAAGGCCCATTCTCTAAATATGGGAAAGAATGTAATTGACCAAAGATCGTCAGGAAAACCGGTCGAGCAATCGAAATCGTCGGATATTGCGAATTTTTTGAAAACTGCGGCTAAAACGAACCCCAACAGTTCGGGACGGCTGATTTTTTCACTTGATGCAACAATGAGCCGCCAACCCACATGGGATCGTGCCTGCTCAATTCAAGGATCAATGTTCGATGCAGTAGACAGAAAAGCAGGACTATCTGTCCAGCTTGTCTATTTTCGTGGGTATGGTGAATGCCGGGCATCCAAATGGGTAATGAATGCCAAAGCATTGGGACAATTGATGACGTCGATCGATTGCAGAGGCGGGATGACGCAGATTGGAAAAGTCCTGTCCCACGCAATAAAGGAAAACGCCAAATCATCCGTATCGGCGCTTGTTTTCATTGGTGATGCCATGGAAGAAGATGTAGACCAGCTTTGTCATTTGGCGGGTGAACTGGGGCTCAAAGGTGTAAAGGCATTCATGTTTTTGGATGGCCGCAACGGCCAGGCAGAACTGGCATTCCGGGAGATCGCGCGCCTCAGCAGTGGGGCATTTCTCAGCTTGAATGAAAGCTCTGCGAAAGATCTCGAAAACCTGCTAAGTGCAGTGGCAGCTTATGCAAGTGGCGGCCGCAAGGCATTGGAATCGCGTAGCGGCACTGCCAGCCGACTGCTTCTTGAACAACTGGGAAACTGACACCGGTGAGCCCCTTTTTTGTATTCTTTTCAGCCATAGCGGTAATTTTACTGGGTGGTCTGGCATTTTTAAACAGCAAACCCTCTACGGTTGCCAATACAGCAAGGCTTGCCGGTCCTGTGATACTTCTAGCTATTGGCAGTATTCTTACGATTTTTGGTAGGGGAGCGATTGGTATTCCCCTCGTCACGTTTGGATTGGTGCTTTGGGCCAGAAACCGAAAAGTTCGACCATTGGACCATCAAGGAAGCGGGCAAAAGTCTTTTGTTCGTTCTGCCTGGCTCGAAATGGAACTGGATCACGATAGCGGTGACATTGATGGTCTGGTTCTAGCTGGTACTTATGAAGATCGAAGATTATCTGACATGAATGAGGAAGATTTGATTGCGCTATATACTGCGCTTTCCGATGATGGCGAGAGCAGCGCCCTATTGGAAGCTTATCTTGACCGCCGAATGCCCGGTTGGGGTGCGAACACACAACGAAGTGGCGGTTCGGGGCAACGTGGCGCGTCGGGCTCTGGCCCCATGACAAAGGAGGAAGCTTATCAAATTCTTGGTCTTAATTCCGGAGCGGGGTCTGCGGAGATCCGAGAAGCTCACCGCCGATTGATGAAGCGGGTTCATCCCGACAGTGGCGGATCGACGTTTCTTGCTGCCCGAATTAATAAGGCCAAAGATACGCTTCTCGACTGAATTCAGCATACTCATAACTCCGCCAGGGTTTGTCTAACCAGCAAGGGCAAGGCAGGCAAACTTCTTGCGTTTCAATTCTTTGCAGGCGTCTCTGGCAGCGGCTTTGCTGTCAAAACCAACAAATCTTGCCCTATGAAGAGTGGAACTACCCTTGGCAACGGTTTCCGTATAGATGCTCTTGCTTTTCAAAATTCCAGGAACTCTTGTTTGAGCCTTGTTTAACAAATTGATTGCCGCCGCGTTGGAATCGGTTGCTCCAATCTGGATTTGCCATCCACCGGGCTTGTAATTTTCGGCAACGGTCGCTGTCACAACAGGATCAGTGCTCGGAATACTTTCTGATGGACGGATCGACGGGACAGGCAGGTTTTCTTCGCTCAAAGCTAGAATGTACTTGCTGACTTCATCTGATTGATGACTGGAACTGGCCGCAAACGCCTGTACATTTTCACTGGATAAGGAGGCTGTCTGCACTGAATGTGCCGTGATGACGCGCTGTGCAGCCACAATGTCACCCCGGTTCCGAAAAATCGGAAGTGGGCCGGTTTTGGGTAGCTCAACCGAAGAAGCAAACCCATAATTGCCAGACTTGCGTGAGGCGACAAGTTGTTGCTTTTGACCACTTGTTGCCTTTCCGAAGTAGCCGGAAATCAACTTTTTCATTTGCGCATTTCGGCTTTTGCCAGTGCGTCCACCCAGTACAACAGCTACAATTGAGCGATTTCCTTTTTGGACTGATGACACCAGGTTGAACCCGGACGCGCGGGTATAACCGGTCTTTATGCCATCGACACCTTTTACGTTACCCAACAGCCGGTTGTGATTGCCATAGTTCTTTTTTCCATACTTAAACGAACGCGTTGAAAAGTATGAATAATATTGCGGAAAGTGCTCGCGCAGCGCTACACCAAGCTGGGCCATGTCACGCGCCGTAGTCAGTTGTTCCCTGTTCGGCAAACCGGATGCATTCCGGAACGTAGTTTGGTTCATGCCAAGTTCCCGGGCCTTTCCGGTCATCATTTTGGCAAATCCCGACTCAGTGCCGCCCAAATGTTCGGCGACGGCTGCTGCAACATCATTGGCTGATTTCGTAACAAGCGCGTAGACTGCTTGTTCCGCAGACAAGGAGCCGCCGGGCTTGATACCCAATTTTGATGGCGGCATGGATGCTGCATGTTTAGACATGCGAATTCGGGTCTTCTTCGACATTTTGCCATCGGCCAATGCCTCAAACATCATGTACAGCGTCATCATCTTGGTAAGTGACGCCGGATAACGCTTCGCATTGGCCTGGTGGGAATACAATGTCTTTCCGGTCTTGGCATCAATGACAATTCCCGCATATTTGGAATTGCCAGCAATTGCCGCCGGGGCCGTGAACCCATAGAGGGCCAAAGCAATCATAATGGAAATCACCAGCATCACACGATGCGGGTAAAAAGCAGATAGGGTACGCAAAACCAATCCCCGTCTATCCCCGTACAGTTGGGGTATGCTTGAAACTCAACATTCCGGAATTAAAAACAGAACTACGCTCCGGATAAGAAACTCAAACTAGGGTTGGTTGGTTACCAATCCGTTTATCGAATAGAAATTGCTTCAATTTTTATCAATTTTTTCCAAATGCACCGAAATTCGCCAAAAATGGTGCGTTAATAATACGGTGAATTCTCGAGCTACTAGTGGTCGGCACTATTGCGAGACGTTTCTTATGCACTATATAATTGCAGCATCTCGGAAACTAAATTGAAACAACGAACCAATCTGAAATGACTATTAAGCCGGCATTTTTACAAGGCGACAATGACGACCGGAATTCAGATGAAATCGGCACCGGCATTGCTACGCAGGTTCGAAAGAAAGTCAAAAAGCCGAGTCTCTACAGGGTTTTGTTGTTGAATGATGATTTCACCCCAATGGAGTTCGTGATTGTGGTTCTCCAAAGGTTTTTCAGCAAGACTTCAGACGAGGCCACGCAAATAATGCTACATGTCCATAATAATGGTGTAGGGCAATGTGGTGTGTACTCGTACGAAATAGCCGAAACAAAAGTATCGCAGGTGATGGACTTTGCACAAAAAAACCAACATCCTCTGCAATGCGTAATGGAAAAACAATAACCCCGGGAGCATCTGTTGCCTTCATTTACCGATAGTCTGGAAAAAGCGCTGCACAGAGCATTGTCGTATGCCAACGATCGCTCTCAAGAATATGCAACCCTGGAACATTTGCTGTTGGCGTTGATTGATGACCAGGATGCAGCCGCAGTTATGCGTGCCTGTAACGTCAATATGGATACGCTTAGAGAAAGCCTGTCAGATTATATTGATACCGAACTCGCCAATCTGGTGACCGGATATGACGAAGACTCCAAGCCTACCGAAGGTTTTCAGCGCGTAATACAACGTGCTGTAATCCATGTACAATCATCTGGTCGCGAAGAAGTGACCGGGGCAAATGTGCTGGTCGCAATATTCGCTGAACGCGAAAGCCACGCGGCATACTTCCTGCAAGAACAGGAAATGACCCGATACGATGCGGTGAGTTTCATATCACACGGCATTGCGAAACGTTCTGGAACTTCCGAAGGCCGTATCATTCGGGGTATCGAAGAAGAACAGGGCGCACCAGCCGATGAAGAGTCCAAAGCCAAGGGAGATGCGCTTTCTGCATATTGCGTTAACCTCAACGAAAAGGCCAAGGCTGGACGTATCGACAAATTGATTGGCCGCGCAGATGAAGTTGACCGGACAATTCAGGTTCTGTGCCGACGCTCCAAAAACAATCCGCTCTACGTGGGCGATCCAGGCGTCGGAAAAACAGCAATTGTTGAAGGATTGGCAAAGCGAATTGTAGAAGGTGAGGTACCGGAAGTCCTTCTTGACAGTACGATATTCACCCTGGACATGGGAACGCTGTTGGCCGGAACCCGCTACAGGGGTGATTTTGAAGAACGATTGAAGCAGGTGGTCAAGGAAATCGAGGAATATCCTGATGCTATCATGTTCATCGATGAAATTCATACAGTAATTGGTGCAGGTGCCACCTCCGGTGGCGCAATGGATGCCTCCAACCTTTTAAAACCTGCGCTTTCCTCAGGTTCAATTCGCTGCATCGGATCGACAACCTACAAGGAATACAGGCAGTTTTTCGAGAAAGACCGTGCACTGGTACGAAGGTTCCAGAAAATTGACATCAAGGAACCAAACATTGAAGACTCAATTGAAATTATGGAGGGATTGCGGCCCTATTTTGAAGAATTCCACGATGTGAAATACACGTCCGAAGCCATCAAGGGTTCGGTTGAGCTTTCGGCGCGTTACATCAGTGACCGAAAATTACCTGACAAGGCTATCGACGTGGTGGATGAGTCCGGTGCGTCACAGAAGCTTCTTCCAAAGAACAAACGCAAGAAACAAATCGGCATCAAGGAAATTGAGGAAACCATCGCAAAGATGGCCCGCATTCCACCGAAAACAGTCTCCAACGATGATGCTGCTGTATTGTCTAATCTTTCGACCCAGCTCAAACGCGTGGTTTACGGACAGGATATGGCAATCGATGCTCTTGCATCTTCTATCAAACTTGCCAGAGCGGGTCTGCGTGAACCAGACAAACCAATTGGTGCTTATCTGTTCTCCGGCCCCACCGGCGTCGGCAAGACCGAAGTCGCCCGTCAACTGGCAAGCGTTATGGGTGTCGAACTGCTTCGCTTCGACATGTCGGAATATATGGAAAGGCACACGGTTTCCCGCCTCATCGGCGCGCCTCCGGGATATGTCGGGTTTGATCAGGGTGGTCTGCTAACAGACGGTGTGGACCAGCACCCGCATTGTGTTTTGTTGCTGGATGAGATCGAAAAAGCCCATCCTGATCTTTTCAACATTTTGCTTCAGGTTATGGATCACGGCAAACTGACTGACCACAATGGCAAGTCGGTTGATTTCCGAAACGTAATCATCATCATGACGACTAATGCAGGTGCGTCTGAGATGCAGAAATCTGCGATTGGCTTTGGCTCATCCAAACGTACCGGCGATGACGAAGAGGCAATCAACAGACTGTTTGCACCAGAATTCCGCAACCGTCTTGATGCAATTGTTCCTTTCACATCACTTCCGACGCCAGTGGTGCACAAGGTTGTTCAAAAATTCATTATGCAGTTGGAAGCGCAACTTGCCGAACGGGGTATTACATTTGAACTGAGTGATGAGGCCATTTCCTGGATCGCCAACAAAGGCTTTGACGAACAAATGGGTGCCCGTCCATTGAGCAGGGTTATCCAGGAGCACATCAAAAAACCACTTGCGGATGAAGTTTTGTTCGGAAAATTGAAGTCAGGCGGCACGGTTAAAGTAACCCTGGCAAAAGACAAGGCCGGGTTGGAGTCTCTCGAGCTTGAGGCAGTACCGGACAAACCGGTAAAGCCGAAGAAAACTGCAGGTAACACAAAAGCGAAAGCAAAGACCTCAGAAGGCAAATCTACATCACCCAAATCCAAGCCAGATGGAAAACGCAAAGGTGGCACCGGATCGGTTCCCAAGGTTCCACTCAAAAATTAACAAATTTGTCCAAAGTTAGCGAAAAACGAATCGCCATTTGAAATCAAGTATTCTATGGTAGATATAGTTGTTCCATCGAAAAAGTGTGTGGAGCGTAAGAATAAAGTGTGGAGTGGGACTACTCCTTAGCAAAGAGTAACGAGGTAACAATGGAACAAATCAACCAACTTAAAACCATGCGTGATGCTGCATTGGCGCGGCTAAAATCCAGCCCTGATTACAAGCTTGTGAGTTCGCTGGAAGAACTGATTGTCGAGCTGGAGGCGATGATTGCACCAAATTCAGATGACACCAGCGACAGTTCGTCAGATGCTATATTCGAATCAGCAGATGAAGATGATGAAGCTTCCGAGGGCAACATTGACGAAAGCTCTGTTGAAGATGCATTGGCATCTGCACTCGAAGAAGACACTTTGGATATCGACGAGAGTGAAGAGGTTTCGGATAGCGAAAAAGATGATGAATTCGATGACCTTGCAGATTCCATCGAAAAGCAGCTGGATAAGGATCTGAATGCACTGGGAAAAGATCCGGTTTCCATAAAAGTCTCTACCAGTCGTTCAGTAAACTAAACAATTTTTGCATATAATTCGAAAACCCGGGTATCAGCCCGGGTTTTTTGTTTGCACCATTACCGCCATCTTAGATTGTCGCGGTTTAGCTGGTCTAGCGATGTAATACCCATCAGCTTCATGTCGCGTTCAATCTCGGATTGAAAATTCCCAAGTATCTTTTCAACCCCTGCCTGGCCGGCTGCGGCGAGCGCGTAGAGGTACATTCTTCCACCCGAACATGCTTTCGCGCCAACAGAAAGGGCTTTGAGCACATGCGTCCCTCGTTGAATACCTCCCTCGCAAACAACATCGATTTTGTCACCGACTGCGTCGCAGATTTCAGCCAGTTGATCAAACGGCGCACGCGAACCATCAAGCTGACGGCCGCCATGGTTCGATATCATGATACCGGTACAACCTATATCGACAGCCCGTTTGGCGTCTTCAACGCTCATAATCCCCTTCAAAGCGAATTCACCATCCCAGTCCCGACACAGTTTTTCCGCATCTTTCCAGCTCATTGACTGATCCAGCATGGTTGAAAAATAGTCGCCCACTGACACAGCCAAATTGGTTCCTTCGGAAACGTGGCCAGATAGATGCGGCATGTCAAATTTGGGTTTTGTATAGAAGTTCCAAGCCCACATGGGATGGGTTGCAAAGCTGATTATGCTGTTAAGCGTCAATTTTGGAGGAGACGTAAACCCGGTATGCAAATCCCTCTCCCGGTTACCGCCGGTTATTGTATCAACCGTTAGTGCAAGCACATTGAAATTGGCATCCTTCGCGCGCTGCATCAGCGCATCGTTCAACCCTCGGTCTTTATGAAAATAGAACTGGAACATCTTCGGTCCAGGGGCAACTTTCGCGATTTCCTCCACTGTCACCGTTGCCAGGGAGGATACTCCAAACATTGTGCCATATTTGGTAGCTGCCCGCCCAACTGCCCGCTCTCCTTCATGATGGAACAAACGCTGTAAAGCTGTAGGCGCGCAATAAATCGGCATATCCAGTTTCTGCCCCATGACCGTGACACTCATGTCAACTTCTTCAACACCGGTCAGTACATTGGGGACCAAGTCGCAATCATCAAAGGCGCTGGTATTTCGCCGATAGGTGATTTCATCGTCCGCTGCGCCGTCTATGTAGTGAAAAATTGGAGAAGGCAACCGCTGGCGCGCCAGATCCCGCATATCGGGTACGTTGTGACAATTTTTCAAACGCTTGAACATGAAAATCCCTCTGAACCGATGCGTACCCCATCAACATGGCATTGTGCAATTTTGTGATGCCACAGGAAGGTTGAATTGCACAACTGGTCAATGGGATTAATTCAACATCCGTTGATGATTACCCAGAAAAACGATCCGGTGGTCCAATAGCGTATTCACAATGGATCAAGTTGACGCATATCGAACGGCAGCAACTTTGTGCTTTAGAGTACGCAACTACTTGAAATTTGCACTATCCGGCGGACTTCTCCGCAGGAGGGATTTGTTTGTTCGTGTTAGGGGAATGACTATGGCCAAAGTTGACGAACTCAAGGCGCAGCGTGAAGCTTGCGTAAAAGCGACTGCAGGTGGACCACCACAGCGCACCACCAACCAATTCTTCGGCGTTGGTCCGATCACGGATATCACCTGTGACGAAGCAGACAGTCGAAAAATGCGTTACGAGTTTGAACGCTGGCTAGAAGCAAATTATCGCAAACTTGACGACAAGGGTAATGATCTTGGTCCATTCACCGCTGGTGAAATTGGCAGATCAATGCACCGGGGATATCCGGCAGACAAAATTCTGCTGGACATGATGTTCAATATTCACCGTTATTTCGGTTTCCCCAAATCCAACCGCATGGCGGTTGGCCTTGGCGGTGGACACTCTGGCTTTACAGTGTGTGCGATGCATTTGATCAACGCAAATGACGCCGCTCAACACGTCTACATAGATACTCCTGAGCCTGAATCTGATGCAGCCAAAGCAGGCGGGTTTTTCCGTCAGTCCTGGGGTGCGCAATTGGTGGAAATGCACCGCTTTGCAGCCAATGGTGATGAAAGTCGACTGCATTTCGCGAGCACGGAAGGCACCATCCCTTCCCCTGAAGAACTGGAAGCCATGGGTGTGAAAGTGTTCTTTGGTGTCGGCCATGAAACTACCGGTGCAACCACTTACACCGAAAATGAAATCAAGAACCTGCTTGCCTGGATTGACCGCAATCCTGCAGAACATCATGCAGTCATTGACGCGACTTCAACCCTTGGCGCAATGCCGTGGGCTGAAGACGTCGTCAATCAGGCGATGACAAAATGCAGCATGTTCATGCCATTCCAAAAAGCGATTGGCGGCATTTCCGGTTACTTTGTTGTTTCCATGACACCTCCAGCCTTTGACCTGATTGAGGCAAACCAGAAAGATCCGGCATGGGCTATTCCGCGCCAGCTCAAGATTGTTGTTCCCGTCGACCCGAAAATGCCGTTAAGCGGCGAGAAAACCGCCAAACTTGGCCCGGTTTATGATCCTGCTGAAAACAAGATGCTGGGGGGTATCATCAACACCTATTCAACGCTTGCTTTTGCCGAAACCACATTCGGTCTTTTGCGAACTGAAAAGCGCGTTGGCAGTGTGATGGAGCAAAATAAACGCTCTACGAAAAACCGAGATGCAGTAAATGACTGGATCGCGAAAGAACCGATGCTTGATCTGGGAGTTGAAGCTGCTGACAGCCGAGGTGCAGCAGTAACACTCCTCAAAATCAATGATCCCGAGGTTACTGATCCGACCCTGCATGCGCAACTGATCGCACGCTCCAAACAATTACTCGGCTATGAAGGCCTGACGCATCCAAACGGTGACCGCGAACCTGGTCTTGATACAGCACGCTACGTCAATGCGTTTCCAGGTACTCCGGGCGATTATCGTGCCTGGATTGGTGGCATTCGCGAAACCGAAGATGTTATAGCAATGCTTGAAAACCTTAAATACGCGTACCTTCGCGCCAAACTTGTTACAATTGAAGAACAACTGGCGAAAGAAGGCGTTTCATTTAAGAGCGAAACGGCAAGCGGCGGCCAACGCATCCGAAAGGATGACCCAAACCGCGCTTACAAGGTTCTGGTTGCAGATCTGGTCGGCTTGAAGTTCGATGCAAATGGCAACCCCGATCACAGTGCGGTTAAAGCCTACGCGGAAGAAAGAGGCTGTGTTTGGCACGAAGGATTGATGGACGGAGCTGCTGCGCTTGAAAAAGGAATGATCCATTTTTTCTACCAACCTGACCTAAGCCGTGAAGAAGAACTCCTGCCAATCACAAAGGATGGCCAGTACGATGCGACTATCGTTGCTGCGACTTTCTTGCCTGCCGACTCCAGGTTTTCTGAAGGTGGCGTGCGTATTGGTGCTGGCACCGGCAATATGGGTTCCAAATCATGGGGCGGTGGCAATGGTGATGGCGGTGAAGCACCGTTGATGAACACACCGAGCTTCAACAGCCGTGCGACTGCGCAAATGGCCATGAAAGCACTTTTGAAGGTAACGCCAAATCTTCCGGTCGACGAATTGCACAAACGTGTGTGTGACGAAAACTTCGATACTGGCAAAAACTTGTGCGAATACCCAACCGAGAAGCTTGAAGGCATGAAAATGGCCGTGATCGGTTTCGGTAATATTGGTCGTGAAGTTGCCAGCATTGCAAAAAATTTCGGGATGGAAGTAACCGTGCATGCCCGCCCGCACCACAAAGACTGGATTGAATCAGAGGGGTTCACCTATGCAGAGTCACCCGTTGCCGCAGCAACCGGTGCGGACGCGCTTTCCCCACACACGGGGCTTGGTGCGTTCAATTCCGACACCGGAAAGTTCGCCAATGATTCTGTGGTCAACGACGAAGTATTGTCTGCGCTCAATGATGGTGCTGTGCTCATCAACTATGACCGCGGCGAAGTCGTAAATGCCGATGCACTCGACAAAGCGCTTTCAAACGGCAAAGTTCGCTATGCGGGTATTGATGCGGATCTGTTCAAGAATTCCGAAACTGGCGAACTTTCAGGCCCGATGGTTCCATATCTGGCACTTGAGAAAAAACATTCCGGAAAACTGGAACTTCTTCCCCATGCTGCTGCTGACACTGAACATAATTCCCGGGTGGAAGGCGCGAAGCAGGCAGTTGACCAGATTATTGACTGCATACGCTTCAAATCCGTAATGAACCTCAAAGGCGGTTTGCCGGAAGGCTACACCAATGCAGGTGCCGTGACTGTCAACGGCGTTGGCAAGGTGACCCCGAACACGCTTGGTTCTGCAATCAGTAACCCAGAAACGCTCACCGCTCTTCGTGATGCCGTTGAAAATATTGCAGCACAGTTTGGAGCGCTGGATGCGACCACCGATCCTGACCGGCGTGCTGCTTTGGTAGAACGCTATGGTGCCGAGCTGGTTAAAAACTCAAATCGGTACATCGCCATGATCGAGAAACTGGGCCTAAAAGGCCCTTACGGGTAAGAAAATTCAAGTTGGACACGCTTTGTGATTTGATTCATGAAGCGTGTCTAACTTGTTGATATTGGATTCTTTTCCCGGAAAGAAATTGAAAATCTTCAGATCTCACTCTGAAGAAAACACCCCCAATTCTTTAAATCGTTTCCAGGCACGTTCAACGTAGGCGACGCGCATGTCGTGGCCACGAGGATGCAGGCAAATCTCAAGCAATTTGCCATCGATGTTCAATTGCTCGCGGCATTCAAGATCGCCATCCTTGTAAGTACGACCTTTCACGTAGTTACCATGCGCGGCATACATTTCCAGCGCTACGCTGACATCACCTTGTTTGGTTGAGGCAATCCGGCGACCTGCCAGTGGAACCATCTTGTCCTTTTTGCCGTGAACATGGATAAGATTCACAGGGGGGCTTGAGCAAGTTTGAGGCATCGGCTCCCAGAATGTACCTGCAATTGGCGCAAAACCCGCAAACATGTCTCCTCGTTCACAAACAAGGTTCCATGTCATCATGCCGCCTCCGGAAAAACCGGAAGCCATCGTCCGTGAAACATCGATTGGAAACTTCGTTGTTACATCCTTCATCAACGCGTCAAAGAATTCGATTTCAACCGGCTCCAGTTGAGATGGGGTTCCGGGTATCGCCCATCCGTCCGAAAATGATTTTGGTGCAACGAGCGCCAATCCCAAATCCGACGCCATTTTTATCATCTGCTTGTTCTTCATGACGGCTGCAGCACTTCCCCGCCACCCGTGCATGAAGAAAATTGCTCCTACTTTCGACTTTCCATCATGTCCTTCGGGCATACTAATTCGATAAGTACGATTACCGACCAAACAATCAGTATCTGGCCCACAGGCCCAGGAAAAACCTGTACTGGTTGAAAGAAATCCAATAGCGCCTAGCGTAATCGCCAGCGCGGGTATCAATCGAAATTTCATGGGATGGATCCAATTATCTTTGATTTTGAGAATATGAGCATTGAATTAATACTATGCAGCACATTAATTACGGTTCAACCAACCCAATATAACAATTTAGTCAACGCACCATGCTTGAATTGTCCGCAAATATCGAATGATGGGCTGAATTACCCATCCAGATTCCCGCCTCCCGGTAAAAACTTGCTGATATTTCAAACCAGCCGCTAACCATTTCTAAAGCTAATATTTGTAGATTTTTCGCAGTTTATGCGGTGGATTTACAAATTTATGGCCACAACTGACACAGTAACCGAATTTGATGATCTGCACCCCTTTGAAAAATCAATTGCGGGAAAGCGAGTTCTCGTGACTGGCCATACCGGATTTACCGGTGGCTGGCTGTGTCTCTGGCTATCGGCAATTGGAGCGGAAGTTTCAGGTCTGTCACTAGCGCCCATAACTTCACCCAATCTGTTTGACGCGCTTGATGTGGAGAAATTCACCCATTCGCACATTGGTAACATCAATGACCATAAGGCCGTAACGCAAGTTTTTAATGAGGATACCCCTGAAGTGGTATTTCATCTTGCTGCCCAGCCCTTGGTGAGCCACGCCTACGATGACCCGCTTGAAAGTTTTCGTACCAATATTATCGGTACTGCCAACATACTTGAAGCAGCCCGACAATGCGAAACCACAAAAGCGGTCGTTTGCGTTACAACTGACAAGGTCTACTTTGATCAGGATCCTGACAGAGGATATCGGGAAGATGATCGTCTGGGCGGCAAAGACCCTTACAGTGCTTCAAAAGCGGCAGCGGAAATTGTTGCCCAAACCTATCAGTGTACCCTTGCGGAACGGGCAAATGGTGTCGCAATTGCTACCGCTCGAGGCGGCAATATCATTGGTGGTGGCGACTGGAGTGATGACCGGATCGTACCTGATTTTGTGCGCGCCCATACCGGTAACAAGACACTCGTATTGAGAAATCCCTCTGCCATCCGTCCCTGGCAGCATGTTATTGCACTTTGCCACGGCTATCTGGCTCTTGCCGATCAGCTATTGTCCGGGGAAGCAGAACGCTGCAGTGCCTATAATTTCGGACCTGCAGACAGCGATGTTCAATCTGTAGGGGAATTGGTAGACACAATGTCGAGGATTTGGCCGGGAACGTCAGTGGAATATGGTGATGCAACTTTTGCCGAGACGCAGGTCCTGATGGTCGATAGTGCCAAGGCCAGGAGTGAACTTGGTTGGCAACCCCCAATTGATCTTTCCGAAACTGTGGAATGGACAGCAAACTGGTACAAATCATTCTACGAAAATCCAGCCTCAGCGCCGGGGACTACCAAAGTCCAAATCAATACTTACCGGGGGAGGATTGCGGCATGAACAGCGGCCAAATTCTCGTGACCGGCGCCACAGGTTTTATAGGGCGGGCACTGTGCAATTATCTTGAAGAGCATTGCAAGGACCGTTCTGTTGTTGCGCTGGTGCGCAAGCGCAATGATTTACCAATAGCCGTTGATCAAATTGAAGTATCTGACTGGTCTCTACCTGGGTTGAAAAATGCGATCGCATCAAAATCGGTAACAACGATATTTCACCTGGCAGCTTACGGAGTTTCGCCAACTAATCGAGATGCCGAATTGATGCGCGAAATCAATTCTGAATTGCCAGTTACCATGGTGAGACTCGCCGATCACCTGAATGCATCCATTATTACAGCGGGCAGCAGTGCAGAGTATGCAGCGTCTGCGGAAAATTTGTTGCTCACGGAAGATGCACCTCTATGCACAGACAAACCGTATGGAGCATCCAAGGCATCCGGTTGGCTTGCAGCTTCTGCAACTGCCCTAAAGCACAATGTCAATATGCTGCATCTCAGACTGTTCAATGTATACGGACCAAACGAAACACAGCACCGTTTGTTTCCTTCGTTGGTCAATTCCCTCTCGGCAGGAGACCACATCAGCCTCTCTGATGGAGAGCAAATTCGTGATTTCGTGTATGCGGATGATGTTTGCCGAGCGTTTCTGGCTGCAGAAGAGGCATTGCGGGGAACATCCATGGCTGAAGTCGTAAATGTGTGCACTGGTGAAGGTGCAAGTGTGAAGACCTTTGCAAAACTTGTTTGTGAGAAAATTGGTGCCAATTCGGTTCTCCTTGGTTTTGGAGATATTGAGCGCCGCCCTGACGATACGCCCTATTTGGTAGGCGATCCGTCCAAGATGACAGATTTGCTGCAACTGGGTAAAATGGCAAAACTTGAGTCGGGAATAAAAATGTCTGTGAACAGCGAACTGGAAACGGCATGATCGCACCACCTGGCAAAAAAGAAGCGGCGCGTGTTAAACGTGCTGAGAACAAGTCTCCTGCGAAAGTTGATCGACGATTGATCACGGTTTCGGTTCCGGTTCTCAATGAAGCCGAGAATATTGATGCCTTGCTTGAACGCCTGAACTCTCTTGCAAAAAAAGAAAACGGGTACGATTTTGAATTCCTGTTCACTGATAATGCCAGTTCTGATGATACTTTTGAGATCCTGAATGAGCGGGCACGAAAAGATCCCCGTATTCGGGTTTTGCGCTTCTCGCGAAATTTCGGGTTTCAGATTTCCATCCTGATGAATTATCTCAATGCACGTGGGAATGCCGCAGTACAGATTGATGCTGATTTGCAAGACCCCCCGGAAATGATTTCCGAATTTCTTCGCGAATGGGAGAACGGGTACAAAGTCGTCTATGGTATACGCAAACGCCTGCCGGAATTTTTCCTTCTGCGATGGACACGAAAATCCTATTATCGACTGGTCAGGTATCTCAGTGAAACCGACATTCCGGTTGATGCTGGTGATTTTCGATTGATCGACCGTGCCATTATTGAAGAATTGCGGTCGATCAAGGAGCAAACTCCATACTTGCGCGGAGTGATTGCCAATATGGGATACGCGCAAATCGGCATTCCCTACGATCGCGTCGCCCGGACAGCCGGATACTCAAAATTCAATTTTACCGGTCTGGTTTCATTGGCACTTGATGGTATTACCAGCCAGTCCACCAGGCCGCTTCGAATTGTGACACTGTTTGGAGTTGCGATATGTGGCTTGTCCGTTGTTGCTGGCCTTTATTATTTGATGGAGTTCCTGTTACGGGGCAATCAATTGCCAGATGGATTTACAACCCTTGCACTGATTGGCCTTACTTCACTGGGTTTAAACGCCCTGTTCATTGGATTGGTTGGAGAATACATCGGCCGAATATTCAACAATACCCGTGGATTGCCTTTGGCTCTGATTGAACAGCGAGTAGAGCCAATTCTACCAAAAGAGGACGTTATAACTGCCAACAAACCAGTCCAACAGAAGAAAGCGGAAACGAACAGATGACCAAAGTCGTAATTTTGGCGGGTGGGTTTGGCACCCGGCTTTCGGAGGAGACAGAACTGCGCCCGAAACCGCTTACAGAGATCGGTGGCAAACCAATCCTGTGGCACATCATGAAAATTTACGCAGCGGCGGGCTTTGAAGAGTTTGTAATTTGCTGTGGCTACAAGGGTTCAATGATCAAGAGCTACTTTGTAAATTACTTCACCGAGAACTATGATCTGACCGTCAATTTGGGACGCAATGACCTCGAATTTCACGGAAACCCTTCAGAAAACTGGCGCGTTACCCTGGTTGATACCGGAATTGATACAATGACCGGCGGTCGCCTGAAACGTATTCGATCCTATTTGAATGAAGAAACGTTCTGCATGACCTACGGTGATGGTGTAGCAGATATTAACCCACTGGAGATTTTCGCATTCCACAAATCTCACGGAAACAAGGCAACCATCACTGCAGTTCCCTCACCTGGCCGTTTTGGTGTTTTGGAAATGAATGACACTTCGCAGGTAACTGCATTTGTGGAAAAACCACACAATGAGATTGGGCGTATCAATGGTGGTTTCTTTGTGCTTGAATCCTCCGCACTCGACCATGTAGGTGGTGATGACAGTGTATGGGAGCAAAAACCTTTGCAGGCGCTTTCAAAGGAAGGTGAGTTGCAGGCATTCAACCATGACAAGTTCTGGATGCCGATGGATACGCTTCGCGATAAACGCGAACTCGAACGACTATGGGATAGCGGGAATGCCCCGTGGAAAGTTTGGTGAAAATGAACAGTAGGCAAAAGAACGTTGCAGAAGAATTTGACCAGTACGGCGATAAGTACGGCCAGACAGTAGACGATGCCATTGGCATACCCGGTGTAAACGTAGACTTTTTCACACGCGTAAAGACTGCCTACTTGCTCGACTTGCTTGAAACGCATCTGGGCAGTCCGATAAATCTAAAACTGCTGGACATTGGCTGTGGCGTGGGGCTCTATCATGAACATTTTTCAGGTCACGTTGGCACAGTTTGTGGTGTGGACGTTTCAAAAGCTTGCCTTGAAAATGCCAGGGCTTCCAATCCCGAGGTAGATTACAAATGCTATGACGGATCTCACCTGCCGTATGAAAGCGAATCCTTCGATGCTGCTGTCACCATATGCGTGATGCATCATGTACCACCTGAAGCTTGGGAGACGTTTGCCTCCGAAATGGGCAGGATCCTCAAACCCGGCGGGCTTGCAGTCGTATTCGAGCACAATCCGCGCAATCCGTTGACCATGCGAATTGTTAATCGTTGTCCATTTGATGCTGATGCGATTTTGCTAAAATCCGTTATGACGGAAGGGCTTTTGCTAAGCGCCGGCATGGAACAAGTTCAATCGCGTACCATTCTCAATGTTCCGCCAATCAACCGCTTTTTTCAAAATGTAGACCGGCTGTTTTCGAGGCTGCCAATGGGAGCGCAATATTATACCACCGGAAGAAAGCCCAGATGATTTCAGTGGGCACGGCTTCACGAATTGTACGCTTTGCACTGGTTGGTGGCACGGCTTCTGTTATTTATGCAATGGTCACATGGTTGTTGGTGAATTCTTTTTCGATGACACCGACCAGCGCCAGCATCATTTCCTACATGTTTGCCATTCCGGTTTCATTTCTCGGACAAAAGTACTTTACGTTTCGGGCAGATGGCAACGTGAAGATTGAATTTGGCCTTTTTACAATTGGACATGTAGTTGGTCTGGTTTTATCAACCGTAATCATGGCCGTCACGCAACTGTACGCCGTTGATATCAAGCTGGGGATCCTGTGTGTGATGATTGCGGTGCCGATTGCCAGCTATTTGTTCGTGAATTTCCTCGTGTTTCCCATGCGAACGCGCGCTGGCTAAATCAGAAGAGCCATGAATTGTTCCCAGGATATCGTTTCGCATAATCAGCTTCGTCCCATCCGGCTCGTTCTTGGATCGGTAATCGGAATTTTCATAATATCAATCGCCCTGATCACACCGACGGTTCTTAATGGTGACTCCCATTGGCTACTTTACATGGCAGATCAGGTGATTGCTGGTGCTAAGCCATATGTGGAAATTATTGAAGTTAATCCTCCTCTTGCGGTGTGGATTCATTATCCAGCTATTTGGCTCAAGAACGCGAGTGGGCTCACTTTATCCGCAAGTTTCAAGATGACCGTATATCTGGCAATTACCTGTTCGTTGATACTGAGTTTCTGCATCTTGCGGCGCGTAATGTTCGCACCGGTGAATATTGTCTATATTGCGCTGGCCTTTGCGCTTCTTGTTTTACCAGCAGAGGATTTTGGGCAGCGTGAACACCTGATTATCATTCTTGGGCTTCCATACATATTGATCGCTGTGGCGCGGTCAGAATTTGTCACGATTCCTTTTTGGCTGGTCGTAATTTCGGGCATTTTGGCGGGGATCGGGTTTTGTATCAAACCGCACTACCTGTTGATTCCATTAGCGTTGGAACTTTATCTTCTGGCCAGATTGGGCTTCGGTTCATTCAGGCGTTTGGAGCCATATATCATGGGGCTGATCGGCTTTGCATACGCTGCTTCCATTTTCCTTTTCACACCGGAATACATCAATGAGGTGGTTGGCTATACCAGCTTTGTCTATCAGTCGAGCCTGGGGGGTTCTGCTGCACATGTCGCACGGCAATTTTTCCCGGTCTTCTTGATGCTGGTTATCGCGGGGTTGTATCTACGCATGTTGAAGGAGGATAGCTTTGAAGTTCCTCCAACTTACATCGTTCTGTTTCTTGCAATGGCGGCCGGCATCATGGGCTACTTCTTGCAATTCAAGGGATGGTCAAACCATTTGTTACCGGGTGCAGCGCTGGTTTTCGCGATTACTGCCGGGTTAGCCGGAATTGCATTTCAGTCCCGCAATCGTTTGGCATTCAAACTCGTTTGCCTGGCCGCACTTGCGTTTCCTGTAATCGGTCTTGGTATCAAGTCGCAGTTCAGATTGTCCACGCATTCACCCAGAGCTGATTTTTTTCAACGCGAAATCACCAAATATCAGGGGGTGGATACAATCCTAATCATGTCCGCCACGCTGCATGACGGATTCCCGTTGATCAATGATACCGGCCTTAAATGGGCATCACGATTTTCATCACTATGGTTCACGCCCGGTCTGCAAAAGATGCGAATGGAAGGCGAAACTGGCAAAAGGATTGATGAAATTGAAACATTCACTCACGAAGCAGTCGCGGAAGACATCACCCGATTTAAGCCGCAAATTGTATTTGTTCGGACGTCAAGACAAATGCTGCATTTTGAAGGTATTGAGGGTTATGACTTTGTTCAGGACTTCTCCCGAAACACTGAATTCGCCAACGAATGGGCAAATTACACCAAAGTCGACCAAAACGAATTCTGGGACATCTACCGGCGAAGCGAAAGCTGAGATTTATTCAAACCCGATCTAGTCAATCAGGGACAATTGGGTCGAAGATTGTTGACGCTTCTGCTTGACCAGTTTCTTGTATTCCTTGCGGATAGCCTGTTCCAGTTTGCGTCGCTGCGATACTGGCATTTTTCGCGTAACCTGTTTCAATCGCATTAACTGGGTTTCCATGCGTTTCTTCATCAAACCCGGATCGGCCAGGTCAGTGCTCACAGAACTTTTGCGCAATGGAAGCGAGCTTTTGACAGTTGCATCAGCTTCTATTTCAACTGCGCCACTACCGAGCACTGCCAGAATAGGTGTTTGAACCCGGTCCTGAGCCCTTACTACCAACTTATGATTGCCAACCGTTGTTTTTACCAAGTCGGGTTCATGCCCGTAGTTGGTTTCGACCATGTTGGCAGCGACCCATTGCATGTCACTAACACGTCCACCGTGGCTAGCGGCAGCCAGAGCAGCTGAGTCTACTGCAACCTGCAGGCTTCCCCGGGCTGAGGATATGCGGGAATAATCAACCGCAGCTCCCATTGCACCCATCAGCGGAAGCATTAGCAATGCCGCCATAGTCGCAACATTACCCTTGTTGTCTTTAGCAAATTTGAACAATTTGACCGTCATCACGACCCTCTTTGCAAGGGGCGCAAACTAACCGAATGAAGTAGTTTTCCGATTAAACAGAACGGTTCAATTTTAACTAATGAATGCCCTAAGCCTTCGATGGACCAATCATTTTCCCCGGTTGGACAATCTCGTCAAATTCATCAGCATTCACATAACCCAGCCGCAGCGCTTCTTCACGGAGCGTTGTACCATTCTTGTGCGCGGACTTGGCAATTTCGGTCGCCTTGTCATAGCCGATCTTTGGCGCAAGTGCGGTTACCAGCATCAATGAGCGCTCAAGCAGGTTCTGGATGTTTTCTTCATTGGCCTCAATACCTGTGACACAGCGATCAGCAAAACTCATCGCAGCATCACCAAGCAAGCGAATTGACTGCAACATGGCGTTGACCATCGCAGGTCGATAGACGTTCAATTCGAAATGTCCCTGACTTGCAGCCATGCCTATCGCCGTCTGGTTACCCATCACCTGACAGCACACCATCGTCAATGCCTCACACTGGGTCGGATTCACTTTGCCCGGCATGATGGACGATCCTGGCTCATTTTCGGGAAGTGAAATTTCGCCAAGGCCGGACCGTGGCCCTGACCCCAGGAAACGAATGTCATTGGCAATCTTGAAAAGGGCAGCTGCTACCGTGCTGAGCGCACCGTGAGTAAACAGATAGGCATCATTGGCTGCAAGCGCTTCAAACTTGTTTGGAGCGGTTTTGAACGGCAGGTCTGTAATCTCGGCAACCTTCGCGGCAAAGGCAGTGTCGAAACCTTCAAGCGAGTTTAATCCGGTTCCAACAGCGGTACCGCCCTGTGCAAGCTCATACAATCCGCCCAATGAGTGGGTTACACGGTCAATTCCGTTTTTCAATTGAGTTTCGTAGCCGGAAAACTCCTGGCCCAAAGTCAGTGGTGTAGCGTCCTGTGTATGCGTTCTGCCTATCTTGACAATGTCCTTGAAGGCATTTGATTTCTTGCTGATTTCATCCAGAAGATGTTTCAATGCGGGTAGCAGCGAAGCATTGATTTCACGCGCCGCAGCGATGTGCATGGCTGTCGGAAATGTATCGTTTGAAGATTGCCCCATATTCACATGATCATTTGGATGAACAGGGTTTTTCGAACCGATTTCACCACCCAAAATTTCAATTGCCCGGTTGGCGATTACCTCGTTGGTGTTCATGTTGGATTGGGTACCGGAACCAGTCTGCCATACAGACAAGGGAAAGTGCTTGTTTAATTTGCCTTCAGCAACTTCAGTTGCAGCCTGTTCAATTGCTCCGGCAAGCTTGTTATCAATAACGCCCATGTCGCGGTTGGTTTGAACTGCTGCCAGCTTCACCACACCAAGGGCTGATACCAAAGGCAGGGGCAGTTTTTCCGTACCAATAGGAAAATTAATGAGAGAACGTGCTGTTTGCGCACCAAAATACTTATCATTGGGCACCTCTAGCGGTCCAAAGGAGTCTGTTTCGGTACGGGTTTGTTTAGAATTGCTCATGATGCTTCCTGTTACAGCATTACGACTGGCAGAATTGTTGCAAACGGCTTAGCACAAAACGGATGGTGATGGGTACGCCATAGTTTATGCAGGACTGTCGCACCAGAGGGACCAGTCCGACAATTCACCTCTCAGTTCACGCATCTTTCCGGGCTTTTCTTCTGCATTTTTCGACTCCGCCGGGAACAGGAAAATTGCGCCCAACAGCAATTCCTTCCGTGAAATTCCAATATAATCAAAGGCTTCTGAAGAGCGTAACGGACCACCGCTCGACCAATATGTTTTCATTCCTGCGTCTGTCGCCGCGAGTAACAGGGATTGGACCATCGCCGAAGCTGCTGCAATGTGCTCCATATTGCGGATGGTTCCGATAAAAAGCGCACCACCTTGCGTACTTGCTTCATTTGCTTCATCCGGCAGCCAGGTCACCTGTAGAAGGTATTGCGCTGCGGACAGCATATTGGGAACCTTCGTTACGTCTCCAGAAGCAACAAGTCGTTTCATCAGTGAGAGACAGGAACTTTGGTCAAGCTTGTACACCCGCCAAGGGACAGGAGATTGATGCATCGTATGGTGGTGTGAAGCGCTTGGATGATGAAACGGTGCCATGCCGGCCGCTTCAAGAATGCCGTCAATTTTGTCCCGGTCCATAGCTGGATCGGAGGTATCGGAGACTTTCTGATCAACATCAGCACTACCAAGCACCTTGGATGTCTTCCTCATCTTCAACAATTCGGTGATATTCAACTTATTTACACCTTTCCTGGCGCGCTGGTCATTTGCATGTTGCCACCATTTTGATATAGGTCACACCCAAACAAGGTAACCCCTGCGGGCATTTATTTTCGAGGACAATTCATGACAAAAATCAAGGTGGAAAATCCGGTAGTGGAGCTCGATGGAGACGAGATGACCCGGATCATTTGGCAATTCATCAAGGACAAACTGATCCATCCCTATCTCGATATCAACCTTGAATATTATGATCTCGGCATTGAAGCCCGCGACGAAACAGAAGACCAGATCACCATTGATGCAGCGAATGCCATTGCAAAACATGGTGTCGGCGTCAAATGCGCAACAATTACACCGGATGAAGATCGCGTTGAAGAATTTGGTCTCAAAAAAATGTGGCGGTCACCCAATGGCACCATCCGCAACATTTTGGGTGGTGTTATCTTCCGCGAACCAATCATCATGAAAAACGTGCCGCGCCTGGTTCCCGGTTGGACTAAACCAATCATTGTTGGCCGTCATGCATTTGGTGATCAATACAAGGCGACCGACTTCCGTTTTCCAAGTGCAGGCAAACTTACCATCAAATTTGTTGGAGATGACGGCAAAGAAATCGAACACAACGTATTTGATGCGCCCTCTTCGGGGGTGGCAATGGCCATGTACAATCTGGATGAATCCATCCGTGATTTTGCCCGTGCATCCATGAACTATGCACTCAATCGCAAAGTGCCTTGTTATCTCTCAACCAAGAATACGATTCTCAAAGCGTATGATGGCCAATTCAAGGATATTTTCCAGGATATCTATGAAAACGAATTCAAGGGCAAGTTTGAAGAAGCCAAGATCTGGTACGAGCACCGTCTGATTGATGACATGGTGGCATCTGCCCTCAAATGGTCTGGTGGCTATGTCTGGGCTTGTAAGAACTATGATGGCGATGTGCAGTCTGATACGGTCGCGCAGGGTTTTGGTTCCCTTGGTCTCATGACCTCCGTCCTGATGAGCCCGGACGGAAAAACAGTGGAGGCGGAAGCAGCTCACGGAACGGTGACACGCCACTATCGCGCCCACCAAAAGGGTGAAGAGACATCCACCAACTCGATTGCATCTATCTTCGCATGGAGCCGTGGTCTCGCTCACCGGGCAAAACTGGACAGCAATGACGAATTGGCAAAGTTTGCACTAAAAATAGAAGATGTCTGCATCGGTACGGTTGAATCTGGATACATGACCAAGGACCTGGCATTGTTGATCGGACCTGACCAGGCATGGCTTTCCACTACCGGTTTCCTCGACAAAATCGACGAAAACCTGCAAAAAGCTATGGCATAAGATGACAGACACCTGTCGCGCAACTGCGGGAGGATAAACATGGGAATTGCTGTTATAATCGGCGCAGGTGAAGGGCTGTCTGCCGCGCTTGCGCGCAAACTTCACGGACGTGGGCACAAACTGCTCCTTGCAGCTCGCAATACGGACAAACTTTCCGAACTTCAAAAGGAAACCGATGCAACGGCCATCGCGTGTGATGCTTCCAATGCCGAAGACATGGAAAATGTTTTTAGTGAAGCAGACAAACTTGGTGAGCAGTTGGATGTTGCCATCTACAACCCCTCAGCGCGGGTGCGCGGCGGCATTACCGAGCTTGATGTGGAGCAGGCAAAATCTGCAATTTTGATTACTGGCTACGGTGCATTCCTGATGGCGCAGCAAGCCGCGAAGCGCATGATCCCGCAGGGCAAGGGCGCAATCCTGTTTACCGGTGCCTCTGCGGGTGTAAAAGGATATCCAAACTCCTCACCTTTCGCGATGGGCAAGTTTGCGCTGCGCGGTTTGGCACAAAGTCTCGCCCGCGAACTGCACCCGCAGGGCATACACATTGGCCATTTTGTAATTGATGGCGGGATACGCAACGAAAATCGACTGGAGCGAATTGATCCGAATGGCAATCCGGATTCCATGCTGGACCCGGATGCCATCGCCGACAGTTACATGCATTTTCTCGATCAACCGCGCTCAAGCTGGGCATGGGAGATTGAACTCAGGCCCTGGGTGGAAAAGTTTTAACCTGCAATAGCCTGTTCAACAGCTTCAATCGCTGATGCTGCATTGGCACCGTCCGGTCCACCTGCCTGCGCCATATCCGGCCTGCCGCCGCCGCCCTTGCCGCCGACTTTCTCAGAGGCCACACGTACCAGATCAACTGCACTGAACTTTTCAGTCAGATCGTCTGTCACACCAACCACGATACCCGCTTTGCCGTCTTCAGAAACACCGGCGATTGCCACGATACCCGAACCAATTGCCTGTTTTGCTTCGTCGACTAGACCTTTTAGTTCGCGCGCAGCGATGTTTTCTACTACCTGCCCCTTGAAGGACAATCCATTAATATCCTTGGTTTCGGCACCATCACCAGAACCGCCACCACCCAACGCCAGCTTCTTCTGGGCTTCGGCAAGTGCGCGTTCAAGCTTCTTGCGTTCGTCGACCAAAGTGGCAACGCGGCTTGCTGCATCATGAGGGGGAACCTTCAGAACGGCTGCGACTTCTTTTAGTTGCTCCTCCTGCTCACCAAGATAGGCAAGAGCTACCTGTCCCGTAAGTGCTTCAATGCGCCTGACACCGGCAGAAACAGCACTTTCTCCGAGCAGGTGAACAAGCCCAATTTCTCCGGTGTTGGCCACATGGGTACCGCCACACAGTTCCAGCGAATAGGTCTTGCCAGCCTTTTCACCTCGTCTCGCGGTTCCCATGGAAACAACGCGCACTTCTTCTCCGTATTTTTCACCAAAGAGTGCCATGGCACCCAGTTCGATTGCGTCATCGACTGCCATCAAGCGGGTTACGACCGGCGCAGACTGACGGATGATCTCGTTGGCCATTTCTTCGACCGTATCAAGATCGCTCTGGTCAATCGCCTTTTGATGCGAAAAGTCAAACCGCAGACGATCCGGCGCTACAAGCGAACCCTTCTGGGCAACATGATCACCGAGAACCTCACGCAGTGCTTCGTGGACAAGATGCGTTGCAGAGTGATGTGACCGCAACCCGGCACGGGCTGTGTGATCAACCTCCAGCTCAAGGGCTGCGCCAGTAGCAAGTTCGCCTTCCTCCACTTTTCCGAAATGGACGTGAAGACCCTCGCCGCGCTTTTTGGTGTCAGATATGGAAATGCGACCACCTTCAAAACGAACTTCTCCTCGGTCACCCATCTGGCCACCGCTTTCACCATAGAAGGGTGTCTGGTTGACAATCAAAGCAATCTCGTCGCCCTTGGAAGCTTTGTCGACCGTTTTGCCATCAGCAACGATGGCATGCGCCACACCTTCCGCAATTTCGGTGTCGTAACCGAGGAATTCGGTTGAACCGTGAGCTTCCCGCAGTTCAAACCAGATGCGTTCATCTGCCGTATCGCCCGATCCGGCCCAGGCCGCGCGGGCTTCTGCCTTTTGGCGTTCCATTGCCTTGTTGAAGCCATCAACATCGACGCCAACACCACGTCGGCGCAACGCATCTTCGGTCAGGTCGAGTGGAAATCCATAGGTGTCGTAAAGCTTGAATGCCGTTTCGCCTTCCAGTTGGTCACCTTTCTTGAGTGAACCGGTGGCATCGTCCAGCAGACCCAAACCTCGAACGAGTGTTTTGCGGAAGCGTGTTTCCTCGAGCTGAAGTGTTTCGGTGATCAGTGACTCAGCCCGAATGAGTTCAGGATACGCACCACCCATTTCCTGCACCAACGATGGCACCAAGCGATGCATCAACGGATTTTCAGCGCCCAGCAGGCTTGCATGGCGCATGGCGCGGCGCATGATGCGCCGCAGCACGTATCCCCTGCCCTCGTTTGACGGAAGCACTCCATCGGCGATCAAGAATGATGACGCGCGTAAATGATCGGCAATGACCCGGTGACTTGCCTGCTGGTCACCGACTGCCTTGGTGGAAGTCAATTCCTCACTGGCAGCAATCAGGGCCTTGAAAAGATCGGTTTCGTAATTGTCATGCTGACCTTGCAGCACAGCAGAAATCCGCTCAAGCCCCATGCCGGTATCAATTGACGGTTTTGGCAGGCTGATACGCTCATCGAGTGTTACCTGCTCGAACTGCATGAAGACGAGGTTCCAGATTTCGATAAACCTGTCACCATCTTCATCGGCACTTCCTGGAGGGCCACCGGCAATCTTGTCACCGTGATCATAGAATATTTCCGAACACGGTCCGCAGGGGCCGGTGTCCCCCATTGCCCAAAAGTTGTCACTGCCACCGCCGGGCTTGTCGCCAATGCGGATAATCTTGTCGTCTGTGAGACCGGCAATTTTCTTCCAAAGATCAAAAGCCTCATTGTCGTCTTCATAAACCGTAACGAGAAGTTTTTCGGCAGGCAGGCCGTATTCCCTGGTAAGCAGGTTCCAGGCCAATGATATTGCCTCATCCTTGAAATAGTCGCCGAATGAGAAGTTTCCGAGCATCTCAAAGAATGTATGGTGACGAGCGGTATAACCGACATTGTCGAGGTCATTATGCTTGCCGCCAGCGCGGACGCATTTTTGTGACGTAGCGGCGCGGGAGTAATCGCGTTTTTCAAGTCCGGTGAAGACATTTTTGAATTGTACCATCCCGGCATTGGTAAACATCAGGGTCGGATCATTTCTCGGGACGAGCGGGCTCGAAGCCACAACTTCATGTCCGTTGTCACCAAAATAATCCAGAAATGTTGCGCGTATTTCATTTACACCAGTCATGGGGACTTATTACGTTCGAAGAGCCAAGAAAACAATCACTGATTTGGGTTTTGAATGCCGCACCATGACACCATGTTGCGCGTACAAAAAAGCCGCGAACGGTTCCCGGGGAAAGGAAGTTCGCGGCATAGGGCCTGAGGGGTCAGGCGTTTGGTCATAGACTAACAAATCTACAACCTTGGGAAGCAGAGGCAATTGCTTCCCGGGGAAGTTCATAATACAGGATCAGCCTTTAGCAGCGTCATCCAGCGGCTTTTCGTCGGTGAGTGTTGGCAGTACACCATCTTCATCGGCTTCTTCTTCGTCCGGAGTGCCCTCAAGCAGAGTTTCAGCCAGAAGACCGGCATTTTGACGAATGGCCAGTTCAATCTCGGCAGCCATATCCTTGTTCTCGGCTAGGAACTGCTTGGAATTTTCACGCCCTTGCCCCAGTCGCTCCGAATTGTAGGAGAACCAGGCACCGGATTTTTCAACGATGCCTGCCTTGACACCGAGGTCGATCAGTTCACCCATCTTGGAGACACCGGTTCCATACATGATGTCGAATTCAACCTGCTTGAATGGCGGGGCGAGCTTGTTCTTCACGACCTTGATGCGGGTCTGGTTGCCAACAACCTCGTCACGATCCTTGATTGCGCCGATACGGCGGATATCGAGGCGGACGGAAGCATAAAACTTCAGCGCGTTACCACCAGTGGTCGTTTCAGGCGAACCGAACATCACGCCAATTTTCATGCGGATCTGGTTGATGAAGATCACCATGGTATTGGAGCGGGAAATCGAAGCGGTAAGCTTGCGAAGCGCTTGGCTCATCAGCCGCGCCTGAAGACCCGGCAGGGAATCGCCCATCTCGCCTTCAATCTCGGCGCGTGGGGTAAGGGCTGCAACGGAATCGATCACCAGCACATCAACGGCACTGGAGCGCACCAGCGTATCGGCAATCTCAAGCGCCTGCTCACCGGTATCGGGTTGGGAAATCAAAAGCTCTTCAAGGTTTACACCCAGCTTGCGGGCATAAATCGGATCAAGCGCATGTTCAGCATCGATAAAGGCACAAATGCCGCCGCCCTTTTGCGCTTCAGCAACAGTGTGCAGCGCCATGGTGGTCTTGCCGGAAGATTCCGGACCGTAAATCTCAATAACGCGGCCCCTTGGCAAACCGCCAATACCGAGTGCTATATCCAGCCCCAGACTGCCGGTGGAAACCGTTTCGATTTCAACGATCTTCTCGTTGGCGCCCAGCTTCATGATCGAGCCCTTGCCAAACGCACGCTCAATCTGCCCGAGGGCTGCTTCCAGAGCCTTGGATTTGTCCACGTTTGATTCCTCAACAAGCCGGAGTGTATTTGATGCCATGTCTATCATCCTTCCCTTGGCCGGTGTACCCCAAAAACCGGTCACCGCCTACGGATACCATTATCCGCCGCATGACATTTTGTACCACTTTTGTTCCTTTTTTTCAATAGGAGTAAGCTGTTGAAATTATGTGGATATTTTAATTTGTTTTGCGTTTGTTCTTTTCTTTGCAACGTATGGAATATATAATATGACTCAGGCATGGGAGTATGAAAAGAAATCCGGGCTGCGAGAATCATGCTAGCCTGTGGGGGGAGTGTGTGTACCTTTTGTGGGATGCCGGCCAGATGGGGCTGATGGACAAAGGCACACTATTAGCCCCTCATCCTGAGCCTGTCGAAGGATCGGGGGCGGGAAACCAATCGGGGGAAATTTGGGGCTGCGCAACGACGCGCGGCATATTCTAATTTGAAGCAAGATTATTCATGACGCCAAGCGAACTAAATACAGAATTGGGTACATACCGTCCACCGAAAGAATTTCTTCGGATCGTTCAACCGGAAATAGAGAAAGTCACTTCTGACGAGTTTTTTAGACGCCCTAAGTACAAACTGCTTCAAGAAGCGTGGATTCTCGAAAAATTTGGAACGCAAATTGGAGCTGAAAGCATTCGAATGGAGCTTGAAAACTGGCCGGATGCATACGCGATAATTGACGGCACTAAATTTCCAATAGAAATAACAGAAGCAATTAATCCAGGCCGCCGACGAGCCGATGAGTATGCAAATTGGAAAGATGGCGAGGTTCGAATGGATCCAATCGAAGAATGGAAAACTCGCGTAATCACTTCAATTCAAGCTGTTAAAAATGTGATTCAAAAGAAGCTGGCCAAAAACTACTCCGCTCGTTGCAGTCTGCTGATTTATATGAGCAATTGCGGCTCATACGGCGTATACGATCACTTAATTCGAGATGCGCTACCTGAAATGACAAAGCCTGCAAAGCAGAAATTCGAAAATGTTTGGGTCCTTTGGAATGGAAACTTGACAGAGTGTTAGGAATTCACTGTGGGTGACGCAAATAGAAAAAGAAAGAAACGTCAACAACTACTCAAGAACCAACCAATTTGCGTATTTTGTGGAACGAACAGTTCAACAACAGTAGATCATATCCCATCTAGGCAATGTTTCAAAAATAGAATCGGCCCAGAAGATTTTGAATTTGGAGCATGTGAAAGCTGCAATAAACTTACTAGAAACCTCGAACAAATTTCAGCGCTTTATCTGCATGCGTTCGGACCCATATCGGAGGGCGTACCGACTGAATCTGAATTGATAAAACTGCTGCAGGGGGTCAGAAACAATAATCCAAATTCGCTACCCAACTTAGATCTTACAGCAAATCAAAAGAGACGAGCTGCAAAGAATTTTTATGCGTTTGAAACACCGTTTCAATCCTACTCAGAATCACCAATTATTGAGGTACCTAGAGAGGCGGTTCTTGCACTAAAAGTGAGTAATAGAAAACTTGCTTGTGCTCTATATTACAAAGAAACCAATCATATTTTACCTCAGTCGGCTATGGTTGCGAACATACAATCACAAATTGGTCACAACACAGAAAAAAAACTTGTAGAATTTGCCAAAAATCAACTGCCAAACTTGAGAAAAGCCGAACGACGAAACACCAATATTGGCGATCAATTTTTGTATTTATGGAATGCGACAGAAGACGCCAAATTATTCTCTTATATTGCCCAATTCCACAAATCATTTGTGTTCTTTGCGGCCATATCCCTTCTGGAAAACGAAAGCTATCAAAATTTTTGGACTTCGCATGCAAACGATATCCAGACAAATTGGTACACAACTGATATTTGCAATTCATCAAACTAATCTTTCTGCATTTAACATCTTGCAGTCACAGCCATCCCCCTAATATACTCCGCCCAAGGCCTGAATCGTTCAGGCCCCGGGGTGTAGTAACCTCACCGTCAGCGGCTTAGATATCTGCCGCAAAGGTGTCTCACTTATCCATTGTGTGGGTCGGGGAGGCTTTGGCGTATGTCCAGGGCTCACTCCTTCGGGACGTTGGCCTAAAGGCCATGGCAGTCGTCTGACGGCGATTTACTAACTCCCCGGCTGTTGGGTTTCATCCCGACAGCCGTAGTTTTTTGTGGGAGTGGGTTATGTGGCGATTTACTGCCTTCGCACAGGTATGCGCTCAGGCGTTCGGACGCTCAAATTGGCTTCGCCATTTTGTGCCCTTCGGTCACCGCTTCTCACCCCCGGCTGTTGGGTTTCATCCCGACAGCCGTAGTTTTTTGTGGGAGTGGGTTCGTGTGGGTTTTCGAAATACAGAGCAACAAGCACCTCGTCATACTCGCCCTTGAGGCGAGTATCCACGGCTCAATTGCTCGTGGCATGGATCCTCGGCTCGGTGACCGAGGATGACGGGGGAGAAGAAGGTGCCAAACACACCCCGTCATTCTGTGGCTACGCCGGGCAATCGATACTCAATCGATTGCTTTTCCGGCTTCGATCACAGGAATCCATACCGCTTTGGTCTCCACACCATAACCGTCCCGATATGAGGAAAACTTACGGGAATGGATCCCAGCCACAAGGGCGAGGATGACGGAGGAGAGATATCCCTCCGTGGCAGGGCAAGAATTTGTGACTAACAAATTCGCCAGCCCGCGAACGGGCAACCAAGAGGCGACGAGAGGCGAAGCCTCAAGCGGGACAGAGAAAAGCCCCGAGGGTCGGCAAGGCCAGACAATCCACCATCTTTCCCC